>NZ_CP040813.1:1185000-1785000 GCF_009498295.1 Oceanihabitans sp. IOP_32 | reverse complement strand
TATGCCATTAATCAACGCACACAAAATTATGTGTCGTTTATAAATAATGGTTTTTCTGAGGCAGAAGCACGCGAGCGTTCGTTTACAGAACAATGGTTCCCTACTGGCCCAGGAACTGGATTAGTACTTCCACGTGGTGCCCTTTTTAAAGATGCCTCAAAACGTTTTAATGCAGAGGCCCAGTACAATAATAATTGGAGCCGGTTTTATTTAACTCTAGGCGCACAATACCAGTTGGATATGGCAGACTCTAAAGGCACTTATCTTTTAGATGAAGGAGGTATCGACTTAGATCAGACCGGAGTTTACACGCAATTAGAGTATAAGTTAGATTCTGGATTAAATTTCTTGTTAGGTGGACGTATTGATAATCATGAATTATACGGCACTAATTTTATTCCAAAAGTAGCGGTAACCAAAAAAATAAATAAGGGTACTTTTAGAATTACTTATGGTAAAGGTATTGCGGTACCTTCTATTTTGAATCTTAAAGGCAACCTGTTTGGTGGTTTAGTTTTAGGTAATGGCGAAGGGTTTACATTAACAGATGGCACCAAAATCGCGAAATTAGATGTAGAAACCATTAACTCTTACGAAATAGGATTTAAAGGCCAGTTATCTGATAAATTATTTATCGACACCAATGCGTATTATAACCAATCTGATAATTTTATTAGTCCCTTAGTAAATATTGCCGATGCAGCCAACGGCAATTTTGTAACCCAGATAGGCGACCAAGCTTTAGCAGATGTAATTCCAGGTTCTACTGGAGCATTTGTGTTAACGTATTTAAACTTTGGTAGCGTAGATACTTATGGTTTTGATTTGGGCTTAAACTATTATTTTTCTGATAGCTTTAGAGCCACTGTTAACTACTCGTATTTTGATCGTGATTTAGATAAAAATGATCTTGCAAACGATGGAAATTTAGATGGTCAAGTTCTAGAAAGCGAATTACCCATTAACACCCCAAACCATAAATTTAGTTTAGGTTTTCACTACAACAAAGGGAAGTTTTACAGTGCTATTTACGGAAGATATGTTCAGAAATACGATTTCTTCTCCGGTATAAACGTGGCAGCCAAAACACAAGATTTAGATGGCGATGGGGTTAATGAAATTGTTGAAAATGCTCAAAATGGCAGAACTTGGAATTACGGTCAACTTGGCGGTTTCACGGTCGATGCCAATGCGGGCTATAACTTTAATGACAACTTATCCTTAGGCCTTAGCATTACCAATTTATTTAATGCCGAAATTAGAGAGTTTGTGGCCTCGCCAGTTATAGAAACCTTAATTTCTTTAGAGTTAAAATACAATATCAATTTTTTTGAAAACAAATAAACAATATTGTTAGAAAGCATCTTTGGTATGTTAAAAATACAAGTAAATAAGGGCATAACACTTGACTATGAAGACCACGGCAAAGGAAACGTACTTGTATTCCTTCATGGTTTAGGGTCCACCAAAAAAGATTGGGACGCTCAAGTCCCGTTCTTTTCTAAAACACATCGCGTAATTACATTAGATTTAAGAGGTCATGGCGATTCTACAAAGCCAAAAGACGCTTATGGTGTAGAACTAATGACAGAAGATGTAAAACAGTTTTTAGATCATCTAGATATTAAAAAAGCCACGGTTATTGGTTTTTCAATGGGCGGTGCCGTAGCTTTCCAAATGGCTGTAAGTTATCCTGAATATGTAGATAATTTGGTAATTGTAAATAGTGGTCCAGATTTTAATAATATGGGCAAAATAGGTGAAGACCTTTTAAACAATAGAATTGAATTTTTAGAAACTAAAGGTCTAGCCCCCTTGGCCAAAGAGATCGCTTTTAATATGTTTCCAGAAGACCATCAAAAGGATTTAAGAAACGAATTTGAAGCACGCTGTAAAAACAACGATTATAAGGCCTATTACCAATCTTTTTTCACTTTAATGCATTGGGGCTTGGGCGAAAAAATACATGATATCACAGCAAGAACCTTGGTTGTGGCTTCAGATATGGATTATACACCAGTGGCTTTTAAAGAAGACTATGTAAACAGACTACAACAAGCTACATTGGTTGTTATAAAAAACTCAAGACATGGCGTGGTTATAGACCAACCAGATGCTTTTAATTTTGAACTTAATAAATTTTTAAAACATGAATAAAAGCGTTTTAATAACAGGAAGCACCAGTGGTATTGGCTTAGGAATCGCAAAACGTTTTGCTAAAGCAGGCTATAATATAATGTTTCATGGTTTAGAAAAAGATGGAGCACACATAGCAAAACAAGTCGGTGAAAAGTATGATGTGAAAGTCGCTTTTTCTAGTGCTAATTTATTGAAATCTGAAGCGATTGAAGATTTAATTAAGCAGACCATTACAAGCTTTGGAGCCTTACACGTTTTAATAAATAATGCAGGAATACAATACGTATCGCCCATTGAAGCATTTCCAAATAATAAATACGAAAATATTATCGCCATAAACATGAATGCCGTTTTCTACGCTTCAAAAGCGGCTTGGAACCAGATGAAAAAGCAGAATTTTGGAAGGATTATCAATGTGTCATCTGTGCATGGATTAAGAGCATCCGAATTTAAATCGGCTTACGTCACCGCAAAACACGGTGTTATTGGTATGACGAAAGTGCTAGCTCTGGAAGGCGCAGCTTTTAATATTACCTGCAATGCGATTTGCCCAGGTTATGTTAAAACCCCTTTGGTAGAAGGCCAAATAAAAGACCAGGCCAAAGCACATAATATGACTGAAGACGAGGTGATAGAAAAAGTAATGCTCAAAAAACAAGCGGTAAAACAATTTGTGCCATTAGACGCTATTGCAGATATGGCCGTATTATTAGCAAAAGATAGCGCTACTACCATAACAGGATCTTCTTTTGTTTTAGATGGTGGCTGGAGTGCGCAATAACTGGTTCTTTATTTATAAATCTTCGGCATCAGAAAACAAGAATTAGTCCTTCCATTTCTGATGCTGTTTTTATGATTGTATTTTTAATAAGACCGATACATTACAACTACTTCAGTAATGATACGTCTAAATCAAACGCAAAAACTATAATTATTAAGTGGTTTACCTCTAAACCACGCTGTTGTATTTTTGTTTAAATGTTATTATGCAACTCTTGGTTTTTAAGTTTTATAAGACGCTCAAATCAATAAATTTAAAAAAATTGTGTTATTCTTCAATAGCAATCTACGCCTCGTTTTAAAGGTTTTACTGTAGGGCTTTTAAATAATTCTTTCAACGACGGGGGTGGGTGAAATATGATTTGGCTTGTTCTATCCATAAAGTACCAAAACGTATTTAATATGAATTCACGCAACTATTTTAGAATCACAATTACAATATTATTGGTTATAGCAATACTATCAATGGCTTTTAAGTTCGAGACCATAAACGATCATTTCGATGATTTTTATGCTCAAAAAGTTTATAAAGTTAATTACCTATATTTCTTTAAAACCCATGAAGGAAAAACAAAAGTAAAGACTTTTTTACCCCAGAATAATAATCGCCAGAGAATTAGTGCCGAAACCATTGAGACTAGCAACGGTTTGCAATTTCAAAAAACAAATCGAGATAATAATTTGCTTGGGGTTTGGACGAGCAACAAAGCAGACCATTATGAAAACATTAGCTACCAATTTATCTTCGAGGGTAAATCAAAAACATTAGACCTTCCCGATAATTTTAAGCGTCCTTCAGCCTTATATAACCACCAATTAAAGCCCAGTGAATATATTCAAGTTAACGACTCCATAATCGATAGTGTCGCAACCCGATTAACAGCTAATTTAAAAACAGATAAACAAAAAATAAGGGCTATTTTTAATTATGTGTATGAAATCCCTGCAGCACCCATTATTACACTTACCGATGCGGTAACAACAATACACCAAAATCGCGCCTCTTGTAATGGTAAAAGCCGTTTATTAACTGCTTTAGCAAGAAACTTAGGCTATCCAGCACGTATAAAAGGAGGGATTATCCTCGAGAAAAGCAATAAGCGAACGTCTCATGTTTGGACTGAAATAAACATTGATGGGACATGGGTGCCTTTTGATGCCTTAAACCATCATTTTGGGTTTTTACCGGCAAATTATTTAGAACTGTATGAAGGTGATGAGTTTTTAATTACCCGTACAGCAAATATTGAGTTCGATTATACTTATGAAATCGAAGAAAGAAACAACATTCACTTCTTAAAAGCCAACGAAAGTTCTTTGAGCGAAATTATACCACGTTCGCTTTTGGGCCTATTGGAAAACCAAATTATTTCTAAAGATGCCATACTGCTTTTACTCATGCTTCCTGTTGGCGGGTTGTTAGTTGCCTTTTTAAGAAACGTGATTGGCTTAAAAACTTTTGGCGTCTTTCTGCCTGTACTTATAGCATTCTCTTTATTGGAAACCGGTTTTATTATAGGTATGCTTTTATTTATATTTCTAATATTATTTGTAGGGATTATAGCAAGACCATTTAACAAATTAGGTTTATTACACACACCAAAGTTGGTTATTTCACTGAGTTTGATGGTGTTGATAATGGTATTGGGCACCTACATAGGCATGAAAACCGACACGATGTGGTTAACATCCCTAACCTTATTCCCTACAATTATCTTAACCATTTCTGCAGAGCGCTTTTCAACATTAATTGTTGAAGATGGTTTTCAAAAAGCAACCAGCACTTTATTTCAAACCCTTATTGCAGTAAGCTTTTGCTATTTTCTACTGTCTAGCGAATGGTTAACGTCGTGCCTTATACTTTTCCCTGAGTTTTTATTGATAGTTGTTGTAATAGCCATGCTATTGGGAAGATACATTGGCTTGCGCCTTACAGAATTATTTCGATTTAAACCTTTATTAACTACAAAAACTGTTTAATCATGTTACAACGATTATTAAAAATAAGAAACCCTAAAGGCGTGATAGGCCTTAACAAACGAAACTTAGAACTAATCTATGCGCATAACAACCGTGAAGATTATCATTTAGCAGATGATAAGGTAAGGAGCAAAGAGATTTTACACGATAATGCAATATCTTGTGCAGAAACCTATGCCGTAATAGAAAGCATAAGAGACATGAAAACCATGTGGGAAAAATGTAAAAATTACCAAGCCCTTGCTATAAAACCATCCAACGGATTTGGCGGAGACGGTATAAAAATTCTTAAAAAAGATGAAGATGGCCATTGGGTTAGTAGTGGCGAAAAGATATCTGAAGACGACATATTTAGACATATTACAAGCATTATTTCGGGCATGTATTCTATGAGTACTACAGATACTTGCTTAATTGAAGAGTGTATTGTCCCGCACCCATTTTTCGCTGAAATTTATGGCGATGGGGTGCCAGATTTTAGAATCATCACCCTAAAAAACAAGCCGCTTATGGCTATGCTTCGAATGCCAACCTCAAAGTCTGATGGCAAGGCCAATCTTCATCAAAACGGTGTAGGCATTGGTGTTGATATGGGCAAAGGAACATTAACACAAGTGTTTGATGGCAAGCGTTATGCGCACCACCACCCCGATAACCCGACTGTAGTTTTTGGCAAAACCATTCCTTATTGGAAAGAGATTATGGATTTGGTGGTAGCCACTTCAAAAGCATTTCCTTTAAATTTTCTAGGGATTGATATTGTGATAGACCGCCAGAAAGGCCCTCAAATCATGGAAGTTAACGTACGTTCAGGATTAGGCATTCAATTGGTTAATCAATATGGATTGCAAAAAGCGATTGAAGATAATTTTGGAACCCAAAACCACTCAGCTTTATTTAATTAAAACATATTTAAGTACATAACAAATACTTGGTGAGCGCACATTAACACTTTGTTATTAACACTTTGTGTTTTACATGTTAGCGAACCTAACAGTTTCTAAAATCTCTTTATTATCGTGAGAATGCATAGCTGTTAGCACTCAAAATTATTATTTGTCATGTACTTAGAAGTCATATAGACCTATAAACTCGAAAGTCCATTGTTTTCACAGAAGCATAACTGCTTTTAAGGGCATGCTTTGCCGTTAAAATGTATAAAAAAACTGGAGTCGCATCATTATAAGATTTCTCGTCACACGTTTGAAAATCTGTTGAAAACACAAGATCCCTTAAAATTTAAAAAATGAAAAAAACAAAAATCACACTCTTAGCACTTTTATTTTCGGTAGTAATCACAGCGCAAGTTAAGCACAGTTTTGAGGCAGAAACTCAAACCGGTTATGAATACAATTATTTTAAAAGTCCGAATGAAGTGCACCAAAATGGAGAAATCTTTACAGCAGACGATTTGATTGCAAGCAGCCTATATCAATATCTTAAATTAGATTACGACTACAGGAAAAGATGGGGGAAACACAGATTTCGATTTTCTGCGCAACCCGAGGCTATTGTCTTTTATGAGAATACAGACGATAGCTATTGGAGTTTTTTAACCCATGGAAAATACGATTACAGATTTAACCGAAATACCAGATTATTAGCCGAAATATCTTTTAAACGGATGAATCGCGAAGGTCTTGATGGCGCCCAAGACGTTTTAATTAACCCTTTGGGATATACCAATTACGGGGCAAAAGCAGGAATGCGATTCGGCCTTCTAAAAAACAATAAAACTACCATTATGGCCTTATATAATTTTAGAAATTTTGATGCCTTCGGAATTCGAGATTTAGAATTTAAGGAAATGGGTGTACAGTTTAAAACCGAGCAAGCTTTTAGGGTAAATAGCCTTACACATAAATATGGGCTAACCGGATTTGTAAAAAAACGAAAGTACAAAACCTTTAATGCATCAGATGTGATACCTGAGGGCGAGCGTAATTGGGGTTATGTAAAAACAACCGCTTTTTACACCTATCCTATTGGTAAGCAATTGGAACTAAAGCCTAGTTTTATGTATTACGTGCGAACAGACCAAGATAAACGCTCTGGTTTTAAGCAATATGGACCAGAATTAGCGCTAAGATTTACTAATAAAAACACGAAAATAAGATCGGCTTTTAAATACATAACCAGAAACTATAACGAAATAGAAGCTAGAGATAACACTGGTCTTATTAATGAAAAAATACAATATAACTATGCCGATTTTGTATTAAACGCCGAACATGCGCTAAGCGATCACTTTTTTTTAACAACAACAGTGTATAGCCGCATTCGCCAAACAAATTATACCAGTGTAGCAGCGCGTTCTTTTAGAGGGTACCGTCATCAATATGCTGGTATTGGTATAAAATGGGAAATATAACAGAACTAGCTTTGTACATGACAAAAATTTCAAAATAAAAACACAAAACGCACATCTTCTTTATGATGAAGTTTGCACGTTATACCAATTTAACTTTGTAACATCTTGTAAATAAATTGAATTATTTTTTAATTAATTGAAATAAAAAATAAATAGCATAGCATCATTACGGTAATTATTTTTGATGAAAAGCAAGCAAAAAAGAAGCTATTTATTACGACTTTATATGGTTAAATTGGTTTAATTTATATAAAGAGAAGATAAAAGCAGAAACCCCGAAGGCTTGGCCATCGGGGAATTTTAAGATTAAACACAAAGCGCCTTATGTACGTAGGCGCTTTATATGGGAAAATTAATAGGTTATTTTCCTAGTAATAATAGCTCACTACAAACCACTTCTGTGATGTAGCGTTTATTTCCCTCTTTATCGTCGTAGCTGCGTGACGTTAATTTGCCTTCAATAGCAATTTCTTTGCCTTTGGTGACGTATTTTTCAACAATTTCGGCTGTTTTTCCCCAAACCACGATGTTATGCCATTGGGTATCAGTAATTTTCTCCCCTTTATTATTGGTATAACTTTCGTTGGTAGCCAAATTAAATTTTGCTAAGGTTTTTCCCGATTCAAGATTGATGATTTCTGGATCGTTTCCTAAGTTACCAATCAACTGTACTTTGTTTCTAAGTGTGCTCATAATTTCTAAATTTTATTGTTAAACAGTTAATACTATCGAGTTCTTATGGTTCGACAGGGCAAATATGCGACGGCATGCAAACGTTAATCGGTTGTTACCTATTTAATATCGTTTGTAAATGCTTGTAGTCGTTTGTAGTCGTTTGCAAATGAAAGACATCAAATAAAGGCAACAATATTAATGAAGTCTCTGCTGCACTAACAACTAGAGTTTAAGGTATGTTAGCATGTGAAGATGGCAGGCTCGAAGGAAGACAGATTAAAGAGGAGACGGTACAACATTAGCATTTTGATTTGTGGTTTTTAATCTCTATATTTCTGTTCGTTTTTTTATAAATATGCTTCCTCGAGTTCAACTTATTAAATTCCAATATCAAAAGCAGTATCAAATTGGTATTAAATATGACTATAATAGAACTTTAAAACTGATTGCCAAATCGTTCCCGTCATGTCGATGGAGTGATACCCATAAGACATGGTATGTTTCGTTTTCAGAAGAAAATATTCAACTTATTAAACAAAAGTATCAGAACCATGCCTTTGTGGACGAAACTGGTTTGTCTGCTAATAATATGGCCAAAGTCAAGAACACTTCGACTAAAGTAGAACGACAATTAAATGATTCGCAAAAAACTTTACTCAATAATTTTTACAAGTATTTACGTGGCAAACGCTACAGTAAAAGCACCATAAATATATATGTGTTTTTTATGGCAGATTTTGTAGAGTTTTATTCTGAAAAGCCAGTTGATACATTAAACAACAGGGATGTAGAAGTGTTTATTGAGTCTGTATTTATAAAACGTGGCTATAGTATAAGTTCGCAACGTCAATTTATAAGTGCCTTAAAAGCGTTTATATTGTTTGAGCCTTGTACACAAATTGAAGGTTTAGAACTGGTAAGACCTTATAAATCATTAAAGTTACCCGTTGTTTTAAGTCAGAAAGAAGTTATTGATCTCATTGCAGCAACAAAAAATTTAAAACATAGAGCTATTATTGTGATGCTGTATTCTTGCGGATTACGAATAAGTGAAGCTATGCATTTAACCGTTTCTGATATTGATATTGAGAGACGGCAAATTCATATTCAAAATAGTAAGGGTAGAAAAGATAGATATGTTGGTTTTGCAAAAAGTTTTTTGCCGTTACTCAAAAATTATTTAAACACCTACCAACCGAAGTATTATTTTATTGAAGGCACGAATGGGAAACCATACAGTCCGCAATCTGTGAGGCAATTTTTAAAGCGAAGTTGTAAAACAGCTGGTATTATAAAAAAAGTAACACCACATACCTTACGGCATAGCTATGCGACGCATTTATTAGAAAACGGTGTAGATATTCGTTACATACAAAGCTTATTAGGCCATTCCCGACCAGAAACAACGATGATTTATACGCATGTACGCAAATCGGACTTACTAGAAATAGAAAACCCATTAGATGTAGCAGTAAGAAATTTTAAATTACTTCGATAAAGACAACTAAAAAGTTGTGTTATCCTGTGAATTTAAGGTTTTAAAGTTTATTTTCGTTGTTATATAACTAGTTGTAGTGCATTGTGCTTAAAGTGGGTTACACCAACCGCAATTCTCGCCTTTATGAGATACAGTAATTGTATTTTCACTACCGCATACATCGCACAACGTACCCTTCGGCACAACAACACTGTATAACCGTAATTGCTCTTTAAAGGCTTCTATTTCAGTTTCGTTTTTAAGCAGTAATACTTTTGATTTTTTACCGCTTAAATCAGTCATTATTGTTACTTTGTTATCTACTATTTTGTCTGTGTTCATATCTAATTTTGTTTTTAATTTCACGCAACTACGGTTATACCTGTAGAGTTGGCGTTAATTAAAATGAGAACGGCACGAAATTTGAATTAAGAAAACCTTAACGTATTAAAAAATATAAAATGAAAACAAAATACTCTATTACTTTAATCTTGATTTTTTTATTGAGCATCAATTTAGTAAACGCCCAATTTCCTGGAAAAAGAAGCAAAGCAGATTTTACAGCTATAGATAGTGTGACTTACAAAGTTGGAGATATTATTACTTTTGGACAACCTATGAAAGGAGATAAATATGCTGCGATAACTTCATTTAAAAGAAAAACATTCTTAGATAATGTAAGTGATGTTACAGGAACATTAGCAGGTGAGAACATAAAATCTACAGAATTTAATTTAAGCCCTAAAGAATTAAGAAATAAGCAAGACGCAAGAATCAAGTTTTTCAAAATTTTAAAATCGAAAGATGGCATAGTTACGCAATACGCAATAGTTCCATACACGACCGAAATATATTTAGCAATTCCGATTAATATTGCTTTAAGTCTTGGCGAATTAAATTCAAAAAATCCAAACTACATTTCATCTGTAGAAATTGAAACTAAAGAACAAGATACTTATGTGAAAAGTTTTTCCCCTAATTTTGAAATAAAACTATTATCAGTTATTGGAAATAAAAATAATCAAACAGTTGAAATTGAATTACTTTTAAAACACAAAATTGTTCATCAAAAAGTATGTTTTAATTATGGGAAAAATGATGCTAAATTATATGACTTTGAGGGTAATGAGTACTTAGCAAAAGGAGTTGAAGTCGGAGCTATTAATAAAACAAGTGGATTTGGAAACTTTGCTTGTAATAAAATACCAACAAATGTACCAGTAAAAGGTAAAATAATATTTAAACAAGTCTTGTCAGACAAATCAAAAATGAGTTTTTCAACTATAAAAGTAGGGTTTAAAGCTGATGATGGTGGTTCTTATGAATATGGAACAATAGAATTAACAAATTTAAATGTTGATTGGAAATAACTAACGCCAACACCGTATAAAATTAATTGCTGGTTTTAGCCTATTTACGAAAGTCCTAGCGGACTTTCTATCTGTGATTTATTTGCTAACTTTATTGCTTAAAACACGCAACTAATCTTATACAACAACGTTGTAAGTAATGCGGAAATCGAGCTGAAATTGAACATTTGAACTAAAAAAGCCAACCGCATAGTCAAGCACATTTCATTTTTTTCGTGCCTCAAAAAATAAAAAGAGCTTGCCTTTTTCCAATGCTTACACACGTTCATAAGATTGTTAAAAAATTGAAAAATGAAAAATGGAATTTATCCTAAATTTTCGTTACTTTACAGATTAGTTATGGGCAAAAAATATTCAGACATAAAAGAGAAACTTCAAATCGTTGTAGATAAGAAAACTACTAACGACTTGGCACATTTGACACACTATTTTCAAAATCACAAAAATGGTGTTTCTAAATATTTTAGACCATCTGCAACTGAATATTTGAACGAACTGCACGAGGAACTGAATATAGCAGAAGAACCAAACTTTCAATATTATTTACCGATAAAATGGGATATTCCATTTCCACCAACAGAAAACCCAACATTCAAGTTTATTGACCTTTTTGCTGGAATTGGAGGAATAAGATTGGCTTATCAAAATAATGGCGGAAAGTGTGTATTCACAAGTGAATGGGACACTTATGCAAAAAAAACCTACGAAGCTAATTTTGGAGAAGTACCTTTTGGAGACATAACTCAAATTTCAGAAAAGGATATTCCTGACCACGATATTCTGTTAGGTGGTTTTCCTTGTCAACCATTTTCAATCGCAGGAGTTTCGAAGAAAAACTCGTTGGGAAGAAAACACGGTTTTTTGGATGAAACTCAAGGAACTTTATTTTTTGACATCGCAAGAATAATAAAACATAAAAAGCCAAAGGCTTTTATGCTTGAAAATGTAAAAAATCTCGTGTCTCACGACAAAAAGAAAACATTTAAAGTCATAATTAGTACTTTAGAAAAATTAGGCTACAACGTTCATTTCAAGATTCTAAATGGCAAACACTATGTTCCTCAAAATCGTGAACGAATTATAATTGTAGGATTCAAAAAGACAGTTTTTAAAAGTAAAGAAACGTTTGAGTTTCCAGACCCACAAGAATCAAACTTTGTTTTCAAAGATATTCTTGAACCTAAAGTTGACGACAAATATACTTTGTCTGATAAACTCTGGAATTATCTACAAGAACACGCACGAAAACATAAAGCTAAAGGAAATGGTTTTGGTTTTGGATTGACTGACTTAAATGGTATTTCAAGAACAATTAGTGCAAGATATTATAAAGATGGTTCAGAGGTTTTAATTCCACAAAAAGGAAAAAACCCAAGAAGATTAACACCAAGAGAATGTGCGAGACTTCAAGGATTTCCAGATAAATTTATAATTCCTGTCTCAAATAATCAAGCATATAAACAATTTGGCAATTCTGTTGTAACACCTTTAATACAAGCAGTTGCAAAAAATATTGTAAAAGAACTTTCAAAAATTAATGAATCTAACCAATCTAAAATCGCTGTTCATAAATAATGGATGTAAGAAGATTTATGTAAAAACTCTCGCACCAAATGACAACTCTAAAAATCAAGTTTATTTTGGTGGCAGTTTCGAAATTTTAAACATATTACCACTTTCGGAAATAGTTACCGAAGAAGCTGGAGATTGGAATAAAGAAAGATTTAAAGCTAAAATCAACTTTTCTTGGATTGATGACGAAGGTTCAGTTTTTCCAGCACCAAAAGCACAGCTTATCCTCTATCCAAAATATCCTGAAGTTAGATTTTCTGGATTTCTTGCAAGGTGTCAAAAAGCACCTTCGGAATTAATGACACAAAGATTAGCTGGTCGTCTACTTTTCTTTTCTGTTGCACAAAACGGAACAATTTTAGGCTATGTAACTTCGCCTGATTCAGAAATCACAAATGAATTTAATCAAACTGAATTTGATTCTGTTCACGGAGTTTTCTCTGTTATAGATTTACCGAAAGCTAAAAACAATCGAGCAGTTTTATTGAGCGAATTAAAACGTATTCACGAATTAGGTTGGATTAACTCAAAAAGGTTAGACAGCAATGGAAACATAATGGATTGTCGAGCACCAAATTGTGGAGGTTATACTTTGGAAGCAGAATTAGGAGTTACGCCAAATGGATATTCCGAACCTGATTTTATGGGTTGGGAAGTCAAACAGTTCGGAGTTGCTAATTTCAATAGAACCAAATCCAAAGCAATAACTCTAATGACACCTGAACCAACGGACGGATTATACAAAACCGAAGGAACAGAATATTTTGTCAGAACTTATGGTTACGAAGACAAAAGAGGAAGACCAGATAGATTGAATTTTGGTGGAGTTCACAAAGTTGGAGAAAAAAATCATCTAACAGATTTAACAATGCAATTAATCGGATTTGACGTTGAAAGCGGAAAAATACGCAATACGAATGGTAGAATTGCATTACTGGACGAAAAAGAGAATGAAACAGCTTCTTGGAGTTTTTCCTCAATGCTAACACATTGGAACAGAAAACATAATCAAGCTTGTTATGTACCTTCATTATCAGAAATTAAACCTGAAAGAAAGTACAGATATGGAAATGAAATAATTTTAGGAACAGGAACTGATTTCCAACTATTTCTTTCGCAAATGGCTCTTGGGAATATTTATTACGACCCAGGAATTAAATTGGAAAATATTTCTACCAAACCTAAAATTAAGAAACGAAGTCAGTTTAGAATAAAGTCTGGTTTTTTACCAAATTTATATAAACAGAATGAAATAATTGATATTGCGGAATAGCCAACGCTTAAAGCCATACACATTTGCAATTCGCTAAAGCCAACACTACACCAAAAATTGCAAAAGAGTATGTCTTGCCAACGCTCACATTTGAACTAAATAACAAACATCGGAAAACCAAGCTGAACGTAAAAAGCACTACTTACAACAACGTGTATAAAACATAGCTATTATAAGCTTTCCGAGAGGTTTTTGTATATTTACAAAGTACGCCAAATTTTTTATTTGGTTATATTTATAAAAGAAAATTAAACATAAAAATAAAAAATTCGGCTCGTGCTAAATCCGAAAAGTTAGCGTCTATTTATACGCTACGTTTCATACACAAGACCGTTGGCGGTAATTTAAAAAAACAATGTACCAAGAAATAAAACCATCAAAAGGAATTGATAATTTAATCGACTCATTTTGGGCTTTCTCGAATAATAAATCAAGTGAGAATTTCAAGGTACTTCCTGATACTTGTGTGGATTTGATTTTTGACCTTAACCAAAATAAGGGATTTCTCTCGGGAATTATGACAAATTACCAATATCGAGAATTAGCGACCGAATCGGATTTAATTGGAGTTCGTTTTAAATCCGAAAAGTTTGGTTTTCTATCTAAAATACCTCTTTACCAAACTAAAAACTTACGCCTTGAATTAGCAGAAATATTTCCAACGCAAAACCTGAAAGTATTAAACCAACTAACTGACATAGAAAAGCTAACGGATAAGATATCCTTTCTCGAAAACTTTGTAGCAACATCATTTAAACAAGACGTTGAAAGTCAAGACCAAATCATTTTAACAGTTGCAGAAAAAATAAGGACTTTACAGGGAATTGTAAATGTTGGAGATTTAGCAAAATTGCATCATATAAGTTTAAGGCAATTGGAAAGGCGTTTCAAAAGTTATATTGGTGTGACAGTCAAGGAATTTTCAAACATTGTACGTTTCAACAATACAAAGAATTCAATAGCAACTTTCACCAAAACAAGCCTTTTGGAAATAGCCTTCGATATGGGATTTTTTGACCATTCCCATATGACCTATGAATTTAAACGTATTTCAGGGGAAAATCCCAGCTTTTTTAGATAATGTCGTTTTTTTACAAAGCATTGTTTTGTTGGTCGAGTAACTTTGTGAGAAAATCAACGATATGAAATTTTGGCTATTATCAATTAGTTTAGTCTTACTAATTTCTTGCAAAAACAAAGATAACAGCACAGAAAAAAGTATTGTTAAACATCAACAATCTAAAACATTAGAAATGGACATTCAGTACGCATACACAATTCTCTACGTTCCAGACGTACCAAAAACAATAGAGTTTTACAAAAAAGCATTTGGATTTGAGCAAAAATTCTTGACACCGGAAAACGATTACGGAGAACTAATTTCGGGAACTACTACAATCGCATTTGCGAATATTGAACTTGGTAATTCTAACTTTAAAAAAGGATTTTCAGAGAGTAAATTAAGTGAAAAACCATTTGGAATCGAATTAGCATTTACGACCTCAGAAGTTGAGAAAGTAATGGAAAGTGCAATTAAAAGCGGAGCTGAACTATTGGAAGAAACGGTAACAAAACCTTGGAGACAAAAAGTTGGTTACCTGCGTGATTTGAACGGATTTATAATTGAGATTTGTACACCAATTCAAAGTGCGGAATAAAAACTACCGCCAACAATGTATAAAAATAATAGCGGTTTCGGTGCTTAATCGAAACCGTTTTTTTTATATTTAAGGTCTGTGTTTAATCCGAAACGTAGTGCTACAAATCCGCTACTATTCTTATACTAGACCGTTGCCACCAATTTGAACAAATGAATAGAGTAAGAAAAAATATTAAAAGATTACTATCTTCAATTTTAATTCTTGCTTTAGCTATTATATGGTTCGTTCCAATCCATATAGGTTGGTACAGAGAAATGCCATATTGTATGTTCAGATTTCAAGTATTTGAATATCAACAACACGATTATAATCAAACGAATTGGAAAGATATTTTTATTAGAATGCGTCCTAATAAGTATGGTAGTTTTGATTTTCACGAAAGAGTTGGCGGTATGAAAGCCTATTTTAGATTAGAACGTTTAACTTATCAACTGACAAAAGAATGTTGTAGTTGGGAAAAAACATATATGAAATGAAATTACTCTATAAACTTTTCATAGGAGTTTTGTTTTGGGGAACTTACTTTTTACCGATATTTTCCTTTGAAAAAGCATTTAGAATATTAGATGTTGAAACTAATGATTTCTTTGGAATTTATCGTGATGGAATTTTAATTTTTAGTGTTCTATCTATTATTTTAACTTTTTTATTTCTATGGCTTTCACCTAAATTATTTCGCAAGTATCTATACAGGATAGGTATTATAATATTCTATCTTGTTTTTTACTATTTTGCGTGTACGTCAATTGCTTGGGATTACCGAATTATTTTTGGTGCGACTTGGCAATGGCCTGAAATATTTCCAGAATTAGTGAGACCTCAATGGTATTTTTATGTGTTCGGAGCTTTGGGAGTTTTATTCAACTATCAATTTTTGAAATTAACCCAAAAGAAAACGACTGAATATAAAAACTGGTGGCAATAACTAAGCATTCGTGTGGTCGGTACGACCCAACATGAATGCCGTGTTGACTGAACCGGTGTTTGTCGGTTCGCCCTTATGGGGAATGGTCTGTTTTGGATTGGATTTTTAGGAGTTGGTTTTTTCTGTTTTGGGAGTTTTTGGCCTCCCTTTCTTTGGAATATTAAAAGAACATGGCAGATTTAGGACTTATTTTTCCTTGTTCATTACTGCTTTGATGTGTTTTCTTCAGTTTTGGCCATAGCAGTCCCGTTACGTCGGTTTTGCGTTTTTTTCATATTGGTCTGTTTAGGTGTTTCTCGATCTGTTCGCGCCAACCATTCGGTGGTCCACGAGCGGGGAAGGTTGCAATGGTAACCAGGTTTCCTTTTTTACAGCTGGGACACTTGCGGTGCTTTAAAGTACTTTTTCCGCTAGTTCTGGCCTACCCAGATCTTTTTGTAGTTCTGGGATTATGGTTCTTTTATAATAGCTGCTCAAGATACCATAGTGCCGGATGCGGGTAAACCCTTTGGGCAGGATATGCAATGAAAAACGCCTGATGAACTCGGCATCGGATAGTGCAAGTACCGACTTCTTACCCCCTTGGCGATAATCCTTTACCATAAACCGTACGTTTCCACTTTCAAGACTTTTTAAACGATGGTTGCTTATCGCAATTTTATGGGTATAGCGCCCTAGATATTCCACTACCTGTGAAGGCCCAAAGAATGGGCGTTTGCAATAGACCACCCACTGGTTTTGAACAGGCTTTCGTAAAATGAAGCGGGTTGTGATTTTCCAAGCTCTTTGCGCAGCCCAGCAACAAACCGAGCCCTAAAAACTATGCTCATCGCCTTTACCGGAAACAGGTACTTTCCCTTGCTCTTGGTGTTCTTCCATTTGCCAGTCTTGGTAATCCCACCTCCCGGGACAATGCAGTGCAGGTGTGGGTGCAACGAGAGGTTCTGCCCCCAAGTGTGCAGTATAGCGACCATTCCCATCCTGCCACCCAAGAACTTGGGATTAGCGCCAAAATCCTTAACGATGCCCCAGGCCGTTGTGAACAAAAGGTTGTACACCAATTTTGGCTCGTACAGAGATAACCTGTTCAGCTCACAGGGCAGGGTAAAGACCACGTGGAAGTAAGAAACCTTTAATAAATCTGCCTCCCTTGCCTGGATCCATGCTTCCTTCTTGTGTCCCTGGCACTTGGGGCAATGACGGTTACGGCAACTGTTGTAGCTAAGATGGAGCTTATAACAGGCAGGATTATTACAACAATCAATGTGGCCGCCAAGGGCCGCGGTGCGGCACTTGCGCAGGGCATGCAGGGTGCGGACTTGCCAACTGTTGGCACAATGATTGGCAAGGTGCTCCCTGTTGCGCTCCAATACGTGCGCTACTTCATGATCGGGACAGCACATCCCTATTGACCATAAAGCCTATCCAGCGGACTGAACGGCTTTTGCCTACCTGATTGTGCCACATGGAGGTAGATAAGAGTGGTCTGAATATCTGCGTGTCCCAAGAGGTCCTTCACGCTCATAATGTCCAGACCCATTTCCAAAAGATGGGTGGCATAGCTATGGCGCAGGATATGGGCGGTAATCTCCTTTGTAATACCGCTTTGCTTGCGGGCCTCACGCACGATCCACTGTATCCCTTGCGAGGAAAGCTGCGCCGGACTGCCTGTTCTATCATTGCCGTAAAGCACCAAGTGACCGGATTCTCTGCCTGTAGGTACTTCTTAAGGCCACGGATCTGTATCTCGGATAAGGGAACATAGCGATCCTTGCGCCCCTTGCCCTGGCGCACGTGCAGCAACTTCCTGTCAAAATCTAGATCCCTGCGTTGTAGGTTGCGAAGTTCAAAATTGCGGAGCCCACAGCCATAGAGCATGGCAAGTACCAATCGGTGCTTGAGCAGTCTTGGAGTGCGAAGCAGTTTTTTTACCTCCCTTTGGTTTAATACCACGGGGAGCTTCTTGGGGCGTTCAATAGAAGGAAGTATGACCCGCATTTCTTTCATCCCAAAGATGCGATAAGCATAGCGAAGCCCATAAACAGTGTGCTTGAAAAAACTATCTGAGGGGGTCTTATGTTGTGACTTTAAAACGTGTAGATAATCTAAGATCTGTTCCTCATCGAGCTCAAGTGGACTACAGTTAAAATGGAGTGCGATGTGCGCCAGACAGCGAGCATAGTTGGTAAGTGTGCTCTGGCTTTTACCAGCGAGCTCAACGGAGCGCTTGAGTTTGTGGTAGAGTATTGCAAACTCTGGAACGGAAATAATGGCTCTTTCAATGAGAGTGTCATTTTTTTTTCATAATATTGAGTATTAGATTAAACCTTGATCCTAAAGGTAGTGAATCGTGATGTAACTGTCTCGTGAAGCTACCTTTAGGTTTAGTTCAACAACGTATATAAAAAATAGCGGTTTAATCGCTTAATCGAAACAAAATGAATAAATTAAAGGTCTGTTAAAATCCGAAAAGTTAGTACTTAAAATCCGCTACTTTTCATATACAAGACCGTTGGCATTCATTGAGCAGAACCGTTAAAAATGACAATTATGAGTAATTTAAAAGACATTAAATCGGAAATTGAAAAATATACAACTGACTCAAATCTGACTGAATTACAAATCATTGAGAAACTAGAAAAACATTACTTTGACAAAAAAGTAAACCAGGATTTAAAGCTATATAAAAAAGGAGAGAAAAAAGTAAGCGAAATAACAAAAGACTTGAAAATCTCGCCACGAAAATTTTATGCGATTTTAAAAAAAAAGAAAATAGAACATAAGAAATATAAAAAAGAGTGATTTAAAACAAAACATTTGACTTTTAGCTCGTTTGCGGAATCGGAAAATTAATTGAAAAGCAAAACCCGAATTGAATCCGGAATTTAGCAAGTTGCAGATTTGCTCACTCAATCGGAATTGCAAAAGTTTGCGGAATAAGACGCTGACCGAATTCGCTCATAAACAAAAACTGAATTAATGAAAAAGAATTTACCTTTAATAGTAATTATTGCAAGTGCAATTTTAATGATTGGGAATTTTATAACGACCGATGAAATTGATCGAGGATTTTGGATGTCAACATTATCGAGTGTTTTAATTATAATATCAATGGTTTTGACAATTAGAGCGAATAAGAAGAAGGATGAAAATTAATAAACTGAATAAAAATAACGAAATGCCAACACCGTGTATAATTAATGGCTGGTTCTCGCCTACTTACGAAAATCCTCGCGGATTTTCTATTCGGTTTTTATTTGCTAAATTAGGTGCTTAAAACACGCCACTAATCATACACAAACACGTTGTAAGTAATGCCGAAAAACCCAGAAACCAAGTGAATAAAACAATATTTGAAATTACCAAAATGGATTGTCCTTCAGAGGAAAATCTTATCCGAATGAAATTGGACGGAATTTCAAGCATTGCGAATTTGGACTTTGATATTCCGAATCGAAAATTGACCGTTTTTCACAGCGGAGAAATTGACCAAATCGAAAAGTCCGTTATCGAATTGAATTTAGGTGGAAAAAAAATCTCAACGGAACAAACCGACCGAACGGAATTTAAAGAAAACGCAAACCAAAAAAAGCTACTTTGGTCTGTACTTGCAATAAATTTTGCTTTTTTCATTATTGAAATGACAACAGGAATTATCTCAAAATCTATGGGACTTGTTGCCGATAGTTTAGATATGCTTGCGGACAGTTTTGTGTACGGAATTAGTTTGTTTGCGGTTGGCGGAACAGTAATAAAGAAAAAACGGATTGCCAAACTTGCTGGATATTTTCAAATAATACTTGCGATTATTGGATTTGTAGAAGTTTTAAGAAGATTCTTCGGAGACGAGAAACTTCCTGATTTTTCGACAATGATTATCGTTTCGGTTTTTGCACTTATCGCAAACGGAATTTGTCTTTATATTTTACAACAATCAAAGCACAAAGAAGAGGCACATATAAAAGCGAGTATGATATTTACTTCGAATGATGTGATAATTAATTTAGGTGTAATAATCGCAGGACTTTTGGTGAATTGGTTAAGTTCGAGTAAACCTGATTTGATTATCGGAACAATTGTTTTTGTTTTGGTAATTCAAGGAGCCTTTCGAATACTAAAATTAAGTAAGTGAACGAAAAGCACTATTTACAACACCAATAAACGTTGCACAACCTGGGGAATCGAACTAAAATTGATAAATCGCTATTTTTAAAAACACACCATTTATTTCAAGGGTATTCAAGACTTGTTTAAAATGCTTTAAATAGCCTCTTATTATTGTTAAAAAAATTGAACATATTAATCGCAACAAATAACTAAGTATGATAACAACCAAAACAACCCTGTTTTCAGAAATAAAAAATGTAATCAAAGAATTAAATCCTCAAACAATTTCGGAGGAACGTAAAGCAGTTTTACAACCGCTAACAGATTTTATTCAGTCTAAAGTTTCAAATCATCAAGAAATTAGAATCAACTTTATTTGTACTCACAATTCAAGAAGAAGCCATTTATCGCAAGTTTGGGCGCAAACTATGGCACATTACTTTAACATTAAAAATGTGTTTTGTTATTCAGGAGGAACAGAGGCCACAGCACTTTTTCCAATGGTTGCAGAAACTTTGCAAAATTCAGGTTTTCAGATAAGAATCATTTCAAAAACCGAGAATCCTGTTTACAGCATTAAATATGCAGAAAACGAACATCCAATACTAGGATTTTCAAAAAAATTAGACGACGATTTCAACCCAAAATCTGGATTTGTAGCAATTATGACTTGCGATTCAGCAAATGAAGCCTGTCCATTTGTTCCTGGAGCTGAAAAACGCATACCAATTACTTTTGAAGACCCAAAAGCATTTGACAACACACCACAACAAGCAGAAAAATACCATGAAAGAAGTCTGCAAATTGCAAATGAATTATTCTACGTTTTCTCACAAATAAAAGCGTAAAAAATGTCTTCAAAAAAATTAAGTCTTGACAGAAAACTAACGTTTTGAATATTTGTCGCAATGGCTTTTGGTGTTCGACTTGGATACTTTAATCCAAGTTTCACAAATGGTATAAACCCATTTAATCGCGGAAGAGTCAATTTTCCGCTTGTAATCGGTTTGATTATAACTATAAATCCACCTTTGGCAAAGGTTAATTATACTCTGCTGCCATAGGTAGGTTTTTAGAAACACAAAAATCCTTTCTATTTCACTTATTTTAAATTGGATAATTGGTTCTGTTTTAATGTTTGTTTTAGCCATTATATTTTTACGAGATTATCCTGAATATATGGTTGGTCTAATCTTGATTGGATTTGGTTTAGAACGACCTTGCAGAAAGAAGTAGCGAATATGTTGCAGGTTTGGATTTCCCAACCCAAGTAAGAAGTTTAGACTCATTTATTTGGAGTGAGTTTCTCGTGTTTGTGACCAAATAAAACGGCAATTATTATATTACGTAAATTAAACTTGGTTCTGTTGTATTAAGTAAATATGACAAAAGTTATATTTCAATTAAAAAACTTATCGTAAATTTGCGATAAGAAATATGAAAAGAAGTTTAGAACACATAGAATATAAAGAAGATACCGAAGTTTTAGCAAAATTTGCCAAAGCTTTAGGACATCCTACTCGTATTGCTATTTTAAAACATCTTGAAAATCAATCTTGTTGTTTTACAGGAGATTTGGTTGAAATATTGCCAATTTCTCAATCAACAGTTTCACAACATTTAAAAGAATTAAAAAACGCAGGTTTAATTCAAGGAGAATTAAAACCACCAAAAATAAAGTATTGTATCCATCAAGAAAATTGGGAAATTGCGAAAACGTTATTTCAAGAATTTTTTAATTGATATTTTTTTATTAATATATCGTCTATTGGCGATAAACAAACATAAATATTATGACCAAAGTAATTAAAATTTTAGGTACAGGCTGTCCAAAATGCCAATCAATGACAGGTGTTGTTAAAGAGGTGGTTTCAGCAAACAACATCGATGCATCTATTGAAAAAGTTGAAGATATCATGGAGATTATGAAATTTAACGTCATGACCACACCAGCTTTAGTAATAGATGATGTGATCACCATTAAAGGTAGAGTGCCTTCAAAAGATGAAGTATTGGCTCTTTTAAACTAAAAAGTACTGTGAATTATCATATCAAGGCTTCATCCATTTCTAATCAAGATGCAGTTGTTCATATAAAAGAATCGCATATAGATTTTGGCATAACTTCAAAGTCTGCCGAAACCTTACCGAATCCAGCTGAATTATTCTTGGGTTCTTTCGCTTCCTGCATTCTTAAAAATGTTGAAAGATTTTCAGGAATGATGAAATTCGCCTATTCAAAAGCCACCATTGAAGTTAGTGCGACACGTCTTGAAAACCCACCTAGAATGGAAATATCGTTTACAATTTAACAATTTACAGCAACGACAAAAAATTGAATTCAGATTTACTTAAAAAAAATATTGAAAAATTTGGTACTATTTACAATACTGTAAAAATGTCTTGTTCAATTTCAGGAACGATTAACACGATTGAAAATGTTTGATTGGTTACAAAATTTTGCCGATTGGTTAATTTATTCGATTTTTGAGATTGGAGCGGAAACTAAATTTGGCACAGCCCTGAATTTCTTTGTGTATGATACACTCAAAATTCTCATTCTGCTATTTTTCATTGTTTTTTTAATGGGAATTGTAAATGCCTATTTTCCTATCGAACGGCTTAAAAATTATCTAAACAAAAAAAAGCTATACGGTTTAGAATATTTTTTCTCTTCTGTATTTGGTGCCTTAACACCCTTTTGTTCCTGCTCTTCAGTTCCTTTATTTATTGGTTTTGTTCAAGGAGGAATCCCACTAGGTGTCACTTTTTCTTTTTTAATAACTTCTCCTTTAGTAAATGAAGTTGCTATTGCCATGTTTCTTGGGATGTTTGGTGTAAAAGCAACGTTAATTTATGCTGTTTCAGGTATTTTATTAGGTACAATTGGCGGTTGGCTACTTGGCAAATTCAAGCTTGAACCTTTACTCTCTGATTGGGTTAAAAAGATTCTTGATAATAAAATGAAACAAGCTGAATACGAAGAAGAAAAACAATCGTTCTACCAACGCTTACCCGAAATCACTCGGGGATCTTGGGACATTGTAAGAGGTGTTCTTCTTTATGTAGTTATAGGTATTACTATTGGTGCAGCTATGCACGGTTATGTTCCAGAAAACTTTTTTGAGCAATATCTTGGAGGTGGAGAGTGGTGGACTGTTCCGCTCGCAGTAATTGTTGCCGTGCCCATGTATGCCAATGCAGCGGGAATTGTTCCTATTATCGAAGTATTTGTTGCGAAAGGGGTGCCGCTGGGAACTGCCATTGCCTTTATGATGGCAACCGTAGGTTTATCAATTCCCGAAGCGACCCTACTTAAAAAAGTGATGTCGTTAAAATTAATTGCGATATTTTTTAGTGTTATTACCCTCGCTATCATCTTTTCAGGGTTTCTATTTAATATAATGTTATAAATCATAATTTAATAAAAATAAAAAACAATCAAACTTTTTTAGTGCTCATAATTAGTCCAATACTAATATCTAACAATAGTAAAGACAAAAACAAAACAACCACAACTACCTGTAGCCATGCCTATTAACATTTAAGACCTCTACCAAATAATATAAATTTAGATATGAATAAAATTTTGATAATCGTAACAGCCACAACAATTTTCTTGATTATTAATCTTATTCATTATAAAATTATGAAAAGCTTCATTAAAGAATCATTGGGGAAAAAGTGGTTAAATGTTTGGGGAAACAAAGTTTACTTCTGGCAGAGTTCAATATTTTAAAGTACAGCCGGAACAGTTTTAGTGATATATGTTTTAAAATGGTCAAATATTCTAACTTTCTAAAACAAACTATCACACTTGTAGAAGATGCGGTTTTGGTGTGTATTTACACCAACATATTAAATTATGGCCAAGCAAAGTATACCATTTACAGTGCCTAACGATGAGTGGCTAAAAACTCAAGTGGACAATAAAAAATATTCGAGTAAAAGTGAGTTAATTAACGATTTAATTAGACAAGCTCGAAAGCAACAAGTTCGAATTGACTGGATTAGAGCTAAATTGGAAAAAGCTGAAAATAGCAGATTTACGAACGACGGTAAAGAACGTATTCTAGCCCAATCAAAGTCCTTGCTAAATGGCTAAATACAAACTGACTAATGAAGCAAAAAATGACTTAATTCGGAATCACCACGACGGAGTTGAAAAATTTGGAATGAAACAAGCAGACAAATATTTTGACAGTATTGCCGAACGACCTTTTTCTTTTGATTCAGTAGATTATATAAAAAAGGATATAGACGATGCGTATGTGGAGTTGACCGTATTTACCATAAAATCAATGAAAATATTGTGGCAATAATTGCAATCGTTGGAAGACAAAATTTATTCGCCTTATCTAATTCATTCAAGAAAGCAGAGCGCAGCCTCCTGCTTTAAACTACATTAATTTTTTAGATACACACAAAAATCCAATGGAGTGATATAGTGCGAAGATAATTGCGTGTTGCGGATTTAAAACCACCCGTAAACTCTTGTAGTCGTTTGTAAATGACTGATTTATTTGTATATTGAATCATATTTATAACAGATGTTATTCCATATAGAAACCAAAAGACTCCTATTAAGAGACCTGAGAATTACCGATATAGAGGCTATGTTTGAGCTCGATGCTAACCCAGAAGTACACCGATATTTAGGCAACAAACCAATAACTACAAAAATAGCCGCTAAAAAAAATATTGAAAGTGTTCTCAAGCAATACCAAGAACGTGGCATTGGCCGATTTGCGGTTATTGAAAAAGCTTCGGGTAATTTTATAGGCTGGTCTGGTATACGGCTTAATACCGAATACAACATGAATGGTTATACAAAATATTACGATGTTGGTTATCGCTTTATACCCAAATATTGGGGAAAAGGCTATGCCACCGAATCTGGAAAAGCCGCTGTAAATTATGCCTTTAAAACACTTAAACTCCCAGAACTTTATGCCACAACCGAGATTGGAAATCAAGCTTCGCACAAAGCGCTATTAAAAATTGGTTTACATTATGTCGAAGATTTTTATTGCGAGCACGAGCAACTCAACTTGCGTTGGTATAAAATAGAAAACCATTAGTTATGGAAAAAAAATGCCCCGAATGTGGTGATAAAATAATTGGAAGAATCGATAAAAAATTCTGTAGTGATGGTTGCAGAAACGCATTTAACAACCGCATAAATAAAGACAATAAAAACCTCATTAGAAATACCAATAACAGGCTTCGAAAAAACTATAGAATTCTAGAGACACTAAACCCCAATCAAAAAACAAAAACCTCAAGAGCTAAACTTATTGAGGCAGGTTTCGATTTTAATTACTTTACAAGCACATACACTACCAAAGCAGGCACAGTGTATTACTTTGTGTACAACCAAGGGTATTTGCCTTTAGAGGGCGACTATTACGCGCTGGTTAAAAGAGAAGAATAACACTATTTCCAGTTTTGACCTTTTAAAGCCATGGCCGCTTTAAGTACATCTTTTTGGCTTATTTGACCTACCAATTTACCGTTTTCTACGATAGGAAATCGACGGCGTTTTGATTCTAAAAACTTATTGGCGGCATCGAAAATATTCATATTTCCATCGATGGTTTCCACGTTTAACGTGATAAAATTTTTAATAGACTTATCTTGAATAGGCATATTGTAATAACGGCTCTCACTAATTTGTTTAATACAATCGCCTTCAGAGATAATACCAATGAGTTCCTTTTTATCATTAATTACAGGTCCGCCAGAAATTCTATTTTTAATTAAGGACTGCATCACGCTCTCAATGGTTTGGTCTGCTGTAAACGTAATCAAATCCCTAGTCATATAGTCACTAACCCTTAAAAGTATAGTATTCTCAGCATTGTTTTGCTGTCTTCTCGATCCTTGAAAACTTTTAATCCCCATAATTTCAATCCTTTAAAGAATTTAATGTACTTATTTTTATCGAATTTTCCAAAAAAAACAATCATTCACACAAAATATTTCTCCAATAAATAATTCAAAAACCAAAACAATTAGTATATATTTAAGGCTTTACCTGCTATTTTTTTATAGTTTTAGCAAAAATTATAAAAATAAACATGAAACGATTTTTAGTATTAATTTTAGTGGTAAGCTGTTTTAACTTAAACGCTCAAAAAAACCCAGAATTGTTAAAACATTACGAAGCCTTTTATAAACAGATGAGAACACAAGGCGATGTGCAGGGTATGATTAATGCCATGACGCATTTAAACGTCTTATCGCCATCGGTAGCGAGAAAAGACACTTTAGCGTATATTTATATGAGCGAAGGCAAGTACGTACAAGCCTTAAATACCATTGGGATTGAAGAGAATGTTGGCGACTCCGATATCGCCTTAGAGGTTAAGGCTTTATCGCTAAAAGCTGTTAAAAGACCAGAATTAGCTATTGTGCATTTTCAAGCCTTGTTTAACAGAGATCCCAATCCGCTTGTAGCTTATGAATTAGCAGAACTAAACATGCAAACTAATAACTTCGATGCGGCTTCTAAACATATAGCTTACGGTATTGCCAATTCTAAAACCGATATGATGAAGGCCTTTTACGAAACACAACAACCCTATCAAGTCGCTTTAAAATCGGCTTTTATGTATTTAAAAGCTCTTGTTGTATACAATAAGGACAAAAAGAAGAATATTGATGAAGCCGTCGATATCCTAGATGCGACACTTAAAGCGTCACCCAATTTCAACTTAATTCAATTAACGAAAAACGAATTACTTCGACAGAAACAAGCGTTAGCACAAGCTGCTAACCAAGAAAAAAAGTAGGAATTACAAGAATATAAAAAAGCGCAGTTTCAAAGTTTTGAAACTGCGCTTTTTTTGTGGAAGAAAGTTAAAATCCTACCAAATTTTAACCCGATCTTCTGGTTTTACAAACATGTTATCACCGGCTGTAATATTAAAGGCCTCATAAAACGTATCTAGATTTTGAAGTGGCATTACCGCGCGATACATACCAGGAGAGTGTGGTCCTGTTTTTATCTGATTACGTAAAGCATCGTCGGTGAACTTAGTTCTCCAAATGGTTGCCCAAGACAAAAAGAAACGTTGTTCTGGTGTAAATCCATCAATTTTTTCTGGTGTTCCATGCTCTGCTAAATGTAATTGTAACCCATCGTAAGCGGCATTCACACCCCCTAAATCTCCAATGTTTTCACCCAAAGTAAACGTGCCATTTAAGAAAGTGTCTGGTAACGCTTCAACAGCAGAATATTGATCGGCCAGTTTTTTACCCAAAGCAGTAAAACGCTCTAAATCTGTTTCGGTCCACCAGTTATTTAAATTACCATCGCCATCATAACGCGACCCAGAATCATCAAAACTATGTGAAATTTCGTGCCCTATTACAGCACCAATACCACCGTAATTAACCGCTTCGTCTGCATTGAAATTGTAAAATGGAGGTTGTAATATAGCCGCTGGGAACACAATTTCGTTGTATGGCGGCATGAAATACGCATTTACAACTTGTGGAGCCATAAGCCATTCACTTTTATCAACGGGTTTTCCTAATTTATCTAACCCTTCTTTAAAACGCCATGCTCTAATATTTTGCATGTTACTAAAATAAGTTGCTCCAGATGCTGCACTTTTCACTTCCAAATCAGAGTAATCTTTCCATTGATCTGGGTAGGCAATCTTAACATTCATTTTGCTTAACTTCTCCTTAGCCTTTTCTTTAGTTTCGGGAGTCATCCACTCCAGATTGTCAATTCTATTTTGGTAAGCTAGCATCACATTATCAATCATCTTTTTAGCCTTAACCTTAGCTTCTGCAGGAAAGTGTTTTTCGACATATAATTTTCCCAAAGCCTCACCTATTGTACCGTTTATAACGCTTAGTGCACGTTCTTCTCTAGGCAATTGTTTTTTAGAACCTCGCATAGCTTTACTGTAAAACTCCCAGTTAGCTCTATCAATTTCGGTAGACAATAAGTCGGCATTCCCATCAATTGCAGTCCAACGCAAATAGTTTTTCCAATCGTCTACATTATTCTCTTTTAAAATGCCCTCTAAAGCTTTAAAATATCCAGGATCTGTAACAATAATAGTGTCTAGTTCCTTTACACCTATGCCTTCAAAATAAGCCTCCCATTGTATTGAAGGTGTCATTTTAGCCAAATCGTCCATAGATTTTGGGTTAAACCTTTTTCTGGCGTCACGACTATCTTCCTTCGTCATTCTTGGCTCTGCTAATTTAGTTTCGAAAGCCAATACTTTATCGGCATTTAATTTAGCCTCGGCTTCAGAGTCTCCAACAAAGGTTAGCATTTTGGCAATATGAGCACGGTATTTTTCTCTTTTTTCCTGCGTGTCTTCATCTTGATCTACATAGTAATCGCGTGTTAAACCCAGCGCACCGTTTCTTAAGTAACCTGCATTAATATTACTATTTTTAGGATGTGCTCCTACACTAACAGCAAAAAAAGCACGCCCTCCTTTTGGCGTGGTTTCAATTAAAAATTGTTGTAAATCGTTACTGGTTTTAATCGCATCGATTTTTGCTAATGTGGCCTCTAAAGGTTTAATACCTTGGGCATCACGGGTTGTCGTATCCATAATAGTTTCAAAAAGAAAAACCGCCTTTTCTTGATCTGAATCTAGTAATACCTGGGTAGCACCCGGACTGTCATTAGTAGACATCGCCGATTTTAAAATGGCTAAAGCATCATCGTCGGTTTTCTTTCTTAGCTCATTAAAACTACCCCAGCGTGTTCTGTCGGCCGGAATTTCGTTATTATCTAGCCATGTACCGTTTACGTATCTAAAAAAATCTTCAGTAGGTTTTACTGTGGTATCCATGTATTGCAAATTAATACCTGGAACAACGTCGATTTGAGCCGTTTCTTTTTTGGTCTCGTTTTTACAAGCCACTAGTCCTAAAAAGACCAAGCCATAAAACAAATAATTCAATTTGGTTTTCATTTAATTATATTAAAGGTTAATTTTAAAAAATGTTACACAAGTTAACAATTATGTGCCATTATAAGTGCTATTTGAGAAAGTTTTAACAGCCATCAAAACCCAAATATTCTATTTTATTGAGGTTTTTGAATGTTCTGGCTGTCTCTTTCTAACTTTTTATTCATCTGAAAGTTTAAATTTGAAAACGACACTAAAAAGCCCTTGACCTCTTCAGAAAGTTCTGCTTTAGAGGTTGTAGAGAGATTATAAAGGTCTCTTAACTTATAAATTTTAGTTTCTAGAACCAAAATTCTAGCTAAAGTTGCTGGCGTATTTACAGTTTCTGGAATATTTTCTTTTAAATCTTTTAACAGGGTTTTTATAGTCTCTACATTAGAACTAAAAAAAACAAGATCGCCACTTTTTACAGCATTTACAACATCTTGTATTTGGTGATATTCTTGCCAGTTTGCAATAACTTGCTCGGTTTTTCCATCCAAACCAAACTCAACATAGTCGAATTTTGAGATGTCACTTTCTGTTAACTCTCGACTGCTGTTTTCTGTAATAACCTCGTCATTAATAGTATGCTCGTTAGTGTCTTTGCAGGAACATAGTACGACACAGAAACTTAACACACTTAAAACCTTAAAATTCATAGCGCTACAACTTTTAGATGCGTTACAAAGATATAGCAATAGTTTGTGTTATTTAAATAATTAGCGATTCAGTCGATATTTTTCAGCTTTTAAATGAATTATTATCACTAAAATCTTATTAATTTAGTCGAATTATTATTTTAAATACGGTTATAAATGGATCCTAAAATTTTAGTTATTGGCGCTTGCGGACAAATAGGTTCGGAGTTAACATTAAAACTTAAAGCACTTTATGGCAATGAAAATGTTATTGCAAGCGATATAAGAGACAGTAATTTGGAAGTTGTAAATTCTGGTGTTTTTGAAATTTTAGATGCCCAAGATTTTAATAGCCTTAGTGCCTGTATTAAAAAGCACGAAATAAATACGGTGTATTTAATGGCTGCTATGCTTAGTGCCACATCCGAGAAATCACCTATGAAAGCCTGGGATTTAAACATGAACTCTCTGTTTCATGTCTTAAATTTAGCAAAAGATAAAGTGATACAAAAAGTATTCTGGCCATCAAGTATTGCCGTTTTTGGCCCCACTACTCCCGCCGAAAACACCGCGCAATACACCATTACAGAACCTACAACCGTTTATGGTATTACGAAATTGGCTGGCGAGCGTTGGTGCGAATATTACCACCAAAAATACGGTGTCGATGTTAGAAGTTTGCGCTACCCTGGTATTATTAGCTGGAAAACCTTGCCGGGTGGTGGCACAACCGACTATGCTGTAGATATTTACCACAAAGCCATTACCCATAAAAACTTCGACTGCTTTTTATCAGAGCATACCAAACTCCCTATGATGTTTATGGATGATGCAATTAAGGCATCCATAGATATCATGCGTGCCGATGCCAATAGTGTTAAAATAAGATCGTCTTACAATTTGGCGGCTATTAGTTTTACACCTAAAGAAATTGCTGCTTCTATTAAAAACCATATCCCAGAGTTTAAAATTAGCTACACTCCAGACTTTAGACAAGATATTGCAAACAGTTGGCCAAAAAGCATAAACGACGACTGTGCAAAACAACATTGGGGCTGGAAACCCGATTTTACTCTCGAAGATATTACAAAAGAAATGTTGCTTCAATTAGGTAGAAAATACAACAATACCAAAACACCATAATGCGTACCTTAGTAGCAAATTTGTATTCTAAACTGTGAATTATACCAAATTAACCCCAAAATTCTAGTTCGGAAGAACCCCAAAAACCATATAACATGCTAGATAATTTCCTATTTAATGTAAAACATGGCATTAATCATGTTTTAGATATTCACGCCTACGATCATATTTTATTTCTAATTATGCTTAGCATTCCATTTGTATTTAAAGACTGGAAACGCGTTATCGTACTCGTTACTGTATTTACCTTAGGCCATACCCTTTCGCTTATTCTGGCCACTTACAATGTGGTGCGTATAAACAGCCAAATTGTAGAATTTCTTATACCCATCACAATTTTAATTGTCGCGGTTTACAATATTTTCACAGCAGGCAAAGGTCCACAAAAAGAAAAAATAGGCTTACTCTTTATAACAACCTTATTTTTTGGTTTAATACATGGTTTAGGCTTTGCTCGAGAATTCGAAAAGCTACAAAAACCTTCAGACAATAAATTCATCCTGTTACTAGAATTTGCCCTTGGCATCGAAATTGCTCAAATTATTATCGTATTTCTAGTCCTATTTATAAGCTACGTTGTACAAACCATATTTAGGTTTACCAAACGCGATTGGGTCATGATAATATCGGCAATCGTAGTAGGTTTAACCATACCTATGATATTAAAAAACCCCATCTTTTAAGCTAAAAACATTTGGGCGTTACCCCAAAAATGGGGTCGGGCTATCACTGCAAGTCCGCGTACGCCCCAAAAAGGGCTACTGTGGGCTTTCCGTTACTATCCCTAACGCACTTACCAGTTAAGGGCAGTTTTTAAAATTAGCATGATGTTATTTGGTTCGATTATTGCTATATTTATAGATTATTACGGCTAATGAGATTAAAAAAACTTTCCCTTCGAACACGTATTTTTTTAACCATGATACTCTTGGTGTTGGTGGCTTCTGTTTTAATCGCAGTAGTCGCCATTTATCAATATAGCGAAGAGACTAAAGACTATCATAAACAGCGCTTAGAACGTAAAGAACAAAGTGTAAAAACGCACATAAGTAGCGTATTAAATAGCCGACAAAACACCTGGGAAGTTAAAACCGAAAACATTCCCTTAATCTTTAAAGAAGTCATCTCGAATATCGCAGAAATACACCGACTTCAAATAAACTTATACGATTTAGAAGGAGCGCTTTTAATATCATCAAAAGCCAATTTACAACCCAGTTTAAAAGAACAATGCATAGCAGCCGAAACCCTAAACGCCCTTTCCAACACCGTAGAATTAAATAGCATCACCAATACTGCCGAACATCGCTATGTAGATTTTCATAAAGAAAACGGCGAAACCTTTCAATCGCTATACACCTACATTAGCGATAAAAACTCCAAACCCTTAGCTATCTTAAACATCCCCTATTTAGAGAACGACGATTTTCTCTCTAAAGAACTAAACGAATTTCTGGAGCTTATAAGCTATGCTTATTTGTTTATTTTACTCATGGCCGTGGGTATTGCTTTTCTACTATCAAAATACATCACCAAATCGCTTAAAACCATTAGCGATAAAATTAAAACCACCAGACTGGAAAAGCGGAATGAAAAAATAAATATCGAGGCCACTAGCGAAGAAATCTCTACACTTGTAAATTCTTATAATAACATGATTGACGAGCTCGAAGATAGTGCCGTACAGCTAGCTCGAAACGAGCGCGAACAAGCCTGGAGGGAAATGGCAAAGCAGGTTGCCCACGAAATAAAAAACCCCTTAACACCTATGCGTTTAACGGTTCAGAATTTTCAACGAAAGTTCAATCCAAATGACGAGAATATTTATAAGAAAGTCGATGAGTATAGCAAAACACTCATCCAGCAAATTGATATTATGAGCTCCATTGCCTCAGCCTTTTCCAATTTCGCCAAAATGCCGGCGCAACAAAAAGAAACCTTAAATGTGGTTGAAATTGTAAAACTGGCCTTAGATATTTTTAACGAAGATTATATCGAATTTAAAGCCGAAGAAGACGAGATTATCGCTAAAATGGATCGTACGCAGCTTATTCGAGTAGTCACTAATTTAGTAAAAAACAGCATACAATCCATTCCTGAAAATAAAAATAACCCGAAGGTCATTGTCGAAGTGAAATCTGCTAACAAACACGTTCAAATACAGGTTATAGATAATGGTAAAGGCATATCTGAAGATAATAAAACAAAGGTTTTCGAACCCAAGTTTACCACCAAAACTAGTGGTACAGGCTTGGGTTTAGCTATGGTAAAAAACATCGTAGAAACCTATAACGGCACCATTACACTCACTTCAAAAAAAGATAAAGGCACCATATTTACAGTAACCATTCCTAAAGCATAACACCATGAATTACAACAACATTTTAACAGCATTTAAAGACGGTATTACCACGATAACCATTAATCGCCCAACCAAATTAAACGCATTAAATAAGGCAACCATTCAAGAGTTACACCAAGCTTTTAAACATGCCGATACCGATAAAAATACCAAAGTGATCATAATAACAGGAAGTGGCGAAAAAGCTTTTGTTGCTGGTGCCGATATTTCCGAATTTGCAAATTTTAACGCTACAAATGGTAAAAAATTAGCCAAAAAAGGACAGGAGTTATTGTTCGATTTTATTGAAAACCTATCTACCCCAAGCATTGCTGCAATTAATGGCTTTGCACTTGGCGGCGGACTAGAATTAGCCATGGCTTGCCATTTTAGAGTCGCCAGCGATAACGCAAAAATGGGTTTACCAGAAGTATCGCTTGGGGTTATTCCCGGTTATGGCGGCACTCAGCGTTTACCACAACTGGTTGGTAAAGGACGCGCCATGGAGCTCATTATGACCGCAGGCATGATTAACGCAGATCAAGCCCATAATTTCGGTCTGGTTAACCATGTGACTTCACCCGAAAACTTAATGCCTCTTTGCCAAAACATTGCAAACAAAATATCCAGAAACTCCTCTGTGGCCATTAGCGCTGCCATAAAAGCTATAAATGCTAGTTTTAAAGACGGTGTAAATGGTTTTAAAATTGAAATTGAAGAATTTGGTAACTGTTTCGATACCGAAGATTTTACCGAAGGTACAACCGCGTTCTTAGAAAAACGCAAGGCGCATTTCCCAGGAAACTAAATTTTGGTTTGCGCTTTAAACCTCTACCTTCTTTACTTTGGGAAGTATTTGCAAGTCGTTTAATCATATTTATAATCGGCTTTAATTAAGTATGAGCGAAAAAGAACTGCGAAGCACAACAAGAACACCTATTTATAAAATAGAAAGATGTGAGTAAACAAATTATATGCGACGGGTCAAGGTTAATTTGGTATAAGACCTAAAACAACTATCATGCAGCTAAAAACGCTTGCAGTTTAAGCACTTCAGCAGTTTATAGACCCTTTCTATTTATAAACCATGACCACTAGTTAGCTTTAAAAACATTAAAGGAAATTTAGAAAATGTAATTACAAATTTTATTAACTTCCCAAAGTATAGCAAATTCCTATTTTGTGAAACATCCATAACTAAAACTTGATACACAAGAAAATGATTATTTGGATGTCGCGTGAGACCGATAGAAAACAATTAATATAAACACATGAAACATCCATAACTAAAACTCGATACTCAAGCAAATGATTACATGGATGTCGCATGTGACCCATGAAAAAACATTAAACAATAGCACATGAAACTGATTTTAAGAACTTTCGAATTAAAACTTAGGCACACATTTACTATTTCTAGAGATTCGTACAATACACAGCCCACTTTAATTGTTGAACTTCGAGAGGGTGAGTTTAGTGGGTATGGCGAGGCGACTTCAAACCCCTATTACGGCGTAACAGTACAGAAAATGGAAGAAGACCTTAGGCGTATTGAGCATCTAATAACATCTCATAATAAAACACTCGAAGCGTTTTGGGAAGAAATCTACCCAAATTTAAAACACAATATGTTTGCCTTATGCGCTTTAGATATGGCGTATAACGATTTATATGCACGTAAAAAAGGACAAAAACTTTATGAACTCTGGAACTATAAAACCCAGAATAATCCCTTAACCAATTACACCATTGGCATAGATACCATTGATAAAATGGTGGCAAAAATGAAAGCCTTACCATGGCCTATTTATAAAATAAAATTAGGCACAAAAGAAGATATAGCCATTGTTAAAGCTTTAAGAAAACAAACCGATGCCATCTTTAGAATTGATGCCAACTGCGGGTGGACGGTCGAAGAAACCATAAAAAACGCCAAACTGCTAAAAGAATTGGGTGTTGAGTTTTTAGAACAACCCCTAAAAGCAGACGACTGGGAAGGACATAAAGAAGTGTATAAGAAATCGGTATTACCCATTATTGCCGACGAAAGCTGCCAAGTTGAAGCAGATGTAGACCAATGCCACAACCACTTTCACGGTATTAATGTAAAGCTTGTAAAATGCGGCGGTTTAACCCCAGCAAGAAGAATGCTTATCCATGCCAAAACACTTGGTATGAAAACCATGGTGGGTTGTATGACTGAGTCTTCTGTGGGTATTTCGGCCATAGCACATTTATTGCCCTTGTTGGATTATGTAGATATGGATGGCGCCTTACTATTGTCTGAAGATATTGCTCAAGGCGTAAGCATAGAAAATGGTGTTGTAACATACAGTCACTTAAACGGAACTGGCGTTTCTTTAATATAGCACACTCATGATTGTTGATAGCTTTCCAGATAGAACCATCATTATCAATAAAAAAGAGTATTTGTATTTTGGTGGTACCGCCTATCTAGGCTTGCCTACAAATGCAAATTTTCAAAACACACTAGCAAAAAGCATAACAAAATGGGGATCTTTCTATGGGAGTTCCAGAAGCTCAAACATAAAACTATCGATTTTTGACAAAACAGAAGAGTTATTTGCTCGACAAATAGGTGTAGAAAAAACGCTAACGACATCGTCTGGAACTTTAGCCGGAAAATTGGTTTTAGAGTATTTATCAAAAACCAAAAACACGTTTTACCACTATCCAAAAACCCATCCAGCTATTCTGCAAAGTTATAGTTTACCTTTATTTGAAAATGGTATACTACACCAAAATTTACGCAATAACATAAAAGAAGATATTGTTATAACCCTAGATGCCGTTTTAGCCTTAGAGGTTTTACCTACTGCTTTTAATTTTTTAGACGATATATCTCCCAGTAAGCAAATCACCTTGGTGGTTGATGAATCGCATAGTATAGGTATTTTAGGAACACAAGGACAGGGTATTTTTAATACCATTTGTAGTAAAAACATTAAAAGAAAAATAATGATCGCCTCTTTAGGGAAAGCGTTGGGAATCTCTGGAGGTATTATCGCTGCCGATGCTAAGTTTATTGATACTATACGAGAAGAAGCGCTTTTTGTCTCATCATCTTGTGCGAACCCAGCCTATTTAGAAAGTTATATGATGTCGCAAGATTTAATCCAAAATCAACATCAAATGCTTAAAGACAATTTAGCTTTTTTGTTTGAAAATTTAAAATTAAAAGACGCTTTTAAGTTTAACAACAATTATCCTGTTCTCTATTGCAACATTGCTAATTTTTACGAAAGCATAAAAGAAAACGGCATTATAATTACAAATTTTAAATACCCCAATTATAAAAACGGTATGAACAGAATTGTAATCACGGCAAACCACACCAAATCAGATTTGGTAAGGTTGAAGGCGATGTTGGTGAGTTTTTGAAACCTAATTTAATATAGAAAAAAACCACTCTTCAACTGTTTCAAAGAGTGGTTTTAGGCAGTTTTAGACTAAAAAATCTATTCGTCCCACCATACTGGGGCTATAGGATCTTTTTGATTAGCTAACACATTGGCTTCATTTCTATTTAATTCTGTAGATGGATAATTAGCACGTCTAAACCATTGTCCAAAAAAATCGGCATCACTCTCTAATTCCTCCCTAATAGTTAACCCAGTGAAAACATCATCTGAAAAATCGTATCTTCTAAAATCCACAAAAGTCTCAGGATTTAGGTAATTATGGATATATTTTTCTTTCATAATGTGGTGCAAGGCTAAATTACCTGCACCCACATCAATAGCTGTATCTGCCAAATAATCTGTACCATCTACACCCCACATTTCCATACTTGCAGCGATACCTTCCATGTAAGCATCATAGGCTACAGCACTTGAGCCAATACTGGTAGTAGTACCTCCATTGGCTAAAAATGCGGCCTCTGCTTTTATAAATAACGCTTCGGCATAAGAAATTAAAATTAAAGGGGAATCTATACTGGTATAAAAACCATTGGTTTTAAATCTCGTATTGGCATCCTCTAATCCACTTGGAGATTTTCCTGCACCACCGCTAATAAAGCCCCTATATTCAGTTTCTCCATCGGGTATTTCGGCAATTTCAGGTAATCTAGGATCTATACTTATTGCTCCATTAAATGGATAATAATCACCATTCATTGAACTTACAATTTGGCTAGCAATATCATTACTTAAGTTACCCGTTTCTCGAGCTAATACCTCAGCAGCATACCATGGATTTATACTTTTATCATCATAAAACATTGCGAAGTTATCACTATTGGATGTAAATCCGTTTGCTATGGTTGTCAAGACATCGTTCGCAGTTGTAACACCTTTACCTACAAGATGTAACTGATATCGTGCCTTTATTGTATACGCTGCTCTTAACCATGATTCTGAGTCTCCACCGTAAATTAAGTCGGCAGATCCTAAATTAAACCCAGAGGTATCCGCACTATTTAAAGCTGCTATGGCACCATCTAAAAGATTGAAAATTTCGGTATAAATCTCTTCTTGCGTATCAAAAGCAGGAAAATTTGATTCTGGTCCCTGAATAGCTTCCGAATAAGGTATATTATCCCAAGTATCAGTAGCTATCCCCAGATTAATGGCAATTAAAATGTCTGATATGGCGCCGATATGAGGAGCATTATTTTCAATAGCTTTTGCTTTTACAACTTGTAAATTAGGTAAAATGTAAAGATATACTTGATTCCATAATCCCTCCGCAGAGGTTTGACCCGCAGCACCTCCTCCGGTTGAAACAAAATACTGTGTGTAGTTTCCAAAAGATAATTCTGCCGAACGTTGACCTTCCATAGTGCTGTGAATAACAGGCGCAATTAAATCTTTCATTCCTAATTGTTCTAAGGTCGCTGTATTGGATGGTGTATTAACATCAAAATACTCATCACTACACCCTACCAGTGTAATTACCAATAGAGTAAAAATGGTTGTTATAATATTATTTTTTTTCATGATTTCCTTTTTTAGAATGTGACATTTATACCAAATGAATAACTCTGGCTTAATGGGATACTTAGCCCAGTAAATCCGTATACATTACTTCCCGCACTATACTGATTGCCTTCTGGGTCAAAACCATCAAAGGGTGTCCATAGTAAGATATTATTGGCACTCAAGTTAAAACTAAGTCTTTCTATCTTTAATTTTTCAAGGATGTTAGAACCCAAGTCGTACGACAGCCCAATGTTTCGAAGTTTTACCCACGAGGCGTCCTGCACTAAAATTTCTGAGGCACGGTTATATCGCGTTGAACTTCGGTAATAATTTTGGTCTATTGTGGTTTCAATAGTATTGGCTATAAACCCACCATTTCCATCGTCCATTACCCCAGGTAACACGGTATTTACATTTCTAAATGCAGTTAGACCACGCACACCGTTTCTAATAGAATTACGTAAACCAGAATCATAAAGGTCACCTCCTTTTTTGTATTCTAAAACAAAATTAAATCCGAGACCTTTCCATTTAAAACTATTAGTAATTGATGCTATGTAGTCAGGAAAAGCATTGCCGACTATTACTTTTTCGTCTAAATTAACACGAGGTAAGCCGTCGCTACCTATGTAACGCTGGCCATTTTCATAACGCCATTTGTAACCGTATAGATTTCCCATTTTGTCACCTTCTCTAATTTCGGAGGTTACGCCTGCAAATCCTGAATCAGCAAATATTATAGATTGGATATCATCTGGAATGTCTAAAACATTACCTTCACTCGTAGACCAGTTTAAAGACATATTCCATTTAAAACTGTCTCTTCTAATAATATCTGCACTCAACAATAGTTCGTGTCCAAAAACCTCATAATCTCCAGCATTTCTCGTTATGGCCGATAGTCCTGAAGAATAAGCTGTACCAACATTAAATATTTGATCTTTAACCCGTGTGTTAAAATAAGCGTAGTCTATACGAAAACGGCTATCAAAAAAGCGTAAATCGGCACCAAACTCAATAGATTGATTTCGCTCTGGTATTAGAGTTTGATCTCCTAATAAGGTGCTTCTTCTAAAGCCTCCAACACCAGTAAAAGGGAAATCGCCATCAACTACAAAGTAGCTCCCTGTTTCACCAAAATTCGGTCCTTTACCAACTTCTGCCCACGAAGCTCTTAATTTTCCGAAAGTGAACGTATCATTATCTCCAAAAAGATCTGAGATGTCGTAAGCTAAACTGGCTGAAGGGTAAAAGAATGAACGGTTTTCTTTTGGTAGCGTTGACAACCAATCGTTTCGACCTGTTAGTGTTAAAAATAATTTGTCTTTGTAAGCTAATTTAAGCTCTCCAAACACCCCCATATTACGTAATTGCTCTACCGTACTGTCTATAAAATAATTGGTCGTGTTTCCTATTTCATTAACACCAGCTATATTTAAACCCTCTCCTCGTGCCTCGTCATAATTTCTTTTCGTATCGGAGAGTTGATGACCTAAAGTTAAATCTGTTGTAAAATCCTCAGACCAAGTTTTACTAAATGCCACTAAAAAATTGGACTCTAAAGCCGTAGAGTTTATATTTTGATTTAAAATAAAGCCTCCAACTTGTGAACCACCATCTAAATCTGGACCTACATAGCGATTACGCCTGTCTGAATAGTTATCAATTTGAGCGGCGTAAGTAATATTAACCCATTCTTTTGGTTGCCAATTAAAAGTTGCATTCCCAATCCATCGGTTAACATCGTCAACAAGACTACTGGTTTCCATTAAATATCTTGGATTATCAATAATCCCGAAAGAATAATCACGTTCAGAACCGTCTGGATTTCGAAAATCGTTTATGGGAAATGTACCAGAAAAATAAGATAATGCACTCATTACCGATTTGTCCCCACCATTTGCTCTTTTACCACCAGACTTGCTATATGATACAGAGCTATTAATATTAAAGTTGTTGGTCACTTTATAACCGGCTTTTAGTCTAAGATTGGTCTTCTCGTAGTCTGTATTAGGTAAGATGCCTTCGTCGTTACTATTACCAACAGATAAAAAATAATCCATAGTTTCTGAAGCCCCACTAACATTTAAATTAATTTGCGTGTTTAAACCTGTTCTAAAAATATCATAAGGGCTGTAATAAGCATCGTTTGATAAATCAACCACATTACCATTGTCTAAAGTTGCTGAGTTTTCACTAAATCTTGGTCCCCAAGAATAAAATGAGGTACCGCCCAATCTGGTAAAGCCAAGATCTGTTTCTGGTGTATATAACGTTCTTGGTAGGTTGTTAAATCCTTCTCGATACTCCGTTTGGTCATCTGGTGTTGTTTGCACATTTCTAAACGTAGTGGAAGCCGTTAAGTTTAACTTGGCCTTACCTAACTTACCTTTTTTGGTTGTAATAATAATGGCTCCGTTAGAAGCTCTAACACCATAAAGAGCAGTTGCCGCCGCTCCCTTTAAAATACTATAACTTTCAATATCTTCAGAATTAATATCACCTGCTCTGTTAGAAAATGCGAATTGTTCCGAACTGCTAGCAGAATTAGAGCCTGCACTTGGTCTTACTTCTCCAGAAAAGGTGTCGTTATTAAGAGCTAGACCATCAACAATAATAAGTGGCTGGTTACTTCTAGCGGGGTTAACAGAGGTAATTCCCCTAATCAAAATATCTACACCTCCCCCCGCAGATCCAGAGGTTCGGTTTATTTGCACTCCAGCGACTTGTCCTTGGAGCGCTTCTAAAGCATTGTTTTGCCCGTTAAAACTTACATCGCTTGCATCTATTTGAGTCACAGAATAACCTAAAGATTTCTGCCTTTTAGCAACACCAAAGGCCGTAATAACAACTTCGTCTAGTTGATCAGTATCCTCCTCAAGCCTCACATTTAAGCTCGCGTTTAAAACCGCAACTTCTTTAGTTTTAAAACCTAAAAAAGAAAATATTAATACATCACCTCGATTCGCCAAAACGGTATAATTACCATCAAAATCGGTTGCTGTTCCTGTTGTTGTTCCTTTAACTTGAATGTTTACACCAGGTAACGGCATATTAGAAGCATCGGTTACCTGACCATTTACAGTAATGTTTTGAGAAAACAAAAAACTGCATGTGCTGGTGAAAAAAACAAGCAATAAGAGAGTCGTTTTTTTTTTCATAGGATTAAAATAGATTAATTAGTCTTTAAATGTAACAATTTATCTGCATAATATGTATTATTAAATAAATTTTTTTATGTTTTTAATGGTTTTTAAACATCTTTTCCGCATATTTGATAAATTTAAAACTTGTAAGACCTACGCCAAATTTATCGCTGGTTTAAAAAAATAAATAACAGAAAAACAATACTTATCAATATCATTAGTAAAAATATGCGTGGTTTAACAACAAAATGGATTTGCTTATACTTTTTAACTATTGCTTTACACAGTTGTAAAAGCAAATATGTTGCTAAACAACTGGACGATAACTTTTATAACAACCAATTTACAGGCTTAATAGTTTATAACCCCAAAACAAAGGATACGGTTTTTAAGTATAATGCCGACAAGTATTTTACACCTGCTAGTAATACTAAAATCTTTACTTTATATACCGCCTTACAAGTATTACCTGAAAAAATACCAGCCTTTAAATATCGTGTAGACAAGGATACCCTCACAATTCAAGGTGTTGGGGATCCCTCGTTTTTACATCCTTTTTTTAATGATAGTACAGCCTTAAAAATGGCCAGCCATTACAAAAACGTCAATATTGTTTTAGGAAATTTAACCGATGATAAATTTGGTCCTGGTTGGGCTTGGGAAGATTACGACAGTTATTTTAGTACAGAAAAAAGCAGTTTTCCTATGTATGGCAACGTATTAACAATACATTACCAAGACAGCTTACAAAGTATCCCTAAGATTCTAAAAAACAACATTAATGTATTTCCCTCGTATAAAAAAAGAGAACTTGATGCCAATATATTTTATGTCAACCATAGGAGAAAAGACAGCCTAGAAATCCCCATGGTTATAGATTCGTTATTAGTAAGAAAGTTGTGGGATGATCTACAACCCAATAAAATATCTGTTTCCAAGTATGCTGGTAAAACTTTAGACAAAACCGCTTATAGCGTGAGTGCCGATTCTTTATACAAACGCATGATGCTTGTTAGCGATAATTTTTTAGCAGAACAGATGCTCATTATGGCGTCTTCAACACTTTCAGACACCTTGAGTTCACAACGTATTAGAGATACCATTTTAAATAATCAATTAAAAGATTTAAAACACAAACCCCGCTGGGTAGACGGCTCTGGTTTAAGTCGTTACAACCTATTTACACCAAGCTCTTTTGTGGAAGTGCTTAGCAAATTACACCAGCAAATACCTGAGCAACGCTTATTTAATTTCTTCCCTGTTGGTGGCGTATCAGGCACCTTAGAAGATTATTTTGCCGGAACAAGTAAACCTTATATTTATGCCAAATCGGGTACCTTAGGTAATAATTATTCGTTAAGTGGTTATTTAATCACAAAGTCTGGAGACACCTTAATTTTTAGTTTTATGAACAACCATTACAAAACACGAACAAGCGATGTTAAAAAACGCATGCAAACTATTTTAGAGTGGTTGCGCGATACATATTAACTGCCGTTTATTTGTAAATTAAAGCGTTTTTAAGCCTAGTACTTTTGGTTTTTAAATCAATTAAAAATCCGTTAATTACGGCATACTCGTTAATGTTATTTTTTTGTAATAAAAAAGTTGGATTTACGCCTGGATTAATTTTAAAACCCGGAAGTTTATAGCCTTTTTTAACCAAATGAATAGGTTTTTGGGCTTCGATTTGGTGTTTGGGTAAGTGTTCCATTTGCAAATAAGTGTAACCCGATTTTAAAAGTTCGTAAACGTCTAAACCAGAAGTGTCTTCAACACTATTAAATACCTCAGCATAAATTTTTCCTTCAACAATGGTATAACCTTTGGCATTAAACGTATTATAGCCGTAAAAGGTCGATAAATCGCCTTGATCTACAACCCTTCCCACATTATAAAAATCGGTATTATTGGCGTTATCCATTTCAAATCGATTAATACCAACATCAATAGTGTAAGGTTTGTCTAACAAGTTATAGGTAGCCTCTTCAATTTTTAAATCGAATAGTTTCCTGTCGTTTCTTGGTATCCTTTCATAATCACTAATAGGAATATTTTGGTACTGCTGGTTGGCAATGGCGTAAATAGCCGATAGAATAGACACATAATTTAGTTTCCTAATTTCTTGTTTTTCAACATCGTTTTTATAACCTCCAGATTCAATTAAAATAGCACTCGTGCCCCATTTTTGTATATTATCGCCAAAAGCTCTAGGCTCGAAAGTATCACTGTATCTTCCTACTTGACCAGGTGCATATTTCTGAATAACCGCATTCATAAAAACAATTATTTTCATAGCATCTGCACGTACCTGGTTAACGTCTTTTTCGTAATTAAAGGCGGGTGCTAAATAAGAAATAGTTGCGGGTTTATTGGTGCGTTCTGCATTGTAATAAATACTTTGGTCGTGCAAATTAAACCCGAAATCGGCATCAAGGCTATCTCTAACCCGTTTTAAGGTTTGCCCCTCTGGAGATTGTAAACGCAAGGCATCTCGGTTAATATCAATGCCTAAGGCATTTCGGCGCATAAATTTTTCGGCACCATCGGGGTTTAACATTGGTAAAAAATGAAGCGTAACACGATTTAATATATTTTCTTTTTCTGTGATAAAATCTCTGCTGGCTAGTAAGTTAACAATATCGAAAATAGCCAGTGTTGCCGTGGGCTCATCACCATGCATTTGCGACCACAAGAACACATTGGTTTTTCCAGAACCTACACTAATCAAGGTTAAATCACGTCCTTCAATAGATTGTCCCACTTTGTTTACAGTAAACTCTGGTCGAGTTTTAAGCGCCTGTATTAAAGGTTGAATATCTTGATGTTTTATACGTCGTTTTTCTAAGCTAGTGGCTTTATAATTGTCGTAAGTATCGTAAATCGCCGAAGTGAAATCTGTAGTTTGACTTGTAACCGATAGGGTGATAAATATGACGAATAATTTAAAAAAAGACTTCATAATAATAATTCAGATTATTGTTTTAAGTATATAAATGGTACTTTTGATACTACAAGAAACAAAAATATTTACACAATGGCAGATATAGTTACAACACAATGGAAAGGTGATATGGTTTTTGAATCGGATAACCCGCGTTGGGATTCCATAATGATGGATGCTTCTGAAGAATTTGGTGGCACCAACTCAGGTATGGCACCAAAGGCCATGATGTTATCATCGCTTGCCGGTTGTTCAGGTTTAGATGTGATTTCGGTTTTAAACAAAATGCGGGTTAAAGTAGACGATTTTAAAATGATTGTTAAAGGCGAACTTACCGACGAGCATCCAAAAATTTATCATAAAGTTAGTGTCGACTATCATTTTTATGGTAAAGATTTAAAAGAAGATAAAATAAAAAATGCCGTAGATTTATCGGTTGAAAAATATTGTGGCGTTATGGAAATGTTCCGTCAATTTGCCGAAGTAAAGATTGGAATACACTACCACACAAACTAAAAACTTATAATTCTTTCTGAAAAAACTTTATGCGTTGGACACTCAAGCCCAAACCAGAAGCTGATAAAATAAAGGCGTTAAAAGATGCTTTACAAGTAGATGCGACTATTGCATCCTTACTCATTCAGCGTGGTATTGAAACTTTTGAAGCGGCTAGAACTTTCTTCAGACCTAGTTTTAGTGATTTGCACGATCCCTTTTTAATGAAAGATATGGATCTCGCCGTGGCTCGTATAGAACAAGCCATCGCCAACAACGAAAATATTCTGGTTTACGGCGATTATGATGTTGATGGTACCTCGGCCGTTGCTTTAATGTTTAGCTACTTAAAAACAAAACACCCACAAGTACACACCTATATTCCAGACCGCTACGATGAGGGTTATGGAATCTCGTATAAGGGCATAGATTTCGCATGCGATAACGATTTTTCTCTTATCATCGCTTTAGATTGTGGTATTAAAGCCATAGAAAAAGTCGCCTATGCCAAAACCCTAGGTATCGATTTTATAATCTGCGATCACCACCGCCCTGGTGCCCAAATTCCTGAAGCTGTTGCCGTTTTAGACCCCAAACAAAACGATTGTAATTACCCATTTAAGGAATTATGTGGTTGTGGCGTAGGCTTTAAATTGATTCAAGCCTTAGCCGCTAAAGAAGGACAAACAGCTCAAGATTTAGCCGAGTATCTCGATTTAGTCGCTACTGCCATAGGTGCCGATATTGTGCCAATTAATGGAGAAAACAGAGCCTTAGCTTATTTAGGTTTAAAAGTAATTAACACCCACCCGAGACCAGGTATTAAAGCCATTCTAGAACAGGTAAAAAAAACCGAGCTTAGCATTACCGATGTGGTGTTTATTGTTGCCCCCAGAATTAACGCTGCAGGCCGTATGAAACACGGAGATTATGCGGTTACCCTTTTAGCTGAAGAAAACTTGGAAAAAGCACGAGAATACGCCTCTGAAATTGACCAGTACAACCTAAACAGGCGTGAAACCGATAAAACAATTACCGAGGAAGCGCTGCAGCAAATTGAAGAAAACCATGAACAAAACCGCTACACCACCGTGGTTTACCAAGAAAGCTGGCATAAAGGGGTTATTGGTATTGTAGCCTCAAGATTAATAGAAACCTATTACAGACCCACCCTTGTATTTACTAAAAGTGGCAATAAATTAGCAGCCTCTGCGCGCTCGGTTAGCGGCTTTGATGTTTACAATGCTATTGAAGCGTGTAGCGCACACGTTGAGCAATTTGGAGGTCATAAATACGCGGCGGGATTAACCCTTGAAGAAGAAAATTATGAGGCTTTTAAACAAGCTTTTGAAGATGAGGTTTCTAAAACCATCGATAAAAACTTATTAACTCCAGAAATTAAAATTGATGCTCAAATTAATCTAGACGATATCACCCCAAAGTTTTACAGAATTTTAAAACAATTTGCACCTTTTGGTCCGGCGAATATGACACCCATTTTCATGACCGATAATTTAAACGATACAGGCTTCGGAAAATGTGTAGGACAAGATAAAACCCACTTGCGCTTAACCGTAAAACAGACCCAATCTACTAAAAATATCGTTTGTATTGGGTTTGGTATGGGCGATAAAATTGATCTTATTACTGAAGAAAAACCTTTTAAAGCCGTTTATTCTATCGACGAAAATGAGTTTAGAGGCGAGGTGTCTCTGCAACTTAAATTACGCGATATTAAAGCCTAAAACCGATGAGCTAACATGGCAAAAAGAGACCCATATGCAGCCTTGCGCATTAAAGAATTCAACATTTTTTTATTAGTGCGCTTGTTTTTGGTTTTTGGCTGGTCTATGCAATTTATTGTTATTGAGTGGCAGGTGTATAGCATTACAAAAGATCCATTATCTCTAGGTATTATCGGGCTTATGGAGATTATCCCCGCATTTACCATGGCTTTATTTGCTGGTCATATTGTGGATCAAAAAGAAAAACGCAATCTCTTTGCGCTTTGTATTGCTCTTTTTTCTTTAATTAGCTTGGGCTTATTTTTACTCACCACAGAAACCGTAGTAAGCGATTGGTCTACCCATAGCGTGCTGTACTCTATCTATGCTCTGGTGTTTTTTGGCGGATTTTTACGGTCGTTTTTTGGACCCCTAATTTTTTCGCTAATAGGTCTTATTGTACCCAAAAAAACATATCCTAATGCAGCCACATGGAGCACCAGCACCTGGAAAACGGCAACGGTTTTAGGCGCACTTTTTGGTGGTTTTGCCATAAGTTGGATGGGCGTTGCAAAAACCCTATCTCTGGTTTTTGTTCTGGTATTAATAGCCTTCGTTTTGGTGTTTTTAATTAAGAAAAAACCCGTACTTAATACCAAAATTGGCGAGCCTTTAAAAGAAAGTCTTAAAGTGGGTATCCAATTTGTCTTCCAAAACAAAGTAATTCTTGGGGCCTTAACTTTAGATATGATTGCGGTTTTATTTGGTGGTACAGTGGCCATACTTTCTGTATTTGCACAAGATATCTTGGAGGTAGGCAGTAAAGGTTTCGGGATTATGAATGCTGCGATTTCTATGGGGAGTATTGTAACTATGTTTATTACCACTTACATTCCTATAAACAAAAATACTGGTAAGAAACTATTGGTTGCGGTATTTGTTTTTGGCCTGAGTATTATTGGTTTTGGTTTATCTTCTGTATTCTGGCTAAGTGTTTTAATGCTCTTTATTAGCGGTGCTGCCGATGGTATTTCAATGATTATTAGACAAACCATTTTACAATTAAAAACGCCCGATGATATGCGTGGTCGTGTATCTTCAGTAAACTCCATGTTTGTAGGGTCGTCTAACGAATTAGGTGCTTTTGAAAGTGGTTTAGCAGCAAAACTTATTGGCCCCGTGGCTGCCGTTGTTTTTGGTGGGAGTATGACCTTAATTACGGCTCTAACTATCGGTGTTAAAAACCCAGCTCTTAGAACATTAGATTTAACCGAAGATATAAAAGCCCACGAAGCCTCTTAAGTTTAGGTTCTAACATTAATCCTGTGGGTAGGTATTTTGATGTATTGAATAAAACATGAAACAAAAGGACGCAAGACTTAACAGCCTAGATTGATGAAAAATCGATTCATCGTTTAATACTAAAGACATCAATATCACCAGTATTTTGGCCTTAAGTCCTATGTCATGAAGTCAAGAAGTCCCACATATCGAAATATTCGTAATAAAACCCAATAAAATTAAAACGGATAGCCAATAGCGAAGTTAAAAACGGATTCCCCAACATCGAAATTAAAACGCTTACCTTTGGGTAGCGAAGGGTCGTGAAACGGTGCGGCTAAATCAAAACGAATCACAAAACTTTGAATGTCTATTCGAAGTCCGAAACCAGCACCCATACCCAATTCATTTATAAAATTACTGGTAAACGTATCTTTTCCATTAAATGTTGGATTGGGTTTAGAGTTCCAAATATTTCCGGCATCGGCAAATACAGCACCTTTAAAAAACGAATAAATAGGGAATCGATATTCTATATTGGCTTCCAACCTAATATTTCCTGTTTTATCAAAAAAAGCTCCACTATCTGTCGACGCATCACCACTGTAAGTTCCGGGACCTAAGTCGCGAATGCCAAAAGCACGCACGCTATAAGGTCCTCCTGAAAAATACTGTTTTACAAAGGGCATTACCTCCGAGTTTCCATAAGCTAAACCATAACCCGCAAAAATTCTTGAAGCGATAACCTGCTCTTTGCCTAAATTAAAATGATAATGAAAATCCATATCGGCTTTGGCGTATTGGGCATAGGCCAGACCTAAAATTGTTTTTGGTTCATTAGGTCCCATTTCTTTTCCAAATAAACTAACGGAATTCCCCGCCACATCTAAGCCTAAATTCAAATAGATTTGATGCTTTTTATTGGGGTTTACCATGCCGTTATAAGTAAAGGAATAGGTTAATCCTGAAATGAATTGCTGATCGAAACTGCGTTGTAAAAAAGGATTGTCGGTTAAAATTTGCTCAAACTCTTGAGTGGTATTAGATAACTCGGTATAATTTGCCGAAATAGGATTAATTTGATGACTCACATAGGCGTTGCCATCCCAGGTATAACCAAACAATATCGAGCCTGATAGCAAGGTGTACAACTGGCTTCGGTTAAGATAATTAACACCTAAAGACGTTCTAGTTTTGGGTATGGCGTATTTAAAAAAATCTTCGTTTATCTTAATAGGGAAAAGCACTCTAGGAAAAATTAATTCATTTTTAATCTCCAATTCCAAACTGCTTTTACCGGTTTTTTGACCGCCACCAAACTGGGTTTCGTACCCTATTTTAGAGCTGATGTTATAGGTTTCACCACCACCAAATAAATTTCTATTACTATAGGTAAAAGCTAAGGCGGGGCCAGAAAAATTATTGGATTTTGAAACCACCTGTAACTCGGCTTTAAGCGCACGCTTGTTTAAGGGCGACAAATAAATATTGGCTTCTAACTTACCTAAGCTGTCTGAAGCAACCGAATCGACTTCTTTGTATTGAATGTTTACATATTTATATGCCCCAATACTAGAAAGTCGCCTTGCGGTATTACGCGAGGTTTCGGGGTTGTACAAACTGCCTTCTTTTAGTTTTATAAAAGGGTCTAAATATTTGGGCTTAAAAAAGGTTTCTTTTTGAATGAAGTTTTTTTCCTTGTACCGCGTGATCTGGGTGTTTGCCGAATCTTCAATTTTATAGTTGGTATAAATATTTATTTTACCAATATTATAGGGTATGATACTTTTTTCTGGAACCTCTTTTTTTAATCTTAAAAATAAATCGAATTTTTTCCGCTTTAAGCAATTGGTATCGGCTTCAAAAATCAAGAAATTTTCATTAAAATTATAATAGCCTTTTGTTTTTAAATGGGCATCAATACGTTGTCGTTCCTTCTTCATATTACCTAAGTCAAAACGCATTCCTTTTTTAAACGGACTGCTTTTCATTAAAGTTTTAACCGCATTATAAATGGGTTTGGGCATGGTATCTAAGTGGTAGCTTTCCATTCTGTAGGGCTTAGGAATATTCACGGTATAGCTCACAGATGTCCTTTTCTCTTGGTCTTCAAAATTTGAAGTCGCAGTACTATAAAAATACCCTCTATTCTCTAATCGGTTTAAAAGTAGTTCTTCAATGCTACTTGCTTCTACATAAGAACGGTAAACTGGGGTAGCACCAATTTTCTTATAGAGCCATTTGTTTAGAAAACCGGGGTTTTCTTTTTGGTTTTTGTAATAATAAAATAAGCCGGGGTACATTCCTAGAAATTTTTTATTGGGCTCTGGCCGTATCACCGCTTCAAGTTCTGATTTTAAAGCCTTTTCGTTTCTTATGATGGTATCTTTTTCTATGCTTAAACGCGCGCCTGTATAAAGCTGCTCTCCCTCAGGAATGTATTTATTTATGCTGCATGACAATAGCATGGCTATGGCAAAAAGAATGAAACCGTATTTAATATGAGTACCCAATGTATTTAAGACTTTTATTTTTTTATAATGCTTATGATAGTATTTTATTTTTTGTTGCCCTTAGCTTTCTGTTTTTCAGCTTCAGCTTCTTGTTCTGAGGCTAATAGCGCTTTCCAAAGCTCATTAAATTTATTAAACTCTTTAGTAAAAATTAGGGCAATACCACTTACAATGGTTTGGCCATCAATAACGTTTTCAAATTCGTCACGTCTAAAACCTCTTAAACGATAACGGCCGTTTTCAGTAATCAAGTATTCTATACTTACATTTCCAATAAGTGGTGTTTCTTTGTTTGTAGAGCTGCCGCCTTGAATATCTACCTCACTACCCACCCTTACAATTAGGCGATCGTTAAACAGTTTTTTTTGAGCAGCAATATCTAATTGGGTGCGCTCTTCGGGGTTTAATCCCTGATAATCGGTATAGCTGTCTAAGCCAAAATCGAGGTCGAAACCTGTTTTGCCTAAAACCTTTTCTGAAAATATGTTTAATTGGTCTGAAATGGCATCATTTAAGTTATGCTTTGCAATAGATGTTGCACCACCTGCACTACCATCACTCCCCGGGTTAGGATAAAAACGGTTAAGTACTAATAATGAAAATACTTGACGGTTAAGTTCATCCTGTTGCTGGTTGAGTTGTTGCACGCGTCCGTACACTTGCCCGCCAATAGCACCTTGAGAATCTTTTGGCATATCTAAACCGAAATTAATTTTTGGTGCCATTAATTGGCCATCTATGTTTAAAAAGACGTAAAAGGGAAGCACTTGACGGAATTTACCTCGAGACGCCACATCATCTCCAGAAAGTACAGGTGCCATTAATGCCGAGGCTGAGGTTTTTATTTCGTAAAGGGCTTTAATATCTAAATCGGCATCAAACGGGTTGCCAGACCAAATAACCCGACTTCCAGGACTTAGTTTAAACTTGCGGTCTACCACATTATAAAGGTTCATTTCATAATGGCCGTCTTGCACTTCGTAAATACCAGCAAGGGTCATGCTACCATTTGGTTTTATGCTAAGGTTTAAATCCCCTTCACCCGAGACTTTAAAATTATCGCCCGTATCTTCATTAATAATAAGACTTACTGCCGCATCTTTATCTATGTTTAAAAGTGCTTCAATGTCTAAGCCCCTAATGGTTGCTCTTCGCTCTTCAGTGCGTGTTAAGATGGCGTCTGGATGTTCTCGGTTTACAAAAACTACCACGCCATCACGCTCCTCGATATTGGCGGTGGCCGATGGCAATACATAAGTAATGTTAGTATTTGCACCTACGGCCAGCTTCATTTTAACCTTGGGAATTTGCAAGTTACCCGTAATTTTAGCTTCGGCATCGAAACTTGCTTGACCATAAAGAAAATTATTGTCGGTTTTTGTCGCGTTAAGAAACTGAAAATTACTAGCCTTTGCTACGATATCGAAGCTGGGGTTGGTAAACGATTTTGTTCCAATGGATCCGGTAGCTTCAAAGGGGTTATTGTTTTCGTCTAGAATCGTAAAATTATCTAAGAAAAAACCACTATTATTAACTGTTATGCTTTCGTTTTTTAAAGTAAAAGCGGCATTAAAAACAGCGAGTTTAAACCCTGCATTTTTAAAGTTAAGTTGTCCTTGGTATTGCGGTTTACTTAGCGGCCCACTTAAATTAAATTGCCCAGAAAACCACCCGCTCGATTCGGTAATTTGATTTTGCGAAAAAGCTTTTAAAACCGACATGTTAAATTGGTTAATATCCAAGTTTAAATCCAGCTCTGGACCCGTATTTAGCGCGATATAATCGCCTTTTACATCTAAATCGATGTCGCCACCTCTTAAATTGGCATGAAAATCGTAGCTATTTTCTCCCAAAGATTTGGCGTCAACCTCTAAAGTATCTAAGTTCACATCCATAAACTTGAATTGTGATATCTGTAAATTAGCAACAATACCAGGATTTGTAAACGGGTCTTCAATAATAAAATCGCCATTTAGATTTCCTGTGGCTAGTTTTTCGTCGGGATTTAAATAACTTAAAAACTCACTTATTTTAAAATTTTTATAATTTATAGCAATATGGTCTCTGGTTTGTGATGCTAATTTATCGGTTATTTCAACCGATTGTTGGTCTTTAAAAAACCTAAAATCATTAAATTCCAGTTTGTTGTTAGTAATAAGGATTTCATTATTATCTGGGGTATTCCAAAGCTGCTTGTCTAAAATTAAATTCGTAGGCTTCACATGAAAACGCAATTGCTCTTGGTCGCCTGTGATTTCACTTAAAATCTGAATGAGTTTTTCTTCATTATGATACGCTAAAAAACTTAGAACAAGGGTCTTGTCAATTTGCTCGCCTTTAATCTCGGTTTTTTGAATATGAAGCGGTTCTGCCTTTAGTGCTTTAAAACCAAGATTAAAATTAAATTTTTCGGCATGGGTATTCATAGAAAACGACAAGCTATCCAATTCTGCGCCCGAATAATTAATTCGCGGTGCGGTAATATTGGCTTTAAGTTGTCGATGGCTTTCATTAAAATCGACCGCCAAATTAATAGTATCTAATGTTTTAATATTATCAAAAAACACCTCTTTTAAAATGGGACTTTGATTAATGTTTCCGGTGAGTTTTAAACGTACCGGTTTGTTAATCGTGTCTGTAACTTTTATATCTCGCGAAAAATAACGAGCCACATGCCGCTGCAGAGATTTAGTAAACCTGCTTGGGTCTGCATTAGATTGTAAGTCGATATTAATCAACTTATTATTAAATGAAAACGATGTGGTATCGGCATCGACATGTGCTACGGCATTTATATCGCCTATTAAATAGTTTTTTTTATCGTAAACCACCACACCTTCATCTACCAGCGCAGCCAGATCAAAATTATTAGTATGGCCTTTAAAATCGGCATACACTATCATCGCTGTTTTTATAGGCCGTTGTGAAAGTCCTAAGGCTTGCAAGTCTGCCCCTTTAATATCCAGTTTTATACTCGCCTGTGAGGCTAGAGAATCTAAAACTACAAAGGCATAAAAATTGGTATTGAGGTTGGTGTCTTTGTATTTTGATGTGATGGTGCCACGGCCATCTTCAATATCACCAAGGATTTTTAAATTACTTATATCGTAATCATTGTATTTAAAACTCAAAAGGTCAAGGTCAAGGCGAGCATCCAGCTCATTAATATTTTCGCCTTCGCCACTAGCCTGAAGATTGAGGCTTAAGGGGCCCATTTGCGGATTATCAAGTAGCGCGTTTAACTTATAATCTTCTATGTTGATGTCTGCACGGAATGCTAACTTTTTATCGTTTTTAAAATGGGCATCAACTTTGGCAACTCCATGGGTCGTGCTTAGTGTGGCTTGGGTGAAAATAGCTTTAGGCGTTCCGCTTAGACTCCCTTTTAATACAGCATCTTCTGGAAGATGTACCCCGAGGTCTTTTTCGTTTACAAATTGAAGTATATCTGAGTTTTTTGTCACTGCTGAAAACTCTGGAACATCAAATTGAAGGCTATCTAGTTGGGTGGCATTTTCAAGTGTTCCAAACAGTGAAATTTGGGTATCGCTGCCCCAATGGGTGTTCATTTCAGTAACCTTAATGTTTGAAAGATTACCATTGGCTTTTAAACGACCTTTAAGCTGTTTTTTACTTAATGTCTCGAGTTGTACAATGTTTTTCAATTCTGGCTCGATTAAAAAAACATCTTGCAACCCCACTTGAAATGAAGCTATATCTAAGTTGAATTTAGATGTTTCTGGGTTTTTAATTAAAGCCGAAATGCTCGGATAATCTATGCTTAAATTCGCGCTTAAGGCATTATTATTTAAGACCGTTTCTAGGTTTGAAATATTTAATGCTTGGTGGGTTGCCTTAAAATTAAAGCTCAAGTTTTTTAAGTGTATTCCCGAAACCTCATGAAACCCGATATTTTCAACCTGCATTTCAGCATTTTGATTTTTAAGATTGATTGTATTCGCAAGCAAATTAAAATTGGTCACCGCAATCGCATTAGGATTAAAAACACCTTGTCTTGTGGGTGTATTATCAACAAAATAGCTGAAATTATTGTTTTGCAAATCGAGATGACCAACTGCCACCTGAACAGCTGGCCAATTAAAAGCAGGAGTTTCTTTAACTAAGGCTTCAGATGCTTTTTTGCTCGTATAATTTATGGCTTTTGTTTTGGTTTCTGTGCGTAAAACAAGGCTTGAATTGTGTAATTGGAAAGTCTCTACCTCAACAATATTATTTGCTAAATCGATATTAGGGATTTTAGACGATAAGTCTTCAATAGTAACCTCTGCTATCATCTTATCGGTATAAGATTGGTAGTTGGCAGAAACTTGTGTCACGTTCAAATTATCTACGGCTAAAACAGGTAAAATGCTAGGTTCTGTATCGGGTATTTCAGGAACAGGATTTTGAATGAATGTCATATTTGAATCTGACAACTCCAGTTTAGAAGCTTTAAATACCATGTTCTCCAAATCGGTTTTTTCCATATCGGCAGCCAAATTCCCAATTTTAAAATGGCTGTCAATACCGGCAACAGCATCGTCGAAAACAATATCGAAATCTTTAAAGTTGAGTTTACCCAAAACTAAATGCAATGGTGCTGCAGTTGTATCAGTTTTAACCGCAGTGGGATCTGGTGTTGTAAAGGCATCGACTAAAAATTGAAAATTATAACCCGAAATGGAGTCTTTCCTTATAATATTTGCACGCAGCCCTTCCCAAGTAAGTGCATCTACACCTACTCCTTTCCCCGTAATGATAGACCACAGTGGCACATTGGCTTCTAACGATTTTGAATAAACAAGCGTATCGCCTTTGGTATCTTCAAGATATAAACCATCTAATTGAATAGCGCCACTAAAGGTAATAAACAAGTTTTTAACAGCGACTTTAGTGTTTGTTTTATCTGAAATATAAGAAACCGCTTTATTAACAATTATATCTTGTCCCCACGGACTTCTCACAAAAAGTATAACCACAACGAATACCAAGATAAGGCCTAAAACAATCTTGCTAATTGTTTTAAGAATCTTATTTTTCGTTTTAGATTTCTTTTCTGTGGTCTCTTTAGTATTAGTCACGGTGTAATAAAATGGCTATTTCAGATGTTTTTAATTGAAACATAAGTGCGGTAAATACCCAATTAACAATGTTATGTCGCCTATAATTCGGTTACTCACATCTTTCTATTTTATAAATAGGCGTTCATGATGTGCTTCGCAGTTCTTTTTCGCCCATATTTAGGTATAACATCAAACCATACCTTTGGGCTATGCTTTGATTTTAGCTCACGCCCATATTATTTTATAATTACGAGTTCGTGAATCTGCGATTTCTATCTCATCGAAACAAAACATAATTCAAATTAACAATACGACATTTCAAAATTAAATTGGTGTAAACGTAAAATTAACACATTAAAGTACAACTTATTAATAATTTCCATAGGAATAGTGACCCATTCAAAAACAAAGCGTAAAATTTAATTGAGATAAGATATGCAACTAAACTTTATGGCTCAAAGGTTTTAAGCTGAAGTGTTTCGCCATCAAAAACGCCGTAGGTGTAATACTGCATCCAATCGCCCAAATTGAGGTATTTAGAGTTCTCATTTAGGCTTATATCTAAAGGTAAATGTCTGTGACCAAACACAAAAAAATCGCGGTGTTTATCCTCTAATTTCTTTTTGCAATATTGCACGAGCCACTCGTTGTCTTCTCCTAAAAAAATAGCATCGTCGTCGCCTGAAATAAGCTTATTTTTTACCGACAAATATTGTGCTATTCGCACGCCAATATCGGGGTGTAGCCATCTAAAGAGCCATTTAAAAACCGGATTTGTAAACACTTTTTTCATGCGTTTATAGCCTTTGTCACCTGGACCTAAACCATCGCCATGACCTATAAAAAATGTTTTATCGTTAAAGGTAAATTCGGCTGGCTTGTGATGTACAGAAATATTGAGCTCATCTTCAAAATACCCATTCATCCAGAGGTCGTGATTGCCTACAAAAAAGTAAATTGGTATGCCAGAATCTGATATTTCTGCCAGTTTACCAAGAGTTCTGGTAAAGCCCTTTGGCACAACATACTTGTATTCCATCCAAAAATCAAACAAATCACCCAACAAAAATAGGGCTGCGGCATCCTGTTTAACAGTGTCTAACCAAGCCACAAATTTTTTCTCGCGAATACGAGAAGCTTCCATGGTTGGGGCACCTAAATGGTTATCTGAGGCGAAATATATTTTTTTTCCTTCGGGAATTTGCATGCTGTAAATATATAGTATATTCTGCCTAAGACAAAAACTTCAGTTCTAGTATTAATTTTTTCAATTTTATCGGCATCCCAGAATATAATTCCCTTTTAATACCAAATTAGCCATGTCATGACGCATATAATTTGTTTCTTTTTCGCCCATATTTCAGTATAAAATAAAACCATAACTCAGGCTATGCTTTAATTTTCTATCTCATCTGAACAAAAAATAATTCAAATTAATAATACGACATTTCAAAACTAAATTGGTATAAATTCATTCAATATCTCGTTTTTAGGTTTCCTGAAAAACAAAAGCTTTTAATTAACATCTTGTTTGGCTTCGCTTAATTTGACAATCTCTTTAATCATCATATCGTGTTTATTAAACACCTCTTCAAAAGCACCATTCCCATAAAGTTGATCTGCCAGAGTCGCCTTAAGGTATTGTTTTACTTTATCGTGATAGTCTTGGAAAGAAATTTCAGATTTTGTTCGCACGTTTAAGTAATCTTCAAAAGCGAATACTAAATCTTGACCCACCTCAAAATTATCAATAAAATCTTGCCTAGAAATACCGCTGTAAATTTGCCTGTCTTTTTCTAACTCTTCAAACACAAAATAAGCAATAAAACCGTGACGCTGAATATACATTAGTGTTTCATTGTGCAAGCTATTATCTATAGGCACAAAAACATCGGGAATAATACCGCCGCCGCCGTACACTATTTTACCTTTAGGAGTTGTAAATTTTAACGAATCGGCCACTGTAATTTTTTCTGGATCTAAAAGTTCGCCACTTTCTAGCCTGTTAAAGTACTCATCGAAATAATCTTGCTCGCCATTTTGGTAGGGCCTTTGTATAGAGCGTCCCGTTGGTGTATAATAGCGAGATACGGTTAATCGCACAGCACTGCCATCGCCCAAAGCCATTTCGCGTTGTACGAGCCCTTTACCATAAGAACGCCTACCAATAATAGTGCCCTTATCGTTATCTTGTAAAGCCCCTGCAATAATTTCGCTTGCCGACGCCGAATTCTCATTAATTAAGACATACACATGGCCATTCTCAAAATCACCTTTACTTGATGCAAAGCTTTTATCAATACGACCGCTTTTATTCTTAGTAAATAAAATAAGTTTATCTTTTTCTAAAAACTCATCGACAATTTGCTCGGCAATACCTAAAAAACCTCCAGGGTTATCGCGTAAATCCAAAGCAATTTCGGCAGCGCCATTGGCTATTAATTTTTCTAATGCTTTTTTAAACTCTTTATAAGTAGATTCTGCAAAACGGTTAATTTTTATATAACCTAAATTTTCGGTAATCATATAAGCAGCATCTACACTTTTTATAGGTATAACGCTACGTTTTACCGTAAAATCTAACAAATCGGGCTCACCTTTTCTAAACACTTTTAGATTTACTTTGCTATTTATGGGGCCTTTAAGCTTTCTAATAATCTCGTCGTCTTTAAAATTACCACCAAAAAGCGTATCGCCATTAGCAATCATAATGCGGTCGCCACTTTTTATACCCGCTTTAGCACTGGGACCATTTTCTATTGGTCTAATCACAGCGATTGTATCTTTATAAGAATAAAAACTAACGCCTATGCCAATAAAATCACCTTTCATGTTTTCACTAACACGCTGCATATCTTCTTTTGGAATGTATACAGAATGGGGATCCAGATTATCTAAAATGGCATTCACGGTAACGTCTACAATACTATCGGTATTAACATGGTCCACATAATCATAATCGATATAATCGATAAGCCTGTTTAGTTTATCCTTCTTACTATTAGTAGAAAATAAGCGGTCTGGGGCATCAGAAAAATTTAACTTTCCGCCAATAAAAATGCCCACCGCAATTGCAGTGCCTATAACTAATGGTAAATATTTTTTTTGGTAGGACATTATTCGTCTATGGCATCTATTTTTTTAAGTTCTATACCTGCTTTTTCTAAAAATTGCAATCCCGAGTCGTCTTTATAGGCCTGACTGTAAACCACTCTTATAATACCTGCTTGATGGATTAATTTGCTACACTCCTTACAAGGCGACATCGTAATATACAACGTTGCGCCATGACAAGATTGTGTAGACGATGCTACTTTTAAAATGGCGTTGGCCTCGGCGTGCAGGACATACCATTTGGTGTAGCCTTGCTCGTCTTCACAAAAGTTTTCAAATCCTGTGGGCGTACCGTTATATCCATCGGAAATTATCATTCTATCTTTAACAATAATTGCGCCAACTTGACGGCGTTTACAATACGATAATTTACCCCACTCTTTGGCTATTCTCAAATAAGCTTTATCGTATTTTAGTTGTTTGTGTTCTGGCATTTATGTCATTAATTTGGGCGTTACCTTTTTTTCATAACCGTAGATATAAACGTTGTTAGCGTAAAAAAAGGTCAGGCTTTACGCTATATCTTTTGCAAAAAAGCAAAAGGATGCCGCTGCAATCCTTAACGCAAACGCTAAATTCTAATAGGTGTTTATATTTATTTTTTTCATCGCTCATAGGCAACATCCACATCATCATTTCCTTGGGTATCAAGTCTTAGTTATGGATGTTTCATGTGTTTATATTCATTGTTTTTCATCGGTCACATGCGACATCCATTTCATCATTTCGTTGGGTATCAAATTATAGTTATGGATGTTTCATATCACGAATATACTCGCTTCGTATTTTAATTACAACGCTTGTTCGTTAAACTTTTACGAAAAATGCAAATTTATACATTAAGTTGAAACTAGCTTCTTAATTTATAACATTAATCGTATGCTTTTAGGGTTTTGGGAGTTATTGGAACGCCATATATAAGAACGTCTAGTTTAGAAAAACCAATAAACAGCATAGGTACCATTTACGCTGGTTTTAAAACACAGTAAAAACGACATGCAAAACACCGAAACTTTAGGAGCATGAAATAAACTTAGAGGTGGCAAAAACTTAAAACCCTAGAATAAGCTTTGCTATTAAAAAGTATGTTAAAATACCAAAAACATCATTACTAGTTGTAATAAATGGTCCGGTGGCTACTGCCGGGTCGATACCTCTTTTGTATAAGAAAATAGGGATGAATGTCCCTATTATAGCCGCCATAATAATTACCGAAATAAGCGCTATACCAATGGTGAATGATACAATATAGGGCGTACCAAACACAAAATGTGTTACAATTAGGGCAACAAGAGCTATGGCGAGACCATTAACCACGGCGAGAAAAAACTCTTTAAAAAGGCGTTTTACAATGTTGCCGTCTACTGCATTGTTTGCTAAACCTTGAACCACAATTGCCGACGATTGTACCCCTACATTCCCCGCAGTTGCCTGTATAAGAGGTACGAAGCTAAGCAGTACGATAAACGAACCCATTTCTTCGTTAAAATATTCGATAATACTGGCAGCACCTAAACCGCCAAACATACCAATAAGTAGCCATGGTAAACGTGCTAAGGTGAGTTTCCAGATGCTATCGTCGGCCTCAACATCTTTGGTGATACCCGCGGCTAACTGGTAATCTTTTTCGGCTTCTTCTTTTAAAACATCTACAATATCATCAATCGTAATTCTTCCTAATAATACGTGATTGTCGTCTACAACAGGAATGGCTTCTAAATCGTATTTTGCCATGATTTTGGCCACATCTTCAGCATCATCATTTACATTAACATAGTCTACATTAACCTTGACTAAGTCTGATATTTTTTGGTCACTTTTAGCTACTATTAAATCTTTTAAAGACAAGCGACCAATAAGTTTTTCTTCTTTATTAACCACATAAATGGAATGTACCCGGGTTACTTCTTTGGCTTGACCGCGAATTCTACGCATACAACCTGCGACAGTCCAGGTTTCGTAAACCTTAACAAGTTCTTTTGCCATAAGACCACCTGCGGTATCTTCATCGTAGGCTAAAAGTTCTGTGATTTCGGCTTTATGTTCTAGGTCTTCTAACCTATTGATAACCTCCTGCTGGCGTTCTTCGGGAAGTTCGGCGATAATGTCTGCCGCATCATCGGTATCTAATTCATCAACTTCTTCGGCAATTTCTTGGGCCGATAGATTTTTTAACACCTTTTCTCGATTGTCTTCATCGAGTTCCATGAGTATTTCTGAGGTGGTTTCAGAATCTAAAAGCTTGATCACATACATGGCCTCCTCCAGACCTAATTCGTCAAGAATTTCGGCTATGTCGGCATAATGAAATTCCTTAAGCAGCTTTCGAAGCGCCTTGTTATCTTGGACTTCAATAAGTTGTTCAACCTGCCTAACGAGGTCCTTGGTTAGCTCAAATTTTATGTTTTCTTTTTCGTCTGCCATAAGGTCTAAAACTTCGCGTTACTATTTCAAAATCACATTCTAAAACCACTCGAAGTCACGAATTAATGTCTTTTTCAATTAATTGTGTAAGCTCAATAAAAGCCTCTACACTAAGCTGTTCTGGGCGCTTGCTAAATAGAGGGTTCGCTTTCAACTCATCTGATAAATCGAAACTCTTTAAGCTGTTGCGCAGTGTTTTTCTGCGTTGCTGAAAAGCTGTTTTAACGGTTCTAAATAATAGTTTTTCATCACAGCCTAGACTGTAATTTTCTTTTCTAATGAGTCTTAACACACCCGAATCTACCTTTGGTGGTGGATTAAATACCGAAGGCGGTACCGTAAATAAATACTCCGCCTCGTAAAATGCTTGCACCAACACCGATAGAATACCATAAACCTTACTACCTTCTTTAGAGCAAATACGTTGCGCAACTTCTTTTTGAAACATCCCAGAAAATTCTGGAATCTGATCGCGCATGTCTAAAGTTTTAAAAATAATTTGTGTGGAAATATTATAAGGAAAATTTCCAATAATTGCAAAGGGTTCTCCTTTAAAAACCACATTTAAATCGTACTTTAAAAAATCCTCTTCTATTATTCTTGGTGCTAAATTCAAATAGTTAGCTTTTAAATAGGCTACCGATTCGGTATCGATTTCTATAACATGGGTTTTAATATTTTTTTGAAGTAAATACTTGGTAAGCACTCCCATTCCCGGACCAATTTCCAGAATATTATCGTTATTTTTTAAGGTTAAAGTGTTAGCAATTTTTTGTGCAACAGCCTCATCGGTTAAAAAATGTTGACCTAAGTGTTTTTTTGCTTTTACCTGCTGTTGATTGGGTTTGTTTGACACGAATTCGCGAATGTTTTTTTATGATGTTTACGAAGATAGAAAACTAAGCTTCAAAAAGGGTAATGTGCATGAAGATTTTTTTTGATTCGCCAAAACGTTAAGGTATAAAACGTGTTGCTTTAAACCTTTTCACTATGTACCTTTACTGGAGGTTTTTATTTAAAACTAACGGTATATTCATCTTCAATTTGAAGCTCTGTTCTAAACGCTAACATTTTATCGGCGAATTTTTCCATACCAAGTCGCCTAAGTCTATCGGCATCTTCACGATAATAAGCGTCTAAAGCTTCGCGAGAATACGAGCGGTATTGAATGGAATAGGTTTGGCCTCCCATTTCTTCGTCTACTAAAACTTTAGTTAATGTGGCTTTTTCAAATTTACCTGTCGCTAATACTTGCGGTATGTGCTCTTTAATCCAAACCAACCATTCGTCGTGAATGGAGTCGTCTATACTTAATGTTTCGTTGTATATAATCATATTGTGAGATATTGCGATATTTCCAGCTAATCTAGAAATAACCAAGATTTAAAATGTTTTTGCAAATAACAGAAGTTCTGCATCATCATCAAAAGGTTTTACTCTTTTTTCGAAAACTAAACCTAGTTTTTCCAGTAATTTAATCGAGTTTTTATTAATGGGATTGGTTATGGCTACCACTTTCTTTAGTTTAAATTCCCATTTTGCAAGCTTTATAATTTCAACGGAGGCTTCAAAACCGTACCCCTTACCTTCGTATTCTGGCAAAAAACCAAAACCGATATCCACATGGTCTAATTGTTCTCTTTTTATAAGTCCTGCAGTTCCGATTGTTTTATTGTTTTCAGCTTTTAATAAAATTTTATACAATCCAAAACCGTTGATTTTATAACTTTTTAAAATGCCGTTTTTAAGATGTTCTTCAGCCTCTTTTACAGATTTAATATTTCGGTCGCCAATATACTTGAGCCAATGTGGGGTATTCATCAACTCCACAAAAAAAGGGGCGTCTTTTAAACTGACTTTTGAAATTAACAATCGTTCTGTTTCGACTATTATCATAAAATTAATTTATGGCGTCGCCGCGCAACGCTCTATATCTTTTTCGAGCTTCAACAAAATAAATGCTGTCGGGGTGATTAAAAATGATTTGCTCGAACATCGCCTTGGCTTTTTCGGGTGCATTTAAATGAGTCTCTAAAATAAGCGCTAATTTATAATAGGCGTCGTCCACTAAAATGCCGTCTCTGTAATTTGCAATTATTAATTCGTAATTAGCTTGTGCCTTTTTAAATTGTTTTTTTTCTTCAAATAAGGCCGCTTGTTTTAATAATGTTTGGGCTATTATTGGCTCGGTTTTATGATGCTCTAAAATAGAATTTAAAACCAAAATAGCCTCGTCATTTTTATTCTGAAACGCTAACAAATCGGCTTTCGAGTACAATTTTAGTGCGGTTTGCAAGGAATCTTGGTATTTGTTATCTGCGATTAATAATTTTAAGTTGAGGGCATCGTTAGCGATAAGCTGCGATGTTGAGGCTTTTAAAATATTGAGCTGTGATTCTGCCCATTTAAAATCGCCTTTGTAATAACTTGTTTTAGCTACTTTAAAGCGCGCCTCTTGTGCGATGGTGCTATTTTTTAAGTTACGTTGTATTTGTGTGTAATAAATCAAGGCTTGATTAAACTTTTCTTGCAGCACCAAAATATCTGCTAATTTTAGTTTAACCTTAGCCGTTTCAAATTGCGATAAGGGCAGTGTTAAGGTCTTTTCTAAAAACTCGGTAGCCTTCCCTGTTTCATCTTTATTAAAAGCCAAAAAGTGAGCGTAAGCGAGTTGAAGTTTTAAAGTTTGCGGAAAGATACCGTATTGCTTGAACAGTTCTACATATTTGTCGTTTATGACATCGTAATTTTTAACTGCGCTTAATTTAGTTTCAAGCTGTAACAAATTATAATGAGCATGGAGCTGTGTGTCTGAATCTTGAGCGGCTTCAATTAAAAAAGTATATATGGCTTTAGCAACTTCATAATCATTTTCGTTAAAAGCCATATCTCCAAGTGCTTCAATACCAGTTAAACTTTCTGGCATTCGATTAAAAATAGCTTTTTCTTGAATAAAGGCTTTTTCAAAATCTTTTTGCTTAATAAAAAGCCAACTCAACATATCATTCCAAAGTAAATTAGGTTCCTGCTGCATTTTTTTTAGCAAGGTTTTTCTGAACAATATATTGTTGTTGTTATTCGGATTGTCACTTATAAAATCGTTTAGATAACGTTTTATATTGTTTAAGGCGACGGGGTTTCTCTCAGCAAACTCCATATAGCTTAGAAACATTTTCTCAATTTCACCTTTTTCACCGTATAGATGAGCAAGTTGAAATTTAAAATTTAATTCGGGCTTGATAAGCATGGCTTTTTCGTAAACCACAATAGCTTCGTCTAACAAGTTATGTGTTTGAAAACTGCGTGCCACAGAAAAGGCATTACTAACATTATCGTCTAAGCTTTGAATTGCTTTTTGATAATTTATAAGGGCTTTCTCTAAATCGTTTTTAAGTTGGAAATTATACCCTAATTCAACAAAAAAAGCGGGATAATCAATGCGTTTTATTAAACTAAGAAGAAAGGTTTCGGCCTGGTCATACTGCTCTAATTGTTGGTGTGTAGAAACAAGACTGGTGATGTAATTTATGTTTGACGGCGATTGTTCATGCAGTTTTTCATACTGGTATAATGCCTTTTCGAAATCACCATTTTCAAAATAATCTCTTGCAAGCTCATCGCTTTGCGCGAAAAGCGTGAAACAGCACAAAAAGTATATTGGAAAAAGAATTCTCATGGTGTAAATATAACAAATGTGAATGTCACTTAAAAACCATTGCGTAAGCGATTCTAAGTCCTTAGGAGGTTAAAATCTGTTAATTAAAAACTAACAAGTACAAACGACTACACATAGTCAAGAATTCTCATTGCCGTAAAACGGCCTTTTTAACTGGGAAGCTATTACTCGGTTACTAAGACCGCGGTAGTGGTATTTTCGTTTTTAGAAATTTCAAAATCTGAAAACAGCACCTGACTCGCTACTAGCACCAAAACTATTAAAAGCAATAAACGTAAAATATTTTTCATGTTGCCAAGCTTTATTCTTTTGCTAGTCGCTAAGCTCTGAAAAAAAATTAAATCTCAAAAGAAATCCAATCAAAAAACGTTAAACAACGTGTTTTATTAGCATTTTATCGATAAAATTTGCGATAACAGAGATTTTTATCTATTGCTATTCTTAGCTTACCGTTTTTTCCATCCATTTAATTAATAATGGAAAACCCTGTATAAGGCTGCAATACTTCTGGAATTAGAATACCTTCTTCGGTTTGGTAGTTTTCTAAAATTCCAGCCAACACTCTTGGTAAAGCCAATGCACTGCCATTTAACGTGTGTGCTAATTCGTTTTTACCCTCACTATTTTTAAAACGTAATTTTAGACGATTGGCCTGAAAAGTTTCAAAATTAGATACTGAAGAAATTTCTAACCAACGATCTTGGGCTGTAGAAAACACTTCAAAATCGTAAGTTAGTGCCGAAGTAAACCCTAAATCGCCACCGCAAAGTCTTAAAATTCTATAAGGCAGTTTTAATTCTTGTAAAATAGTTTTAACGTGGTTTACCATACCCTCTAAAGCTTCGTATGATTTGCTGGGATGTTCTACCCGTAAAATTTCAACCTTATCAAATTGGTGTAACCTATTTAAACCTCTAACATGCGCACCATAACTGCCAGCCTCTCGACGAAAACATGGCGTATAACCCGTAACTGCAATAGGCAATTCGGTTTCATTTAACACCACATCTCTAAAAATATTAGTTCCTGGCACCTCTGCCGTTGGTATTAAGTATAAATTATCTCCGGTTACGTGATACATTTGCCCTTCTTTATCTGGCAATTGTCCCGTACCAAAACCAGAGTCTTCATTCACCAAAAGTGGTAATTGATATTCGGTGTAACCTGCTGCCGTATTTTTATCTAAAAAATAAGTAATTAAAGCACGTTGTAATTTAGCCCCCTTACCTTTATAAACTGGGAATCCCGCACCAGTTATTTTATTACCAAGTTCAAAATCTATGATATCGTATTTCTTAGCTAACTCCCAGTGTGGCAGGGCATTATCGCTTAAAACAGGAATATCTCCTTCTTTATAAACCTCTAAATTATCGTCTTCTGTACTTCCAGAAGGGACGATTTGGTTCGGTACGTTTGGTATTTTACACAACAACTCATGTAAGGCTACAACGGTGTTGTTAAGGTCATCATTAAGTGTTTTAGAACTGTCTTTAAGCGCACTAGTTTTATCTTTTAAAGCATTTGCTTTTTGCGCTTCGCCAGATTTATATAAGATCCCAATTTGTTTAGATAAGGTATTTGATTCTGCCAAAGTATTATCCAACTCCGATTGCAACCGCTTCCTATCGTCATCAAGCGCTATAACAGCTTCAATCATTTCGGTTGCGTCTATATTTCTTTTTGCTAATCTTTCAATTACCAAGGCTTTGTTCTCTCTAATAAAAGGGACTTGTAACATACTTTAAAAATTTAAACAACAAACTTAATGAATTACTCCATAAAACATAAAAATTTACAGGCAAAATACAACTGTGTTATTTAAATTCGTGTCCAGAAACAATTTATGCCGAATGATTAGCAATTATTTTTAGGCACATACTAACCTTGGGGCTCTTGAAAATAAACCAAAGCGGTTTTTTTATCTTTTTCTAGCTGGCTTTTTAAGGCCTCTAGCGATTCAAACTTTTGTTCGTCACGCAGGCGTTTATGCAATTCTATCTTAATGGTTTTGTTGTAAATATCTTTATTAAAATTAAAAAAATGCGCTTCGATGCTTAGTGTGTTGTTACCCCGAACTGTAGGGTTTAAGCCAATATTAAGCATTCCAAAAACTTTTTCACCATCAATAAGAGAACTCACCACATAAGCGCCCTGCTTAGGTATTAACTTATAATCTTCTTCTACTCTAATATTGGCTGTAGAAAAGCCCAATTGCCTCCCCAGACCTTTACCTGTAATTACAGTGCCAGTAATTGTAAAATTATAACCTAAAAAGGCATTAGCTTTAGCTATATCGCCCTCATTTAAAGCTTTTCTTATTTTTGTCGAACTCACAGCAACATTGTTAATGTCTTGGGCAGAGATTTCTTCAACTTCAAAATTATACAGCTTCCCATAGTGTTTTAAATCGTTTATATCGGCATTTCTATTTCTGCCAAACCTGTGGTCGTAACCAATAATTACCTTTTTTGTACGGAGCTTATCGACTAAAATCGTTTTCACAAACTCTTCGGCAGAGAGTCTTGAAAAGGCCTCGGTAAATTCTATTATTAATAAGTGATCTAGACCTAAGGCCTTTAATTTAGCCTGACGCTCGGCAATGGTATCTATAAGTTTTATAGATAACTCTTTTTGCAAAACCATTCGCGGATGCGGAAAAAAAGTGAGAATTACAGATTTTAAACCCTCTGCTTTACCTGTATTGATTAAGCGTTCAACAATTTTTTGATGACCGATGTGCACACCATCAAAAGTGCCAATAGTAACCACTGCTGGAGCATTTGCTTTATAGGTTTCAATAGTATTTACGCTTTTCATGTAATAAATAAAATTGCAGGTTTCGACTTAAAAAATTAGATTTGTTGACAATCTCTTAAAAGTTTTGCACAAAAATTAAATTCATGAAAACAAAACTACATTATGTTTTAACAATAGCAATGCTTTTATGTGTGTTTTCAGTTTTAGCTCAAGATGACACGTGGAATAAAGTTAATCAAATAGAACATACCCAAGATTTTAAAGCATTAAATCTCCTCGAGAGTAAAACACATCTCTTTAAGTTAGATACCTCAGGATTTAAACAACTTGTTTCATCTGCGCCTTTAAGACAAGCTCAGACCAAAACTTCTGGAAAAATAATAAGTGTTCCTGGTTTAAACGGTATACTTGAATCTTTTAGGGTTTATGAAGCTCCAGTTTTTACGCCAGAACTTGCTGCAAAATACCCAAACATAAAGTCTTACGTCGGGTACAGTACAAAAGATGCTAAAATACGTTTACGTATGAGTGTTTCTCCTCAGGGCATCCAAACCATGATATCTTACCCCGATAAACCCACAGTATTTATGCAACCTGTAACAAAAGGTTTAAACACTTATGTGGTTTATCAAAAAAACTCTAAAAAGACAACACTAGACCGCTTTAGCTGTACTACTATGGCAGCCTTAAGTACAAGTCCTAAAAAATCAAGCAATCATAACAAAAATGAAGGCGGAGCAAATAACCAAACCCTTCAAAAATTTAGAATAGCTATATCTGCAACAGGAGAATACACCGCATACCACGGCGGAACAGTTGCTGGTGCCTTAGCTGCTATAAACGCTACGTTAACGCGAGTAAATGCCGTTTTTGAAACCGATATGGCCGTGAGCTTTGAGCTTGTAGACGCCCCGCAGCTTATATATACCGATGCTTTAACAGACCCCTATTCTGATGCGAATATAGGTACAGAATCTAACGGCTTAGACGGATGGAGCTTACAAGTACAAAACACCTTAACCAGTGTTATTGGTAATGCCGCTTATGATATTGGCCATTTGTTTGGCGCCTCTGGCGGTGGAGGGAACGCTGGTTGTATTGGCTGTGTTTGTGTGGACGACGACCCCTTAAACACCAATGACAGAAATAAAGGAAGTGCTTACACCTCGCCATCTGATAACAGACCAGAAGGAGACACCTTCGATATTGACTATGTGGTGCATGAAATTGGACACCAAATGGGTGCGTCCCACACCTTTGCTTTTGAATCTGAGGGTACTGGGGTGAATTCTGAACCCGGAAGCGGCACAACCATTATGGCTTACGCCGGAATTACAGGACCGAACAACGTAAGCCTAAACAGTGATGATTATTTTCATTACCACAGTATAAAGCAAATATTAGACAATCTCGCTACCAAAACTTGCCAGACCTCTCAGCCTATTTTAAATAATCCACCTATTGCTAATGCGGGAAGCAACTATAGTATTCCCAAAGGGACAGCCTATGTTTTAAAAGGGGCGGCAACAGATCTTGATAGCGGTGATATGCTTACCTATACTTGGGAACAAATAGATAGTGGCACCACTAACTACTTAAATTTTGGCCCCAATTTAAACTCAGGCGCAATGAATAGATCCTTACCACCATCGGCATCACCAAATCGATATATCCCCAAACTTACGAGTGTTTTAGACGGCAACACCATTCAGACTAATCCTACACTAGGTAGCGACTGGGAAACCGTCTCGACAGTACCTCGCACTTTAAATTGGGCATTAACTGTTAGAGATAGATCGCCTGCTCTACCCAGTGGCGGTCAAACAAGTTACGACACGATGCAAATAACGGTAGAAGACGTCACACCCTTTAGCATAGTAAACCCAATATCGTGGACTCAAGGTGTAACAGAAACCATTAATTGGAATGTAGGAGAAACAAATAATAGCCCCATTAATTGTCAAAATGTAAACATTGTTCTCTCTACAAATGGCGGCACTACTTTTGATACTTTAATTGCCTCAAACATACCCAATACCGGGTCATACACTTTTATGGTACCAGCCATAACAAACACCTCAATGGCTAGACTACTTATCGAAGCTGCCGATAATATTTTTTACGATGTGTCTGATTTTGATTTCTCAATTTCTACAAATCCAGATTTTTTTATAGCTAACGAAACCCTAGAACCTATAGACTGTAAGGAGACTACGGCCTATTTCACCTTCGAATATGTTGCTGCCAATGGTTTTTCTGAAAACACCACCTTTAGTGCATCTGGTATTCCTGCAGGAGCTACAGTTACTTTTTTACCAGAGAATTTAAGTACCTCGGGGCTGGTAACTATGACTATTTCTAATTTAGAGGGCGTGGCACAAGATGATTATCCTATAACAATAACAGGAACACCAACCGCAGGAAGTCCGAAAACCAGGAATGTGTTATTTCCGTTTTATAACCAAATTTGCCCGTCGGTGGCAAATACAGACTATGCAACAAGTACCACACTTGTTGAATTTAATACCATTAACAATAGCTCCCTGAAACCTTCTGGTTATTCTGATTACACTGCTATTTCAACCGATGTTAATAGAGGCAGCGCTTATAATTTAACCGTAAATACAAACACCGACGGTAATTTTGGGACCAACACCACGGTCTGGATTGATTGGAACCAAGATTGTGATTTTGATGATGCGGGCGAAACCTACAATCTAGGCACTACTTTTAATGAGTTAGACGGCCAAACTTCTAACTCACCATTATCTATAACCATTCCTACTGATGCCGTTTTAGGAAACACAACCATGCGGGTTACTACAAAGTTTAACGATGGTACTAGCCCAAGATCTTGTGAAAATGGTTTTGATGGTGAAGTTGAAGATTATACACTCACTGTACAAGCCTCTAAAGCCATAGAAGAATTTGGTTTTGATAACTTTGTGGTGTTCCCCAATCCTAACAAAGGTCAATTCTACATTAAACTCAACAGCTCTTTGTCTAGTAATATCGTAGTTGAAATTTTTAGCCTTACTGGACAATTAATTTACAAAAAAACATTCCAGGATGGCGGTGACTTTAAAGAAGAAATAGCTTTAAACTACCCGCAATCGGGCATGTATATTTTAAATGTAAGCGACAATAAACGAAAGTCTACTAAAAAGTTGATTTTTAAATAGCAGATTAAGATCGGTACGCTGTTTCTAGACGACTATAAACATGATATAAAGGATAGGGTTCTATTTGCTTTAAAATCATATTACTTGCCATTAAAAGCATTCATGGTATTACTTACACCAGCCAAAGCGAAAGATTTTATTAGCTCTACGGCTTTTTCTAGACGCTCGGGAAGGGTTTTGTTTTCTTCTTCAGACCAATCTCCCAAAACATAGTCTACTTGCCTGCCTTTACCAAAGGCATCGCTAATTCCAAATCTAAAACGGTTGTATTTAGTCGTATTCAGCTTGTCTTGAATATCTTTTAACCCATTATGGCCACCATCACTCCCTTTGGTTTTTAGCCGAATAGTACCAAAAGGTAAATTTAAATCGTCTGTGATAATTAATAAATTTTCTAAAGGAATTTTCTCTTTCGTTAACCAATACAAAACGGCTTTACCGCTTAAATTCATGTAAGTATTGGGTTTTAAGAATACAAATGTTCTGCCCTTTAATTTATAGGTGCAAACATCACCCAGTTTTTGAGTCTCGAAAACCAAATTTTCTTTATCTGCAAAGTAATCTAAAATTTTGAAGCCTATATTGTGTCGGGTGTTTTCGTACTTCGCCCCCATATTACCAAGACCAACTATCAAGTATTTTTTCATAGCATCTAAATCCTCTGTATGCGTTTTCTTTTTAAATAATCTGAATAAAAATTTAAACATAAAAAACCAATTTATGCAAAATTAAAAAAGCATCCTGAATAAAACAGAATGCTTTTTTTATTAAATATCGAAATATTTATTTATTCTTGAGCCTTAGCCTCTTCTGCTGGTGCTTCTGCGCCTTCAGCTAATTCTTCTTCATCTTCTTCATCTGCAACAGCAACTCTAGAAGATCTAATTTGAACTACTTGTGTGTTGTCGTTATGTAAGAATGTGTATCCATCGGTAGGTAAATCACCAACAGCAATTTTATCACCAATTTTAAGAGGCGTAATATCGATCTCTATAAAATCTGGTAAGTTTGCTGGAAGCGCTTTAATACGTAATTTTCTGTTGTTTCTTCTTAAAACACCACCGTTTTTAACACCTCTTGAACTACCAACCAGACGAACTGGGATATTTAAAGCAATTTCCTTATCTTCAAATAACTGATAGAAATCTACGTGTAAGATTCTGTCTGTTACCGGGTGAAATTGAATGTCTTGAAGTACTGCGTTAAAAGTCTCGCCACTATCTAAAGTAATTACAACTGTATGCGCATTTGGCGTGTATACAAGTTTAGAGAAGGCTAATTCTGGTGCTGAGAAATGCACTGGTTTATCTCCTCCGTATAATACGCAAGGAACCTGACCAGCATTACGTAAGGCTTTTGTTGCTTTTTTGCCCACGCTTTCTCTTTGAGATCCGTTAATTGTAATTGATTTCATTTTCTATTTATATAATTAATTAATATTCTTTTTTTAGCTTAAACTACAACCTTTGGGCTGTTTAGCAAAGCCGAAATTACATTAAAAACTCAGAGCTAATAGACTTGTTGTGATGTACTTTATGCATCACATTAGCAAATAAGTTGGCACAAGTTAAAACCTTTACTTTATCACTTTTTTGCTGTAAAGGAATCGAGTCTGTTACTATTAACTCTTCTAATTTCGAGTTTTGTAATTTCTTATAAGCATCACCAGATAATATCGGGTGAGTACAAATGGCGCGCACACTTAAAGCGCCTCTTTCCATCATTAAATCTGCAGCCTTCGTTAAGGTTCCTGCGGTATCTACCATATCGTCAACCAAGACGACGTTTTTACCTTCAACATTACCAATAAGCTCCATATGCGAAACCACATTAGCTTTTGCGCGTTGCTTGTAACAAATCACGACATCGCTCTCTAAGGCTCTAGAATAAGCATAAGCTCTTTTCGATCCGCCCATATCTGGCGAAGCTATGGTTAAATTTGGCAGATTTAAACTTTTTAAATACGGCAAGAAAATGGTAGACGCAAATAAGTGGTCTACAGGTTTTTCAAAAAAGCCTTGAATTTGATCGGCGTGCAAATCCATTGTGATGATTCGAGTTGCTCCTGCAGCTTCAAGCATTTTAGCTATAAGTTTAGCAGCGATGGGTACTCTAGGCTTATCCTTTCTGTCTTGTCTTGCCCATCCAAAATAAGGCATTACAGCTGTAATGTGTCTGGCCGATGCGCGTTTTGCAGCATCTATCATTAACAACAGCTCCATTAAATTTTCAGAACTCGGATTTGTAGATCCAATTATAAAAATTCTTGTCCCTCGAATAGACTCCTCGTAAGACGGCTGAAACTCACCATCACTATATGTTGAAGTTATAACCTTTCCTAAGCTGGTGCCATAGGCCGCAGCAATATTTTGAGCAAGTTCTGTACTTTGGGTACATGAGAAAATTTTGGCTTCTGTAATGACAGTGGACATAGTTAACTAGTTGTTTTTTAGCGCAAAAAAGCGCACTTTATTTTACCGAGGTGCAAATTTATACATTTATTTTAACCTAAAAAGTATATTGTCTAGTATTTTTAGGATTATTATAGAAATTATATTTATTTTTGCAGCCTACTACACGCTCAAGTGGTGGAATTGGTAGACACGTTGGATTCAAAATCCAATGTCGCGAGACGTGCGGGTTCGATTCCCGCCTTGAGTACACAAAACCCTTTGAAACATTCGTTTTTAAAGGGTTTTTTAATTTAAAATGCCGAAATCTTGCAGACTTTTAGCTAATTTATTCAAATAACACCGCTATCCGGTTACTTCAATTAAGATTTAAAGAGCTTGTGAAGCATATAAATAATTAATCATCAAAATAATTAAACCCATCTTTTCTTGACGTTTCGAAATGTATATCATGTGGGTGCAGTAATAAAGAAAGACTGTAATCTATTTTTTCTTCTTCAGTCTTAAATTTAATCACATGCTTTGGTTTACCAAATTGTTTAATTTGCTCTAAAACCACATGTTGCCAGTTGTTTTTGCAGTCTACTTTTACATACTCCCAGCTAACACTGCATCTCACCTGATGTACTGTAACATCAAAAAATGGGATGTTGCCACATTTACAACTAGGTAACGGAATAATGGACTCCCCAGCTCGATAGGTGGTATTGCAAATTAAACAGGAAGCCATTTTATTATTACAAAAAATGGTTTTTACTATTTTCATACCTTAAATGTAGTAAAAAAGAAGTAATAACAGTAGTAAAAAAGCTATAATTTATATTGGTCTTTACCAGTTAAGGATCTTGTTTACTGCTTTAAAAACACTCCCAATAAGATTTTTATACCAACTAAAAACAGAACAAAAGCTTTATGGCAACCACACCCAAATAGATCCGTTTTTTGTGGTCAATTTTTCCAATTTAACATCATTTGAAAGCGTATTTAAAACCTGTTCACTTTCGTGTCTTGGGGTTCCAGATAGTTCTGAAAATTCTTTGGCCGTAAGTGAATGGTAAATTTTGAAAAGTGACTCCCAATGTTTACTGTATTCACTTTTTATAAGATTCGGATTTAGTTTTAGAATGGCCATTTCGTAAAAAGCATAAGGTCTTGCACCATAAACAACTTCTTTGTTTCCGGCATGATCCACAAAAAATATGGTTGGAAACCCTCTTACCCCTAGTTCTTTTCCAAACTTTAAATCGTCTTGAAATAAAGCTTCTGCCGGGCCTTTAAAATCGGTTTTAAACTGCTCGATATCGAGGCCAACTTTTTTAGCCGCTACTTCTAAATGTTCCCATTTGGCGATATTTATCTTTTTTAAGAACACCATTTCTCTTATTTCACGAAGAAATAAAATGGCTTTTTCCTGACTTTGCATTTGTGCGGCTTTAAAAGCAATTGAAGGTGGATAAGATGAGGCTAACGGATCTTCAAGCCACACATCGCCATCAATTGGCATATCGTAGTGCACACTGACTTCGTCCCAGTGTCCGGCCACATCTGATGGTTTACTAATACCGCCACTATTATAATTCCAATCTGGCAGTAAGCCGCCCATTTTATATTGGATCTCGATGGTGTGCCCGTACTCCAATTTAAGTTTGCGCAATTGCGGTTCTATTCCCCAACAGGAAGAACAAATAGGATCTGTATAATAAATGGCTTTTATCTGGTTATTATGAGAGGCCTTTTTAGTTTCTGTTTGCACTTCTATATTCTCGCCAGTTGTTTGGCAAATTCCAGTTTCTATATCGCATAATAGCGGATTGTTTTCTTTTTTCATTTTTTTAGATCTTCAATTATTTTAGCGAGTACCCTGTAAAATTATAGTAGATGTGCTAACCTTGTTGTTTTTATAAACTCGTGTTAGAGCTATGTTTTGAGGGTCTCGTGATTTTAATTTCGTTGGTCGGTTTTTATCAGGTTTACTATCATTTTAAAGGGTTAAATTGTTGTATTTAAGCTTATGTATAAGTCCTACCTCTATGTAAAACTCCTAGTAATCATTTTATTGAATGCCTGTAGCAACAACCCCAAACGCATATGTTAATTTATGCGCTTGGCCTGCGTTGTAAACGATAAGCCTTGTTGCCCCATCGTAGAACTCATGACACCTTCAAATAATGGCTCTGGGCAGTTTCTTGGAGTTTTCCATTCGAATATAAAATTTGAACCTGTCCCACCAGAAACGTCAATTTCATCTATAATTATTTCGGTGGTTTCTAAAGGTGCTAAATAAATGGGATAATTGAAATAGGTTCTAACCGATTTACCGTGAGTGTCGTAATATTCGGCTCTTAAAATATAAATGGTATCGGTTTCGCTAATATTTCTTAGGCTTACCATAGAGGTTAAATTATGAGTGGTGTGCTCTGACAAGCTAAAAATTTCAGAATACACCGAAAGGTAAGATTTACCGTAGTCTAGCGAATCGCTTGTTTTAATAACAGCACGCCGTTTCTCCCAATTTTCTGGATTTATAGAGCTCAGCTCTCTCTTATCATTACAACTAAAAAAAACAAATAGTAAGATTAGAAATACATATATTGTTTTCATTTGAAAATTATGTTTTTAGAATTTGTTATTATACTTATACCATAATCAAATCATAGCCCTTTGTGCATCTTTATTCTAAAAGCCCAATATTTTGGGTTTCCCTCATTTTTATTGCGACTCCGCTGTTTGCTTTCTATACTTAAGACATTGGTAAACTTTCTTATAATCGTTTTCGGTATCTGCTAGAACCATTAAAATATCGTCTGGTTTAATCTCGGTAGAGCCTACTGGACGAATATATTCCTTATCCCGTTTTATCATAACTATAAAAGCATTCTCAGGGAAATCTAAATCCACAATTCTTTTATTAGCACAATAAAAATCTGATGAAACATTAAATTCTTGAAGTAAAGATTTAGGTAATTCCAACATAAATTGATCGGTTGGGGTAATTTTTTTCGATTTCTGCGGCAAGGCCACATTTAGCCATTTTGCCACCACCGAAAGTGTTGTGCCTTGAATTAATATCGAAGTTACCGAAATAAAAAAGACAATATTAAAAATAATGTTTGCCTTATCTACACCTGCCAAGAGCGGGTATGTTGCAAACACAATTGGAACGGCTCCACGCAAACCCACCCAGGAAATATACAGTCCCCTTCTAAATTTCATTTTAAAAAACATTAAACTTATCATCACGCTTACGGGACGAGCTACCACAATTAAAAACACAGAAATTAGCAAACCAATGCCCATAAAAGGTATGATTTGTGACGGAAAGACCAACAAACCCAAGGTGAGGAACAGTACAATTTCCATAAGCCAAGCCAAACCGTCGTACATTTTTAATATGGCTTTTTTGTGCATTAAAACCTGATTACCCAGATAAACGGCACAGATATAGATAGCCAAAAAACCGTTACCACCAATAAAATCGGTTGCCGAAAAGGTTATAAACATCAAGGCAATAACCAAAACAGGGTAAAGCCCTTCAAAATCTAACTTTATATTATTGATAATAAACTTACTTGCTATACCAAATGCAAAACCTGCGATAGCACCAACAATCATTTGTTGAAAAAACGCTGGAATAATCGATAAAATACTTTGATCTTGATTAACCACTAAGGTTAAAAAAGAGAGTGTCAAGACGTAAGCCATAGGGTCGTTACTACCACTTTCTAACTCAAGGGTAGGTCTTAAATTTTCTCTTAATGCCAATCCTTTAGAGCGTAAAATTGAGAATACGGCTGCAGCATCGGTTGAAGAGACAATAGAACCCAGTAACATACTTTCATAAAAGGTAAAATCGGTAATATAATAAACAAAACCCCCAATACTAAGTGCCGTTAACAGCACGCCTAAGGTAGATAAAGCGATCCCTTCACCAAGTATGGGCTTTATAGATTTCCAATTCGTATCTAGACCCCCCGAAAACAAAATAAAATTAAGTGAAATAACCCCTATAAGCTGTGCAATTTTAGGATTATTAAAATTAATGCCCCCTATACCATCGGTGCCAGCCAACATCCCTATTGCCAAGAAAAGCAATAAGGTAGGCACTCCAAATTTATAGGAGGTTTTACCTGCTACAACGCTTATTAAAAGTAAAATAGAACCTATTAAAAGTATATTTTCAATTGTTATATTCATTAATTAAAAGTTATTTGAATTTACGCCTATTATACCAATTTAGTTTTGAAATGTCGTATAATTAATTTGAATTATTTTTTGTTCAGATGAGGTAGAAAATCAAAGCATAGCCGTAGCTATGGTTTTATTTTATACCGAAATATGAGCGAAAAAAAAACCAATTATATGCGACATGACATGGCTAATTTGGTATTTAATACAAGGCGCTACAATGCTGGCGTGTTAATATACAAATTAGTTTGGTTCTTAAAAATCTCTTTTACTAAAACTTTATGGCTTTCTTTTAAAATAAAACCGCCTACCAAGCCTCTACAATTAAAGCAGGACTATTTAAAGTATAGGCTTCTAAATTAAAACTACCGTAATACTTTAAATTATTGAAACCTGCTTTGTGCAAAAGCTCTTCGAGTTCGTTTTTTAATAGAGGTAATAATTCAACGGTGTTTTTAATAGTTTGTTGGGTTGATTTAACGGTTAAATAGGTGTTAAAATCTATTTTATTTTCAGATTTTCGGTAGTTGTATTGACGTTTAAAAGTGATAACATCATTGTCTATAATTGGTAAACTTTTAACGTTGTTTTCAATAATTCTGTCGTAATTAACAATTTGTAATAGCAGTTTTCCTTTGGGTTTTAGAACGTTTTTTGATTGCTGCAAAAAATCTGCCACCTCATCTAAAGCTTTTAAATGGACTAAAGTATTACCAAAACAAACGATGCCTCCAACAGTATGCTTGTTTAAAGCTGTACTTAAGTCAAGCATACTCATTTGATTAAATTGAACGGCTTCAGATTGGTTCTCCTTTTTATTTAGGGCTACTCGAATCATTTCAGAATCCATATCAATACCTAAAACATTGTTGTAATGTTTGGCCAATTCAAAAGAAAGTGTTCCAATACCACAGCCGATATCTAAAATTTTAGACTCGCTTTTTGGTATTCTGGAGGTGATAAATTCGACTTGTTTCTCATTAATTTTAAAAATATGATGATAATAGGGGGCGATTTGCTGGTAAAAACTCATAATAATTATTTTCTTTCAAAGATAGTTGATGTGCGCTAATTTTAGTTTCCCTTTGTGCCTGTATTTTTTTTGAATGAACTATTTAAAATAAAAACTGTGATTAAAATTACTTTCAACCACAGTTTATAATAGATAAATAAAACGCGTATTAAAACTTATAATTTAACTTAACCGTAAAGTTTCTACCAGGCTCGTATATTCTGCCAGACAAGAGGTTAGAGTTTTTATATGAGAAATTTAAGTGCTCGTAATAGGCCGTATCGAAAATATTTAAAACCGCAGCGCCAAGGGTTAAATTATGAAATGGCATAACACCTACGCTAAAATCTAAAGTTGCAAAATCACTGGATTTAGTTTCCATAAAACTTTCAGAAATTCGATTTTGTGCGGCTACAAATCTTGAATTTAAGTTAAACCAATATTTGGCTTTTTCGTACTTTAACGCTGCATGTGCAGTAAATGGTGTTACTTGAGGTAATGGCTCATCGAAATCGACGTTTTTTGCGTATGTATAAGACATATCCGACGAGAATTTAAAGTTATTGTTGATGTCGTAATTAAAATACATCTCAAATCCCGATTGTGTGGCCTCATCAATATTAATAAAACGTTTGGCAAATCTTGGTTGTGCCATAGGCATGAACTTTCGTGGTATACTTTGGTCTACAACAGGCACAATATAATCTTCTATAAAAGAATAGAATACACTAGCACCAAACTCAAATTGATGGTGTTTTTTATTGAAAGACAATTCAACTTGGTTGTTAATTTCAGGATTCAAATTGGGGTTTCCCACATATTCATACGGGTCGACACCCACACTAAAATGATTTACAAAGCGCTCTATCATAGACGCCGTTCGTGCACCTCTACCCAATGCCAATTGAATTTGGCTGTGGTTTGCTTTGTATTTTACGGAAACATTTCCGCTAATATTGGTCTCATTAACAGCATCAATAGTACCACCATACAGCATCAAGAAGTCTTGTGCTGGATCGTTTACCGAAGCTCTCACAAAATCCGACCGTATACCAGCAGTTAAGGTATAAGCATCTCCAATTCTATATTTGCCCTCTACAAAAACACCAAAATCGTTTATTTTTGCATCTTGCCAAATTTTATCTGTAAAAACTCGGGGTATTGGTAAGGGATTGCCGTTCATTATCTTAACTGTTCTTATTCTATCGCCTTCTCTTTCAATAAGATTGGCGTCTAATCCTGTGAAAACAAGCATGTTTTCGCTTGGCGATAACACCAATTCCATTTTACCACCGTAAGTTGTTGCAAACACATTTGAAGCTGCATCGGTAGCCATAAAACTTGGGCGATTTTCATTAGTCATTAAATGATCCACCTCAGAGTAAAACCCTTTAAAAGCAAATGAATTTATAAAATCGGAGATTCCATATATTTTATAATCTAATCCCGCAAGAAAGCTATCGTCGTAAGGGGAATCCATTGGCAAACCCGCATGGTCTATATCCCTACCAAAAGATTGCCTCCAGCTTAACTGCATACGTTGGTTTTCGGTGGGGTTATAACCCAGTTTTACAGAATAATCTGTGGTTCTAAAAGACGATGTGACTTCTGTACCATTTCCATCTTTATAATCGCCATAATCGCGATACTCACCATTTAAAGATACATCCAGTTTCTGGCCTCTGTACGTTATGTTTCCTGTGGTAGACAAATTATCCCCATTGGTTTCATAACCTGTACTAACACTACCGTGAATGCCTTTAGTTAAAGCACTTGGGTTTTTAGATACTAAGTTGATAATCCCTCCAAAATTCTGACCGAATCTTACTGTAAAAGGCCCTCTTACCACTTCAATTCTCTCAATTTCATCAGAAATAATATGTGTGGTTATGGGGTCCATCCTATTAGGGCAAGCATTTAAAATTTTCATACCGCCATCTAATTGAATATTGAGTTGCTCGTATTTAAAAGCCCTAAAAGTTGGCTCTGAGGCATAGGCCCCTCTTTTTTGCACTCCAAATCCTCTTATGTCTCTAAAAAGATCACCTACATTTCTTGGTTGGGTGGCGCTTTTAACATTATCGACCACTACGGTAGATTGCGATATATCTCGCAAAACATTGGCCTCGACAATAATATGATCTAAATTAATTATTTTTTCTTCTAGTGTAATTAATAGGGTACTGCCATCGACCACAATTTCTTTGGTTTTGAAACTTACATGATTACAAACTAGAATATCATTAATACGGGCATCCAATACAAATGTGCCATCGCGATTGGAAGAAGTAAATTTAGAGGTGTTTTTAATATGAATAGAAACCGCTTCAATAGGCATATTATTGCTAGCATTTACAATTTTGCCTTTTACAGTTAATGGTTGCCCAAAAAGCATAAGGGTTGACGATGCCGTTAAAAGCATCATTAAAATATATTTTTTCATTTTTGTTTTTAGTTTAATCCTCGAAAAACTTTGCAGTAATTCTAGGGTAGGTTTATAGTTTCCAAATCGCATGTATTCGATTGAAAAAAACATGAAATCCTAAACCAAAACTATCAAAAGCATAGTTTTGACCGCTCTAATAAGAGCTCAAAAGGAAGTCCACAAATCAAGCTGCAGACACGAATCGATTAAACTAAAACATCGGGTGGATGGAAAACAGAAGAGATGTAATTAATGGTTTTACCCACATGGTTTCCAAAACAATTTAATGTTTTTAAAGGCGCAAATATAAAGCATATCTGCTGTACGGTGTTATGATAAGTAATTGGAAATTTATCAAATTCTGTTGAAGGCAATACAGGTTTCTTATCTCCTGTCTCTGTGGGCATCGTTTTTTTTATTTCTTTAGCAAGCTGGCATTTACCTGCACATTCAAGTTCAGGCTCGTCCTTATTTATACACAACACTTTTGATATGTAATCAAAATTAATACTGTACTCAATTATTGGAATAATTGGTCGTATTAATGCCGTTGCATATAATAATATAAAAAAATAAGCGTATTGTGTTTTCACTAAATTGCTTTCTCAAACAAAATTACAAACTAATATTATGCTTAAATATGATTTTTATCATTAAATCGATATCAATTTTTAATGGTAGTAACAGCTAAATCGCCAATAGAATTCTGGAATTCTTAGGGCTACAAACATCGTTTTAAGCATTTTAGTTTGTTTTAAAAACTAAATAAACAAGCCTATTCTTTGTAAGTTGATAAATTTGAAGCAGAAAAAGCCCCGCTATTTTTAAACTAATAGGTTTTCTAAACCTTTGGTTTTACGTACCTTTGCGCAACTTAATATATTTTGAATATGATACATTCAATGACGGGTTACGGAAAATCTGTTTTGCAATTACCTACAAAAAAAATTACTATCGAGCTAAAATCTCTAAATAGTAAAAACTTAGATTTAAACGCTAGAATGCCCTCGATTTATAGAGAGAAAGAACTCGCTATAAGAAAGCTTCTCGCTAAAAAATTAGAGCGGGGTAAAATAGAATTTTCCATTTATGTTGAAACCACTGCTGAAGATACCTCGACACAAATTAACACCCCTGTTGTTAAACAATACATGAGTCAGTTAAAAAATGTGGTTGATGGTGATGCAATGGATTTACTTAAAATGGCTGTTCGTTTTCCAGATGCTTTAAACACCATTCGTGAAGACATAGACGAAGACGAATGGGAAGCCATTCAAGATGAAATCAATAAAGCGGTAATCAATCTTATCGATTACCGACGAACAGAAGGCCAAGTCTTGGAACAAGATTTTAATAACCGCATTGCTGTTATAGATGATTTACTTGAACAAGTAATCGCCATAGACCCCGATCGTATTGATGGCGTGCGTGAACGTTTAACAAAAGGTATTGAAGAATTAAAAGAGAAATACGACGAAAACAGATTTGAACAAGAACTGGTTTATTACATAGAAAAATTTGATATAACCGAAGAAATTGTTCGCTTAAAAAATCATTTAAACTACTTTACAGAGAGTATAAACTCCAACGACTCTAACGGCAAAAAACTTGGATTTATTGGCCAAGAAATAGGACGAGAGATAAATACGATAGGCTCGAAAAGTAATTATGCGCCCATGCAACAATTGGTTGTGCAAATGAAAGACGAACTCGAAAAAATTAAGGAACAATTGTTAAATGTATTATAATTAGATTACCGTTTACATGGCATATGTAATAGACTGTAATTAGTGAGATTAACATAAAATATTTTGTATTAGTGACAAAAACCAATCAAAAAAAAGGCAAACTTATCGTGTTTTCAGCACCATCGGGTTCTGGTAAAACCACCATTGTAAAGCACTTATTGGCAAATAAGGATTTAAATTTAGCATTTTCTGTTTCGGCAACATCTAGAGAAAAACGCGGCGAAGAAGTCGATAAAAAAGATTATTACTTTTTAACAGCAAGTGCGTTTAAAAATAAGATAAAAGACGAAGAGTTTTTAGAGTGGGAAGAAGTGTATCGCGATAATTTCTACGGTACTTTAAAAACCGAAATCGAACGCATTTGGGCCGAAGGCAAACACGTGGTTTTCGATATTGATGTGTCTGGCGGACTACGTATAAAGCGCAAGTTCCCAGAAGAAACACTTGCAATTTTTGTAAAACCCCCAAGTATAGACGAGCTTAAAATTAGATTGAAAAAGCGAAAAACAGAAAGTAATGATAAAATTAATATGCGTATTGCTAAAGCTTCAGCAGAATTAGCAACCGCACCTTTATTCGACGTTATTATTGAAAACGATAATTTAGAAACAGCACTTCAAGAAGCAGAAACTTTAGTAAGTGAATTTGTAAATTCTTAAAATTAGAATAATGAAAGTTGGATTGTATTTTGGTTCCTTTAATCCTATACATATTGGGCATCTTATCATCGCAAATCATATGGTAGAACATAGTGATTTAGATCAAATTTGGTTTGTGGTTACACCTCACAATCCCTTTAAAAAAAAGAGTAGTCTTTTAGATGATTATGAGCGTTTAGAAATGGTATATCTTGCCACAAAAGACTATACAAAACTGCAGCCAAGCAAAATAGAATTCGATTTACCTCAGCCTAATTACACGATTAACACCTTAGTTTATCTGCAAGAAAAGCACCCCGACCATGAGTTTTCATTAATTATGGGAGAAGACAATCTAAAAAGTTTTCATAAATGGAAGAACTATGAATTAATATTAGAAAATCATCATATCTATGTCTATCCTAGAATTTCAAGCGGGAAAGTAGCAACACCTTTCGATAATCACCAAAAAATTCATCATGTCGATGCACCGCGAATAGAGCTGTCTTCAACCTTTATTAGAAACGCCATACAAGCTGGAAAAAATGTTAAACCCATGCTCCCAGAACCGGTTTGGAAATATATAGACCAAATGCTTTTCTACAGATAGCACGGAATTTAAAATAAATAACGTTCGACTTCACAGTTACCAAAAAACAAGTTTTTAATTATTTTTGTTTATGTTAAAATTATTATCATACCCGTTAACTGCTATTTATTACCTCTCTTTTTTAATAGCTTTACTTATATTTCATCCCATACAATGGGTTAGTTTTCATGTTTTTGGATATCAAGCCCATAAAAAAAGTGTTGATGCTTTACAGCTTGTCCTCATGCTTTGCGGGAAAGTAGTGGGTATGCGATACACCTTTAACAACCCAAATCAAATAGACACCAATCAGCCTTTAATTGTGGTGGCAAACCACCAGAGTATGCATGATATTTACCCGCTTACTTGGTTTTTACGCAAACACCACCCCAAATTTATTAGTAAAATAGAATTAGGTAAAGGCATACCAAGTGTCTCTTTTAACTTACGTCATGGTGGTGGTGCATTAATAGACCGCAAAAACCCAAGACAATCCTTACCCGCACTCATGAAATTTGGTGAATACATTGAAACCAACAAACGCACTGCTGTTATTTTTCCTGAAGGAACCCGAAGCAAAAATGGGCATTTAAAACCATTTCAAACCAAAGGACTAGAGATTTTATTTAAAAAAATACCATCGGCAGTTGTGGTGCCTGTTTCTATAAATAACTCATGGAAGACCATGAAATATGGTAGTTTTCCCATAAATCTAGGAACTCATATCACTTTTACGGTGCATAAACCAATCAAATTGAGTACCTTTAAGGACAAGCAAGCGCTTATAAGTAGTATTGAAACTACTATAAAGGAGCATGTGCATACTTAAAACCTTAACCATGTCGGCAAAAAACATCAGATTAGAAGTCATGAAATTTATAGAAAAAGATGTGGATTCTTTAATAGAAAAATATCTAATTCCTGTAGAAAAAATATGGCAACCATCCGATTTTTTACCCAATTCTGAAGGCGAGCATTTTTTTGATGAATTGAAAGAAATACGAGAATTATCAAAAGAATTACCTTATGATTTTTGGGTCGTTTTAGTTGGCGATATGATCACCGAAGAAGCGCTGCCAACCTACGAATCTTGGCTTATGGATGTTGAAGGTGTAGATCAAGTAGACGGGGAAAACGCTTGGGCAAAATGGGTGCGCCATTGGACAGGTGAAGAAAACCGCCATGGCGATGTGCTTAATAAATACCTATATCTTTCTGGGCGTGTAAATATGCGCGAAATTGAAAAAACCACACAACACTTAATTGCCGACGGTTTTGATATTGGTACCGATAGAGACCCTTATAAAAACTTTGTCTATACCAGTTTCCAGGAGTTAGCCACCTATGTATCTCACAATCGAGTGGCAAAACTTGCTAAAGACAAAAGCAATAAGCAACTCGCTAAAATGTGTAAAATTATTTCGGGCGACGAGATGCGCCACCACCATGCTTATTCTGAGTTTGTAGAACGCATTTTTAAAGTAGACCCCAGCCAAATGATGATGGCTTTTCATTATATGATGAAACAAAAAATAACCATGCCGGCTCATTTCTTAAGAGAATCGGGCAATCAAATAGGTACGGCTTTTGAAGAGTTTTCAAATACCGCACAGCGCATAGGCGTATACACCTCGAGAGATTATGTAGAAATCTTACAAAAACTAATTAACCGTTGGGAAATTGATAAAATTACCAACCTAACAGACGAGGCAGAAAAAGCAAGAGATTACTTAATGAAACTGCCAAGTCGCATGTTGCGTTTGGCTGATAGAATTAAAATTCCTGAAAACTCTTTTCAATTTAAATGGGTAGAACCCGCGGTTGTTAGATAACATACCATTTTAATTTAGAAACAAATTCCCTTCTTAACCGAAAGGAATTTTTATTTTTATATCATGTACAATTCTGAAGACATCATACATCAAACCATAAGCTTTGTTAAAGAAACTCTTGCAAATGCCGAGGGCGGGCACGATTGGTTTCACACCTTAAGAGTATACAATAATGCCCTGCTTATCTCAAAAAATGAGGACGTTGATGATTTTGTAGTGCAATTAGGGGCATTACTACATGATATTGCCGATAGCAAGTTTAATAATGGCGACGATACTATTGGTCCTAAAAAAGCGCGAGATTTTTTATCTAAAATACATGTAGATTCAGCAGTTATTGAGCATGTTGTAAAAATTATAGAAAACATATCGTTTAACAAGTCTTTAGAACATGAGCAAGCCTTTAAATCCAAAGAATTAGAGGTTGTTCAAGATGCCGACAGACTAGATGCTATTGGAGCCATAGGTATTGCACGTTGTTTTAATTATGGCGGTTTTAAAAACAGACCCCTTTATAACCCAGAGATTGCGCCTAAACTCAACCAGACTAAAGCGGAGTATAAAGCATCTACTGCACCAACCATTAATCATTTTTACGAAAAACTATTGTTACTTAAAGATAAAATGAACACCAAAACAGGCCAGCAAATTGCAGAAGCTAGACACATCTACATGTTGGGTTTTCTTGAGCAGTTTTATGCCGAGTGGCTTGGTAAGCTATAGTTCTTACTTTGTAAATTAATATATTTTCCAATTAAAAATTTACTTAGAACAGTATAGATTTTTAAAACATAAACATGTTGTTTTTAGCACCTTAAATATAATTTCGCTGGGAAGTCTCACAGGTTTTTGAAACCTTTGAAGACTCTAAGGCAAAAGAAATGATTGGTTCTTATGGTGTACTCTATAAAACTGTTAACATTCTCATAAGTCTATTGGGTTTTAAATCGTTTTGTATTAGCTTTAAGCTTATGAAAAATCTAATCATTCTTATGGCACTTATCACCTCTTCTCCTGGCATTATCTTTAATTTTGGAACTCAGAACCACACCGAAACATGGCGTATTGTTAACGATGGTGTTATGGGTGGCTTGTCAACCTCCAGTATAACCGAAAATAAAAACACGGTTCTTTTTAAAGGCGAAACCTCTTTAGAGAACAATGGTGGTTTTGCAAGTATAAGAACCCTTATCGAAAAAGGCAGTTTAAAAAATTGTAAAACCATGACAATACGTTTTAAAAGCTCTAGCACCGATAGAACTTTCGGGCTTTCGCTTAAAACCTCTCAACGCTATTACGTGCCTTATCATAAATTTACGTTTAAACCAAAATCGGGCGACTGGGAAGTTTTAAAAGTTAATATTTCCGAATTTAAACATTACCGCATTTCAGAAATTATTGGCGATAATATGCCGCTTGATGTATTACCTGAAGTCTTCAACATTGCTTTAATTGTGAGCGATAGTAAAGCCGGGGCTTTTGATATTGAAATTGATTATATAAAATTTGAATAAGATTTTTAAATTAATTTTTTTATAATATTAAAGTGTTTAAACGGTGCGTATTTAAGAGGTATATCAATCCAAGTAGGACTTACTACTACCGCCTTTCTATTGGTAAAAGCAAGAAAGCTATCTTTTCCATGATACTTCCCCATTCCGCTATTTCCCACACCCCCAAAAGGTAAATCGTGATTAATTATATGCATAAGCGTATCGTTTATACAAGCCCCACCAGATGAGGTTTGGGCTAACACACGCCTTCCCGTCTTAGATTTGCCAAAATAATATAGCGCCAAAGGTTTTTCGTTTTTATTGATGTAATTTATAGTCTCATCCAGATTCTCAAACTCCATTACTGGCAAAATAGGTCCAAATATCTCGTCTTGCATTACAGCAAAATCAGGGTCGACCTTATCAATAATTGTAGGCGCAATAAACTTTTCTTTTCTATCCATTTGTCCGCCCGAATGAATTTCCCCTTGTTTTAATAAGGCCTCTAATCTATCCATGGCCTGTTCATTTACAATACGCGGGTAAAACCGGCTCTCTTTTATATTTTCGCCATACATCACTACGATGTTTTGGGCAATTTTGTCCAGCAACTCTGCTTTTATAGTTTTATGGGCAAATAGATAATCTGGGGCAATACAGGTTTGGCCAGCATTAATGAGCTTACCCCAAGCAATACGCTTTGCAGCAACATCAATATTGGCATCTTTATCAACAATACAAGGACTTTTTCCGCCCAACTCTAATATTAGGGGTGTAAGGTGATCGGCAGCAGCCCGCATCACCACTTTGCCAACCTTAGGGCTTCCAGTGAAGAAAATGACATCAAAACGCTTATTAAACAAAATGGTATTGGTCGCTCTTCCGCCTTGTACGGTATTAATATATTCTGGAGCAAAACTATCTGCAATCATCTCCTCTACAACTTTGGCCGTATTGGGGGCTCTAGGCGAAGGTTTTAAAACGCCACAGCAGCCCGAAGATATGACTCCAACTAGCGGGTTAATAAGTAATTGAAATGGATAATTCCATGGGGCTACAATTAAAGCAACCCCTAAAGGCTCATATACAACCCTACTTGAAGACGGCAACACGTGTAAAGGTGTAGCGACACGCGCTATTCTAGTCCAGTTTTTCAAATGTTTTATATGATTATCAATTTCGCTGTTCACTAAACTAATTTCGGTTAAGTAGGCTTCTTCTGGCGATTTATGTAAATCTTTCCATAAAGCCTCTTCGATTTTAGTTTGATATTTTACTATGGCGTTTTTGAGTATTCTAAGCTGTTTTAACCTAAATTTAACCGATTTGGTTTGATTTGTGGCAAAAAATACTTTTTGATTTTCTATAAGTTCATCTACGATGTGTTCGGCTGTATCGTTCATAAAAATATCGTCTTTTGAAATTGTTATTTTTGGTGACCCTTAAAGTGTTCCATGGTTTTATAAATTCCTAAAAGCTTACCCGCAAACCAGTCGAACACGCTAACAGGCATAATCGCCTGTCCTAATCGTGTCAATCTGTAAATATAACCCAGTATAGTTAGCATTTTTTGGTTTTTCTCAATGGCTCTTACAATGGTGAGTGCAGCGGCTTCTGGATCTAAAATGGGTATTTTTGATTTTACACCGTCAAACATACCTGTATTAATATAATAGGGCATTACGGTTGTTACTTTTATATTCTTTTGCAATTGATTCATTTCAATACGTAAGGTATCAGACCATCCAATTACAGACCATTTACTCGCAGCATAAACCGACATTTTCGGGTTTGAAATAAGCCCTCCAGAAGACGCTATATTACAAATATGGCCAGAGTTCTGCTCTATCATATCGCCAATAAATGCCTTGGTTACGTGCATGGGCGCCTCGGCATTTATAGTCATAGTTTTAGTAATATCCTTGGTGCTGTGCTCATGAAAAAACTTGCCAACAACAATTCCCGCATTGTTTATAAGCACATCAACCTTAGCAACATCGGCTTTTACTTGTTTTGCAGTATCTTCAATTTTTTGAATATTAGAAACATCTATTTGATACCCGTAAATGTTACCTTTTTTAGCGAACTCGGTTATAGTTTCGTCAATTTTTACCGCATCAATATCCCAAATAACCACATTGGCACCACGCTCTAATAGTAATCGTGCCATAATTTTACCAATCCCAGCAGCACCACCCGTTATTAAAACTGTTTTCCCGAAAAGGTCTGTCATAATGCTATAATTTGATTGTTTTTTTAAATTAAACCAACATTTAGTTTTTCCAGAATACTTGCTAGCCTATTATCAAACGGGCTGTAATCCTCGATCAAGAAGCACAACCAGCTAATTAGAATCTCTTAGCCTAACATGAGGAAGTAAAAAACACCAATAAGGTTAAGTAAATGGTCTAAAATTCAAGTGGTCGTTTATGGGATTTATCTCTAAAATTCTTTACTATAAATTGAAAAGCTATCCCTTAAGCTCCAATGTGTTTAAAACAGTACTTATCCCGTTATCGGGATGAACTACCTACTTCTGCTTTCCGTTTACCACGATTACAATCTCGCCTTTTGGAGGTTTGTTAGTATAATGTTCTAAAACATCTTTAGTTGTCCCTCTAATAGTTTCTTCGTATAATTTGGTGAGTTCTCGAGAGACCGAAACTTGTCTGTCTTCACCAAAATACTCACAAAATTGCCCTAAAGTTTTCACCAATTTATGCGGACTCTCATAAAAAATAAGCGTTCTGGTCTCTTCGGCTAAAAGTAATAAGCGTGTTTGTCGGCCTTTTTTAACTGGTAAAAAGCCTTCGAAAACAAACTTATCGTTTGGCAAACCAGAATTTACTAAAGCTGGTACAAAAGCTGTTGCTCCAGGTAAACAATCTACTTCAATATGGTTTTCAATACAAGCTCGTGTAAGTAAAAACCCCGGGTCGGAAATCGCTGGAGTACCCGCATCGCTAATAAGGGCCACTACCGTGCCTGTTTTTATTTTTTGAATCACACTATCGGTCGTTTTATGCTCGTTATGCATGTGGTGTGATTGCATTGGCGTGGAGATCTCATAATGTTTTAAAAGCTTTCCTGAGGTACGGGTGTCTTCGGCCAAAATTAAATCGGCTGCCTTTAATACATCAATAGCTCGAAAGGTGATATCCTTTAAATTTCCAATAGGTGTAGGTACAATATAGAGTTTACTCATGTAATTATAATTACTACTGTGTTATAGTTTGATTTATTTAAGGGCTATTTCTTTGCTTTTTCAACCGTAACAGATAAAAGAATAACAAACCATGCATGCCTGGCATTAAAATTCACAAAAAGACCTGACAAAAATTAAAGTCGCAATTTTTTTATGCTGATAGCCCTACGCCAAAAACCAGTTGTTTTAAACAAATTTATTCTCGATAATTTGCATAAAGCGTTCTTCAAATTCCTCTTTACCTTGCCAATTATTGTAATCTGGTTTTACTAAGTCCTGTAGAAATTCTTTAGATTCTTCAAACGAATTCAGCGTATTAAGTTGCGATATAACACGATCGTAATCTTCACTTTCACCATTAAACAAATGCTTGATAAAGGCGATTTTATCGTTGAGTCCAACATGAAGACCGCCATTTTTAAGAATGTCATTTAACGATTTTCTACTGCCAGAGTGGAGATTCGACACCGGCACAAAAACTGGTGTTTCTTCAAATCCAGCTGTAAGTGTTTCAAAATCCTTGTTAACCGGTTTTGAGTTTGATGTCGCTTCTTCAAAAAGCATATCGGCCTGCAAACTTTCTTGTGGCATTTGGGCAACCATATCTTTAATAGTTTCCATTAAAGGTTCTGTTATGGGTTCGTTTTCATCCTCATCAAGATTCACATATATCTTGTCTTCTACCTCAATATTATCGCTCACTTTATTATTAAAAGCACTGTCTAACATACCAAAAAAGGAAGAATCGTTTCCTAGAGATGGTAAATCGTCTTCAAAATTATCTTGTGCAAATTTAAGCACCGATAGTTTTTCATGAAGTGCGACAACCTCTGCATGCATTTTCAAAACATCTTCTTTTCCCTTTAGCTTCAATATTCTATGTGCAATACTTATGAGCTCTGCCTCTAACTTCTTCTTCATCATTTATATTTTTATATTATTACTATTTAGATTTTTGTTTTTAATAAATTTGCATCACCTTTATACAAACAAATAAAAGTTTACATACTAAACCAACAAATTAGTGTGAACAAAAATTTCAACGTTAAAATTACGAAATGTTTCTTGAAAACACTGTAAATCATAAAGAACAATTTGGATGGATTGAAGTTATTTGCGGCTCCATGTTCTCTGGAAAAACCGAAGAACTTATCCGTAGGCTTAAGCGCGCACAGTTCGCACAACAAAAAGTTGAAATATTTAAACCTGCTATGGATGTGCGTTATGATGATGATTTAGTCGTTTCTCACGATGCCAACAAGATTCCCTCAACCCCTGTTCCCGCTGCAGCTAATATCCCCATTCTTGCGGATGGTTGCGATGTGGTTGGTATAGATGAGGCTCAGTTTTTCGACGATGAGATTGTACGTGTTTGTAACGATTTAGCCAATAAAGGCGTTCGTGTTATTGTTGCCGGACTAGATATGGATTATAAAGGCAACCCTTTTGGTCCCATGCCTAATTTAATGGCAACAGCAGAGTATGTGACAAAAGTACACGCTGTTTGCACCCGAACAGGCAATTTGGCGCAGTACAGTTATCGCAAGTCTAAGAATGATAATTTGGTATTACTGGGCGAAGTAGACGAGTACGAGCCCTTAAGTAGAGCTGCGTATTATAAAGCCATGATGCGCGATAAAGCTAGAAATAAAAACACCGAAGACGCTAAATCACCTCCTAACAAAACCAACCAGAACAACAATGCGTAAGGCACAAGAAACCACCCTTGAAATCGATTTAAAAGCACTTAAACATAACTTCGAGCATTTAAAATCTAAACTCGATTCTAACACTAAGTTTCTAGCTGTTGTTAAAGCGTTTGCTTACGGTAGCGATGCCTGTGTAATAGCAAATTATTTACAAGATCTAAAGGTCGATTATTTTGCTGTAGCCTATGTAAATGAAGGCATTGCATTAAGAGCAGCTGGTATTACAACACCTATTTTGGTCTTGCATCCTCAAGCCGTAAATTTTAAAACATGTGTCGCACATTGTTTAGAGCCTAGCTTGTATAGCAGTAAAATTTTAAAAGAATTTATAGGTTTCGCTTCCGCGGAAAAACTCCATCAGTACCCCATACACCTTAAATTTAATACCGGCTTAAACCGATTGGGATTTGGTGTAAATGATATACATGGTATCGCCTCACAACTAAAAAAATCGGCTGTAGTAAAAACAAAATCTATCTTTTCGCATCTCGCAGCGAGTGAAGATTTAAACGAAAAAGAATTCAGCTTAAACCAAATACAATCCTTTAAAACCATATCTGAAAAATTCGTAAAGGCCGTAGGCTACAAACCCATGCTGCATATGTGTAACACGTCTGGTATATTAAATTATCCCGAAGCCCATTTCGATATGGTTAGAAGCGGTATTGGTTTATACGGTTTTGGCAATTCTACTGTAGAAAACAAAAATTTAAAACCTATTGCTAGTTTAAAAACAGTTATATCTCAAATACACCATATCGACAAAGGAGAATCCGTGGGTTACAACCGTGCATTTAAAAGTGAGTTGCCAGTAAAAACGGCAACACTTCCCATTGGCCATGCCGATGGTATTGGTCGACAATATGGTAAGGGTAAAGGCTTTGTAACCATTAACGGCCAAAAAGCTCCCATTTTAGGCAATGTTTGTATGGATATGATTATGGTAAACATTACCAACATTAATTGTGAAGAGGGTGACGAAGCCATTGTTTTTGATGCCCAACACACCTCTGAAAATCTAGCAGAAACCGTAAACTCTATTTCTTACGAACTTTTAAGCGCCATTTCTCAACGTGTAAAGCGTATTGTTTTAAAATAGTTTGTTAAATTAGTAATCTATTAACCAAAACAAATAATCATGCTAAAAGAATTTAAAGAGTTCGCCATGAAGGGCAACCTTATAGACATTGCCGTAGGTTTTGTAATGGGTGCCGCTTTTAAAGAAGTAGTCACTGCCTTTACTGGAGGTATAGTTTCACCGTTAGTGGGCTTAATTTTCGAATCAGACTTTAAAGCTCTAAAATTAAAATTAAAAGACGGCACCTTAAATGATGCTGGAGAGATGGTTGGCGAAGTATTTTTAGAATACGGTACATTTTTAACCCATGTTATCGATTTTATAATTGTAGCTTTTGTAATGTTTATGCTCGTAAAAGGGGTTAATAAAATGAAAAAGAAAGAAGAGCCAGCACCTGAAGCTCCTGCTGGACCTTCTCAAGAAGACTTGCTAGCAGAGATTAGAGACTTACTTAAAAATAAATAAATTTAAAATAATTCGCTTTTTAATAATATATCCGCAAAAAAGGCCTCAAATTCAATAATTTGAGGCCTTTTTTGGTATCAATAATAGAAATATTACCTAATTTTACCAATTAATTTTAATAAATCAAACCGATGAAAGTAGCCATTGTAGGTGCCACAGGAATGGTTGGCGAAGTCATGCTAAAAGTATTAGCAGAACGTAATTTCCCTATTACTGAATTATTGTTAGTAGCTTCAGAGCGTTCTGTGGGCAAAACACTAAAATATAAAGATCAAGAGCTTACCGTAATAGGCTTAGCCGATGCGGTTAAAGCTCAACCCGAAATAGCGATTTTTTCTGCTGGTGGTGAAACCTCATTGGAGTGGGCGCCCAAATTTGCAGAAGCTGGTACTACAGTTATAGATAACTCTTCGGCGTGGAGAATGGATCCTAATATTAAATTAGTAGTTCCAGAAATTAATGCCCACGTGCTTAGCAAAGAAGACAAAATTATAGCCAACCCCAATTGCTCAACCATACAAATGGTAATGGCTTTGGCACCGCTTCACGAAAAATACAAGATGAAACGCATTGTAGTTTCTACTTACCAATCGGTCTCTGGAACAGGGGTTAAAGCCATAAAACAGCTCGAAAACGAAATAGCTGGTATTAATGGCGAAATGGCCTACCCTTACCCTATTGGCAAAAATGCTTTACCGCATTGCGATGTTTTTTTAGACAACGGTTACACTAAAGAGGAAATGAAATTAGCACGCGAGCCTCAAAAAATATTTGACGATAATAGCTTTTCTATAACCGCCACCGCCGTTAGAATTCCAACTTCTGGAGGACACTCTGAAGCCGTAAACGTGCAGTTTGAAAACGATTTCGATTTATCTGATGTTCGTAAAATGATTCATAACACTCCAGGTCTGGTTTTACAAGACAATACCGATACAAATACCTATCCTATGCCAATTTATGCACACGATAAGGATGAAGTATTTGTAGGCCGACTTAGAAGAGACGAAACACAAGCCAATACTTTAAACCTGTGGATTGTAGCAGATAATCTGCGTAAAGGTGCCGCCACCAATACCATACAAATCGCAGAGTATTTAGTTAAAAATAAGCTCGTTTAAATTTATATTTTTAGAATTATAAAAAGCTCTTGTTGTATTGCAAGAGCTTTTTTTTTGATTTAATCTTGATTAATAAATGCCATCTCGTAATGGGTTGTAGAGAGCCTCATGACGGTTTTAAAAACATAGTCACTAACTTGTTTAAGACCTTCAATATTTATTAAGTCTAAAGTATCTTCAGGCGTGTGGTAGTGAGGATGTGCACCCGTATGTATCCCTAACACCGAGATTCCCTTTTTATAAAAAGATACGTGATCCGATCCGCCAACAGCGCCCGCATGTACAATAGGCGTTAAATTTAAAGACTCACCTAGATTTTGCATCAAATTTACAACATCAGGAAATGTACCCGCACCACCCATATAAACGTGTTTTTCGGGGTTTAATCGCCCCACCATATCCATATTAATCATCAGCTTAATTTGAGACAGAGGTACTAAGGGATTTTCAACAAAAAACTGACTTCCCAGTAAGCCTTGCTCTTCGGCACCAAAAGCTATAAAAATAATGCTGCGTTTTAAACGGTGTTTTTCACTTATTAACTTTTCAGCAATTTCTAATAAAGCTGCTGTTCCGCTCGCATTATCATCAGCGCCATAATGAATTGTGTTTCTTTTATCAGATCTTGAAGATGGCCCACCTAGTCCCAAATGATCGTAATGCGCACCCAAAACAATAAATTCATTTTTAAGAGCAGCATCGTTACCTTCAATAAAGCCAACCACATTGCTTGTTTTTACAATAGGTTTTTTATCCAACCCCTTTTCTACTCGAAGCCTCGCTCTAAATTTTTGAATATATCCCAAATCAAAAGCAGAAACTCCCATTTTTTTTAAGTCCTTTTTTAAATAACTAACAACACGCCTATTGGACCGTCCACCAGGAAATCGACCAGCATTACGCTCAGAAGTTAAAAACTCAAGATGCCCTTGTAGTTCATTTTCTGTAATCTCAACTTGAGCGAATCCATTAAAACTTAGGCTCGCTACCCATAAACAAAAAAATATAGATTTCATGGTTTATTGTGTTTTTAAGCCCCTAAATATATAACTACTTGCTATAAAATCTAATCTGTTTTCCCTATTTTTGAAGATTAAATCATTTTAATTAATTATGAAAAAACTATTAACTAGTCTTTTAGTACTTACAATTTTTGTATCGTGCAAGAAAGAGGACAAGAAAAATGCTGTTGCCGTGAATTATCCTGAAACAAAAACAGTCGATACAGTAGACAACTATTTTGATGTTGAGGTTAAAGACCCTTATCGTTGGTTAGAAGATGATAGAAGTGCCGAAACCGAAGCTTGGGTAAAAACACAAAATGAAACTACCAATGCGTATCTTGAAAACATCCCATTTCGCGACGATTTAAAAGACCGTTTATCTACGCTGTGGAATTATGAAAAAGTTGGAGCTCCTTTTATTGAAGGCGAATACACTTATTTTTCTAAAAATGATGGCTTACAAAACCAAAATGTGTACTATAGAAAAAAAGAAGATGAAGACGCCCAAGTGTTTTTAGACCCGAATACCTTCTCTAAAGACGGTACAGTATCTCTAGGAAGTGGTTTAAATTTCTCTAAAGACAGTAAGTTTCTCGCCTATTCGATCTCTGAAGGCGGTAGCGATTGGAGAAAAATTATTGTTATGAATCCCGAAACTCGAGACATTATTGAAGACACGCTTATAGATGTTAAATTTAGTGGTATGTCTTGGTATAAAAATGAAGGTTTCTATTACTCTAGTTATGACAAACCAAAAGGTAGTGAGCTTTCTGCAAAAACCGACCAACACAAATTATACTATCATAAGTTGGGCACCCCACAAAAAGAAGATGTTGTTGTTTATGGTGCCAAACCAGAGGAAAAGCACCGCTACGTTTCTGGCTATGTCACTGAAGATAACCGTTATTTGTTAATCTCTGCAAAAACATCAACATCGGGTAATAAACTCTTTATTAAAGACCTGTCTAAACCAAATAGCGAATTAAAAACTATTTTAGATCACACCGATAGCGACACCTATTGTATTGAAAATGAGGATAGCAAACTGTTTCTAGTTACCAATTTAAATGCGCCAAACGGAAAAATAGTTACTGTTGATGCCTCAAATCCAATTCCAGAAAATTGGGAAGATTTTATTCCAGAAACCGAAAACGTTTTAAGTCCTTCAACTGGAGGTGGCTTTTTCTTTGCTAAATACATGGTCGACGCTATTTCTAAAGTAAAACAATATAACTATAACGGTGAATTGGTTCGAGATATTGAGCTTCCAGGCTTGGGTACCGCCAATGGTTTTAGCGGTAAAAAGAAAGACACCGTATTGTATTATTCGTTTACCAACTACAACACACCTTCTAGTCTGTACGCATTAACGCCAGAAACTGGAGAAACCACATCGTATTGGAAGCCTGCTATCGCCTTTAATAGTGCAGATTACGAGTCGAAGCAAGTGTTTTACACCTCGAAAGATGGAACTAAAATTCCTATGATGATTACGCACAAAAAAGGGTTAGAGCTTAATGGAAAAAACCCGACTATTTTATATGGTTATGGTGGTTTTAATATTAGCTTAACACCTTCTTTTAGCATCCCTAATGCCGTTTGGATGGAACAAGGCGGCGTTTATGCTGTTCCAAATTTACGTGGTGGTGGTGAGTACGGAAAAAAATGGCACAATGCAGGCACGCAACTTAAAAAACAAAATGTATTCGATGATTTTATTTCGGCAGGCGAGTATTTAATCGAAAACAATTATACATCATCTCATTATTTGGCTATTCGAGGCGGCTCAAATGGTGGCTTATTAGTGGGTGCCGTAATGACTCAACGTCCAGATTTAGCCAAAGTAGCCTTACCGGCCGTTGGTGTTTTAGATATGCTACGCTACCATACATTTACCGCCGGGGCAGGATGGGCTTACGATTATGGTACTGCCAATCAAAGCAAAGAAATGTTCGAATACCTAAAAGCGTATTCTCCTGTACATAATGTAAAAGAAGGTGTTGAGTACCCAGCAACCCTAATCACTACGGGCGATCACGACGATAGAGTGGTTCCAGCTCACAGTTTTAAATTTGCTGCCGAATTACAAAGCAAGCAAACAGGAACCAACCCAACCTTAATTCGTATTGAAACCGATGCAGGTCACGGTGCTGGTACTCCAGTAACTAAAATTATTAATCAATACGTAGATATTTTTGGCTTTACGCTTTTTAACATGGGTATAGAATCACTAGCAAGTTCTAAAGAAGAGTAATACCAAATTAACAATACGACATTTCAAAATTAAATTGGTCTAAAAATTTAATACAGACCATATATTATTTAAAATTCGCCCAAAAATTGGGCGAATTTTTTTTACTATTTTTATACTTTTTATAACCTTATGCTTCAAGTAAAAAACTTAACATTTTCTTATAAAAAAACACCTGTTTTAAAGTCCATTTCTTTTAAAATAAACGCTGGTGAGCACGTTGCACTTATTGGAGAAAGTGGCTCTGGTAAAAGCACCATCTTAAAACTTTTATACGGCACATACGATTTAAACACAGGTGAAATATTCTGGAAGGATAAAGAAATTCTAGGACCAAAACACAATCTTATTGTTGGCCCAGAGTATATGAAATATGTTGCTCAAGAATTCGATTTGATGCCCTTTATTACTGTCGCAGAAAATATTGGCGCGTTTCTCTCTAACTTTTATCCTGAAGAAAAAGAAAACCGTATTGATGAACTTTTAGAAGTTGTAGAATTAACTTCTTTTAGAAATGTATTCGTTAAAGAATTAAGTGGCGGACAAAAACAACGTGTGGCTTTAGCTCGAGCTATAGCCAAACAACCCGAAATAATTTTACTGGATGAACCTTTTAGCCATATCGATAATTTTAAAAAACAATCGTTAAGACGTCGCCTATTTAAATACCTAAAGACCCACAATATAACTTGTATTGTAGCCACTCATGATAAAGATGATGTGTTAGCGTTTTCAGACCGTATGATGGTTTTAGATCAATGTAAAATTATAGCCAATAACACACCTGAACACCTTTATAAAAATCCTCAAAATAAATTAATAGCTTCTTTTTTTGGAGAATTTAATGAGATTAATAATCAAATTATTTATGCACACCAGCTTAAAGTAGTTACCACATCCAACATAAAAGCCGTTGTAAAACAGTGCTATTTTAAAGGGCATTATTATGTGATTGAAGCCCTTTTCAATGGAAATAACATCTTTTTTGAGCACCCATTTTTCTTAGAAAAAAACCAAGAAGTATATTTATCTATAGCTTCATAACTCTAATGTTTTGCTCTAAACATTAATGCTCAAAAAAAGCCAGAACGTTCAGGCTTCAAAGTATATTATTTTAGTGTGCGCTATTAACCATTCAACTTTTTTTCAGCTAAATTTAAAGAAATAGCAGGGCACTGTTTTAGCTTAACTTTTTTACAATTATTGTTTTCGCAAGTTCTCATAGCAAATTAACAATTCGGCATTTCAAAATTAAATTGGTATAACCCAGGTTTTATGAGCTGTATTGACGGCCAATTTGCATGAGGGCTTATTTTTTTTTACATTTGCACCTTCGGGTTTTCATGCACCCCCATACAAAGGCGACAATCGGAATGCCTTTACAACCATTGTACTAGTATTTTTAATTACAAATGGTATCTAAATAATTTCCAAGCATATTTAAAAAAATAAGTAATGTTTGATGCTTTAATTTTTAATGGTTACAAAATTCGTTCTGTCCAGAACCGTATTGCTGGCTTTGCAACACCTAAGCGTTTTACTCAAATTGAACGCGACAACCTTAAAGCGCATCAAAAAACTCTTCACATGCCATTTTCTTCAGAACTCAATAAACTAAAGGATTTCATTAAGCTTAACCCTACTTTTAAAATTTCAAAAAAACCATTACAAGGTTTTTATTTAATTGTTTTGCTCGTACAGAACAAAAAAAATTGGGTAACATAGAGTTATCGCCCCTCTCTTCTATCGTAAGGATTCTGTATTACACATTATCCCGATAATTTATACTTATAATTAACCGCTAATTCATTTTTATAAATAGCATAGCTATATGTTTAAAATAATTACTTATTTAAAATTTTTAAAACCCTTTAACTTTACATTTCTAAGTTTTATACTATCTGCACCAGCCATAGCTCAAGACAAACCGAAAGTAAAAATTGGTGGTGCATTACGGTACAATTATAATTTATCGTCTTGGAAAGATGGACAAAAAAACCGTGGTGGTGATTTTGGCTACGATGTATTTAGGCTAAATGCAGAGGCTGCTTATAAAGGACTACGCCTTAATGCTGAATATAGATTTTATGCTGAAAATTCTGGAGGGGACTTCCTAAAACAGGGCTGGATAGGTTATAGTTTTAATGCACAAAATCAAATTCATATTGGTTTAACTCAGGTGCCTTTTGGGCTTCAACAATATAATTCTAACAGCTATTTTTTTAGCTTAGCCTATTATGCTGGTATGGAAGACGATCACGATATGGGCATAAAATACATTCATAATGATGAAAAATTTGAATATCATTTAGCTTTTTTTAAAAATGCTGAAGAATTAAAGTTTGGCAACAACAGCGAAACTTCTCCAAGTCGCTACGCTTACGATATTACTGGTAGAAACAAGGAAGTCAATCAGTTTAACGGAAAATTTGTCTATAAATTTGGAGAAAACGCTACAAGTAGATTAGGTATCTCTTTAGAATATGGTGGTTTATATAACCTAGATACTGAAGACATGGGAGATCGCGCTGCCCTTGCTGCTCACTACGAAATTACTCTTGGCAAATGGAATGCTAAAACTCAATATATTACGGCCTCGCACAACCCCAAAAATGCTGTTGGTCAATCTAGAGATGTGATTTCTATGGCGGCCTACGGAGCACCTTATGAAGTCGCGGCAGATTTTAACATGTATTCCTTAAGTATTGCCAGAAACCTGCCTTTAGAATGGGGCCCTTTAACAAACCTCCGGTTTTATAATGATTTTGGATACATGCAGAAAAAAGCTAATGGCTTTACAGACTCTTATATGAATGTTACTGGGGTTTTAATTACGGCAGGAAATTTATACACTTATATTGATTATGCTGCGGGTTACAACCACTCTTGGTTAGGAGGAAATTTTGTTGACGATTTTTCTAAGGGCAATCCAGAGGCCAAATGGGAAGCGCGTTTTAACATCAATTTGGGTTATTATTTTTAAGAACAATACAATAAATCAATGCGTTTTAAGCGCAACAACTAGATAACATAAAAAATAAAATGCTATATGGCTAAGAAAATTATAAGAAGTGACGAAAAAAAATCCAAATTCGGATTAGAAGTTAATGGGCCCGTCTTTTTTACATCGGCAATTACCATTGTTATTATCATAACTTTGGTCCTATTATTTGAAGAAAAGGCTGATAAATTTTTCTCAGATACCCTGAGTCTAATATCTAATAATGTAGGATGGTTTTTTATTCTATCTGTAAATATTTATCTGGTATTCATGGCCTATTTAGCCTTCAGTAAATTCGGGAAACTAAGAATTGGAGGGCAAAATGCAAAACCCGAATTTAAAACACTATCTTGGTTTGCCATGCTATTTAGCGCTGGTATGGGTATAGGTTTATTATTTTACAGTATCGCAGAACCTATTTATCATTTTGCAAATCCACCAATGGCAGAGGGTGGCACCGTAGAAGCTGCAAAAGAAGCCATGAGCTTTACTTTTTTACACTGGGGATTTCATGCCTGGGCAGCCTATGCTTTAGTGGGCTTATCTCTAGCTTATTTTACCTATACTCGAGGGCTTCCGCTTACCATTCGATCTGTTTTTTATCCCTTTTTAGGCGATAGAATATACGGTAGAATTGGAGACGCCATCGATATCTTTGCGGTTTTAGCAACCTTATGTGGTCTTGCAACCTCTTTAGGGGTTGGGGTACAACAAATTTCGGCGGGTTTAAATCATCTTTTTGAAATTGATAGCGGCGTACAAACACAAATACTTTTAATTCTGGGCATTACTGCTGTAGCCACTATATCTGTAGTTTTAGGAGTAGATAAAGGCGTGAGGGTTTTAAGTGAATGGAATATGAGGATTGCCGTTTTATTACTTATAATTGTTGTTATATTAGGTCCTACGATATTTATCTTTCAATCCTTTGTTCAAAATACAGGAAATTATTTATCTAGTTTTCTTGAAATCTCAACTTGGACAGCCAGTTACACCGAAACCGATTGGCAGAATGCTTGGACTATCTTTTACTGGGGCTGGTGGATTGCTTGGTCGCCTTTTGTAGGGATGTTTATTGCGCGTATCTCTAAAGGGCGCACCGTAAAAGAATTCGTTCTTGGTGTGTTATTAGTACCGTCTATAGTTACATTTTTCTGGATGACTGCTTTTGGTAGTACGGCTTTACACGACGCCCTGCTGGGAAGTGAAATTGTAGTGAATGCCGTTAATAACGATGTTGCCACTGCACTTTTTGTGTTTTTAGAAGATTATCCGTTTACATTTATTCTTAACATTGTAGCAATCGTTTTAATTACAGGATTTTTTGTAACCTCATCTGATTCTGGTTCTTTAGTCGTAGATAGTTTAACAACCGGTGGTAAAATTGATGCCCCTGTGGGACAACGTATTTTTTGGGCATTTGCCGAAGGTGGCATTGCAGCAGTACTATTGTTAGGCGGTGGTTTACAAGCCTTACAAACCGCAACGGTTGTAACGGGTTTACCCTTTGCCATAATTTTAATCATCATGTGTTTTTCGCTGTATAAAGGCTTGAGTGAAGACCTCCAAGAACTTAAAAAGCGAGAATCCAGAAAAGAGCTTGAAAACTACGAAGAAATTGTATCTACTATTGTTAAAAAACGTAATATTACCCCTCAAAAAACCTTAAAAGAATCTTAAGCTATGACAGATATAAAAAACATTCTAGTTGCCCTAGATCTATCCGATACAGACGATACTTTAATTAATTACGCTTCATTTATTGCCGATACGCTTCAGGCTGAAAAAGTGTACTTTGTTCACAATATAAAAAAATATGCTATTTCAGAATTATTTGAAGAACAGTTACGCGATTTAAATTTGGATGAACTCATTGGTGATGAATTAAATGATAAAGTTGAAGCAACATTCAAATCGGCTGTAGAATGGGAGGTACTCATATCAGAAGATCCAAACTCTGAGTCCCTCATTAATTATATAGTAAACAAGTATCAAATTCATCTCGCTTTAATCGGAAATAAAAATAAATCAAAGGGTATTGGTGTGGTTAGTGGTAAATTACTGCGTTTACTTAAATGTAACATCTTATCCATTCCTGAAGATGCCAAACCAGTAATTAGTAATATTTGGGCTGGAACAGACTTTTCTAACGCCTCTAAAAGAGTGTTAAACGTTGCGCAACATTTACAACGTCTTACCAGCGCTCAAGTAAAAAGTTTGCACGTGTATAGCATACCCATGCAGTTCTCACCCTATATCCCTAAAAACCATCTAGACCGTAAAATAGAAAATCATTTAAATGAAAAGTACAAGAAATTCATTAAAAAGGTTGACTATAAAGGTGAGCTAACCAATCTTATTACTAAGGCCAAAGAAGGTGGTGTAGCCGAAACATTTAGAGCTCTGGCAGAAAGATCTGGAGCAGACCTCATAATTGTTGGTGCAAAAGGCGGTAATACGTTCTCATCCCTTATTATAGGAAGTGTTACTGAAGAACTATTTAATCAAGATTTACAAGTGCCTTTGTGGGTTGTAAAATAAAGATTTAAATGGCGTTTCTATTCACATTATGCCAAAAACGAATAGAAACGTCATTAAATTAACAAATCTCACTCCTATCATTTTTTATTATCGCCAACGCAATTTTTCGAAACGTATTATTTGTATATTTCCATTTTAAAACAGACATAACATGAAAAATTTTATCTTTTTTTTATTGGTATTACCCCTACATATGCTCGCCCAAGAACAAACAAGTTCCGAGAAATTTTGGAACCAATTAAAAGCGCATTGTGGTAAGGCTTACCAAGGTGAAATTATTGCTGGCGGTGTTGCAGGTGATGGTTTTACAGGAGAAAAATTAGTTATGCACGTGCGTTCTTGTGAGCCCAACACGATTAAAATTCCGTTTTTTGTTGGCGAAAATAAATCGCGTACCTGGGTTTTGCGTATGAATGACGATAAAATAATGAGCCTAAAGCACGACCATCGTCATCCAGACGGCACAGAAGAAGATCTTACTCAATATGGTGGTACAAGTACGAATGTGGGCTTAGAAAACCTACAAATGTTTCCTGCAGATGCCCATACGGCAAACATTTTACCTGCAGCTGCAACCAACATATGGTGGTTTACCATAAACAACACCACGCTAACCTATAACCTACGTCGCCTAGGCTCAGAACGTTACTTTTCAGTAAGTTTCGACCTAACTAAAGCTATTAAAACACCAGATGCCCCGTGGGGAACAGAGCAGTAAGGCATGAGAAAAATTTCTGTTTTAAAGTTTATCAAATAAAGTCAATCCATAACTTTGGCTATGCTTTAATTTTAGCTCAGGCTCATATTATAGTAAAATAACGAGTTCGTGAATCTGCACCTTCTATATCATTTGAATAAAAAATAATTCAAATTAACCATACGACATTTCAATATTAAATTGGTATTCGACTTTAAATCCAAACTGCATAAACACCTTAGGTTAAAAATTTTAAAATATAAACTCTAAAAGGTTTTAAAGAGCTATTTTCTCTTTCAAGCTACTAAATTATTTTTTTTTGAGCTACATTTAAACCCTAAGCTAAGTAAATGTTTAATACCAGAGATTTAAACCCCAGTGAAACAGCTTTTATAAAGCAACAAATTAGTAGAACAAAGCATATACTACTCATACTATTTGTAATAGCAGTGCTCATCATCTCTATAACTGCCTTTGCAGTATACGTAGAGTTGGACGAAAACAACTTAAGTGTGAATTTGGCTTTTGGTATGATGATTTTACTCATTTCATTGCTTTATTATATATTTAAAGGCTACCAAAAACATAAAATTAATCCCGCAGTTTATACAGACAGTGGTCTTTACAAACGTATTTATGTGCAACATGGCAGGTCTGGTCGATACTACGATACCATTGATGGCATAAGTGTAAGCATACCGTGGCATTGGCGAAAATACCTGAAATCGCAAAAAACAGCAATTACCTACGAGTATGTTTATAGAGATAAACAAGTTGCCGCAACCGAAGGAGCTACGCGCTATGTGGTGGCTGTTAACCAGGTCTTGACTCTAGACTACGAACTTAAACATGGCCTGCAAAAAGCAAAGCCGCCTTCCTTTTTTGGGGCTTTATGTCTGTTTTTACTTATTCCTGTTTTACTATCACTATTTTTTAGTAATGATCTCGATAAAGCACTTAAAATACAACAGGTTTTTAAAAATGAAAATCGGATGATAGACCTAAACTCATCAAACGATCTCGCCAACGTTACCTCGCCTAGTTATCTCACTATAAAGAAAGCTTGGGTGCACCAATTTAAATCAAGCACAGATTATTTAGGCCACTATTTTTTAATCGCTGAGGCTGAAAGAAATCGAATATATAATCATCCAAACTCAGATTTTTACTACCAACTGGTATCTCTACCAAATCACCTCGTAAAACCCAACAAACAAAGCCTTGAAACCGCACTAAAAGACTACTATCATATTAAAAATTTAGATTATAAACAGATACCAGATTCTATATGGAATAAAAATGTTGAAGAAGAATTACGTAGAAAACTCAAAATCTATAATAGAAACATATTAAAGGCCATTGAAGCTCAAAAAATACTGGACAGTTTACAACCAAAAAATCCTATTTTATCTCTAGATCCCCATACTTTTAATGCTCCAAAAACAGCCTTATACTCTATTAAAAAAAGTCTAGAAAACCCAGTGACTGTTACTGGTTTTTACGACCCGAAAGAGAATACTTTGATTTCGATCAGCAATCAAAAAAGACTGAATGCGAAAATTCGGCAAACTTTCGGACTTGTGAGTATATGCACTATTATAATAGTGTTTGCCGGTTATACATTAATCAAAATTATTTCTAGCTATCGAATAAGAAAACAACTGGTTAAAAACCAACTCAATAAAAGCAATAATACCAAATTAACCATGTAATGTCACCTATATTTCGTTTATACCAAATTACCTATGTCATGCCGCATATAATTTGTTTACTCACATTTTTCTATTTTATAAAATAGGTGTTCATGATGTGCTTCGCAGTTCTTTTTAACCCACATTTCGGTGCAACATAAAACCATAACTTTGGCTATGCTTTGATTTTAGCTCACGCCCATACTATAGTAAAATAACGAGTTCGTGAATCTGCGATTTCTATCTCATCTGGGCTAAAAATAATTCAAATTAACCATATGACATTTCAAAATTAAATTGGTATGAGAAGCAATACTAAAACATAAGTTGTCCTCTTAAAAATTAAAAATGATGAAACTTAAACGGTTATCAATTTATATCGCATAAGCGCCAAAACATCCGTGGTGACTCATACTTATTTCTATTGTTTCAGAATTAAAGTGAACCGCAGGAATACCAAATTCTGATTTTTTAAATATTAAATGGGCTACAGGAACTTTATTAAGCTTAGACAGTGCATGTAATACCCTATTTTTAATAAGATTACCTTGTTTTTCTGAGCTTGAATTCTCTTTAAACTTGATGACTTTTGAAGTCATTTTAGCCTCGGTTAATCGCGCTTCAGATACAATATATTTAGATTCTATTTGAGTTTTAGTATGACAATGAAAATCTTTAAATCTTACGGTTCCGTTTCCATTATCGATAAAACACTCAAAACCTTTCGGGTTATAAAAGCGACTCGGATGTAATTGCGTATACAATTTATAAGCCGCTTCTTTCATAGTCCATAAACGCCACACCATAAGAAACGCATTTTTAGAATTATGGATTAACTGCTGCTCTTTTGAAGTAAAAAGTTTGTCTAAAAAACGTGGGCGTTTCCAATTCGAAGCTTTTTTTGCTTCCTCCAAATCAACAATATCGTTACCAACCATTTTAAGCTTTTAGTTTGGTATTCACGATGTGCATTGCCGATTTTACATCGAGCATTTTTTCCATATCCTCGTTTTCTAACCGTATGTCGAAGGCATCTTCAATATCTAAAATAATATCTACCAAATTTGCCGAATTTATCTTTAAATCTTTAACAAAATCGGTGTCTTCAGATAAGTTTTTAAAAGCGTCTTCATCTTGAATATACGGCGCGATAATGGCTTTAAGTTTGCTAATGAGTTCTTCTTTTGTCATCATAATCTTTTTATTGTAAAGTTAATGAATGTCTGTTGAAAATAAGACCTAACAATTTCAAAAACCAGCTAGATCTTCAAATTTCTTAAAAATTACACAAGCGTTCACATCGCCAAAACCAAAACTCGCTTTGGCTATCACATCAAAATCAAAATCTATTTTTTTAGTGGGGATTTTTTTAGAGGTCACTAGCGCCTCAATTTCAGGGTGTAAATCGTCGCAATTTATATTAGGCGCTACAAACTGCTCTTTTAATTGAATAATGCTTGCCACACACTCAATTGCTCCTGCCGCTGCTAAACAATGCCCAATCATAGATTTTGTAGCGTTAATATAGGGGAAGTTTTCGCCTTTTCTTCCCAAAGCTTCAGACCAATTTTTAACCTCTAGACTGTCTTTAGAAGTGGCCGTTAAGTGCCCATTAATAACATCAATGTCGTTTTTCGATAGTTTTGAGTTTTCAACAGCTTTTTCAATGCAACGCTTTACAGCGCTGGCATTTGGAGCGGTTAAAGTGCCGCCTTGTCGTTGTCCGCCAGAGTTCACTTCGCCACCTAAAACCTCGGCATAAATATTCGCCCCACGTTCTAAAGCACTTTCTAAAGATTCGAGAACTAGAGCGCCAGCACCGCTTCCTGGAACAAAACCATTTGCAGTGGCACTAAGGGGTCTGGAGGCTACTTCAGGAGTATCGTTATATTTATAAGCCATAACCCGCATGGCGTCAAAACCGCCCCAAATATAAGGGCCATGGTCGCTACAACTGCCCACCAACATCCGTTTGGCTTTTCCGTTTTGAATGCGGTCAAAACCCATTAATAACGCTTCAGTTCCTGTGGTGCATGCCGATGAATTACTCGTTACTTGATTTCCAAAACCCAACATACCACTTAAATACGCGCTCACACCGCTGGTCATGGTTTGTAGCACAACCGTACTACCTAAACGCCTTACATTCCTTTTATCAATATTGTAAATGGCTTCACGGAATTTTTCTACACCAGAGGTTCCCGCGCCAAAAATGAGTCCGGTATCGTAATCCAATTCACTTTCAGCCTCTGTTTTAAAACCCGCATCTCGCCAAGCATCGATACCGGCCATACAACCATAAAGTATGCCTGAGCTGTTAAAACCGCGCAACTGCAAGGCTGTAAAATAGTCTAATATTTTGGCTTCTGAAACTTGGGGAACACCACCAATCTGGCAGGAAAAATTAAGGTTTTTAAGCTCTTGGTGATAGGTTATACCAGATTTGCCAGCTTTTAAAGCTTGGGTAAATTCTACCACACCAACGCCATTTGGTGCGACAACGCCTAATCCTGTTATGACTACTCTTTTTTCCATTTTTCACTTCCCAACAAAGTGGGAGTCTCTTTAATTAAACGTGGTAATTCTTGTCCTATGATAAAATATAATTTAGATGGCTAACAACTATTATTTTCTCGACAATTAAGACCTAACAGCTTTCGGAAACCTGCTAGGTCTCCGAAACGAATAAACCACAAAGCGCTTAGCAAAAAGTGTTTACCTGCGGTCGATACCTATTCGTCATGTCTTAAAATATTAATAATTTTTGTTAAACTCAATTTATTAATACGTTTTTAATTTCAACGTTCTAAGGCATTTGTATCATGCCCGAAATTTGTCCTCTACAAACTAAGGCTCCTTTTTCATTAATCATTTTTACCTTACATTTTAATTTATTAAACCGAAACACTTCCTTTTCTGAAATCACGGTTACTTTATCATTAGGTAAAACAGGCAAATAGAAATCCATTTGATGCGCCGTTAATGCTATTTTAGGAACACTTACATCGTCTAACTTATCCTTTAACAAATAAATTCCGAAACAAACCAAACCTATTTGTGCCATACATTCGGTTAAAATAACACCAGGTGTAACGGGGTTGTTTTTAAAATGCCCTTGATAGAAAAACTCTTCTGCCTTAAACGTATAAAAACCCGTAATACCGTTTTCTGAAACCGCATTAATACCCTCTACAAATAGAAATGGTTTTTGGTAGGGTAAGTGTTTTATAATTTGGTTTGTTTCCATGTTTGCGGACTAACTATTATTAACTCAAATGCTCACCACCATCAACAGGAATAACAGTTCCCGTAATCCAAGAGGCTTCATCTTTGCACAACAAATACACCACATTAGCAATATCTTCTGGTTGTGTTAACCGCTTATTAGGGTTGCGTTTTAGCGTGTGTTCTATAATGGTTTCACTTCCTGGTATCAGCCTTAAAGACGCCGTATCTGTAACGCCTGCTTGTATGCAATTGGCCTTAATTCCGAAAGGTGCAAACTCTAATGCGATATTTCGTGTTAGCGCTTCTAAAGTGACTTTTGCTGCCGAAACAGCCGCGTAATTTTGCCAAGCTTTGGTATTGCCTTCACTTGTAAAACTAATAATTCTAGCATCTTTGGCAAAAAGATTGGCATTAAAAAGTGCTTTAGTCCAATCGTATAAGCTAATCGCCATAGTATTTATGGTTAAGGCAAAATCGTCGTTTTTTAATACCGGTTTGTCCTGAGAAACCATTGGCTTTAAATTGCCTTTGGCCACGCTATGCACCAGAACTTTTACTTTTTGATGGTCTTTAAATAACACTTTTAATTCTAAAATGACTTCCTCTCGTTTTTCAGGTTTAAAAGCATCTATATTATAGGCCTTAAATTCTATATCATCTTGTTTTATAGTTTCGAATGCTGCTTGAATGGCTGCTTCTTGCATTCTGGAGTTTCTATGAATTACACAAATATTCAAGCCATGCTTTGCCAATTTTTTTGCTGTGGCTAAACCCAGACCGCTACTGCCACCTAAAATTATAGCCCAATAATTTTTATCTTTAAATGTTTTCATTTACCACTCTAATAAAATACGTTGTGCCGAAAAGCCAGGACCAAAACTAAGCATTAAACCCGTATCGCCTTTGGGTAAATTCTTATCCATAAAACGCTCTAAAACATAAAGTACGGTTGCGCTACTCATGTTGCCATAAAGTCTTAAAACATCTTTAGTATCGTTAATATTTTTTCCTAAATCTTCGAATAAATCTTCGACGGTTTGCACGATTTTTTTGCCGCCAGGATGAAATACTAAATGGTCGATGTCTTTAATGCTTAGTCCGTTCTGTGCTAAAAACGGATGTATAATCTTCGGGAAATGAGTTGCAATAGTTTCTGGTACAGATTGGTCCAGCACCATTTGCAAGCCCGTATTTCTTAATTTAAAACCCATCATGTGCTCGGTATCGAAAAAGTGATACATGCCTTCTGCTTTAATTTCTGGTCCGCTCTCCTCCTCATAAGACGATAAAATAACACTGGCGCAACCATCGCCAAAAATGGCTGCACTTACCACGTTTACCATCGAATAATCGTCGAGCTGAAAGGTTGCCGTTGGCGCCTCTACTGCAACAACAGCTGCTCGTTTATTGGGGTTCGCCTTTAGAAAGTTTTTGGCATACAATATGCCCGAAACACCAGCGGCACAACCCATTTCGGTAACTGGTAATCGCACAATATCTTGTTTCATTTTTAGGCTATTAATTAAATAGGCATCTAAAGACGGAATCATAATACCTGTGCAACTTACGGTAATAATATAATCGATATCGGTGGCTTTTAGCTGGGCTTTATCGAGCGCTTTAGTTAAACTTTGCTCTGCAAGTTTTATGGATTCTTTAATATAAATATCGTTTTTCTCTTCAAAAGATGTTTTTAAAAACACGTCTTCAGGATCCATAATGGAATAGCGTTTATCGACGGCTGCATTTTCAAAAATTTTCAAAACTTTTCGCTTAAAACGTTCTTCCTGCCCTTCTAACCAAAATTCAACTAAAGGTAAAATATCCTTAGTTGCTCTGGCATATTTTGGTAATTGTTTGGCTACTGCTGTAATTTTTACACTCATATTTTATTTCCGCGAAAGCGGTACTGTTTTTATTACTATTCGTTTGCACTCTCATCCTAATCACTACTAATTTTTAACGCATAATAAGCCATTGATAACGAAAAGCCCATTTCCAACTAATTTTAGATTTGAGTTTTAGGGCTTTTGAGAACTGTTCTAAATCCTTTCGTTTAAAGGCTCTTAAAATAGAGGTTAAACCATCTTGAACCACCATGTGATTTGAAATGGTTAAACCCAATAATTTAAACAAGCCGTATGCGATTTCACTGCGGTGCAAATCATTAACCACCACACCTAAGTTAGCGTTTTTTGAAAGATTTGCCAAAAGACTTAAAATCGCCTCGTCTTTAAAATGATGCAAAAACAAGGTGGTTAAGGCTATATCGAAATCTAAGGCTTCAAAGGCCCCTGAGAAGATATCGATGTTTACAAAGGTCAATTCTGGGTAATCTGCCGATAATTCGTTGGCATAATCGATGGCCTCTTGGTTGGCATCAATACCGATTAATTTAAATTTGTAGCCATGCTTTTTTCCATATTTTGAGACCAATCGCAGGATATCGCCATGGCCACAACCCAAATCTATAATGGTATACACTTTATCTTTAGATCGGTTTTTTAAAAGTTGCTCAATACCATTTAGCGTGACGCGGTTGCCACCTAGCCATTTATTAATATTTCCAAGCTTGTCTAAGGTGTCGCGAAGTAATGCGCCGTTAATGGAAAAATCGTCCATAATCTCGGTCTTATCGCTTCGTTTAGAGGTGTCTACAAATAAATTCATTATGTACTCATTGGTTTACCATGCGTCATTTTTATAATTAGTGGCATTAAAAAAGGAAACCATCTTAAAACGGTTAATAGTTTTGGTGCCAAGCTGTCTTGCCTAAACAAATAAGCGATAGCATGTCCGGCTTTTAAACGCAGACCAAAGGTCTTTTTCCAACGTTTGGTGTAGGCGGTTTCCAGGGTTTTGCGTGACGCAATTTTTCCATGAAGATAATCAATAATCAATACCGATGCTAATTGGGCGCTTCTAATGGCCATACCCATACCGTTGCCACATAAGGGATGAATCATCCCTGCGGTGTCGCCACACATGATGATATGATTTTCTATTGGTTGCTTTGTTTTAAATGAAATCTGACTGATGGTTAATGGTTTTTCGAATGCTGATTTCGAGTTTGTAAATAACCACTTTAAGGCCTCATTTTTAAATAGGACTTGCTCTTGAAAAGCCTCAATGTCTTTATGTTTTTTAAAGGCTTCAAAATTGGTGATATAACATAAATTAATATGGTTATTCTCTACTTTTGAAACGCCGCAATATCCACCTTTAAAGTTATGAAGGGCGACTTTATCCTCGGGAAAATCGCCTGAAACATGCATTTTAACACCCAAATAAGGCGACTTCTTTTTTATGAATTTTCGGTTGAATTGTACATCTAAATTAGAGCGTTTGCCATAAGAACCAATAACGATTTTAGTATTAAAATTTGATTGCAATTTTGTTTTCACTTGAAAATTATCGTTCTCAAAATGAACATCGACAACCGTGTCTTGCAGCACTTCAATTCCGTTTTTAAGCGCTAATTGATACAACCTGAAATCCATGTCGTAACGGCTCATCCCAAAACCTCCAAGAGGCAAATTAGCCGAAATACTTTTATTGTTATGGGTAGTTAACTCGAATTTAGAGATTTTTTTGGCGCCAAACTTAAAAGGGTTAAAGCCCAAATAGGCTAAATATGGCAAGACTTCGTTAGACACATATTCGCCACATACCTTATGCTTAGGATAGGCGTTTTTTTCGATGAGTAAGACCTTAAACTTTGCTTTAGACAAATGAATAGCACTGGTTAAACCGGCCAAGCCACCACCAATAATTATCACATCGTACTGTTTAGCTTTCATTTATAAATCTTGAAAATAGACAACCTTAACTTTAACACTTTTACCCATTATAAAACTACCGCCGCCAACATCAAAATCACGACGGTTTAACTCAAAATTAGATGTGATTTTATAATGGTGGGGATGCTTTTCGACCTGAACTGGAAAAATAATAGTCTTGGTAATTCCTTTAATACGAAGTGTGGCCTTTACCAAATAACTGGAGTCGGATTTTTTTGTGATTAAAACACTTTGAAGCTTGATATCTTTATATTTTTCCGCATGAAAATAATCTGCTTCTAAAAGGTGCTGATCTCTAGCCTCGATCCCAGTTTGTATACTCGCGACTTCAATTTTAGCCGAGAGATCGTCTAAATTACCATTCTTGTTAAACTGTGTCGTAATACTATAGGTTTCAAAACGACCCTCTACGTTAAAACCCATATTACGGATTGTAAAATCTATTGCAGACGCGTTTTGAGCGAAGCCTAAACACGAAAACCCAATAGAAAGTATCAATACGAAGTAACTCAACATTTTTTATTTTAAAATGTTAAGTTACGGCATAGTTTAAAGCCTTTAAAATTAAATTGTAGTTTTTAAAGAATTTTTGTGATTGTAATGGTTTCATTTCTAAATTGCACTGTATTACCAACCTGTTTAGAAAGCAGTAACTCTGCCATTGGTGTCGCTATGGAAATGGCATAAAACTGCTCATTGGCTATGCTAATTTCACCCGCACTAATGGCAATAAAATAATGGGCTTTTGAAGTATAAACCACACTTCCTAAAGTTACTTTCTGATGATTTACCTCTGTATTTATTTTTTGAAGAATTTGCTTTTGTTTTTCAATTTCGGCGAGTTGATGACCCGCTTTTTCACGTTCTAATTGTAACATAGCGCGTCCAGTTTCGTGCTTATCGCCTGCACTGCTTTTGGTTTCGGACTGTAGAGCGTTTTGAATATCGTTTATGGTTTTATTAACCACCAATAAACGGCTATCGATAAACGCTAAACATAAACTATATAAATTCTCTTTAACTGTCATTCCCTACCTTTTAAATTTAATTTACCATAAAACCGCATCTGCATTACAATCCACTGTTTTCGCTTTTCGATATACGCCGAAGCAGGATTTGCTCTATATTTTATAGGGTTAGGCAATATGGCCGCTATAGCCGCAGCTTCGTAGGCATTTAAATTTGCCGCCGATTTGTTAAACCAATGTTTTGCGGCAGCTTCTACTCCATAAACACCTGGCCCCATTTCAATACTGTTTAAATACACCTCTAAAATCCGTTCTTTAGACCATAGCGTTTCAATTAAAAATGTAAAATACGCTTCTAAGCCTTTACGTAACCAACTGCGCTGAGGCCATAAAAACACATTTTTAGCGGTTTGCTGGCTAATGGTACTGGCGCCTTTAATGCGTTTTCCTTTTTTATTGTTTTCGTAGGCTTTTTCAATGGCCTTAATATCAAATCCATGGTGTTCTAAAAACTTTTGGTCCTCACTGCAAATAACGGCCAATTGCATGTTTTTTGATATGTTATCGATGGCGACCCACTCGTGTTTCCAAGCCTTATTAGTGCCTTCAAAGTAACGAATACCCATTAATGGCGTGAGGGGTACTGGAACGTACTTAAATAAAACCACAATGGACACCGAAAAGACGATACCCCAGAACACAAGTTTGGCAAAAAACCGAAAAAATCGTTTCATGTGTTTATATTTCTTTTTTTTCATCGGCCATAGGCGACATACACCTCATCATTTCCTTGCTTACAAGTTTTAGTTATAGATGTTTCATAAATTAATCTAACAAATTGGCTAATTGATAACCAATAGTGCTACCAATAGCAACACCCATACCCCCCAACCTAACACCACAAAACACATGATTGCTCAATGGTTTTACAATAGGTTTTTTCTGATTACCAACGCCCATAATTCCAGACCAGCGGTGTTCAATTTCAACATTTGTATTAGGTAGAATTGTGTTTTGTAGTAGGTCTTCAAGCTTGTTTTGAATAATTTTTGTTTCGCCAAACTCTGAAGTTTCTTCGGTTTTAAAATCGAGGTTTCGGCCTCCTCCAAGTAAAATTCTACCATCAATATTTCTAAAATAGTAATAACCTTTATCCAAATGAAACGTGCCTTTAATTTGTAAATTATTTATAGGTTTTGTAATTAACACTTGAGCACGAGCGGGTTTTACAGCTTCGTTTAAAAGTTGTGAAGCAAAACCGTTTGTTGTAATGAACAGTTTTGAAGTAGAAAACTCAAATACATTGGTTTTTATGTTCACTGAATTTGAGATTTCTGAAAATGCTTCAACCGTAACATTATTAAGTATTTTTACACCTAAAGTCTGTACTTTATTCAATAAACCTTCCATCATTTTTCCCGTATCGATTTGGCCTTCAAAAGCATTAAAACTATAATGAGATTTTATGTTTTTAAATCTGAGTGCGTTTTTTTCAAATGAAAATACATCGGCATTAAAAATGGGATATAAAAGCGCATTGATTTCATCTTGTTTGTTAAGACAGGATTGATAAAGTGCCTCATCGGAATCTAAAAACAACTCATAGCCGCCCAAGTTTTGGTAATCAATAGTGGTATCTCCTAGATTTTTACGAAGCAGATTAAGACCCTTTACGCGCTCTTTAACAAGCCGGATCACTTCTTCTTGAGAATGGTGATTTAAGTCTTCTATAATTTCACTAAGGCTTCCAAAACAAGCAAACCCCGCGTTTTTTGTACTAGCCCCTTGAGGCCATATGCCTTTTTCAAGGATTAGAACGTTTGCTTTTGGGAAACGCTTTTTTAATTGTAGAGCGCAGTTTAAACCCACAATACCACTGCCCACAATAGTATAATCTACCTGAGTGAGCCAGGTTTTAATTTCCCAATAGGAGAGTTTCAAAATAATATTGTTTTTAAGTGGTTAAGGAGTGCTTTAAGGCGTCTTATTTCGGATTAATTTTTTTGAATTGTAATACTAGTGAGTACCCTCTTTTTAAAAATTTAAACGACAAAAAACTAATGATAATGGGCTTTGCTAGTGAAAATCTTTAGGTCTAAGAAGGATACATAATCCGATAAAAATAGGCATAATTTGTTATATACCATTAATGTTCGATAAAAGATATAAGACCACTATCCTTTTAAACTATTGTGTTTGTGAGCTCAATATAAGTTTAAATAAGGAAAATAAATTTTTAAAACACATGATAGAAAGCTATCAACACATCTTATTTTATACTTTATTTAGACCTAACAGGTTTCTGAAACCTGTTAGGTCTTTATCACCAAATAGATTGATAGCCGATTTTGTTCTAAACTATTCTTTGTAACCAGCCCAAAACACTACGCAAAAAAAAACTCCAAAATTTCTTTCGGAGTTTTAAATTATTTATTCTTTTTGAGATTCGTCCATCTCAAAATCTTCCATGAATTTCGTGGTATAGTTACCCGCTCTATAGTCTGGATGATCCATTAATTGTCTGTGGAAAGGAATTGATGTTTTAATACCTTCTATAATGAACTCGTCTAAAGCGCGTTTCATTTTATTAATGGCTTCTTCTCTTGTTTGCGCAGTGGTAATTAACTTTGCAATCATAGAGTCGTAATTTGGCGGTACGGTATAACCCGCATAAATATGCGTATCTAAACGTACACCATGCCCTCCAGGCGCATGTAGAGTTGTAATTTTACCTGGCGAAGGTCTAAAGTCGTTATACGGATCTTCGGCGGTAATTCTACATTCAATAGAGTGCAATTTTGGGATGTAGTTTTTACCAATAATTGGCACTTTGGCTGCTAAAAGTATTTGCTCTCGAATTAAATCGAAATCGATAACTTGCTCTGTAATGGTATGCTCTACTTGAATACGTGTATTCATTTCCATAAAGTAAAAGTTACGGTGTTTATCTACCAAAAACTCAATAGTTCCGGCACCTTCGTACTTTATATATTCGGCAGCTTTAACCGCAGCATCTCCCATTTTTTTTCGCAATTCTGGTGTCATGAATGGCGATGGTACTTCTTCAGTTAACTTTTGATGGCGACGTTGAATCGAGCAGTCTCTTTCTGATAAATGACAAGCTCTACCTGTAGAATCTCCTACAATTTGAATTTCAATATGTCTAGGCTCTTCAATGAGTTTTTCCATATACATATCGTCGTTACCAAAGGCCGCTTTAGCTTCTTTCCTTGCAGACTCCCAAGCCTCTTTGAGGTCTTCGGGTTTAAATACACCACGCATGCCTTTACCTCCTCCACCAGCGGAGGCCTTGAGCATCACAGGGTAGCCTGTTTCCACGGCTAGTTTTTTACAATGTTCGAAGTTCTCGATAATTCCATCACTACCAGGCACACAAGGTACGCCTGCAGCTTTCATAGTTTCTTTGGCATTGGCTTTATCGCCCATCCTTTCAATCATCTCTGCAGAGGCACCAATAAATTTAATATTGTGATCTTCACAGATTTTAGAAAATTTAGCATTTTCTGCTAAAAACCCATAACCGGGATGAATGGCATCGGCATTAGTAATTTCTGCAGCCGCAATGATATTCGATATTTTTAAATAAGACTCGTTACTAGCAGGAGGCCCAATACAAACGGCCTCATCAGCAAATCTTACATGTAAGCTTTCGGCATCGGCAGTCGAGTACACTGCTACCGTTTTAATACCCATTTCTTTACAGGTTCTAATAACACGTAAGGCTATTTCACCTCGATTGGCAATCAATATTTTTTTAAACATAACTTCTAAGTATTTAAAATTTCAAATTCCAAATTCCAGCGTGTTGGGATTTGTTTTGGAATTTTAAATTTGGTTATGACGGATCTACTAAAAATAATGGCTGATCGAACTCTACTGGAGAGGCATCGTCAACTAAAATTTTAACTATTTTCCCTGAAACTTCAGACTCAATTTCGTTAAAAAGTTTCATTGCTTCAATAATACACAACACGTCACCTTCTCCAATCGTCTGTCCGACCTCCACAAATAATGGTTTATCTGGGGCAGGTTTTCTATAAAAGGTTCCAATTATTGGTGATTTAATGGTAATGTATTTAGAGTCTTCAGTGCTTTCAGTGCTTACCGCTTTGCCAGCTTCTGGTGCCGGAGCATTAGGCTCTGCTGTAGCATGAGGCATTGGTATCATTTGAGGTACTTGTGCAGCAGCTGGTACTTGATGTACTATTGTAGTCTCTGAGTCTGATCCTGTTTTGATAGTGATTTTTATATCATCCATCTCTAATTTAACTTCGTTAGCACCAGACTTAGCAACGAATTTAATTAAATTTTGAATTTCTTTAATATCCATAATCTTGAGTTTAATTAATGGTTAGTTTATGAGTTGTATGCCCATTTTAAATAAATGGAGCCCCAATTAAAGCCGCCTCCAAAAGCGGCAAATATAAGATTATCGCCTTTTTTTAAATTGGCTTCGTAATCGTTTAAAAGTAAAGGTAAGGTTGCCGATGTGGTATTGCCGTATTTCTCAATATTCATCATGACCTTGCTATCTTCTAGTTCCATTTTGTTGGCCGTCGCATCAATAATACGTTTATTCGCTTGATGTGCTACTAACCAATCAACGTCGTTATTGGTTAATTTATTACGTTCTAATATTTTTATGGCAGCATCTGCCATATTAAAAACGGCATTTTTAAATACGGTTCGACCTTCTTGAAAAGCGTAATGCCCTCCAGATTCTAACACCTCTGGTGTTAAGGCGTAAGAAGAGCCACCATAAGTAGCTTGTAGAAAAGGTCTACCCGAACCGTCGCTTCTTAAATATTCATCTTGAAGCCCCAAGTTTTCCTCATTGGGTTCGAACAAAACGGCACCTGCACCATCTCCAAAGATAATACAAGTTGCGCGATCTTTATAATTTACAATGGAAGACATTTTATCTGCGCCAATAAGCAGTACGTTTTTATAGCGTCCCGATTCAATATAACTAGCTGCTACCGACATGCCGTAAAGAAAACTTGAACAGGCGGCATCCATATCGAATGAAAAGGCATTTGTAGCTCCAATTTCAAAAGCTGTATAAGCTGCGGTAGACGCTGCTTTCATGTCTGGTGTTGCGGTAGCTACGATTACCAGTTCTATGTCTTTAGGATCGATGTTTCTTTTAGAGATGAGATCTTTAGCTGCTTTAATCGCTAAGAAAGAGGTGCCTTTGCCTTCGTCTTTGAGAATGCGACGTTCTTTTATTCCTGTTCTACTAGTTATCCATTCATCGTTTGTATCAACCATAGTCTCAAGAATTTGATTGGTTAATACATATTCTGGCAAATACGCCCCTACGGCCGTAATTGCTGCTGAGATTTTACTCATAACTTTATAGTTAATTCGACTAAATAAAAATTAATCTCGACAAAAACATTCAAAATTTTTCCGAAAACTACTAAATATTAGCTAAATAACAATAGCAATTATTTGTTTTTGTCTTTATAAAAATTGCTTATCGCAAAAAAAAACGCTCATTCATGAGCGTTTTTAATATGCGTGCATAATATTTATGCTACGTTTTCTACTTCTTCTGAGTTGTCAATTAAAACTTGACCTCTATAGTACAATTTACCTTCGTGCCAGTGCGCTCTGTGATATAAATGTGCTTCTCCAGTAGTTGGACATGTCGCAATCTGTGGCACAGTTGCTTTATAATGTGTTCTTCTTTTATCTCTTCTGGTTTTCGAAGTTTTTCTTTTAGGATGTGCCATTTTTTATATTATTTATCCGTTAATAATTTCTTTAATGTATTCCAGCGAGGATCTATTTCCTCGTTAGTTTCTTTTTTGTCTTTAAGCTTTGGGCTTAATGCTTCTAATTTTTCGAGTATTTCTGAGCCTAAGCTACCATCTGTAACTCCAGGATGCACACGTTTAATCGGTACCGAAAGCACGATTAACTCGTATATATATTGCTGGATACTAAGCTCATAACTGCCATGCGGAATAACCAGAATATCGATGTTTTCATCGTTAAACTCATCTCCAAATTTCACCACCAAATCAAATTCGTTGTCGATATCTTGATTGTAGGGTTCGTTGGTTACATCACAATTAATGTTAACATAACCCGAGGCTTTAAAATGCAATTCTAACAGTGTAGATTTCTTTACAAAATCGACATCTACTTGAATGTTTGCATCATTAAACTCTTCATATTCAAAATACTCAAAGAACGCTCGTTTAATTTCAAAATCGAAATGATGCTCACCCAGCTTTAATCCTACAAAAGGAATTGTAAACTCTTTTAATGGTTTCATTATCACATCTTATTTGAGCCTGCAAATATATAACTTTTTTATTTACACCACTCTACTTATAAACATTTTTTTGTTTATATCTTTTTTGGTGCTTTTTTTAAGGGATTTGCAGTGATCTCTGCATACTCTATTCGGTTTTTATAAATTTTTAAAGCCGTAAATAGTGCCTCTTTGAACGAATTCTCGTCGGCCTTGCCCTTTCCAGCTATCTCATAAGCGGTACCGTGATCTGGCGATGTCCTTACTTTATTTAATCCTGCTGTGAAATTGACCCCTCTACCAAAAGACAGCGTTTTAAACGGTGTTAAGCCTTGGTCGTGGTAAGCCGCAATAATGGCATCGAAATTTTTATAATTGTCTGAACCAAAAAAACTATCGGCCGCATAGGGTCCAAAAACCAACTTGCCAGCATCTTTTATTTTTTTTAGTGTTGGCCTTAAAACGGTATCGTCTTCAGTTCCAATAACACCATTGTCTCCCGTATGCGGATTAATACCCAAAACGGCTATTTTAGGCTTTCTTATTCTAAAATCTTGTTTAAGAGATTTATAAACCGTCGAGATTTTTTCTATTATCAGCTCTTCCGTGATGTGCGTAACCACATCTTTAAGGGGCACATGATCGGTTAACAAACCCACTCGTAAATCATCATGCACCATAAACATTAAACTGTCGCCCTCTAACTCTTGTGCCAAGTAATTGGTATGTCCGGGGAAATTAAACCGTTCAGATTGTATGTTGTGTTTGTTAATTGGCGCTGTCACTAAAACATCAATAGCGTTTTCCTTTAAGGCTTTTGTAGCCGATTCCAGAGACTTTATAGCATATTCGCCAATTTTTGGGTCTTCTTTACCGAAATTAATCTTTACAAGCTCGTTCCAACAGTTAAGTACATTTACCTTTCCAATGGCTAATTGCTCAATATTATTAATGTTATTAAAATTTATGGCCGACTTAAAATGGGTTTTTAAAAACCCAATGGTTTTAGCAGAAGCAAAAATTACAGGAGTACAAAAATCTAACATTCTATCGTCTTCAAAGGTTTTTAGTACGATTTCGCCACCAATACCGTTTAAATCTCCTATAGATATGCCTACAATTATATTTTCTGGGTTCTTCATAAAAAATAACAACTATTGTTTGTAATTTTGACTTTTGATTTATAGTGCAAATTTAACCAAATAAACAGACAATATTATGTTTACAGGAATAATTGAAGAAATAGGTGTTGTTACAGATTTAAGAAAGGACTTAAACAATCTTCATATTTCAATACAAAGTGGTATCACATCTGCGTTAAAAATAGACCAAAGTGTTTCTCATAATGGTGTTTGTTTAACCGTTGTTAACATTAATAACGATGAGTACACGGTTACGGCAATTAACGAAACTTTAGAGAAAAGCAATTTAAAAGACCTTAAAGTTAAGGATAAGGTTAACCTAGAGCGCGCCATGAAACTTGGCGACCGACTCGATGGTCATATTGTACAAGGACACGTCGATCAGACCGCGGTATGCACTAGCATTAAAGAAGAAGATGGGAGCTGGATATTTACGTTTAACTACGATTCTAAATTAAATAACATCACTATTGAAAAAGGATCGATAACTGTAAATGGGGTTAGTTTAACTGTACTGGACTCCAAAAAAGATTCTTTTAGTGTGGCTATTATCCCTTACACCTACCAGCACACTAATTTTAACACCTTTAAAGTTGGCACCGTGGTTAACTTAGAATTTGATGTTTTGGGTAAATATGTGGCTAAAATTTTAGAGCAAAACTTATTAAACACTTAAAGTTAGTTGCTGTTTAATTACCCACCAACAGTAGCGCTTATACCGCGTTTTGCAAACAATTCTATGATATATTCAATAGTCTTTAAATTTGGAGCTTCAAAGACTCGATTATTCTTTGGAGTTCCTAATTTTACATGTTTATTTTCAGCAATATTATGGTAAGGTAGTAGATTGATTACCTTTCTGTTCCCTTCTAGTGAATTTATAAAATTTGCGGTCTCAATAATATTTTCTTCTGAAGTGTTTACGCCTTCAATCAAAGGCATTCTAAAGATAATTTCGCAGGGGGTTTTTGCCAAGGCTCTAATATTTTCCCTTATTTTTTTATTGTGAACTCCTGTATACTCTTTGTGCTTGGCTGAATCCATTACTTTTAAATCGATTAAAAAAAGTTCGGTGTGCTTAGCGACTTCAAGTACCGTTTCTAAGCGTCCATAAGCTGTGGTATCGACAACGCGATGATACATACGTTTGCCGCAAGCTTTCAAGGCCTCTAGCAAATACTCGGAGTGCATTAAAGGTTCGCCTCCAGAAAATGTAACGCCACCGCCAGATTGATCGAAAAATATAGCTTCGTTATCAATTTTTTTCATGAGTTCTGAAATCGGAATTTGAGACCCCAGCATTTCAAAGGCTTTTGTAGGACAAACCTCTGCGCATTTTCCGCATAAATTGCAGGCATCAAAATCGGTTACAATGCCTTCGGGAGTCATTTTTAAAGCCTCATGAGGGCAATTTTCTACACAACTTGCAGCGCCAATACATTTTTTGGCATTGTACATTTTCTGAATTTTTGGAGAAATACTTTCAGGATTATGGCACCACTTACAATTTAAATTACAACCTTTAAAAAATACGGTTAACCGAATACCCGGCCCATCGTTGATGGCATATTTTTTAATATCGAAAATTAATCCTGTGCTCATTTTTAGTGTTATTTACCGGTATTAAACCCCATATTTTCGTTCGTTTAGCTACTTCAAATGTATTTGAGAAACACCAGCCATCTTTTCATCTACAAATAAAATCCTGAGCTAGCTAAAGGCTAGAGACCTGTAAATTTATATCTGTTTTATTTCTAAAAAAAAAACTTAAACTAGTGAAAACTTACTAAAACGATTCGTTCTCAGTTCTATCAATAACTTCTTGTTGTAAATCGGCATTCATATCGTTAAAATAGTCGCTGTAACCCGCCATTCGCACCAACAAATCTTTATAATCTTCAGGATTTTTTTGAGCGGCATACAAGGTTGCAGTATCTACAATATTAAATTGAATATGGTGACCACCCAAAGCAAAATAACTGCGTACTAATTGTCCTAATTTTTTTAAATCTTCGTCGCGTTTTAATAAACTTGGTAAAAAGCGCTGATTTAATAAAGTGCCTCCAGATTTGGTTTGATCGAGTTTTGTTAAAGATTTTATAACTGCCGATGGCCCATTGGTATCTGCCCCATGCGAGGGTGAGGTTCCATCGGAAATAGATTTGTGCGCTAAACGCCCATTTGGCGTAGCCCCCATAACTTTACCAAAATACACATGGCAGGTTGTAGACAACATATTTAAATGAAAAGTTTCGCCTTTTGTATTGGGTTTTCCATCTATGGCATCAAGTAAATCGTCGTAAACTTGTAGGGCAATCGCATCGGCATAATCGTCATCATTCCCATAAAATGGGGTATTGTTAATTATGGTTTGACGCAAAATCTCTTCACCTTCAAAATTCTTTGAAACGGCTTCAAGAATAGTATCCATTGCCACAGATTGCTCTTCGAAAACGTGTTTTTTTAGAGTGGCTAAACTATCGGTTACCGTGCCTAAACCGGTACATTGTATATAATTGGTATTGTAGCGCGGACCACCATTGTAGTAATCTTTGCCTTTAGAAATACAATCTTCAATAACTACCGATAAAAATGTGGCTGGACTGTATTTTGCAAACATCCTATCGATATAATTACTGACTAAAATTTTCTGATTAACCACATAATTAAGCTGTGTTTTAAAGGCATTATACAGCTCGTCGTAGCTCTTAAAATCTCTTGGATCGCCAGTTTTTATACTCACTTGTTTACCTGTAAGCGGATTTACACCATTATTAAGTGTAATTTCTATGATTTTAGGCACGTTTAAGTATCCTGTTAAAATATAAGCTTCTTTACCAAAAGCCCCCACTTCTATACAACCACTGCATCCGCCTTCTCGGGCATCTTCTAACGACTTGCCTTGACGTAACATTTCTGGAATATAAACATCTGGATTAAAAATGGACGGATAGCCGTGTCCTTGACGAATAACCTTACAGGCTTCTTTTAAAAACCGATCTGGGGTTCTGGAGCTAATATGCACCGAATTTCCGGGCTGTAACACGTGCAATTCCTCAATAATCTCTAACATAATGTACGATACTTCGCTAACCCCATCGGATCCATCGCGCTTTACACCACCAATGTTAATGTTGGTAAAATCGTTATATGTGCCACTCTCTTTGGCGGTAATCCCCACTTTAGGAGGTGCTGGATGATTGTTTACTTTAATCCAAAAACAACTTAATAATTCTTTAGCCTCCTCACGTGTTAAGGTACCTTCGGCGATTTCTTTTTCGTAAAACGGGGCTAAATGTTGGTCGAAATGCCCGGGATTCATGGCATCCCAGCCGTTTAATTCCGTAATAGTTCCTAAGTGTGTAAACCAATACATTTGAATCGCTTCGTGAAAGGTTCGTGGTGCATTTGCAGGCACCCAACGGCAAACCTCAGCTATTTTTTGTAGTTCTTTTTTTCGCGTGTCGTCGGTTTCTTTTTCGGCCAGCTCTTCGGCTAAATTGGCGTGACGCTCGGCAAAGACAATGGCGGCATCGCAAGAAATTTTCATGCCTTCTAATTGTTCTTTTTTATCGGTCGCTTCTGGGTCGTTTAAAAAATCTAAACGGTCTAAATGTTCCTGGATTTCTTTTTTGAAGTCCAACATGCCTTTTTCATAAACTTTACCATCTAAAGCGGTATGCCCTGGTGCGCGTTGCTCCATAAACTCGGTAAAGAGACCGGCTTCATACAAATCGCGCCAGGCGGTAGGCACGTGACTAAAAATACGCTCGCGCATGGTTTTTCCTTCCCAATAAGGAATCACTTCTTTTTCGTAAGTATCGATATCTTCCTGCGGAATAGTATAACGTTGCATTTCGCGCGTATTTAACACGTGAAAATCTTCAACACTATGGCAGGTAAGCTCTGGAAACGTGGGTACTGCTTTAGGTTTAGGACCGCGCTCCCCCACAATTAATTCACCATCGCCTATGTAAATGGTTTTTTGCTTACATATTTCTAGAAAATTTAACCCGCGTAACACTGGGATTGAATGTTTCCCGAAGTGTTCTTTATAAAATCTAGTTTGAATTAAAGCGCGCTCGATAGATAACGACGGCTGAGTTTCGAAACTTAATTTTCTAAGTTTTTGAATGCGGGTATTCATTCCAGGACCAATGGCATTGGTTATAGGCTCGTAAAAATTACCTTGAACTGCCGCTGGGCGTTCTGGTTGTACAGATGTATGTGCAATTTTCATAAGTGATAAAAATATTAAATAGGAAATTGAAAAAAACAGGTTTTAAAACAAAAAGCAACTAAAAAAACTAGGCGAAAAACATTAAACACTCAAACAATTGTCTGTATGTTTTGGTTAAATTCGATATGTTTTTAGTTAAATACATGGCTGTAAACCCAATTGTTTTTATAGTTTTCGATATTAAAACCGAGAGCAGCTTAACAAAAAAGCAGCTTGTTATTTAATACCTAAACCTGCTGTAATAAAGCTTTAACTGAGCAATATACAAAATTTATTATTTGAAACAACGCTATGGCTAAAAATAGTTAAGCTTAATATGAGTAAAAAAAGCTTTAAAATTAGCCAAAAACTAACAGTAACTCCTAAAAAAAGAATCGAGAAAAGCGCAGCGATTTTTTTTTCAATTTCAATTCCTTTATGGGACGATTAAGAGTTCAATCCATTTTGTGTAAAACACTTTTTTTTAAATGTTTTACTATTTTCCTATTCCTTATCAAGTGTCCAAAAAACTCGCAATCGTTCTTGGGTATCTTCTAAATCAAATTCATTCAAATCCCACTTTTCGCCTTTTTTAAAATCTAGCCAATCTCTAAAATCTTTATGTTCTGGGTGCTTTTTGTTATTTAGAGCTTCTACCATATTATAATAACCCCAAATACCACCGCAGTCTTCGATGGGAGCTGCGCCTTTACCCGCCAAACATATTGGCGTCAAAATGGTTTCGTTGGTTATTTCAACGAGTTCTATACTATGTTTCCAATCATCACCAAAATCGTAGATATATATTATTTTCTGTTTTAGCTTTTTGTAATAATCTTTTAACTTAATCTTACTGGCATCATAAAGTTCTCCATAAGGCCAAGTATTAGGTTTGGAAAAAGGCTCTTCATACCAATTATCTTCATCATCTAGCTTTTGTTGTAAACAAGGTGTGCTTCCCCATCCTCGTGGCGAAAACCTAAATAAATGTGTATTGTACCAATTAAAAACACCTTGTATCACCAAATGGAGATCTAAAAAAGTTAGGTTTTCATTTAATTTCACTTTTCTCCATATTGGAGGTTTGGAGGAGCCTTCCAGTTTAATTTTAAAAATATACGCCATAGTACTAGTTTTATGTGTTATGATTTTTTACTTTACAACCTCCAAACACCCCATCCCCAAAGCATTATACAAACCTGCTCCAGCATTATAAATTACCTGCAATTGTTCTTGGTTTCCTGTAAGCTCCATCTCAAAATTTAAGTAACCTTTTATTCGCGTTTGTTGCTTGGTAAACGCTTTAACAGTTATTAATCGGGACTTAGGTTTAGTGTTTTTTAGATTTACAGCAACTTTTAGTTCGTTTTCATGAAAGGGAATTTTTAACGCTTTTAGTTTTTGTTCCCAATTATGCTTGATGCAAAATGCAAAGCGCGCATCGGTTGGCGGTATAAAGTCGTATTCACCTTTGTCATTTTTTATACCAGCGATACAAGCCGAAATAGCGCGCACTGTAATTGTACTCTTATCTTTATTCTCAATTTCAGCAAAAGGATAAGACAAGGCCTCAACACTATTAACCTTAAAGGTGGCTTTACTTTTCTTATCTGCTATATCCATATCTTGCGATAGAAACAAGCCTTTTACAAAATGCTGAGCAGCTTCGGGCAAATGGAAAGAAACTATAAGCTCCATAGTTGAGTTGATATGCAACCTATCGTGATTAACCTTGCAGCGACCTTTTAAATCTGAAAACGTAAACAGCTTAAAATGTTTTAGACCACCATTAACAGTATAGCCCTCTTCATGTAAAAATGTAGCATAATGAGAATCTGCTTTGTCTAGTATTTTATATATCGCAGCACTTAAAGGATACTGATAATTTATTGGGATAGTTGGACTCCTGTTTTTAGAATCCAGTTGTAGTTGAAAACGCATGTTAATTCTCTTATTAAATAGTCTGTAATTCAATTAACCTATAAACTTACAAAAAACATTAGGAATAAATTACAAATTACCATCCATTAAATCTTAATATAAAACCGCTAGATTTCATTATTTTAGAAAAAGAATAAGACATTAAATTGGATTGGTTTTTGTGTTAAACTGGATAACAAATCTCTAGAAAGCGACTAGCTTCGGTGCTTGCACCAATAGGATGCTTAAAGGATTTAAGTTGCCGCTTGCGCAACGCCGTCCATCAATTAACTTTGCGTAATTTGCCAAAAGCACATTGTAGTTAGGTTAGACCAACTCTAAAAACCTTTCTAGTAAATATCAATTTGCAGTAACCTTAAAAGTTTATTGAATTTTTAAGCTTATGTAACATTCGTTATACTATTTGAAACATAGGTAAAACATAACACCCCAAAAAAAAGCGATATTTAGAGGATTGTAAATAAAAATTTATAAAGGAAAAAGACTCTGTTTAATTACAATTTTAATGGTGTTATTTATGCGCCTCATTTCTTATTTTTATAAAAGGTAGGTGGTATTCACCATTTTAATTGGTTAGAGTATTTCCAATAATACTAGTTTTTTCGATGTTTGTTTTAATTTTAGACCAATGAGGTTGTTTTTATTTCTTGTCGTGTTAATAAACTATATGGTGTTTTCTCAAACACCAGCAACAATTATAGACAACAATGCGTCTATAAACTTTACCTACCTGGGCAAAGCCTTAGAAAATCAGTGGGTTTCCTCTATATTAGAAGACAAAGAGGGCTTTATGTGGTTTGCCACTCAAAATGGTCTGTATAAATACGATGGATATCGGTTTTACGCCTATAAATACAATCCGTTGCAGTTAAATTCGCTTCCAGCTAATTGGGTGCGACATCTTAGCCAAGATAAAGATGGCATTTTTTGGTTGTCTACTTTAGGAGAAGGCTTAGTGAGATTTGATCAGGATAAGAACACATTTAAACGAATCTCATCGAATACACCAGAAGGTCTTAATAGCACTATTACTTTTTCAACATTTGTAACCTCCAATAATGCTGTTTGGGTAGATGCAGATACGGGTCTTTTTAGAAAATCGGGAGATGACAGTACTTTTATCAAAATAAAAAGACCCCCAGGAAAAACTAGTATTTCAGAAACGCTAGATGGACAAGTCATTTTATCTATTGATAAAAGTATCTATACTTATAACCCTTTAAACAATACACTAGAGTTACTATACCAAAATGCGCCTTTAAATCAGCTATCGGTCAACTCAAAAAACAAATTAGTTTATAATTATAACGGCATGGTTTTTACCCAGCAGAGTAACCAAGCCCCAACCCCTATTATTATTCCTGAATTCGTACATACCATCTCTAATGTCGTAAATGATAAATGTGTGTTTATTGGTAATAAGCATGTTTATAAATACGACTTTAAGACCAACAAAACCAATAAATTGCGCTATAGCACAGAAAGCATTAACCTCTCGGAAATTAACAGCCTATATCTCGACCAAAATGACATAATTTGGATAGGCACAAGTAAGGGTGTCTTTAAAGAAAATAAAGCTGGAAATGTATTTTTAAATTCTATCGATTTACATGCTAGGCGTATTCTAGACGATAAAGACGGACTTTATATTGGCGGTGAAAATGGGCTTTATTACTACTCAAAAGCAACAAAAGCCCTAAAAGTAATTATAGAGGACAAATCTATTTTTTCTTTGCTTAAAACCAAAGAAGGGATTTGGGCTGGCGACATGATTGGTGCAGTTTTTTTTATACCTAGTAACCATAACGTGACCACCTATAATTTACAAGACCAGGCTAATAAATCTTTAAAACTATACGGTTTAGCAGAAGATAAAAATGGCTTTTTATGGGTAAGTTCTTGGGAAGGCATCTACCTCATGAAAAAAAACGGATTAATAGTTAAACAATATAAATTCAATAAAAACCAAGACGAAAAAGAATTAAAAGCCATTAAAATTCACATAGATAGACACGGAAATTTATGGATTGTAACCGTAGGAAATGGCATATATAAAGTACCACAAATAGCAAACATCAGCTCGAATAAAGTAGCATTCAACTATAAACATTACCATCATATACCAGGGGATACAAGCTCTCTAAACACTAACACAGCTACTGATTTACATGAAGATAGTGAAGGCAATATTTGGATAGGATCAGATTTTGGCATTAATAGATACCTTCCAGAAAAGGATGCCTTTGAGATAATGAAAATTAAAAACGAGGTTTTTGATAAAAAAGTTATGGCCATTGAAACCGATGCCAACAACTTACTTTGGATAAGTACAATTTCCAATGGTATTTATGTTTATAATAAAGCCGAAGAAAGTTTAATTAATTTAAGAAAAACCGACGGCTTACTCTCTAACGCTTGTCTTTATACATCCAGCATGTATAACGGTAACGAACTTTACTTTGGGACAGATAAAGGCATACAAATCATTAACCCCGATCTTATTATTACCCCAAAAATTAACAAAGCACCTTTAATTACCAACCTTAGTGTTTTAGGCAAAAAACCATTAGAAAACCAGGTTTCTATTCTCAACGGAAAAACTATTAATCTAAATCATGAGCAAACCGATATTTTTATAGATTTTTCTCTTAACGACTATAGGTTTCCTGAAAAGATAAACTACTATTATATTTTAGAAAACGGCCATACCGATTGGAGAAAAGCAGCTGCTAATCGAGTAAATTACACCAATTTAAATCCTGGTAATTACAACTTTTTACTCAAGGCATCTTATCAAACCGAAATGGAAACACCTATAGCTAGGCTTACAATTAAAATTTCAAAACCTTGGTACCAAACCACGTTGGCCTATGTACTGTTTGCATTAGTATTGGCTCTGCTTATATTATTATTTTTTCAACTGAGGTTTAAGCAAAAATTAGCTTCAGACCGATTAAAGGTGGTTGAAGATTTAGACCGTGTAAAATCAAATCTGTTTACCAATATTTCCCATGAACTGCGTACACCACTCACTTTAATTTCGGGTCCCATAGAACACCAATTATCCAAACAAAAACTTGATAAGGACGATAAAGAAGAACTGGTTTTAGTGAAACAAAATACCGATCGATTACTTAATTTAGTCAATCAATTAATGGATTTAGCGCGTATTGATTCTGGTCAGTTAAAACTAAACGTCACCCGAAGAAATCTAAATTTACTCCTTAACCAGTCGATTTCTGCGTTTCAATATCAAGCCAATAAAAAGAATATTGAAATTAGATCTAAAATCTATGGTCTAGAAGAGGTTTGGTTTGATAGCGATAGTATTGAAAAAATAGTATCGAACTTACTAGCTAATGCGGTAAAATACTCAAAACCCAACACAATAGTAGAGTTCGAAGCCCATCAAGAAGGTGCCAATCTTATCATATCCATTATCAATGAAAGTATGTCTCTGGAAAATAAAAACTTGAGTGAACTTTTTAAGCGTTTTTATCAGAGTAATGCGTCTTCTGAAGGGATTGGTGTGGGTTTGGCTTTGGTTAAAGAATTGGTTAATCTTAATAAAGGCCATGTGATTGTTAAAAAAATAAATAATAACAAGATTCTATTTAAAGTCACTATGCCAATTGTTAAAAATGCTTTTACCAATACAGAAATAAAGTCGAACGACACATTAACTAATAATTTAGAGCCAGACCATACTGAAGTTTTAAACAATGACGACATTCTTCTTATTGTAGAAGACGAGGAGGATATTCGTCAATTCGTAAAATCCATATTTAAAAACAACTATAAAATTATAGAAGCCACAAATGGTAAACAAGGATTAGCAGCGGCATTAAAGCATATTCCAAATCTTATTATCAGTGATGTTATGATGCCCGAAATGGATGGCGTTGCTTTATGTAAACACATTAAGAATAACCCATTAACAAGTCATATCCCTTTTGTATTGTTAACAGCTAAGGTTGGTGAAGCCCATGAAATCTCGGGTTTAAGCTCTGGCGCAGATGCTTATATAACAAAACCTTTTGGTGTAGAAAAATTAAAAGTTAGAGTAAAAAAACTGCTTGAAAGCAGACTACAATTACAAGAACATTACAGCAAAGGCTTTAGAGTCCATCCAAAAATAATAATCACCTCAGCCGAAACCGAATTCTTAAATAGACTTCAAGATGTGCTCAATAAAAATCTAACCCATTCAGAGTTTACAAGTGAAAAATTTGTAGAAAAAATGTTGATGAGCAGAACACAATTACACAGAAAATTAAAAGCGCTAGTTAATATGTCGGCTTCAGAATATATAAGATCGCAACGCCTAGCTGTAGCTAAAGATATTTTAACCAATCAAAATGTCTCTGTTTCAGAAGCAGCGTATTCTGTAGGCTTTAATTCCGTTAGTTATTTCATTAAATGCTTTAAAGAGACTTACCATAAAACACCTTCGCAGTTCTTAGAAGAATAACACTTACAAATTGGTTGCTTTTTTTTAGAAATGTTACATTTCTACGACGTCTTGAAACATATCTGATATGCACTTATAAGTATTGCATGTAATTTTGGAAACAACATATTTCTAAACATTAGATCATGCCCAAAACAAAGACACTTAATAAATACTGGGTCTTTTAAAAATGGACTTATAATTAACCTCTAAGAAGAGAAAACAGCGTATTTCAGACTATACTAAACACCATCCCAAGTTGTTGTCTATTTCCCGTTTTCAAAATAAACGCTCTTGCTTAATTTAAAAGCCTAAAGTCATGAACAACACATATAATTCAAACCATGTATTAGACGATATTAAAGCCATTAGTTTTTTTTCAACATCACTTTATCAGAAAGATTCAGTAGAGGAAGTGCTTTGGGCCATTACTAAAAACGTTATTCATCAATTAGGATTTGTGGACTGCGTTATTTACGTGCTTGATAAAGAAAAAGGCATACTGCATCAAAAGGCTGCTTATGGTCAAAAAAATCCTTTTGAAAATATTATCTACAATTGTATCGAGATATCACTTGGGGAGGGCATTGTAGGCCATGTTGCACTAAGTAAACAAGCAGAAATTATTCCAAATACTACGCAAGATAAGCGTTATATTATTGATGACGAAGCACGATGTTCTGAAATATGTATCCCAATACTTATGGACGATACGCTTTTTGGTATTATAGACTCCGAACATCCTGAGCCCAATTTCTTTACCGAAAAACATCTACACCTGCTTACCATAGTTGCCGCTTTATGTTCACAAAGAATAAGAGAAATTCAGACTAAAACACGTAAACCATTTTCAAGAGCCAATCAATACTTTAAAAAACTTGAAGCTTTAATGCGTTTAAGTAAAATCTATCGAAACCCTTGTTTAAGCCTATCCTCTACTGCAGAAAATTTAGGGATTTCGGCCTGCTATCTTTCAAGCATGATAAATACGTTACTAAATAAAAGTTTTATCGATTTTATAAACGAATACCGTGTAGAAGATGTAAAAAAGCATCTTCATTCCGAAGAATTTGCCCATTACACCATCGTATCACTAGGATTAGAAGCTGGTTTTAATTCAAAATCTACCTTTTATTCAGCCTTTAAAAAACATACAGGTTTTACACCTATGGCGTATAAAAGTCAACGCTTTTTAAAGTGTAGCAATTCATAAGAAAAGCAACCAGTAACACAATTAAAAAGTACTATGATTAAAATATTTAGGTTTTTGCTTGTGCTCATACTATCTAACGGTCTCTATAGCCAAACTTATTTTACAAACGAAGGCTTAAATAAAGTTAGAGATGTTAGAAAGCACTCATTACAAAGCCATATTAACACGAATAAACCCTTCAGTTTTAAAGATATTGGCTTTGGTCTTGAGGTTTATAGCGGTTATATCTTCTATACAGGGAGTCTAAATGAAAATTATACAAACTATGCGCCTGTTGGTCTTGCCATTTATCTGCGCTATAAAACACTTGATATCTCTGTAAGAAACGCTATTGGATTTAATAAAACAAAAACCGAATTTGATTATTCTTCTGAAACGTTGGACAAAGGATATCGGCTCATCAGTTTTTTAGCGGAGTTGTCATTAAGCTATGAGGTTTACCATACAAATCGCATTAAATTATCACCCTTTTTAGGTATTGGTTCTATAAGCTTAAACCCGATAAGAGAACCTTCAGAGCAATCAACATGGAGAAAGGACCCTTTATTGAAATCTAAAACTTATAATTTCGGGGTTAATTTTGATATAAAAAGAGGCTCTAAAAATAATAATACCGCTATCACTTTTGTTAGAATTAGATATGGTTTCGGTGTGCAAAGACCTTCGGGTAACTCTCAAAATAATACAGGAAATATTCATTACCTCACAATAGGATATTGCGGCATACTATAGTGGTAAGACAAAACCACTAAACTACCACTTCATTAGAAATTAACCTGTTGTGTTAGAAAAAGGCACACAATATGCCTCTTTACCGATATAAAATTGTCCCAATTCTTTAACAGTTAAAGAAACTGGACTTTAGTATTGTAAGCTAAGCATACTTTTGAATTATAAACTTAAAAAAAACAATTATGAAATTTACAAAACAATTATTTAGTGTTCTTTTTATAGCAAGTATGCTATTCGCTTGCTCGCCAGATGATGGTAGAGATGGCGCTACTGGTCCCAAAGGAGAACAGGGAGAACCAGGTGAAGCTGGAGCTGATGGAGCCCAAGGAGATACAGGTACCGCCAATGTTATTTATTCTGATTGGATTGTACGTGATTTTGATATTGCGGTTGCATCTGAAACTAATCAACAATTGATAGCTACATTGGGGCTTAACGATATTGATTTTGATGAAGATGTACTACTAGTCTATGGAAGAAATGAGGTGAATGTTCTTGTATCTGAGGTCTATCAACTTCCTTACATCCTAGCATCGCAACAAGAGTATTACGGTTTTAATATCTCGAGTTTTAATGGTGGTTATTCGCTCAGAATTCAAGTGTCAACTCTAGATGGGGGATCTAATTTATTTACTTTTTTTGATGACTTTAGATATGTGATTATCCCTGGAGGCAACCCTGTTAGTAGTAATCGCAATGGTAACTCAGAATCGACAGGTTCAAAATCCTCGGGTTTGGATTACACTACCATGACCTACCAAGAAATTATAGACCACTTTAACATCCCCGATTAATAGCTATAGCCCTTAACTTTTCTCCCTAATGTTAAGTAAGGGCTATTTTTTTTAATACAAAGACAGCATCATGAAAAAAACAATAGTGTTAATAGCAATCGTGTTGGTCCCGTTTTTAACCATAGCACAACAAAAGCCAACAACAATAAAAGTAAATGCGCGTGCATTTTACATCGATGATACGCCAGAATTTAAGGCCATCATTTCACTTAGCAATACCTATTCAAGTCTTCAGTCTGAACTCACTACAATAGACATACTAAAAAAACAATACAGATCGGCTCTTGAGGCCAAAGGTATTTCTTGGATTGATTTAAAAGAAAACCCCAACGATTTTGGCTATGAAACGATGAACTATGGTAAAGAAGGAACGCTTTATGAATACCGAACTACATCCATAGAAAAAATGATAAACTTCCTTAAGGTAAAATCGTTAGGCGTGAACATTACAAGTTATGTTTCGGTGCTTACTATAGACAAAGCAGAGGCTATAGCATTAAGCCAAAAAGCCATAAATAGCGCTAAAGAAAGCGCAAAAACCATTGCAGCGGCCATGGGCAAAGAACTTGGGGACATACAGGAAATAGAAGATTTAAATAACCGATTGGGAGAAGACATTGAAACGTATCTATACCACGACAAACCTGCTGCTCAATATATTTATTCGCTTAATGTGGTATTTTCGGTAAAGTGAATCCTATAAAAAATGAAGCAAAATCCAATAACATTATAATCCTTTACTATTGGAATTCCTTACCTTAAGGAAATTATAAAGACCATATACGCAGTCTTATCTCATAATCATAATGAAAAGATTAACGCTTATAATAGTGATAATAACAATGGGTTGCATGAGCTGTACAGACATAAACAGCTCTAGTCTATTGGATAGCGATGCATTTAAAACTACAGAAGAACGTGTGGCGCAATTAAAAAAAGAAATTAAGTCGAATAGTGATTTTTATAACGCCGAATTTGAATTGTTTAATGTTAATGGGTTTTCCAAAAGAAGACCAACTTCGATTCCTGGCGCATCGTCTTGGGACTATAAATTTGCGATTCGAGTAACACCGTCTAACGTAGACAAATGGACGGAAGGCATGCAAAAAATAGATTTCACAGATTACAATTTAAATTGGACTGAAAAAATTATTGAAGCGCGCGCAAAAGACTGGAAAACAACAAGTACACCAGAATTTTACACCAATAATTTAGCCAATACAATGCTTATTGTATATAGAACTGAAGGCATTATATATAAGCGTGTGATTGCCAATTAAAAAAAAAAAAAATACTGAGTAAAAAATAAGAAAACACATCAATAAATCAAGATCACATCAACAATACTATCGGTTTTTTGACTACCAAGTATTTTTAGAGCTTAAAACCTCAACAAAAAAATATCGACTAAACCACTTTGAAATTAACGAAGAGCCAACCAATGGCATTTATCGTTTAAAGAAAAGCACATTAAACAGTACAAAACCTGCCTCAAAAAACCGTGTCCCACTTGCTAATTAATCTTACTTGTAAATGAGACCTTTAAACGCATCACTATGCTTTATCAACAATTTAGCAACGAAGCCATCACTTAATTTAAATATTGGCTGCAAGGTTGATTTCTAATCGTAATGAAAACAGCTCAATAAAATGATGTCATCGAAACTATGGATAATGATACTTTAACTCAGATTAACGATCTCGCCGAAAAAGTAAGATCCCACTTCTCTATAGATTATAATCTTGAAGGAATCAAAATTATTGAAAATGAAATAAATGATAATAGAGCCCATTATGAACAAAAAAGTGACAAAGAAAAACAACATATTTCTTATAAAATTGGCTCCTTCATAGGGGTGTGTATGGTTAAAAATTATAACGGCACTTGGATAGAAAACAAACATGGTTTTTGCATTAAAATAAGGTCTTATACCGTGTCACCCATCTCAAAAGTATACAAGTTTATAAGTGCCCAAGGCCTGTTCGATTCTATAAGTTCATTTTACGAAATCGCAGGAGTTTTTGATGAAATCGTTGCAGCAAGCCAATTAAACACAACAAAAAAAGCCAGTACAATTCCAGAATCTCATGTAAACAAAAAGAGCTGGTGGCAGTTTTGGAAATAACAATAAACCACTTTAAACCTACAGGTTCTCTATTTTAAAACAGCCAAGATAAATTACGAACTAAAGAGAAATAAATAAAAGCCCATTAATCACCGTTTAGAGGCGATCAAATGCGGAAATTTTCCTTTTTAGATTAACCTCATTTTTTGCTTAGACGCAACATTTTGTCTTGATCCCTGTATAGTCTTGACTTAAAATTCTCTTTAAAAAAACAAACCCTTCAAAATCAATGTTTTGAAGGGTTTCTGGGTGGTCCCACCTGGGCTCGAACCAGGGACTTTCTGATTATGAGTCAGATACTCTAACCAGCTGAGTTATAGGACCCATTAGCCTAAGGCTAACTTATTACTTTCTCCTTTTTCAAAGAGAGTGCAATATTACTACTTATTTTGATTGTTTACAAGAAAAATTATTTTTTTATCTCTTGACACAACTCAATTAAAACACCATTTGAAGATTTTGGGTGTAAAAAAGCCACTAATTTATTGTCGGCGCCCAACTTTGGGGTTTCATTTATCATTTTAAAGCCCTCATTTTTAAGCCTTTTAATTTCGGCGCGAATATCATCTACATCAAAAGCGATATGATGAATACCTTCGCCTTTTTTTTCAATAAATTTTGCAATAGGGCTGGTTTTAGTCGTGGCTTCTAATAATTCAATCTTATTATCGCCCACTTTAAAAAAAGACGTGTTTACGCCTTCGCTCGCCACCTCCTCAATTTTATAGTGGGGCTTCCCAAATAATTTAGAAAACAATGCGTTAGAATCGTCAAGGTTTTTAACAGCAATACCAATATGTTCAATCTTATTCATAACAAAATGCTTAAGTATAGGTGTAAATCTGCGTTATCGCACAAACCTAATTATACAAATTTCGTTAAAATAGTAAGATAATCTTTAAATATCCATTATTTTTGCCCGAGAATATGTTATTAGGTATATTCTACAAACCAGTAATTTATACACTAACAACTTATAAAAAAGCAATTCATTGGAAGAAGAAAGTCAAAGACAAAAAAAAATAGCGTCGGTTTTGCAACGCGATTTAGTAGACGTTTTACAACGTGCAGCAACCGAGGGGGGCTTACATGGCATTATCATTTCGGTATCTAAGGTAAAAGTAACGGTCGATTTAGCCTTTGCAAAAGTATATTTAAGTATTTTTCCAAACCAAAAAGCTCAAGAGCTTATCGAGGGCATAAAATCGAACGCACCCTTAATTAAGCACGAATTAGCGCAACGCACCAAACACCAGTTAAGACGTATGCCAAAATTGGAGTTTTTTATTGACGATTCCTTAGAATACATCGACCAAATTGATAAGTCCTTAAAAGGAGAAGACAATCCAATAAAAGATCCAACGTCTTTAGATAAACGCAAAAAATCTTAAACCGTCCTAAAAGCATGATGCTTTAAATTAAAACGCATTTTATTTTTATATTTAAAGCATGAAAGTGTCACTTCACATTGCCAAACGTTATTTAATCTCTAAAAGCAGCAATAATGCCATTAATATTATTAGCAAAATTGCGATTTTAGGTATTATTTTAGGAGCTGCATCCTTATTTATAGCACTTTCTGGATTTGCGGGATTAAAAGATTTTACGCTAGAATTCTCCTCTATTGTCGACCCCGATTTAAAAGCCGAAAGCGCCGTAGGCAAATCGTTTTTTATAAGCGACGAAGACCTCGATAAACTAAGACAATTAGAATCGGTTGAACAAGTTTCAAAAATTATTGAAGAACGGGTTATTATAGCCACAAACGACAAGAATTATTTAGCCACCATAAAAGGCGTCGATGGGCATTTTAAAAACGTGGTTGCCATAGATTCTGTAATTTCTGAAGGCCGTTGGCTAGACGACAAATCCAACGAGATTGTTGTTGGCTGGAATATTTCTAACAACCTATCCCTAGGCGCATTAAACTTCACCAAACCCCTAAATTTGTATGTGCCAAAACCGGGAAAAGGCCCCATAACCTCCATTAAAAGCGCCTTTAGCACGGTAAAAGTGGTTAACGTTGGTGTTTTCGATATTAACGAAAACCTAAACACCAGCTATGTGTTTACAAGCATCGCATTGGCACAAAACCTACTTAACTATAAACCCAACCAAATCGCTGCACTCGAATTTAAACTAGCCAATGGCGTAAGCCAGACTCAAGCAAAACTGGACATTCAAACTATTTTGGGTGATAACATTATTATTAAAAACCGGGCGCAACTTAATGATGCCTTATATAAAATGATTAATAGTGAAAACCTTATGGTTTACTTGCTACTTACTATGGTTTCTGGATTATTAATTTTTAATGTTATGGGAGCCATCATCATGATGATATTAGAAAAGCAACCCTCTCTAAAAACGCTTTTTAACCTGGGACTTCCTATAAAAAACATCCGAAATATCTTTTTTTTGCAAGGCACTATAATAACGGTTTTTGGAACCATAATAGGCCTCTTAATAGGCTTAATTGTGGTGTTTATTCAAATACAATTCGAACTTGTACCCATTACACCAACACTGCCCTACCCCATGAGCATTCAATTAAAAAACTTTACCATTGTATTTTTTACGATAAGCATTTTAGGCATAGTCGCCTCTAAAATCGCATCCAACCGCGTTACCAAAAAACTAATAGCGTCTTAATAATTTGGGCGAGTTGCCAAAAAAGGCAAACAGGCTTTTCGCTGTATCTTTTTGAGAAAAACAAAAAGGATGCCGCTGCAATCCTTCTCGCGGGCAAACCTGCTATGGAGGGTTTCTGTTCGTTTGTGATTTTGTTTTGTTGTAGGAATTGTATAAGTTTATTACATGTATACTTAAATCAAAAACTGAATGACTAAAATCTTACCAATATTAAAAACTTCTGATTATAGAAAAAATGAAACACTATTTTTTAAGGAGAACCTTTTTGATGATAAAATTTCACCAGTAGTGGCCTACGGAAAAGATAGTGACAGAATGATTATATTCGACTCTGCCTCCAATGAAAACGATTTTAATATAAGGTTCCCGAAAATTAAAGAAGAAGCTATTTCGAACCTTAAATCGATTGATGTTACCTATCAAATTACTGAGGCAGAAGGTTCAAAAATTTTATTTGCAGAAGGCAATGAATATGCGAGCGAAAAGATTTTGGATAATGACTTTATGATTAAAATAGCAAAAGAATTAGGCAGTGACAATCTAATGGTTGGTATTCCATTTAAAGGATTGTTAATTGCAATCGATTCTAATTCACCTATGCGATTAAAGCTACCTGTAGTGATCAAACAATATTTCGACAATCCACAGCAAGACAAAATTTCAGACAAGGTTTTTTTAGTTCAAAATGGAGAAATCGTTGCCATGGGTGGTGAAGATTTACCTAAAAATGACAACCAAGAAAATTTTGTGATCTCAGAAAACAAAGATCAAAACTATTCTATAGAATTAAATAGTAAAAACATTGAAGATTTAACAAAAGATGTTAACACTTCCCTCCAACAAGTTTTGCTAATGATCATGCACAGAAAATCATTTGGAGGCGAAATAACTTTCAAACTAAATAATAGTATTTCTAAAAACCAAAGCCTAATTGATAAATGCAACTCTTACATTGAACAAATTGAAAAGAATGAAATGTTGCAAATAATGTCGGAAGCTTTGGCTTCTAGCCAGGTTAAATTCAAATTTCTATATAATGGAAGTTTAATTGCACCTAGCTCTATTGATAACGACATTTCGAGTGAAATAGAATTTACGAATCTTTCAAAAGATAGCTTAGATAAAGAATTTAATCGAGTTCTAAGTATTCCTAATGCACGAACCAATACTGAAGCATTAACAACTATGAGTGAAATTATGAAAGAATATAAAAGACGCGGAATTAAAATGCCTAATGAAAGAAACAATAAGAATTGGTGGAGGTTTTGGAAATGATAAAGCCCTATTTAGACTTATTTAACCCGCAATTAACAAAACACGTTAACAAACACAAACCAAAATGCAGCAAAAAATAAAAGTTATTCAAATCATTCATTTCGCATTATGTCTTGGTCTAATTATCGCTTATTTATTTTTAGGAGATATAAATGCGCTAACTCAATTTAATTTTGATAGCTCAAATACAGCTCACATTATGTACATCTTAATACCTGTAATGGCTTACCTTTTGAGTAATTTTTTATTTAATTCGCAATTAAAAAACATAGACGCCTCACTAAAATTAGAAGAGAAGATAACGTTTTATCAAAGTGCCTCCATCATGCGATGGGCCGTGTTAGAAGGGGCCGCGTTTTTAATACTGTTTTTAAACAAAGATTTTATGATTTTTGGAATTCTAATCATTATATATCTCATTCTAATTAGACCAACCCAAGATAATATTGTAATGAAATTAAGTTAAAATGTACTTGTAATCTCAAATCTCATGGTTATTTAGAATGAAAATGTGAGAACAGATCCTTTTTTAAACTTTAACAAGAACCTTTAAGTTAAATACAACATAAACTCCAGCCATTAATTTAAATAACTGGATAATGTTTTTATCCTGAATTGCAATTATATAGCATTAAAAATCATTAATGTCCGACAAAAGACATAAGACCGCTTCGCTAATAGATATAAGAACCAAGACTTGATTCTAACTAACTGATAAACAGAAGTACTTTAAATTAACAAAATAGTTCCTTTAAATCTTAATAATTATTTCAAATAAGCAAGGTGACATTTTAAAAAACGCGCAAAGTTCTTAATTTTAAAAGGATGGACAGCATTTTAATATTTTTAATCGGACACTAGTGATTAAAAACATTATGATTTTTACTCTTTAAAAATGTCAAATTGTCATTTTTTTCATTAATTAACATCCTTAATCATAAACACTTAACACAATTAAAGCCTTTTAACGGTGGTTTTATATCACTAACTATTTAGGTTAATTTTTGGCATTTTTTTTGATTTCAATTTATTTTAAAAACCAAATAAATATTATACCATAATTGTAATTTTATTTTGGTTCCGAGCCATTTAGCAGCTCGCCTAAACAAGAACTTATATGGGGTTTCATCTCAGCTAATTATAAGTATAATTCAACCCTATAGATGCGTTATATGGTGTATGGCATAACTGCTAAAAAGGTTAAAACCGGTCATTAACTATTTTTTTAGAACAACGTTATTATGTGTTTAATTTAAATTTTATAGATATGAAAAAGTTTATTTTATTAGTTGTAGTGGGCTTATTTAGCTTGGGGTGCAACGCACAGCAAAACGAAACAAAAAATAAGCACACAAAAGATCATAAAAATGAACAGGTTGAACAACCAAAAGGATCTTGGAAAGTAAACAAAACCTTTGATGAAAACGGAAACCTTATTAGATACGACAGTATTTATTCTTGGTCTTCAGATCACAGGTATAAAGACCTCTCTGCGATTCAACGAGACAGCTTAATGGAAGCTTTTAAATCGCGATTTTTTACAGACTTTTCCGGTTTTGAAAATGAAGGCTTTGATACTATTTTCTCTCAAGATTCACTTTTTAGTCGTCGTTTTTTTAATGATGAATTTTTTAAAAGCGATTTTGGATCCGATTTTATGGATATTGACCATATAAGACAACAAATGCTAGAGCGACAGCGCGCATTTTTAGAAAAATATAAATCTGAATTTATAAAACCCGAAGACGAAAATTAGTGTGTTTTCGTCTTTGGGTTTCATGGTATACCTCTTTTTTTTACCATAAGCAAAACAGGTGCTGTGAAGCACAGTTTTAAGAAACTAAAGCCAGTTGCCAAACTCTTAAAAAATACCCTCGCCCTTATCTGGAGTTGGAGTTTCACTAATTTAACATAGGCTTTTGTTTGCTTATAATGCTATTCTATTTGTAAGCTTAACTTTTGGGCTTATAATAGTTTTATAGTTACAGTCGGATTTATTTTTATGGCTTTTGTTTTAAGTGTTTAGTTTTCGTTCCTAGCGTATAGAGCTTTTTAATAAACAAAATGAACTCATGTTTTTGGCAAGCAAAAATTGATCTCTGGCATTAAAAACAAACCTAACAAACACGTGCAAAAGCGATAGTAGCGGCATCCTTTTTAAAAGCGCAAAACAGCAAGATGTCGATTTTAATGCAATTATTTGCTAGAATACCCAGTTTTCTGGTTAGGCGCCAGAGCTTTTAAAAAGATATAGCGAATAGCGCGGTGGCTTGCCATTTGCCCAAAAAAATATTTAATCGCGATTGGCTACTAAACTAAAACTGATAATCTGCAAAGGTTTCTAAAACCTCATCAAAAGTGGCAAACACCGCCTTAGAGTCGTTGCTTGTTACCATTTTCATACGGTATTCTTTAAAGTGCGGAATGCCTTTAAAATAGTTGGTATAATGACGTCGGGTTTCTAAAACCCCCAAGGTTTCACCTTTCCAATCTATTGACATTTGCAAATGCTTGCGCGCTGCTTCAACACGTTCTTCTAAGCTAATGGGCGCTAAATGTTCGCCTGTTTTAAAAAAGTGTTTTACTTGCTTAAAAAACCAAGGGTTACCAATGCTGGCACGACCAATCATAGCACCATCTAAACCGTATTCATCACGCATTAAAACCGCTTTTTCTGGGGTATCTACATCGCCATTTCCAAATACAGGAATGTGCATGCGCGGGTTGTTTTTAACCTGAGCTATGGGTTTCCAGTCGGCCGATCCCTTATACATTTGCATACGCGTACGCCCATGTATAGAAATGGCTTTACAGCCCACATCTTGCAAGCGTTCGGCCACTTCAAGAATTTTTATAGAGTCATGATCCCAGCCCAAACGCGTTTTTACGGTAATGGGTATGTTGGTGCGTTTTACCATTTCGGCAGTGAGGCTTTCCATTAAGCAAACATCTTTTAAAATGCCTGCTCCAGCCCCTTTACTCACTACTTTTTTTACGGGACAACCAAAATTAATATCAATAATATCTGGATTTGATGCCGAAACAATATCAATAGTTTGCAGCATACTATCTAAGTTCGCTCCAAAAATTTGAATGCCAACTGGGCGCTCCTTTTCGTAAATATCCAGCTTCATAACACTTTTTGCAGCGTTACGTATAAGACCTTCGCTTGATACAAACTCGGTATACACCACATCAGCCCCTTGCTCCTTGCATAAGGCGCGAAATGGCGGGTCGCTAACATCTTCCATAGGTGCTAAAAGTAACGGAAAATCAGGTAATTCTATGTGATCTATTTTAACCAAGCTGTTTAATTTTAGCGCAAAATTACATCTTTTTATTTAATCGTATTTAACTCCTTAAGAAGAATTCCTATAAACAACTGAAAATAATCCATTTAACCTTTTATTTTGCCTTAGCGACTAGCTTAAAACAGTCTAAAAAAATCGAGACAGTAGCCACGCTAGTAATTCGACCTATCCCAAAAGCAGTAAACATTTTTAAAGCCGCGCACTAACCCGGTTTGCGCAAAGCCCTCTATTTTCAACTATATTTTATTAACCCCATTTAAAATACACCGTTTTTAAAGCTTAAGTAAAACAACATTAAGGGCTTACATTTTTTCATTATCGTACCGCCTTATATCAGCATTATTGATAGATTTTTGATACGATTCGCAACTAGGTTACTAAGAATACACCCAAAAAAATTCCACAAAAACAAGCTAAACAAGGTTAAATACCTATTTAAGCATCAAAAAATTAAACTATATTTGCAGCATCTTTTCTTAAGAAAGACGGCTTTATGAAGAATATTAGAAATTTTTGCATCATTGCACATATAGATCACGGTAAAAGTACACTAGCAGACCGTTTGTTAGATTTTACTGGTTCGGTTACCGATAGAGAAAAACAAAATCAGCTTTTAGACAATATGGATTTAGAGCGCGAACGTGGTATAACCATTAAGTCGCACGCCATCCAAATGGATTATGAATACAAAGGCGAAAAATATGTTTTAAATTTAATTGATACCCCAGGACACGTTGATTTTAGCTACGAGGTGTCACGATCTATTGCTGCCTGCGAAGGGGCTTTACTTATTGTAGATGCTGCACAAAGCATACAAGCTCAAACCATTTCTAATTTATATTTGGCCTTAGAAAATGACTTGGAAATTATTCCTATTCTTAATAAAGTAGATTTACCAAGTGCCAATCCTGAAGAAGTTACCGATGATATTGTAGATTTATTAGGCTGCGATCCAGAAGAAGTTATCCACGCTAGTGGAAAAACAGGTTTTGGAGTTGATAAAATATTAGAAGCCATCATAGAGCGTGTTCCCGCGCCAGAAGGGGACCCAGACGCTCCCTTGCAAGCTTTAATTTTCGATTCGGTTTACAACACTTTTAGAGGTATTGAAACCTATTTTAGAGTGTTTAACGGTGAGATAAAAAAAGGACAAAAAATTAAATTCGTTGCGACCGATAAAGAATACTTTGCAGACGAAGTAGGGACTTTAAAACTTAACCAAATACCAAAACAAAGCGTAAAAGCTGGTGATGTTGGGTATTTAATTACAGGAATTAAAACCGCTAAAGAAGTGAAAGTTGGGGATACCATAACCGATTTTGCTAACCCAACCACCAATATTATTGAAGGTTTTGAAGATGTAAAACCTATGGTTTTTGCTGGTATTTACCCTGTAGATACCGAGGATTACGAAGAGCTGCGTAACTCTATGGAAAAGCTTCAGCTAAATGATGCCTCTCTAGTATTTACGCCAGAGAGTTCGGCCGCTTTAGGCTTTGGTTTCCGTTGTGGGTTTTTAGGTATGCTTCACATGGAAATTATTCAAGAACGTTTGGAGCGTGAGTTCGATATGACCGTGATAACAACAGTTCCCAACGTTTCCTATTACGCGTACACCAATAAAAACCCAGAGGTGCCTTTTATTGTAAATAACCCGTCCGATTTACCAGATCCTTCTACCATAAATCGTGTTGAAGAACCGTATATTAAAGCGACTATAATTACCAAAGCTGATTTTGTTGGCAATGTCATGTCCCTGTGTATAGAAAAACGAGGCATTGTTATAAATCAAAACTATTTAACTGCCGATCGTGTGGAATTAACTTTCGAAATGCCACTTGCAGAAATTGTTTTCGATTTTTACGACCGTTTAAAAACCGTTTCTAAAGGTTATGCCTCTTTCGATTATTCGCCAATAGGCATGAAAACCTCAAAATTAGTACGCTTAGATATTTTATTAAATGGCTTATCTGTGGATGCCCTTTCCACATTAATACATACCGATAATGCTCAACACATTGGTAAAAAAATGTGTGAAAAATTAAAGGAACTCATTCCTCGTCAGCAATTCGATATTCCAATTCAGGCTGCTATTGGCGCTAAAATTGTGTCTAGAGAAACCATTAAAGCCGTGCGTAAAGATGTGACTGCCAAATGTTATGGTGGCGATATTTCTAGAAAGCGTAAACTTTTAGAGAAACAGAAAAAAGGAAAAAAACGCATGCGCCAAGTAGGTAATGTAGAAATACCTCAACAAGCTTTTATGGCGGTTTTAAAGCTTAATGATTAAGCCATTGTTCCTATAAACCGCGTTAAGATTATACAATTTAAACAGAGTAAAACTTATATTTAAAACCAATAAAGTCCGATTAAAAATATTTTGATGCTGTCAATTCTTGTAAAATAAAGAACTTTACACATTTTTTTTTAATGTTACCTTGCCCATATATAATGTCGCAATAAATAGCTTCTTTTTTGCTTATTTTTCATCAAAAATAATTACCGTAACGATGCTATGCTATCTATTTTTCATTTCAATTGATCAAAAGATAATTCAATTTATTTACACGACATTATAAAGTTAAATTGGTATTATTTGAGACAATTATTGAGGTTTAAAGGAGATATTTTGTTAATTAAAGCACTCGTTTATTAGTTAGTTCGAATCAAGTCTTGATTCTTATGTCTATTAGCGAAGCGGTCTTATGTCTTTTATCGGATGAACGTTCTGGATATAAGTTTTTGTGTTTTCAATTTAATTTTTGGCCTTAAGCTGTGTTTTTATCCTCATACAAAATGAGTGAAAAAAAGCCCGATTGTAAGGTATTGCGAAAGCTTAAGTTTATAAAAATTCTAAACACTCGCATTGTATACCAAATTAACAATACCTCATTTCAAAAATGAAATTGGTTTAACACAAAACCAACATCCCACGTATTATACATAGAACCATTTATTTATATTTCAACTAATCGAGAACACAAAATCTCTTATCGCTTGTGTTTTGAACCAAACCCTAAGATTATACCTAAAAACAGGTGTTAAAACGCCTTAAATTTAGCAAAAACACGTCTATTTAGATTAAAAGCTTCTTTATTGCTAAAAATGCGAATAAGAGCAGTTTGTTGGTATTTTTTTTGTATGTTTAGTTTTTACAAAGTAATATAAGTTCTAAATAAATTTATTAAAAAACCGACACACTTAAAACGCGCTTTTTAACATATTCTTTACACCAATACCAGACGCCTATATTACAATTTGTATAGTGAGGTTTTTTAAAACAAGCTTATATAATTTTATAATATAAGATTTCACACCAAAATAGTCATCAAAAAAAAAAACCAATAAATGAAAGCACTTTTTTACACGAGAGAGTTTCCACCTTATGTTTATGGAGGTGCAGGTGTTCATGTTGAATATTTGGCAGCAGAATTATCTAAACTCATGACCATGGAGGTGCGCTGTTTTGGCGACCAAGACCTTAAATCGAAAAATCTAGAGGTTAAAGGTTATCCATTTGAAAATCCGGTTTTTGATGCTGCAGACGATAAATTACAGGCCGTATTTAAAACCTTAAGCACGGGTTTACACATGAATGCCGAACCTGTAGATGCCGATATCGTGCATTGTCATACTTGGTACGCTCATTTTGCTGGTATCGTAGCGAAATTGTGCTACGGGACACCTTTGGTAATCACCACACATTCTTTAGAGCCTTTAAGACCTTGGAAACGAGAGCAATTAGGCAGAGGTTACGATGCCTCATCTTGGGTTGAAAAAACGGCTATCGAAATGGCCGATGCACTCATTGCTGTGTCTAAAGAAACTAAAGACGATATTCTCAAACATTTTAAGGTCGATGAGCGTAAAGTGAACGTTATTTATAACGGAATCAATTTGCAACAATACACAACCACAAAAGAAACCTCAACTCTCGACACCTATGGTATAGACAAAGCAAAACCATACGTACTTTTTGTTGGACGCATTACCAGACAAAAAGGCATTATCCATCTTGTAAATGCCATTAAATATATAGAGGCAGACACCCAAGTTGTGCTTTGCGCAGGCGCTCCAGATACCGCAGAAATTGGTAAAGAAATGGAAGATGCTGTTAACGCCGTTAAAAAAACGAGAGAAAATGTGATTTGGATCGACAAAATGGTCAGCAAAGAAGAAATCATCCAGTTATACTCGCACGCCGCTGTGTTTTGCTGCCCCTCAATTTACGAGCCTTTTGGCATTATTAACATCGAAGCCATGGCTTGTAATACCGCGGTTGTAGCCAGTGCCGTTGGTGGCATAAAAGAAGTGGTAGTACATGGTGAAACCGGCCTATTAATTCCGTTAGAACAGCAAAAAGAAGCCCCTTTTGAACCCGTTAATCCCAACGCGTTTTCTAAAGATTTGGCCCAGGGTATCAATACCCTTATTGCTAATAAAGCGCTACGAGACACGATGGCCGATAATGGTAGAAAACGAGTTGAAAAGCATTTTGACTGGATGGCCATAGCCAAACAAGTAGAAGCATTATATAAAACTCTAGTTTAAAATTTGTAAATTTAAGTGGCAGTAGTTCGCCACAACTAAAACAAGTCGTTCTCAACATATATAAACTCAATACAGATGATAAACAAAAAAACATTAGCCATAATTTTAGGTGGCGGTCAAGGCTCGAGATTGTATCCTCTTACAGCTAAAAGATCGAAGCCAGCAGTACCCATTGCGGGTAAGTATAGATTGGTTGATATTCCGATATCAAACTGTATCAATTCCGATATTAAGCGCATGTTTGTGTTAACCCAATTTAACTCGGCATCGCTAAATAAACACATTAAAAACACCTATTATTTTGGGCCCTTCAGCAGTACCTTTGTCGATATTTTAGCTGCGGAACAAACACCCGATAATAAAACGTGGTTTCAAGGTACCGCAGATGCCGTGCGTAAAAGTATGCAGCATTTTTTAAAACATGAGTTCGAGTATTTCTTGATACTCTCTGGCGATCAATTATACCAAATGGATTACGAAAAAATGATTGAAGCCCATATTAAATCAAAAGCTGAAATATCGATAGCTACTATCCCTGTAAATGCCAACGATGCCACAGGATTTGGGATTTTAAAAGCAGATAATTCTAATATAGTTACCGCTTTTATCGAAAAACCAGAGGCCAGTTTATTACCAGAGTGGACCTCGGAGGTAAGTGACGAGATGAAAAACCAAGGGAGAAACTACCTAGCCTCAATGGGTATTTATGTTTTTAATAGAGAGCTCTTAACGAGATTAATGGAAAACCCAGATACCATTGATTTCGGGAAAGAAATTATCCCCCAAAATATAAAGAAGCACAGAACCTATAGCTATCAGTACGAAGGCTATTGGACAGATATTGGAAACATCGATTCGTTCTTTGAAGCCAATTTAGGTCTTACTGCAGATATTCCAAAATTTGATTTATACGACAAGAAAAAACGTATTTACACAAATTCCCGCATGCTGCCTACAAGCAAAATTGCAAATACCGCCTTAGAAAAAACCGTAATTGCAGAGGGTTGTATTATAAATGCTCATAAAATTGAACAATCTGTTATAGGTATTCGTTCAAGAATTGGCGAAGGATCAACCATTATAAACACGTATATGATGGGATCCGATTTTTACGAAACTTTAGAACAAATAAAAGATGAAAACATTGAAATTCTAATGGGGATTGGTAAAGGCTGTTATATAAAAAATGCCATTATCGATAAAAATTGCCGTATTGGAGATGATGTCACCATTAATGGCGGAAAACATCTAGAAAATAAAGAAACCGATAGTTATTTTATAAAAGATGGTATTGTTGTCATTAAAAAAGGGGCAACAATCCCTAAAGGGTATGTTATTTAAACCATCTAACATTTTTAAAAACGACCTTTAAAAGAGGGGTAATTATGAATTTTATTTTTTCAATCCAACTGCACTTTGTGTACCACAACATTGGCATTATTTAACTAACTAATATGCAAAACCAAAAAAGAGTTATTATTGATTATGTCTCGCCTAGTATAAACTGTGGTGAGTTTTATATTAAACGGGTTGTAAATGAGATTATTAACATAGATGCCCATATTTTGGCAGATGGCCATGATGTGCTAGGAGCTTCTGTGTTATACAAACACAAGAACGCCAAAAAATGGATAGAAACCAGAATGGTTTTACGCTCTAATGATGAATGGCAAGCCACTTTTCATGTCGAAAAACCTGGGTTTTACAGCTATAAAGTACAAGCCTGGGTAGATTACGCCTTAAATTGGAGACAGGGTCTTATAAGAAAAATTAATGACGGGCAACACGTCGCATCAGAGTTACTTGAAGGTGTAAAACACATTGAAGCGGTTTTGAAAAAAGTTAAAGCTCAAGATAAGGCTTATTTAAAACACCTACATCGTATTTTTCAAAATAAAAGCGATTATAAGGAAGCTATAGCAGAAGCTAATACAGAGCGCTTATATCAGATATTTTATGCCAACCCGGTAAAAATTCTGGCTAATACTTCCAAAACCTATCAAGTCTTTGTAGATCGAAAAAAAGCGCGATTTAGTACCTGGTATGAATTCTTTCCACGTTCAGCATCAGAAAAAAAAGGAGTTCACGGGACGCTTAAAGATTGTGAACGCTTGCTACCAAGAATTAAAAACATGGGGTTTGATGTTTTGTATTTACCACCCATTCACCCTATAGGGGAAGTGAATAGAAAAGGCAAAAACAACACGACTGAAGCTCAAATTGGTGATGTTGGTTCTACTTGGGGTGTGGGCTCCAAACATGGCGGCCATAAAGCCATACACCCAGAATTGGGAACACTTGCCGATTTTAAATCTCTCATAAAAAAAGCTAAGGAAAACAATATTGAAATTGCCATGGACTATGCCTTACAGGCTGCCCCAGACCATCCGTGGGTTAAAGACCACCCCAAATGGTTTAAATGGCGGCCAGATGGCACGGTACAATACGCCGAAAATCCTCCAAAAAAATACCAAGACATTCTACCCATTTATTGGGAAAGTGACGATTATAAAAACCTCTGGAACGCCTGTTTAGATATTTTAATGTATTGGATAGATTGCGGAATTAAAATATTTAGAGTCGATAACCCCCATACCAAACCCTTTTATTTTTGGACTTGGATTATCGCTCAGGTAAAAGCCAAACATCCAGACGTTATTTTTTTAGCTGAAGCCTTTACCGCTCCAAAAGTTATGCAACAACTGGCAAAAAATGGGTTTACACAATCTTACACCTATTTTACTTGGCGAGAAAGTAAACAGGAACTTATTGAATATGTTGAAGAATTAACACAAACCGAGTTAAGCGAATACATGCAACCTAATTTTTGGCCAAACACACCAGACATTAACCCGTATTATTTGCAAGGTGCTAACGAATCTAAACACATACAACGCTATGCTCTTGCCGCGACTTTAAGTTCTAGCATAGGCATTTACGGTCCCGTTTTTGAGTATATGCTTTCAACACCTTTACCCGGTAGAGAAGAGTATATAAATTCAGAGAAATTCCAAATCACACATTACAATTGGGATATTCAAAATAAGTTAATAGCTTTCATATCAAAAATAAACCACATTAGGCACAATAATCCTGCGCTTCAACAAACCAAAAACATCAAATTCTGTTATATAGAAAATGATCATTTATTGGCCTTTTATAAATGGAATGATGATAAAACGAATGAAATTTTTGTTGTTATTAGTTTAGATGATCATCACACCCAAAAAGGGACTGTGCAGGTTCCTTTGCATGATATTGGTGTACAGGAAGGTGAGCCTCTAGAAATGCATGACTTAATCACAAATAGTCGTTATAATTGGTCTAGCGAGTGGTGTTATATAGAGCTACATGCCTCAATGCCAGTTCATGTTTTTAAAATTAATAAATAAGTTTTAGCCCTTAATAAGCTAAACAATACTAAAACAACCTTAAATGGCACAAGTAATAGCGCACAGTTTATTTTCAGAATTCGACATTAACCTGTTTCAAGCAGGTAAACATTACAGGCTATACGAGAAATTTGGCTCACACCTTAGCACTGTAAATGGTATTGATGGGGTATATTTTGCGGTCTGGGCACCCACCGCAAAACAAGTTTCTGTAATTGGCGACTTTAACTATTGGATGGAAGGCGAACACCAATTAAATGTGCGTTGGGACTCTAGTGGTATTTGGGAGGGCTTTATACCCCATGTTAAAAAGGGAGCTATTTACAAGTACAAAATACAAAGTAATAATAACGATATAAAAACCGAAAAAGCCGATCCCTACGCCAGACGTTATGAGCACAACTCTAAAACAGGATCTATAGTTTGGGACGACGACTATAAGTGGAAAGATAAGCACTGGATGAAAACCCGTAAAAAACATAACGCACTCGATGCGCCGTACTCGGTTTACGAGATCCATCTGGGCTCTTGGAAAAGACATGTTGAAGAACAACGTTTTATGTCGTATCTAGAGCTGGCCGACCAATTGGTTAACTATGTAACCGATATGAATTTCACTCACGTAGAGTTCATGCCCATTATGGAGTTTCCCTACGACCCCTCATGGGGCTACCAAATAACAGGGTATTTTGCCCCAACCTCTCGTTTTGGATATCCTGAAGAATTTAAATATTTAGTCGATAAATTACATCAAGCTGGCATAGGTGTTATTCTAGATTGGGTACCCTCACATTTCCCTGAAGATGCCCACGGTTTAGGGTTTTTCGACGGCTCACATTTATACGAGCACCCAGACAAACGCAAAGGCTACCATCAAGATTGGAAAAGCTTAATTTTTAATTACGGCCGCAACGAAGTTAAATCGTTTTTAATAAGTAATGCTGTATTTTGGCTCGATCAATTTCATGCCGATGGGCTGCGTGTAGATGCCGTAGCTTCTATGTTGTTTTTAGACTATTCTCGTGAAGATGGCGAGTGGGAACCCAATGAATTTGGTGGTCGCGAAAATCTTGACGCCATAGCGTTTTTAAAAGAACTCAACGAAGAGGTTTATAAATCGTTCCCAGATGTACAAACCATAGCCGAAGAATCTACAGCATTCCCAGGCGTTTCTAAACCCGTGTTTTTAGGTGGCTTAGGCTTTGGCATGAAGTGGATGATGGGGTGGATGCACGACACCTTACAGTATTTTGCTAAAGATCCTATTTATAGAAAATACCACCACAACGATATTACCTTTAGCTTAGCTTATGCCTTTACAGAAAATTTTATGCTACCCCTCTCGCATGACGAGGTGGTGTATGGCAAAAAATCTATTTTAGGAAGAATGCCAGGTGATGAGTGGCAACGCTTTGCTAATTTGCGGCTTTTATATGGCTACATGTTTACCCACCCTGGCACAAAATTACTATTTATGGGTGGCGAATTTGCCCAACAAGACGAATGGGATTTTCAAAACAGTTTAGATTGGCATTTGTTACAGTACGCCTCTCATAAAAACTTTCAAAACTTTTTTAAAGCACTAAATACATTATATAAAACCACTCCAGCCTTATTCGAAAAAGGATTTAGTAACGACGGCTTTGAATGGATTAGTTACGACGACCACGAAAACTGTGTTTTGTCTTATATAAGAAAAGGGAAATACGCCAAAGACAATGTTGTTGTTGTCTGTAACTTAACACCAACTGTAAGAGAACACTACCGTATTGGTGTTACCCAAAATGGGATGCTAAAAGAGATTTTTAATAGTGATGCTAAAACATTTGGGGGTAGCGGCATTTTAAACAAAAAAGAAATCCCTATTGCAAATACCTCGTGGAACGGAAAATCATATTCTGCAGAGATTACGCTACCTCCTTTAGGTGTGTCTTTATTCAAATTTTCGAAGTAATTCGCTAAAAAACGAATTTATAAGCTATGACACTTGACTTTTCTGTCCAAAATATTTTTAATTAATAATTAAAAATTTTAACTACATTCACTACAATTTTATTACTAACCACCTATGATTTTAAATACAGAATTAGAATATAAAGGCGACTTATTTCCGTCTCGCATAACAGACTATTCAAAAGATGTTGATGTACTCTATTTTTCGACCGCAAATAACGTTATACTCCAGCTTACCGTTTTAAGGGATAGTGTCTTTAGATTTAGATACACCACCGTAGGTAAATTTGATAACGATTTCTCTTATGCTATAGATCGCAACGCCAGCAGAGGCTACAATCACTTAGAAATCTCTGAAGATGATGAAAAATACATCGTTTCCACCTCAAGATTAATCTGCCATATCTATAAGCTCGATTTAAGAAAATCGATTATAGACGCTCTAGATAGTTCGGTTATTTGCGAAGACGAATTAGGTTTTCACTGGGAAGAGAGCTACGAGTTGGGTGGCGATATTGTAAAAATGAGTAAAGCTGCCAAAAACGGCGAAAGCTACTACGGCTTAGGTGATAAACCAAGCCACTTAAATCTAAAAGGCAGACGATTTGAAAACTGGGCCACCGATTCTTATGCCTACGGAAAAGATACCGATCCTATTTACAAAGCCATTCCATTTTATACCGCTTTACACCATAATAAAGCCTACGGAATTTTTTTCGATAACACCTTTAAAACCTATTTCGATTTTTGTCATGAAAGACGCCATGTAACCAGTTTTTGGGCACAGGGCGGCGAAATGAATTATTACTTTATTTACGGCCCTAAAATGCAAGATGTGGTATCGCGTTATACCGATTTAACTGGCGCTCCAGAGCTTCCGCCATTATGGGCTTTAGGCTACCACCAATGTAAATGGAGCTATTTTCCAGAGTCTAAAGTAAAAGACATTACCTCAAAGTTTAGAGCACTGCAAATACCTTGTGATGCTATTTATTTAGACATCGACTATATGGATGGTTTTAGGTGTTTTACATGGAATAAAGACTATTTTCCAGACCCAAAACGCATGGTTAAAGAACTCGCAGACGATGGCTTTAAAACCGTTGTTATAATCGATCCCGGTATTAAAATGGATAGTGAGTACCATGTTTTTAAAGAAGGCTTAGATAAAGATTATTTCTGTCGCCGTGCCGATGGCCCTTATATGAAAGGCAAAGTATGGCCTGGAGAATGTTATTTTCCAGATTTTACAAGACCTGAAGTACGAAAATGGTGGGCCGGTTTATTTAAAGAACTTATTGAAGATATAGGCGTTCAAGGCGTATGGAACGACATGAACGAACCTGCTGTAATGGATGTTCCTGGAAAAACATTTCCTAACGATGTAAGACACGATTACGACGGCAATCCTTGTAGCCACCGTAAAGCCCATAATATTTACGGCATGCAAATGGCACGTGCTACATACCATGGTTTAAAAAAATTTAATTATCCTAAAAGACCATTTGTAATTACCCGAGCGGCTTACTCGGGCACCCAACGCTATTCGTCTACCTGGATGGGCGATAATGTGGCCTCATGGGAACACTTACAAATAGCAAATATTCAAGCCCAACGTTTAGCGTTATCTGGCTTCTCTTTTGCAGGGTCTGACATTGGTGGATTTGCAGAACAGCCCAATGGCGAATTATTTGCACGCTGGATTCAACTGGGTGTATTCCATCCGTTTTGCAGAACACATTCTTCTGGAGACCATGGCGACCAAGAGCCCTGGGCTTTTGATGAAGAGATTACCAATATAGTGCGTAAGTTTATTGAGATTAGATACCAGCTGCTACCGTATTTATACACGGCATTCCATCAATACAGTCAGAATAACATACCCATGTTAAAATCTCTGGTCTTATTTGATCAAGAAGACTCTCAAACACACTATAGAATCGATGAGTTTATTTGCGGTAACCAACTTTTAATTTGCCCAATAAACGAACCTAACGCTAAAGGGAGACGCATGTATATTCCGAAAGGAAATTGGTATAATTTCTGGACCAACGAATTAGTTTCTGGGGGGAAAGAAACTTGGGTAGATGCCGATATAGACAGTATGCCTATTTTTGTTAAAGCTGGTGCGATTATCCCTAAATATCCAGTACAACAATATGTTGGCGAGAAAAATATAGAAGAGCTTACACTAGAGGTGTACTTCAAGTTAGGCAAAGAAGAGTCTGAATTGTATGAAGACTCCAATGATGGTTTCGATTATAAAAAAGGCCGTTATAGCTTGAGTAAGTTTAGCTTATCGGGTAAAGACCATAAATTAATTATTAGAAAATACAATAGCGGAAACTACATAACCTCTTACAACACCTTTAAAATTAATTTAATAGGATTACCTTTTAAAGTGAATTCTATAAAAGTTGATAATGAATTTGTAGATTTGAACGATGTTAAATTTAATGGTAATAACTCTTTGGTTATTTCTAAAGAATTTACAAATATTCAAATCATAGGCTAATTAAATTTAACCACAATAAATAACACAAAATCCCTTTCAGTTTCCATAGAAAGGGATTTTTTTATAATTTCAGAATAGATTCCTTCAAAAAATAGAGGCCTGAATAATCGTTTTGTTCAAATAAGAGAAGATGTTTCTTTTTTTTACATGATTTTAATGATTTTGATGATTGTTTTGTCAACGTTCATCATAATAGGTGGCTTGATTTAATCTTTTAACTAATACAATTTAACCATATAAAGTCGTGATAAATAGCTTCTTTTTTGCTTACTTTTCATCAAAAATAATTACCGTAACGATGCTATGCTATTTATTTTTCATTTCAATTAATCAAAAAATAATTCAATTGATTTACACGACATTATAAAGTTAAATAGGTATAACACGAATATGGCTTTAGCAAAAACCTTCAATAAAAAGTCTTGAAAGTGGAAACGTACGGTTTATGGTAAAGGATTATCGCCAAGGGGGTAAGAAGTCGGTACTTGCACTATCCGATGGTGAGTTCATCAGGCGTTTTTCATTGCATATCCTGCCCAAAGGGTTTACCCGCATCCGGCACTATGGTATCTTGAGCAGCTATTATAAAAGAACCTTAATCCCAGAACTACAAAAAGATCTGGGTAGGCCAGAACTAGCGGAAAAAGTACCTTTAAAGCACCGCAAGTGTCCCAGCTGTAAAAAAGGAAACCTGGTTACCATTGCAACCTTCCCCGCTCGTGGACCACCGAATGGTTGGCGCGAACAGATCGAGAAACACCTAAACAGACCAATATGAAAAAAACGCAAAACCGACGTAACGGGACTGCTATGGCCAAAACTGAAGAAAACACATCAAAGCAGTAATGAACAAGGAAAAATAAGTCCTAAATCTGCCATGTTCTTTTAATATTCCAAAGAAAGGGAGGCCAAAAACTCCCAAAACAGAAAAAACCAACTCCTAAAAATCCAATCCAAAACAGACCATTCCCCATAAGGGCGAACCGACAAACACCGGTTCAGTCAACACGGCATTCATGTTGGGTCGTACCGACCACACGAATGCTTAGTTATTGGCTGTAGTTTTTTTAATTCATTTTTTCATAATTCAGTTCGCTATTCCAATTCTCAAAACTCCAAACATTTAAGTATTTCAAATGTTCAATTAGATATTCCGCTAATATTTTTTGGCATTGAGTTGGACTATGAGCTTTATTCGATAAATCGGTTATTCCTTTTTCCGCTCGAAATATGTTTCTCTGACTACAATTTACATATGGCACATATTTATTTCCATTTAGAGTAGGTGAGTAGCCCAATGTTAAAATTCCGTACTTAAATAAAAAGTCGTCAAAAAAGCCATAATAGTTTTGGTGTTGCCTACTATTTTTAAATTTTTCGTTAATATATTTTAAAACAGGATGATTTTCATTAGTTATCATTCGTTTTATTTCTCGATTAAATGTTGTTGTACTCATACTGTTTTTCTTTTGTGGTTAATTCCAGAATATTTATTGTCAAAGTCGAAAATGCGTGAACTATTTTGGTTCTGTAAGTATATCGAGTGTATTTTTCTCCATCCATATTTTTAAGAACTTTTTTTGCCCAATTGTCAAACTCTCCGTTATTTAAATCAAAGTAAAAATCGTGTGCTAAATTGTTTCTCAACTTGTTGAGTTTTCTTAATGCATCTAATATTATTTTTTTCTTATTCGTTTGTTCAAAGTTTATTTTTTCAAGAGCTAAAATTTTACTGTAAAAAGAAAACGTTTTTTTATTTTCTATTCCACATCTATTCAGCTTAACTTCCAAAATTTGCTCAATAATTAAATGACCTTTTAACAAAATCAATTCCAAATCAGTTTTTGAATCCAAATGTCCCCAAACTGCTAATTCTACTAAAATGTCGTATTTCTCTTTCACTCTACTTAAATTACAGCCAACGGTTACGTGTATGGTGTCGTTTGGCATTTCTAAGCACGAACCTGTCAAACCGCTACACCGTTTATTAGATGTACCACCCTTGAAATTAGCACTATCCGCCAAATGCACTATACACGATGTTGTATGCTGGGCTTTATTCATTATCCGCTAATTATCAATCTTTTACAATTACTAATCCACTCAATCGAAGCACTACTGTTCTTGAAAAAATTAGTTTTTAGGGTCGGCAAAAAAGCGTTGGAAAACAGACTAGCTCTATTGCAATTTTTGGTCAAGCGTTGGTTCGTGCGAATTGCAATTGTGCTTGGCTGTGTGAGCTGGCGTTTAATCAAATAATGTTGGTTGTTCATTTTTATTATTCATTACAAATTGAAAACACTTTTCCATAGTCTTAACACCTATCCCTTTTTCGTTAATTAATCCTATCATTGATTTGACTGTACCAGATTCAACCACTTCGGTTACCTTCTCAATTTTATCTTTCCTGATACCCGTTTTTAATTTGATTTCTTCGGAACTTAATTTTGACCAATTAGAAGCAAAATATTCATACAAGTCATCTACTGCTTCTGGCACGTATTCATATATTTCTATGTCTATTTCGCACTTACTTAAATATTCTTCCATTAAATTCAGAACAGTATCTTTATCTAAACCACCATTGTGTGTTCCTAACAGAGGAAAAGCAATAGAAGTAATCCCTTGGTCTTTATAAGTTGAACAAAATTTCTCTAATCCTTTTTCGAGATATTCGATTTTACTCGGATATTTCCAGTGAAACTTTGTTGGAAAGTTTAAAACCCAAGGTGCATTTTTTTCACCTTTGTAAAGCCATAGCTTTCCTATTCCAATCAGCTTTGATTTGCAGTGATCCTTATACAAATCAAACATTTTAGGATATCTCAGTTTAAAAACAAGAGCGATTCCTTTACCCATTACTCCAACACAATTGACTGTATTCACAATCGTTTGAGCCTTAGAGTTAAAAATATTCCCTTTTATAAATTTTATTGCCATTTTAAAATTTCGTCTTTAAGTCTATTATACATTTCTCTGTATTTATCCGAGAATCTTAACAGTCCAGCTTCCTCATCAAACACTTTCTGTCCATTTTCATAGCTAAATAAGTGTTCTAGAAATTTATAGCCACCTGCATCTGCGGTGTAAGCTGCTGTATCACATTGATAGTAAATAATCAATTCATCAAATAATTTTGATGGAGATGTGTTAAGAGCTTTTGCTGCTTCAACTATTAATTGAGTGGTGGATTCAGCATCCTTTTTGCCTTGAAAGTATTCACCCATAATATCCCCATTTAGTAAAAATTGAATTTTCGATAAATCATTATGGGAGTTCGATACTTTACCCCAAATGCCGTTTAGTATTTCGATACTATGAGTATATTGATCATCCTTATTTCCTAGCTGAAATGCTCTTGGTTTTCCTATATCATGAACCAATAAAAAGAATCTGAAAAAAGCTCTTTCAGGCTCATTAAATTGAATTGCAAAATATTTGTCAAATTGGTTTAGAACAAGGTTTGTATGATCTCTTAGGATATAGTGCCTTACTTTAGTGTTATAAGTCTCGACAAATGAAGTGCTTAATTTACATAGTTCATCAATTGATTGAGGGTAATTATGGATACTATCATGTTGAGAATATTGACTTTCACTTTTTGCTAATTCTTTTTGATTTTCTTTTATCCCAATAAGGTCTTCACAGTCAAAATACCAATCGCTTAAACCTTGATGAATAATCTGAATATTTTTTGAATTAAGTAGTGAGATAAGTTCATCAGACAAGCCACTTAAGTCATTAATATATAATGCAATTAATCTTTTGCAACTCAATATATCATACTTATTTAAGCTATTTTTATTTGATACAACCAAAAAATAAATGGAATCATAATCAATTATATTATCATGTGTTGAGATATATTCTTTATCAAAAACATGTCGATATAACTTGTAAGGGTCATAATTGTCTTCAACATTATTAAATCCATGACCTTGTAAATTTAGTAAATCACACATTCCTTGATATCCTAATTCTTTATTTAAGATCGAGTTAATGTGAATGTCACTTGAAGTAGCTTTTCTAGAATTACAATACTTTATTATCTCCCATGGCTCTTTATTTGTTACTTGATCTTTAAAAGTAACCTTCAAACAAGGCTCAGATTCAAACTCAATATTGATACCAGGGTAAAAGCGAATAGTATCACCATTTTTCGATAATACTTGACCAGAGTTGATTCTGTAAGTCCCTTTCTCAACTTCCATTTCAAAATAACCTGATCTATTTCCATTACCATTATAGTTTGCTGAAACAGTTACAGAATTCCCATCAAGATTATACTCAATCTGTTTATTGTTATTCAAGTAAATGTCATCGTCATAATCTGCAATTCTTATTTTCTGAATGACCTTAGGATAATCTTTCAGAAGGTGTTTCAACTGAAACAAGTCTGATTGGTTTCGGACTAAAATCTCGTAATTATGTATATCTGAAAAATCAAATTGATCCCTTACTAAAAATTCCTGTTGAGACTTATTCATGTACGTTTTCCAATCTCCATCAGAGGTACTTTGAATTGTGCTATAAACATCATTAAAATCAAACAGGTTGTACATTTCACTTACTGTGCCAATTCTTGCCCAGTTAGTTTGAAGATTACCATTGCTTATGTAACACTTCTCCAATTGATTATTGAATATCTCATCAATTGAAAACTTAAAAAATACAGGTATTGGGCATTTCGGCAATCCAAGGTTTAGTGCCTTATCAAAGTCAGATTTCCATACTTGTTCCCAATTACCATAATGATCTTTTGTCCAGCCATATCTTCCTGATTCATGATCTTTACCCAAACATTCATTATAAAACTGAGTAGGAGTTTGTGGTCTAAAGTAGAAGCGAGCATAATCATGAGCATCATGTCTTCGATTCACTACATCACCAGCAGCATCACTGAAGTCGCCACCAATTGTTGCTTTATTACGACTTAATATTTGGCATTTTTTAATAATATCAATTGCATTTTTAAGATGTGTAAAATGATACACGTATCCCGCCCAATTACTACGCTGTTTTTTAAGATTATAAACGAATCTCTTATGAATATTCTCTTTAAGATAGTTTTCTATGTAAAGGCTTGTTTCGTAGTCTATTGTAGGATTGTTTTCTAAACCTTCAAAATCTATAAAATCTGAGTATTTTTTAATCAAAGGTAATTGACCACTAAAATCAGAATACCTAGACAAAACTTTCCAGTCTATAAACGACTTGAAATTTTCAAGTAATTGATCACTCAAAGAAATTTTTGTCGTAACATGCTTCCAATCCAGCAAGTTTTTGAATTCGTTAAGAATTGAGATATCTGCATTAAAGCTTGAATCTGAGGAAAGAGCTGACCAATTGAGGTAATCTTGATATTTCCTTAGAATTAATTCAGAGTTTACGTCTATTTTGTTTGACCTAATAAGAATATCCCAATCCCAAAACTCTTTATACTCATCTAACAAAATTTCATTTTCAAAGCTTAGATTTTGATTGCTAGAAAGAGTGGACCACAATTCTTTCAAATCTTTAATAGAAGAAGCAATTATTCCAATTGTCTTTTCATTACAGTGTAAATTGCTAGAGCTAAGAACGTTACCCCAATTAACAATTTCCTTGTTGCTTAATATTCTTAATAAATTCTGATCAAAAATTAATTGACTACTATTTGAGATAGCATGCCAATCCCAGGTCTTGTCGGCTAACTCTACAATCGTTGCGTTAGCAATCCACCCCTTTGTTGAGAAATGGCTCCAATCAAGATCCTTATCTCTTAATAAGAGTAAATCCTCATTTGAAAACGCAATAGCAGGATTATTCGATAAAATCTTCCAATCCCAAGGTTTTTCAAACAATTCATTCAGTAAGATTTCCTTCTCAATTTTTAAACTCTCGTTGCTAGATAGTATTTTCCAATCCCAATTTTTATCATTGAACTTATTGAGTATTTCAAAATCAAGCAAGGCATCCTTGCGGTGGGAGATGACTTCAAAATTGATAAACCTTTCGAATTTTTGGAATAATCGTTCATTAAATACAATTCCTTCTTTATTTTTAGTGGTAAGAAGTTTGGATTTTTCAGAAGATAGAATGTCCCAATCCCATTTTTGTCTAAAGTAATTTACAATGTTCTCGCTACGTGTAATATTGTCTAGCTTTGACAATTCCTTAAAGTCCCATAGCTCTGTAAACTCTGACAAATAGGATAAGACATGATTTTCCCATTCTTTTCTAGTGCCATATATCTCACGGTCGTTCCTGAAAAACCCATTCAAAAAAGAGTTACTAGATAATAATGACCAGTTAATTCTTTCTTTATATCTATGAAGAGTATTAAGGTCTAAGGATATTTTATTTGAAGAACTTAAATAATCCCAATCCCACTGAAAAATTTCAATGTCATTAGTAGAATTAATTAATTCAAAAATTTTATGTGATGGATATATCTCAGTAATGAATCTCCAAGCCTCTTTTCGAACTTTTTCAGTTGCATCATTAATCCAAAATGCTATTTGTGTTAATCTCTTAGGATTAATAATGTCATCTAAATCAATATGTCTTTCAAGAATAATTTTCCATTCCCACAAATCAGCAAATTCATCTAGAAGTTCATTATCAATAATTGCTTCTTCAATGGCTCTTTCAGTAACATTGTTCCAATCCCATGCAAAATCAGGTAATTCAAACACATCCTCTACTTCAAAGCAATTAGTTATTTCAGTCAATAGAGAACTAAAAGAAGGAATGCTTTCTACAAGATTAAATGTTTCTTCTATATGTTCTTTGACAAACGATTTCGGTGTTTTTGACCAAATTTGTTTCCAATCAATTTCACTTGAAATACCAAGGAATAAATCTTCAAGCTCGACATTTATTTCAATTATATCATCAAGATTAAATAGCTTTGAAATTACAAGTGGCAGGTCTTCTAGTTTGTTTTCCTGATCTAGCAGAAATAGACTTCTTAAATTTGATTTGAGTGTATTCTTATCAAATACATGGATCGCTGAGTTAACATCTAATCTATTTTTATTCTCCTCGAAGAAGTTCTCTTGGTTTACTAATCGACTATTTTTAGAAATAGCAGCAAAGTCCCATTCAAAATTTAACTTCTCTATTATTTCCGAATCGGATATATTGCCGCTCAAATATTCAATCGCCTCACTATATCCCCATTTATTCTCAAATGTTCTTACGGTATCTATTGACCAGTTTTGAAAAGGATTTAACTCGAATCCAGGAGCAACATCATTCCCCCAATAAATTAGCTCGTGGTTGTCTAATATTTGCAGTTTCGTTAGGCTAAGATCGCATTTTGAAAATCTATTAAGGATCTTAATATCATCAGAAAACGATAAAAAAGAAATTGTTTCTTCAAAAAGTTCATTTTTGCAATCATAGCTATCAGAAATGAAGCGTTCAATTAGAATTTCAAAATTCAAATTCTGTTTAAGTGCTGAAAAATTAGATTCAATTTCAGGCAAGCTTAATTTTTGAGAAACCAATGTATGGTTCCATGGAGCATCCGAATATCCTAAAACGTATTCAAGAAGTTCACTTGAATCATTATTTGATATGTAACTTGTAATGTTTGGTAATTGATTAAAATTCTGTCTTATGAAATCCTTGTCGCATTGTTCATAGAATTTGTAAAGGTCAATACCTGGAAGCTTTATAATTCTAGAAACATGGTCTTTAAAATCATCTAATGTTACTATATCGGTTAAAACATCTACATCCCAAGGATACTTGTCAATATTTGCAAGTATAAATTCAAGATTCAGACGATTGGTTACTTCAAGCCAATCAAATTTATCAATATAGTCATCTATGGCATCTTGAATTATGGAGACAGGAGCCTTTGAACTTATTAGGTTCCAATTGACCTGAAATTTATCTAAAAAACCAATAGAGCTATTGTTCCATATAATATTTGGTTTTTCAATAACAATACTCCAATCAACAATTGCGATAAAATCAGCTAAATCTTCAATTAAAAAAGCTTCTTTGGCTTCAACCAATTTCTTACAATTAATTTTTAATTTGAGATTATCCGCTTTTAACGTGTTCGGAGTTTTATTTATTTCCTTTGATAATTGTTCATGAAGCTTAGACTCATATAAAACCTCAATAGAACTGTTTCTTTCTGAAAATTCTAAATATGTCTCTATCAACCCTAAGTTTGATAGTGGCTCAATATTATCGAATATTATCTCATCATTTTTATTAAACCTATTCATATGGAACTGGTGGATGAGATTAGGGTCTGGAGCTTCAAATTCGGCTAAGTCCCAAGCCTTATTTAGATTCTGCTCATTTGTTAATTTAACTTCAACACCAATTTCTTTAAATGTAAAATCAGATGCTTCATTAGAGAGCGCAATATCAAAAAACTCCGGAATTTGAAGGTTTCCTGAGTAAAACGAATATTTACAATCGTCATTTATTGCTTTCTCACCCCAAAAAGTTAATCGAACACTTTGGTTGTTGTAGTCGATCAAATCATTGGACTTTAGGTTTTCAAGGTATGATTCAAATAGTTGTATTTCTGCAACATCTTTTCGCACTTGAAGTTCTGGATTATCTTCAACAGCAAATCCTAAAACAGTACCGAGCTCACTGAATCCATAATCACCATTATTTTGGTAAATCAATCCTAAAATTGCCTTCTCATGTTTTTCCAAAGGCAAAGCACGCCTAAAAAGACTCTTATATCTCCTAAGTCTAATTTTTATTGGCTCAATGATAGAAATACTTTGCATACTAAATTTTAATAGGTTTTTGACCATTAAAGCCCCAAACTTCTCCTTGAGGATGATTCTTTATTGTTTCAAAAACATTCTTATAGATTTCCTTTTTACTGAAATGTTTAGAATTTCCAACCACGATTAAAAGACGTTTAGCTCTGGAAAGGGCAACGTTTAATCTATTAGGAGATTCAGCAAAACCAAGACTTTCATTTTGTGCATACCCATTTTCAGGATACATCTCAAAATCTGCTATTACATTTTCTGATTCAGCGATATTATTACTTCTTACAAGAGATACTATGACGATATTTCTCTCCATTCCTTGAAATCTATCAACAGGAGACACTCTAACATCAATACCTTCAGGAACATTTTTCTTTATTAGCCCGGCTTGAGCACCATAAAAAGTAATAACACCTAATTCCTTTTGATCCTTCTCATTCTCTTTCCAATGATTGATGAATGTTGAATAATTATCATTTGAAGTTATGGTATTAATTATCCATTCAATTGCTTTAACTTCTCCAGGATTGATTCTACTTGTCCCTTTCTTAATTTCCGGAGTTTGTACATCAAACCACATTACGTGCGTATCCTTTTTCTTAGTGATACCGTGGTATCTAGACATTGGGTTGTTGAGATTCGGATCATCCACAGAATCCGATGGAAGTCCACATTCTAAATCTTTTCCATTCTCGAAATCACCTTTATAGAATTGTTTGATAGTTTCATTAATGGCTGGATGCATCCTATACTGAGTATCGAATGTTGATTTGAGATTAGCATCAATATTTGTAAAGAGTTTTTCAAAGTGTGAATGCTCAAAACTTTCTCTATGCTGCTTTATAAAGCGAATAAGCTCGGTGATTTTCTTTACTTGTTTATCGTCCTTGCTTTTATTCTTTAGATAAACCAAACTTTCGATAAACTCGTTGGTATCAACCATTGGAGGTAATTGCCTATGATCTCCAATAATCACAGCTTTTTTCCCAAAGGTGAAAGGGAGTGCCAATTCGGGCGGAGAAGCCTTAGAAGCCTCATCCTGAATAGCTAATTCAAATTCAATCTCTTTGTTTTTAAGATTAGTGGCAGACGACCTACTTGGAGAGGACTTAAATCTCTCAAACTCATCAGGATAAAAAACATTGGAGTAATCTTGAAAAAACCGAGTAAACTTACCTTCAGAATTTATTTTCCCAATTGAACTACAAGTAGCTCCAATTACGTTACAGTTCTTCACATAAGAAGAATAGAAATTATCTCTAAGATCTTTTCCTTTCTCTTCTAAATGCTCCTTCCAAAGTGTAATAAACGTATCGTTACTTTGGTTTGTGCACCGGTTATTAACGATATCAACCCAGTCATCTAAAATTAAAGAACTATCAGCTTCCCATTCATCATTTTTCCAGTAGTTAATCGCTTCCAAAGAAAATCTTCTTCCTTCATCGTCAAGTTTTTCCTCGCTACCAAATCGTATAGGTTTCATTAACAGGTGTGACTTACTTCTGAGCTTATCCAATGCATTATCAACGGCTAAGTTGGTTTCAGAAGTAACTAATATCCTGTATCGTTTATCGCTTTCATCATGTGCTAAATGTTGCCAAATAAGTTCTGCAATAGCAGTTGATTTACCGGTTCCTGGTGGTCCTTGAACAATAAATAAATCATCGCTTAATAAACATTTTACGATCGCTTCCTTTTGTCTTTCATTGACATAAGGACTTAATAAGTCACCATTTACCTTTTGATATAATTCCTGGTATTCTTTAGTACGAGTAATGTCTCCATCAATAAAAGATTCCAATGAGGATGAATCAATCAAGGCTTGTTTAAGATTCTTGTTGCAAATTGAGTTTCCTGAATCAGAATATATTTTCTCAACAGCATCTCTTAATCGCTTCACTTTATCTTTTTCTCCCTTTAAGGCACTTTTAACTGTTAGATAAGACCCTTCTTCAAGAAGGCTTTTCTCTTCTGCTAGAATAGTCAAGTTGGGATATGAAATGGATTTTAAAATACCCAAAGTCTCCTTTGAATCAACAAGAGTTAATGGTTCACCTCTAAGATTGTCTAACTTTTTATGTACCTCCTCCTTGTAACTTTCCTCATCAAATTGGAAGTAGTATTTTAAGTAACCTTCATCTAAACTTTCCCAGTTTAAAGTGATATTTTTTTCGCTATAATTTCCTGCGGAGTTAATGATTCTAGCTTTAAAAATTTCTAAGTCATCAAGTGTCCTCATTAAACCAAAAACCCGTAATTCGTTTCTAGATTCATTTAATGCCGATTTGACAAAAACTAACTCATCCAATTTTTCCTTGACTTGGACTAATGGAGTGATGTTGCCAAAAGTTACTTTGTATTTGTGATCGTCTCTAAAGCCTAAATAGTTCAAAGAATCATATGTGTCTAACTTTTGTAGTTTTTCATCTAGTTCCTCCTTCGTTTTAAAATCGAATGAAATAGTCTCTGCATCTGAACTTATTTGAAATTCTTCAAAAGGAATAACTTCTTTAATATGTTCGAAGAACCTTTGTTTATCAATTCTAAAAATGTGTTCATGAACAATCTGTATATGTTCTTTTCCAAAATATCGTTTGAGGGTATTTAGAAAAAAGAAGATTTCAAATTGCAAGTCACTTAATGAAATGGATGCAGAAAAGGTTTGGATGAAAATATTGTTATCTGGATTTGGTAATATTACACCTTCAAGATTAGGTCTGTCTTCAGATTTGTAATAGATCTTTCTTTGTTTTCTAATCTGTTCAAATTTGTCAAATTCATCCGGAGTAATTGTATAAGAAACGAGATGAAATGAATTTGAATAGAAGGTGTTTTCCTGAAAAGCTTCAAACACTTCCTTTTTTAGAAATACATCCTTTAAATGGATTTGCTTAAAGAAACCTTCTACCTTGTAAGGATCTAATCCAATATGTTCCTTTAGATACTTTACTGCAATATCAAATTGCTTATTTATAAAGCTTTCACTAACGTCAATTTTTGAGATAGCACCTAGGTTTTCTTCTCTAAAAACGTCTTGACTAGATTCCAGTACTGAATCAATATTTTCTAATTCATCGAGTGTTAGAAATTGGGTTTTACCAAGATTTTGTTTTACCGGTACTTTTTTTGTTCTAGGCTGACTACTAAAATTAGTTTGGGTAAAAACAGTATTGAGACTTATTTCGGGAACCCTACCAATTTCATCATTTAATATTTCAATTAGCTTTGTTCTAATTTCTCCTATTTCAGCTTCACTAATTTTCTCGTGTAGCCTGACATTAATCTTGTTTCTTTTCTTGGAATGAGTGATATCTACAACCTTATCGGAAGCAAGTGAAATTTGGATTGGTGTTGAAATTCCTTTTACAGAAAGTAAGTATTCAACAGAATAGTTTTCGCCCCATACCTCTAGTGTTTTACTTTGAAGATAGGTTTCATCCAATACCACAATTTTCCCATTGTTTTTCTCCTTATATGTGGAGCTAGGATAAACTCTTCTAATGTGATGGGCTAAAGTCTTCTCTTGTGGTTGAGCTTCTTCTTTTACGACATGTTCTTTTAAAAAATCAATTAAAGGTGTCTTATTATATTTGAAAGTTCCCGAGAAAGCTGGCTTTGATGAAAATTCAAAATGGTTTGAATCAGCAAAGGACTTTAAATCCTCAATTTCAGAATTATTTATTGCCTCGGATGATGGATATAAAAGGTGGTTATCATGATAATTAAGATTCTCTTTCTTTAAACTTGGAAATACCTTTAATAAACCTTCAAATATTTTATCCTTCTGATTGGCATCAATATATCTACAAACAACAGACGAATCATTCTTAGCCTCCAATACCTTAATGTCGAAGGGCTCTGAATATTGATTAGTCAGTATATCTAAAGCATCTATATATGATTTCCAAACCTCAAAATCTCTCATGTGCGATTCTTTTTGAGCGTTGGCAAAAATTGCACTCTTTTGCAAATTTTGGTTTGTGCGTTAGCCTGTGCGATTTGCAAATGTGTGCAATGTGCGTGGGCTTCCCTAACTGTCCCGAAGGGCAGAAGCGCGGGGGCAAAAACTAAATTTTTCTTGCACCAACTTTCAATCAATGTGACGATATTTACTTTCCAGTTTTTCAATTTTTATAATCGGGTTTCGATTTTCGATTCGGTCTTTTAGCCTTGCATACAACGGTTTTGTATAACCGTCAGTTACGGGATTAAAGTTAAAAATTTTCGGTTAAGAACTGGCGTTAGCAATTCCGAGTGGATTCGGACGTAGTCGAATCCGCCGTAATTGCGGTTATACATTGTTGTAAAACGTTTTTTATTTTATTCCGAATGGTTTTGTTTTCAATTCTTCTTGCCATTCTGTTCCATATTTTTTGTTTAAAAAATCAAAAATCATTTGATTATTCTCGGTTGCTTTTTTGAAAGACAAAGGGTCAATTACACAGTTTTCTTTGATAAGTCCAATCCCGTATTTTTCCTTAAAATCAACATATTCTTTTGGTATAGAACTATCAATTCCGTGCATTATGAAATTCAGAGTTTCGTTTTCAATTCGTAGTTCAATTTGCTCATCACTCAAGTCAGTTTCTAAATTCATCGGGAATGAATAAATTCCACCTTTCTTTATTTCCTTTTTTTCCATTAATCGAACTGTGATGGTGTTATTCCTTTTATTAATTCGTGCAGGATAAAAAGTATAAGCGGTAAAATTATCCGATACAAAACTGAATTGATATTTTCCTTTTTTTGGCAAAGTGATTTTAAAGTTTTCTGCTTTAGAAATCTCAATTTTTTTATTCAGGTCAATAATTGTAAATTTTCCTGATTCTAATTCTCTTTCTGTTAAGTTTTCAAATACAATAGTCGCTACAATTTCAGTCGCAAAAGCTATTGATGTAAACAATGCTAATGTCAAAGTCAAAATTAATTTTCCCATAAATTCTATTTTTTTAAAGACGAAATTCATTTTCTTATGTTGCAAAATTTAGGTCTTAAATGTTTTACAACGGTCTCGGCTATGAGTAGTTGCGTGGTTTAGCGATTAACTTTGCAAGTACACACCAAGCTGAAAATCCGCGAGGATTTTCAGAAGTAGGCGAGAGCAAGCAATTACTTATAGCCATTGTTGTGTTTTCGTTTTTTTATTCAGTTTGTAAGATATTCAATTCCTTTAATTTTTCTACTTTTTCAAGTCTTAAACTCTTGTGTTTATAATTTGCTCTCTGTTGGTTTATCCATTCGTAAAGTTCTTTATCAAATTCAGATGTTATTTTTTTGTCTCCATATTCCTCTCTGAATAACTCAATAATTTCAATATATTCTTCCCATTTTTTTCTTTTTTTACTTTTTGCAGGAAGTTTTACATTTAGTTTTTTCAACTCTTTTATTTGTTCATCTTTCAATCTGCCATATCTAAAAGTTCTTTTTTGATTATGCAACCATTTAGCAAGTTTGGGATATTCTTTACTGTCTTTTGGCAAATTAGGATTCGATAGTTTTTTCAGTTTTTCAAGATTATTATACCAATTTTGAGTAACGTGTCCCTCTTTTTCCTTTTTAGTTCGAGTACCAATTTCAAAGAATCCTATGTCTTGTAGTTTTTTGATTTTCCAATCTTCTTTAAGACCTTTCGTTCTTATTCTATAAATATAATTCCCAAAATTCTTGTTTGGTTTGTAGTTAGAAGGAACTTCAAAATTTCCGTGTGTCTTTTTGTATTCTAATAATTCTAATATTTTTTGGTCAAATTTGTAAACATCCATATCCCATACTACACCAAGGTCTTCAAGAAGTTCGATTCTCTCCTTTGTTAGGATTTTTCTTTTTTTCTTATAGTTGAACCTTTGGTCATTAAGCCACTTTCCGAGTCCTTTGTATTTTGGGTTTTTGTTATTTTGAGAAACGTTACAATCTCCGAATTCTTTTTTATAGTCTTCTAGTAATGCAAGTTTGTCTAACCAATCATCTACAACTCTGTAATTATTTGGTGTACGTGTCATTACCCATTTAAAACCAATGCTTTCCAACTTTTCAATTTGCCAATCTTTTAGCTTGCCTTTTTTATATTTTCCTCTCTCGAGTGCAACCCAATTAGAAATGTAAAAAAGAGGATGAGTATTATCTTTATATCTTTTTATATTGCTATCTCCAGTCTCTTTATATATTTCTAAAAGTTGATTGTAGCTATTCATCCATTTTCTATCCCAAAATATTGTATGTCCATCTCCAAAATAGAAATTTATGCTTTTTAATTTTTTGAAATGCTCATCAGGTAATAATTCGGCTTGGTGTAATGATTTTTGTTTCCTATACCATCCATAAAGTGTTCTGTCTTTATAATCTCTCGGAACAGTACAATGTTCATTTTCTGTATAAAAGCGTTCCATTTTTAGGAACATAAAATCCCATTTCTCTAGATATTCATCTGTGATTTTCAATATGGATTTATATTGTTTGACAGGTCTTTTTTCTGTTATTTCAATATTTCCTAAATCTGTAATTTCTGGATTTCTGCCTCTCTTTTTTGATTTGTCGTGAATATTTGAATTATAGTCAGAACCATCAGAAAAAGCTTCTGTCGAAACTCTTTGTTCCTTAATTAACTTTTCTAAATATTCATTCGTTAAAAGTTCAATATTTGGGTCTGTGAAATCTAATAACGTGGAATAGAATTCTTTTAATTGTTTCAAAACTTTTAATCCACTTTTATCGCTATTTGTGAAATCTAAAAGAATTGAAGACTCAACGTTGTAGAAAAGTCCTGATTTTGTGAGATTAGATGAGCCAGTTATGATTCTGTTTTTTTCTCCCTCAAACAAATAAACTTTTGGGTGATAGATAAACCTTTCAGAAAAGTAGATGTAAGTTTCAATTTCTAGTTCGAGTAATAATTCTAAAGCTTCTTTAGAAGTAACTCTTTCATCAATTCCGACATAAAAAGTTATGTTTCTGTTTTCATTTTTTGCTTGTTCTAAAAAAGGTTTTAAATAGTCTAAACCGGGTTTTCTCAAAAAAGCAATAAAAAAGGTAATTTGCGTGAATGACTTTTCTTGAATAGCAGAACAAACGTGATTTCCGCACGTTTCATCTTCTTCGAAGTGTAAACCTTGTCCAAGAAATTCTACTATCATTCTTTCACGAATCTTTTTTTAAAATGAAACACAACGGTCTCGTATAACCGTCAGTTACGGGTTAAAGTACGCAAATTTTTCGGTTTAGCACTGACGTTAGCAATTCCGAGTGGATTCGGACGTAGTCGAATCCGCCGTAATTGCGGTTATACATTGTTATATAGTATTATCACTCATTTTTATTTAATTGCCTTTAAACCCTTTATATATAAGGGTTTTATGTTTTTAATCAAAGCAAATTAATGCAATAAAATGCTACTAAAAGTTAGGTTTGTTGTACCTATTGTTGTACCTTAGTAACACGTTGCACCCAATTGCACAGCCTAAAAACCAGAGTTTTATGTCTTCAATTAAAGTAGTTTTAAGAAAAAACAAGATAGATAAAGCAGGACTTGCACCGCTTTATTTGCGAGTAATCAAAAACAGAAAAACTAAATTCATTTCATTAAGTGTAAAATTACAGCCTAATGAATGGGATGAAGATAAGCAAAAAGTAAAGAAGAATCATAAAAGCTCTACAAGATTAAATGCATACATATCAAGAAAGATAGCAGATGCAGAAGGCGAGATTGCAGACCTTGAAAGAAGAAATCAATCTACATCAGCAAGAAGAATAAAAGAAGCTATTAAGGGTAAACCCTTAATTAACTTTTTTGAGTTTGCTTATGATAGATGCGAGAAGCTTAAAGATACTGTTACGCTATCTACTTACAGGAGTTATAAAAACAATATCGAAAAGTTTGAAAGGTTTATAGGGCATCGTGAAATAATGTTTGATGATATTACAGCAACAACCCTAAAAAATTATGCTTCACATTGCAGCTCTAAATTAGGAAACAATAACACGACTATAAATTATGCGTTTAGAATCCTAAATTTAATGTTTAGAGAGGCTAAAAGCGAAGATTTAATATCTAATGAACTTGCACCTTTCACAAAGTTTAAAGTAAAGAAAAACAAGACTACAAAGCGTTATTTAAACGAAGAACAATTTGAAGCCTTTATCAATTTAGAAGTACCACAAGAACATAAAGCACAGGTTATCAAAGATATGTTTATCTTTTCTGTTTTTTCTGGTGGGTTACGTTTTGGCGATGTTATCGAATTACAATGGAAAAACTACGATAGTAAAAATCATAGAATCACAAAAACGATTCGCAAAACGAAAAGACAGCACAGTATTAAAATAGGTCAAAAAGCGGTTGATATTCTAGAGAAATACAAAACCAAAGACCAAAAGCAAAATCATATAATTTTTCCTTTTGCAAAAATTGACGAGTTATATTTTAAAGATAGAGAACACAGAAGTTTAATAACCAATAGAGCAATTTCATTGAGTAATATGTATTTAAGCAGGATAGGAAAACAATTAGAACTACCGTTTAATTTATCTTTCCATATAAGCCGACATACATTTGCTACTAGAGCTTTAAACAATGGTATGCGTATAGAACACGTTTCTAAACTTATGGACCATTCAGATATTGGTATAACACAAGTATATGCAAAAATAATAGGTAGTGAATTAGATAACGCAGTAGATAAATATATTAATTAGTATGAATAGAAATCCTCATTTTTTAGTTACAGGAATGCAGAAATATGATGTTTGTGGTTCCGAAATGATTTACCTTAAAGGTTCTGCATATGAAAAGCCTTTTCCTATTCAATATTTCCCAAATCCAGAACATAACCTTGATAATTGTGAAGGCTGTAAAAACACACATCAAAAAATACTAAAAGAAGTAGGAGATTATTTTAAAGACTTTCCAAACTGTTGTGAAAGACATAAGAATTTAAAAAAGCACAGTTTGTTTAAAAGTGATGACTTTAAAGACCTAGCTAAAATGGTAGCCGATAAAGTCATCTACACACATCATCATATATTAAATAATTTAGATCAAGACAATTGGGAGGAAGAAATATATAATTATTTAGAATATGCTGTTACAAGTTTCGGTCAAACACCAGAAAATTGCGGAGAACCACCAGCACTAAGTTGGTTTATGGATTACACAAAAAGAATGCAACTTAACCATACGTTAGTTGGTAAAGATGCACAGTATAAACCTAGACAAGAAAAGGTTATAGATACAATCACAAATTTTTTTAAACCTAAAGGAAAAGGAAAGAAAGATTTTAATTTATTGTTGAGTACTTATGATAGATGGTACAAATTTTTTCCTTTTGAAATAGCAATGTTTACTAATCTCAAAAAACACTTTTCCAGAACACTTCCTGTTTTAGCAGAAAAACCTAAAACAAACCCTTACTTAGGTACAGCAAAAGTAGAGTTATTAACTCAAGCACAATTATTAAAAAACTTATCTAACATAACAAACCATATTTTACTAAGTATTGATACAACGCAATTATTAGAAAATGAATATATCACAGATAGTAAAAAATATGCTTTTGATTTAAAAAAGAAAGCGCACTCACTAAATCAAAAAACATTATTAGAAAAACCTACTAAAAACGAGAAAGAATATATAAAAACAATAAAAGCTTGGTTAAACAATGAAAAGAGTTTTATCAATGAAATAAAAGATGATATTAAAGCTTTACCTGTAAAAAAGGAAGATGTTAAACAAGATTTTTATACCATCATTAAGGATAAAGCAGTTCAAGAATATGTATTGCAAATATTAAATGATTTAAGTATAACTGTAGAAGGTAAATCTGTTTTAACACCTAGAAAAAAAGGTGCTCTTCGTGGAGTAGTAGAGGCATTAAAACAAAAAAGAATTATACCTAACATAGGCTTAGCAACACTTTGTAATGTAATAGCCGAAAAAATAAATCTCGAATTAAAATCAGAATTAGATGCTTCAAATATATCAGAAGATTATTTAAATGATGCTTTAGATTATATAAAAAGGAACCCTTTGCACTAAATTTTATTCATTATAAGGGTTTTATAAGGGGGTGCTTTTAGCACCCTATCAATAATGACTTCTTGCGGTATTATAAATTTTAAAATGCATACCAAATGGAAGCAATTATTTTAAGTACGCAACAGTACACAGACTTAGTAAACCGTTTAGACGAGCTAAACAAAAAACTAGAAGAGAAACAGAAAAATCCTCAGGATACTTTTCTAGACAATCAAGAATTTCTTCAGCTAATGAATATTAGCAAAAGAACAGCGCAAACCTGGAGGGATGAAGGCGTTATTTCTTTTTCACAAATAGGTTCAAAAATCTATTATCGTATGAGTGACGTGCAAAAGTTATTAGACAATAACTACCGTAAAGCATTCACTACCAAAAGAAACAATTATTAACCTAAAACCTTATGGAGATGACAGCAGCTGTATCAGTCTTTAGAGACTTTGTATATAAGGTTTCAGACAAACCTTTAGTAGAAGTGCTTAATAATATCAAAACAGGCACTTATAAAACCGAAATCAACAAAATAAGACACTTAATGTCTTTAGGTAAAGAAGAAGAAGCCGAAACCCTAAAAAAGCAACTATTAGGATTTACTGCATCTGGAGTATTCGATAATTATAGAAGTAGTGAAAACCTTGAAGTTTACACACAATTTATAATTCTAGACATTGATAAACTATCAGAATCAGAACTTAATCGTATCATTCCTGTTATAAATGTAGCACCATATACCTATGCCTGTTTTATTAGCACAAGAGGTAAAGGGGTGAAGTTTATAGTACGTGTAAATTCAAATGTAGAGCAACATAAAACGGTTTACAATCAAGTAGTAGATTATTACGAACAAGCATTAAATACGGTAGTAGATACTTCTGGAAGCGACTATGCAAGATTGTGTTTTATGTCTTACGACGAAAATTGCTATATCAATACAGAAGCAACAATTTTTGAAATCCAAGAAGAAGAAAAACAAACAATAACAGAAAGTGATGCTAATACTAATAATCATCAACAATTATCTATTGTAGAAATACTAAATAAATGCGAAGCGTTTACCAATCAAAAAGTCGAGTATCACGAAGGAAACAGAAATAACTACATATATCTATTTTCAGCAAACGCTTGTAGATTTGGAGTTATAGAAGAAGATGTTTACCAATACTGTATTGCAAATTTCGATTTATCAGAAAAAGAAATAAAAACAACGGTTAGAAGTGCTTATAAAAGCAACAATGCAGACTTTGCAAAGTTTGCAAAATTTGCAAACGCTACAGTTTCAGAAGAAGTACAAAATCAAGACAACCAAAACTTAGAAAGTTTATCACTTTTAACAACTACGCCAACTGTTCCAGAAGACGTATATAATTCATTACCTATAATATTTCAAAAAGGGATTGAAGTACTAAAAACCCAACGCGAAAAAGATGTATTTCTTACAGGAGCATTAAGTATTCTATCAGGTTGCTTACCTAATGTTTTAGGCTTGTACGGTGGTAAAGAAGTCTATCCCAATTTATTTTCATTTTTGTTAGCACCAGCAGCTTCTGGAAAAGGAGCGTTAACATACGCCAAAATGTTAGCCGATAAATATCATCAAGCAGTAATTCAAAATTCTAAAGATGAAGAAGCAGATTATAAAAAAGAATTAGAAGCGCAAAAGCAAGCTAAAAAGTATCTTAAAAAAGGGGAAGAACCACCAGAAGAGCCAACGCAACCACCTTTTAAAGTGGTTTACATTCCTGCAAATACAAGTAATGCTAAAATGATAAAACATATCGAGGATAACGAGGGATTTGGTATTATGTGCGAAACCGAAGCAGATACTTTAGGGCAAACCTTTAAAAACGATTGGGGTTCATACTCAGACTTATTACGAAAGGCTTACCATCACGAAAAAATATCCATTTCAAGAAAAACTAATAACGAGTATTTCGAAATCGACAACCCAAGATTGTCGGTGGTGCTTTCTGGTACACCTAATCAAATATTAAACATCATACAATCGGCAGAAGATGGTTTGTTTAGTAGATTTATGTTCTATGTGTTTGCATCCAATCCAGAGTGGTTAGACCCATCCCCAAAATCCAATCCAGTTAATTTAACCGAACATTTTAAACATCTTTCAGATGAAGTCTATCGTATGGTAAGATATTTAGATAATACGGTGACTAATATTCATTTGTCAGATGCACAATGGGAAAAATTCAATCCGTTGTTTGATGAATATTTATTCAGAATTTACAATTTAGTAAGTAAAGATGCTACAAGTGTAGTAAAGCGTTTAGGCTTAATGGTATTTCGTTTTTGTATGATATTTACAGCCATAAGAAAATACGAATACCAATTAAAAGAAGCTGATTTAGAATGTACCGACCAAGATTTTGAAAATGCACTAAAATTAGCCGATGTCTATTTGCAGCACAGCATATTGGTATTTAAAAACTTACCAAATAACACAACAAATATGCAGTTTAAACCTACTTCACCAAAAGCTAATTTTTTAAAAGAATTACCACAAGAGTTTAGCAGAAAACAAGCAGTAATTATTGGCAGTAAATTAAATATTAAAGAGCGTACGGTAGATAATTATTTAGCAAAACTAGAACAAGCAGGCTACTTAGTTAAACCTAAAGCAGGTTATTATCAAAAAATAAAGAGTTTGTAAGGTTTGCAGAGTCTGCAAACTTTGCAAGGTTTTGTTAATAAAGTTCTCGTAAATATTTATATTTTTAGGGTTTCATAATACCAACTATTGAATGTCAACAAAGTTTTTTACTAATAAAAATAATAACAACTTAATAAATAAATTTAAGGGTGTATTTGAAAACCAATCAATACATAGTTTCGATGCACTCGTAGGGTATTTTAGAGCATCAGGATATTTTAAAATTAGACCTCTACTTGACAATGTGCCTGAAATTAGAATATTAGTAGGAATCAACGTAGATGATTTAATAAACGAAGCTCAAAAAAAAGGGCAACTTTATTTAGAAAACACGACGCATACAAAAGAAGAATATATAAACTTTGTTTCAGAAGATATATCTAAAGCTGAATATAGTGAAGACGTTGAAAATGGTATCATTCAATTTATTGAAGATATTATTACAAAAAAGGTAACAATAAAAGCGCACGGTAAAAGAAATCTACACGCTAAAGTTTATATTTTCAGACCAAAACTTTTTAATGAACATACCAACGGTAGTGTTATTACAGGTTCATCTAATTTAACGGATGCAGGTTTAGGCTCAAACGCATCATCTAACTACGAATTTAATGTATTACTTAAAGATTACGAAGATGTTGTATTTGCTACAAAAGAGTTTGAAGAGCTTTGGGAAGAATCTACAGAATTATTACCTGTTGACATAAAAGGCTTAAAAAAGAAAACTTATTTAAATGAGGATATAACACCTTACGAACTCTATATAAAAATGCTGATAGAGTATTTTGGGGATGCGGTTATTAGAGATAAAATTTCAAGTAGAGATTTACCAGATGGTTACACCAACTTACAATATCAATCTGATGCTGTTGTAGAAGGTTTCGATAAATTAATGAAGCATAACGGTTTTATACTTGCTGATGTAGTTGGTTTGGGTAAAACAGTTGTGGCTTCAAGAATTATCAAAAGATATATAGATAAAAACGGATATAATACAAAAGTATTAGTGGTATATCCAAATGCATTAGAAGCTAACTGGAAAAACACGATTAAAGATTTTGGAATTACTAATTATGTACAATTTATAACCAATGGTAGTTTACATAAAATCATAGATGGTGATAATATCAACTATCATAATCCTGAAGAATACGATTTAATTGTAGTCGATGAATCGCATAAGTTTAGATCTGGAACTTCAAATATGTATGGGTTGTTAGAGTTAATTTGTAAAACACCTCGTATTTCGGTCGGTAACGATATAAACAGAAAGAAAAAGGTAATGCTTATATCGGCAACACCACTTAATAATAAGCCTGATGATATAGCAAATCAAGTATATTTATTTCAAGACTCTAGAAAATCAACTATTGAAGGTGTACCAAATCTTCAAACCTTTTTTTCAAAAAAGATTGAAGCCTACAAACAACTATATAAAGTAAAAGACCATAAAGAATTAGTTCAAAAAGTAAAAGACATTTATCTACCTATTAGAGATAAGATTTTTACAGAATTAGTAATTCGTAGAACAAGAGCAGATATTCAAAACATCAAGCGATATAAAGAAGACGTAGATGCACAAGGAATGTCCTTTCCTGATATTAGACCGCCACAAAAGGTAGAATATACTTTTAATGAAAATCTAAATAGTCTTTTTTATGAAACAGTATTCAATCTAATTGATGGGGTGGGTTATTATCGTTACCGTGCTATAGAGTTTATTAATGAAGAGTATTTAGATATTTACGATAACGCTACGCTTATATCAAGGCAATTAGCAATGATTATGAAAACCCAAATGGTAAAACGTTTGGAGAGTAGTTTCTTTGCCTTTAAAAAATCATTAAAAAGGTTTCAAGCTTCCAATCAGCGAATGATTGAAATGTTTGAAAATGACAAGATTTTTGTTGCACCAGATTTAGACCTCAATAAATTTTATGATGAAGGTAAAGAAGATGAAATTGAAGACAAAATAAACGAACTTAATGAGCAATCACCTAATAATGCCATTTATAAAGCTGAAGATTTTTCACCTGAATTATTAGAAGGCTTAAAGCGAGACCAAGAAATTATTGATGACCTATTTACAAAGTGGGAAGCTGTTCACGAAGACCCTAAAATCGTTAAGTTTATTAGTGACTTAAATAAAGTGTTTTTTGATAAAGATAATCTTGAAAAAAAATTAGTCATATTTTCAGAATCTAAAGAAACCGTAAAATATTTAGCAGACGAATTAGAAAAAGTTGGTCGTACCGGTGTAATGGCTATTAGTGCGTCAAACGTCAAAAAGCGTTTTAATACCATTCGTAAAAACTTTGATGCAAATTACCCAGGTAAACAAGAAAACGAATACAATATCATTATTACTACCGAAGTATTGGCAGAAGGTATCAACTTGCATCGTAGTAACGTAATTCTTAATTACGATATTCCTTGGAATGCAACACGTTTAATGCAACGTATTGGGCGTGTTAACCGTATTGGTACAAAAGCCAAAGAAATACTGATTTACAATTTTTATCCTACTGCACAATCAGATTCGTTAATTAAACTAAATGAAAAAGCCTTAAAAAAATTACAAGGCTTCCATTCTGCTTTTGGTGAAGACAGTAAAATATATTCTGAACAAGAGGAAATCATTAATAACACATTAGGTGATTTACAACCTAAAGAAGAAATAGATGAACGTCTACAGTATCTTGAAATAGTAAGAGAACTCTATTTAGATAATACAAGAGAATATAAACGACTAAAAGAACTACCAATAAAAAGTAGAGTTGGTAGAATTGCTAAAATTAAAGCAGATATAGCTCAAGATGTTATTGGCCAAACATTAGAAAATGCTTCATTATGTTACCTACGCAACAAAATGAAAGAGAGTTTTTATATCAGTAATGAAAAACAATGTGTTGAAATTACGTTTATTCAAGCTGTAAAACTCTTTGAAGCACTTAAAAAAGAGAAATCCGTTAAGTTAGTAGATAATCACTTCGATGCTGTTAACAATGCCATAAAGCACTTTAAAACAGTTTACAATACAATGTTTAGTGTTGAGGAATACGACACTTCAAACCTTTCGGTTCAAGAACGTAATTCGGTAATGTTCCTTAAAGCTATTATAGACTTAAAAAAATCATTCCCTAACGAAGTATCTGATGAATTTGAAGATTTACTAAACACCTCTCTAAAAATTATTTATATGGGTGTATTTAGAAAATTCCGTAATGATATATCTGCATTAGCACGAAGACAAAAACAGAAAAAACGTAAAATGACTTTAGCTAAAACCATCGCAGAATTAAATACGATTATGAACAAGTATCCTATTAAGCAAATCGCAAGAATGGATGCCTTACGTTGGGAAGAAGAAAAAGAAAATACCAGACAATTTGAAGACCCTAAAATAGTCTTAACCGAGACTTTTGCATAAGATGAAGAGAGACAAATTAAAAGACATACTACAAAATAATTACAATCGTGGCGAATGGCGTAACGTGCTTACATTTCTATCAGGTAATAAAAACCTGTTAAAACCTCGTTTAGAGCCTAAAGAAATTGTATTAACTACACAAAAAGCAACCAATATTGTTAAACATCTATTTGAATTAGGAACGCTTGAAACGACTGATGGTGTTACACTTCCTATTTTTGAGATTGAATTACAGGATAACATCAAAATTGAATACAACAAAGTAGGTGTTAATCAATTAATCAAAGAGTATATTCTAAAAGATGCAGGTAAAGGTGCTATAGCAACCTATCATTATGCTGATGAAAATAAAACAGAATGGCGTTTTTCTTTTATAAGCAAGTTTGGTGGTAGTGAGTTTTTTGATGAGGTGGAAGATGTTGAAACCAATCCTAAAAAATACACCTATATTTTTGGAACACCAGAAGAACATCGTACCGCATTAGAACGCTTGTATAATTTAGAGCAATCTCGTTTTAGATTAGAAGATTTCTTTGAAGCCTTTAATGTAGAACCTGTATCTAATAATTTCTTTAAAGAGTATAAAAACTTCTATTTAGACTTTGTAAGTCATTTATCTTCTAATGACCAATGTAGAGAAGTTTTTGAAGCTGAAAGCACCGAAGATGTAGAAAAAGACATCCGTAACTTTGTAAAACGTTTGTTAGGACGTATCGTATTTCTATATTTTCTACAAAAGAAACATTGGTTGGGTGCATCAGATACCAGTTATACAGATGGCGATACCAATTTCCTATTTAATCTTTTTGAAGCAGATAAAGAACAGTTTTACACCAATTGGTTAAGCAAATTATTCTTTAAAGCACTAAATACACCAGACAGAAAAAATGATGGTTTTGATTTACCTGAACAATATTTCATTAATAGGAGTTTAAAAGAAAGTGACTTTTTAAAACCAAACAATAATCAATTAGCCATCCCATTTTTAAATGGTGGTTTATTTGAAGAGCACCAAGAGCCAAAGGCTCATAAAACATTAAAATTCCCAGGCTTTTTATTTGAAGAGCTATTTACATTCTTCAATGGCTATAATTTTACCATATACGAAAACAGTCCTGAAGACCATACTGTAGCGGTAGACCCTGAAATGTTGGGTAATATCTTTGAAAACTTACTGGAAGACAATAACGATAAAGGTACATTCTATACACCAAAAGAGATTGTGCATTATATGACACAAGAAAGTTTGATAGAATACCTTAATACACACTTAAACAATTTAAATAAAGTACAAATTGAAAACTTGATTAAAAATCAAGTAAAAGATGGTGTCTCTATTGAAGACCTAAAGTCTATTGAAAATTTAATTGACAAAGTTAAGATTTGTGACCCTGCAATTGGTTCTGGTGCATTCCCTATGGGCTTGTTACAAGAAATATTTAGCCTAAAAGCCTTTATACATTTTGCTTTAGATAGACCTCAAAGCGATTGGTATCCTGCTGACATTAAACAGAACATCATACAAAACTCTATATACGGTGTAGATTTAGAAGAAGATGCTGTGGATATAGCACGTTTGCGTTTTTGGTTATCCTTGGTGGTAGATGAAGAAAAACCAAAACCTTTACCAAACTTGGATTATAAAATAATGCAAGGAAATAGTGTTGTAGAAAGCTATAAAGGAATTGATTTAAGCAATGTTTCGAGAGGTAACAATGTGAAAATTGCAGAATTAGATAGAGACTTATTTGGTAATATTAAAGATGACCAAATGAATCTTACATTTGATAAAGTTGGTATTGCTGAAAGTATTGAAGAAAAAACGAATAAGTATTTTACTGCTTCTGTAGATTATAAACCAATACTTAAAAAAGAAATTAATGACCTGGTTATAGAATTTATTGAGTATAATATTGAATTGCGACAAAACCAAATAGAACGGTTTATATCTCAAATAGAAACTGAAAATAAAGACGCATCTAAAAGAACTAAAACTCAAATAAAAAAATACAATGAATGGCTTTCTATACGTGAAACTTTAATTGAAAATAAATCTGAATTGAATGAGATTCAAGAAAAAGATGAAAAACCATTTTTCTTATGGCATTTATTTTTTGCAGATGCATTTAAAGGCGGTGGCTTTGATATTATCATTGGTAATCCACCATACATAAAAGAATATACCAACAAAAGTGCTTTCGATGAGTTTAGAAACACGAAGTATTATCAGGGTAAAATGGATTTGTGGTACGGATTTGCTTGTAAAGGTCTTGATTGGCTTAAAGACGGAGGTATTGAATGTTTTATTGCTCAAAGTAATTGGATTACAAGTGCTGGTGCTTCTATTTTAAGAAATGAAATATTAACGCGTTCTGAAATAAAAACATTTATTGATTTTGGTGATTATAAAGTGTTTCAGTCTGCTGGTATACAAACAATGATATATCTTTTCCAAAAAACTAAAGAGCCTTCAAGTGAATATGATGTATTTTATGGTGCTCTGGAAGATTTTAAAATAACTAAAACCCAGCTTGAAGATTTTTTAGATAATAAGAGATTAAAAAGTACTTTTTTTGAAAAATACTATCAGTCATTTAAACCTTCAAAGTTTCTTAATTCTTATATCAATTTTTATAAATCTTCAGATCATAAGATTATCTCATCTATAGATTCAAAAAGGAATTTTGTTTTAGATAGAAATGAAATTGCACAAGGGATAGTTGCACCACAAGACAAGCTCAATAAAAAAGCCTTAAAAAAATTAGGATCTTCGTTTAATTTAAATGAAGGTGTATTTCAATTAAATGACAAAGAGAAGTTATCATATGATTTCACAGATGATGAATTAGAATTAATAAAACCTTTTTATACGACAAATGAGTTGAAAAGGTATTATGGCTCATCTAAAAATACTGAATGGATTATTTATACAAAATCTGATATAAATGATAAAATTAATCAGTATCCTAATATTAAAAAACATTTGGATGAATACAAGGAAATAATAACATCAGATAATAAACCCTATGGTTTGCACCGTGCAAGAAATGAAGATTTTTTCATTGGAGAAAAAATAATTTCTTTAAGAAAGTGTGCAATACCAACCTTTACATACACTGATTTTGATTGTTATGTTTCTCAAACATTTTTTGTAATTAAATCTGAAAATATAAATTTAAAGTATTTAACCACTTTTTTAAATTCCAAAGTAATTGCTTATTGGTTAAAGTTAGAGGGCAAATTACAAGGGAATATTTATCAAATAGATAAAGAACCATTAATGAACATCCCTTTATACAAGCCAGAATCTTATAATCCATTTATTGAGTTGTTTGATATTGTTCATTTTATTTATTCTCAAAAAGAAAGTATAGTGGAAAACATAGATAATAGTCAATTAGGGTTGTTTTTTGAAAGTGTAATTGATGGTTGTTTCTATGATGTTTATTTCAACGAAGAATTGAGTAAGAGTAGTTTGTTAATTACAGAAAATGTGTTAAATGAATTAAAAGTTGCAGGTCTATCTAAAGAGTATGAAAAGGACAAATTAGATGATATGATTTCTCGCATTCGTGTTTTATACAACAATATGAAAATAGGTATTGTACAGCAAAGAATGAGAATGTATACCGTAAAAAGCCCTAATACACTAAAACCGATTATTGAAAGCTAATGAGTGCCATTAATGAATTAAAAATAAAGAACTTTAAAGCTTTTAATGAGGAGAATGTATTAAAATTAGGAGGCAAACACTTATTGCTTTATGGCGAAAACGGAAGTGGGAAAAGTTCCATTTATTGGTCTTTGTACACTTTATTACAATGCACTACAAAGAGTGTAGATGAGATTGAAAAATATTTTGATAGGGCTAATAATGAAAATCTACTTAATTTAACCTCTACAACAGATGATTCACATATTAAAATATCTGCATTAGATGAGGTAGATACATTTCATAAAATTGATAGAGCAGGTTATACTTTAGAAGGTACAACTGCTCGTGCTTTTAGTTATTTAGAAGCATTGAATAATTCAAGTGACTTCATAGCTCATAGGCTTTTAATCAATTTTTATAATTTCAGAAATTCAAAGGAAATAAATTTATGGGAAGTATTTGTAAGAGATATATTTCCATTTATAACTGTTACTCACGGTGGTAGAACCTATACACTTTCCCAACTTCATAAAGAAATAAAAGAAACTTTACCTTATTGGAGTTTTAACCTTACTCGTCGGACGTTTAAAGTAAGGCAAAAAAACCATCACTTAAGAATTGCTACCAATAATAAAATTAATGCTTTAAATCAGGCTTTAAATGCGGAGCTATCAGTAATAAATGGATTAGTCAATTCATTTTATGAAGATAATTTCAAGGAGGATTATGAAGAGAATATAGAAATTAGTCTTCAATATTCAACAGAATTAGTATTTGGTGATATAGTACAAAAAGAAAAAAGAGGTGTTGTAGATTATTTATTTCCATCCAAGAGACATATTAAACTTAACACACCATTTATTAATTTAAATATAAGAAATCAAAAAGAAGATGGTAATTGGCAAGATATATTACGTCCTCAATCTTATTTTAATGAAGCTAAATTAACACAAATAGCTTTAAGTGTAAGATTTGCTTTAACAGAACAACGAATGGGTACATTTGAAGGGCAATTTCTTGCTTTAGATGATTTATTGGTTAGTTTGGATATGAGTAATCGTGATAAGGTTTTAGATATTATCCTTGATAAGTTTGCCCATAATTATAAGATTTATCTGTTCACTCACGAAAAGACATTTTTTAATATGGCTAAAGCTCGAATAGAAAGTGAACACAATCCGAAAAATTGGTTGTTCAAGGAAATGTATGGTATTGACGAAACAAATAAAGAGCCTATAATTAGAGACTATAAAAACTATCTTACTCGTTCTATAGATTTATATAAGCAAAAGGATTATCCTGCATCAGTAAACTATTTAAGAAAAGAATTAGAAAAAGTTTTAGATATAAACTTACCAAGCAAAATAAAAAAAGGTGAAAGTGGTGAACCTATAGCTACATTGGATGGTTTAATTACATCCGGTATCGTTTTTTTAGAAAAACTAAATGTTGATGCAAGACCCTTAAAAAAGTGTAAACAATATGTTCAAATTTTAATGAATCCATTATCTCATAATGAAGAAGATATTGATGCATACGAAACGGATATTAAAAGGATTCGTAAAATTATTGAAGAGTTAGACCCTTATCTTTCAGATTTAAAAAAACGAACAAAAGAAGTTTTTCCAAGGCTTAAGGAAATAAACTTAATTATTAATGAAAATGATGGTGAGACTTCTCAAAAATATAAGTTATCATTAAAAGAAGACTTATACGTTATAACTGCAACGGATGGTTCAAAAAACTTATCTAATTGTAAGGTGCATTCTGTAGAAAGTAGAACATATATTAATGGCATATTAGAAGAGAAAGATTCATATAAAAATGAGCATTGGAAACATAATAATCTATCTGCTTTGTATTCCGCTGTATGTGAGCGAAAAGAAATAGAAGTTCAAACAGAGTATTTTGATTTTTATCAACATTTAGATGGTAGATTATTAAGTGAGTTCCTTTAAAATGAATCAATCAAAACATAAATTACAGTTCTATGCGAAAATTGCTCACAGCATTCTAAATTCTGAAACACAGTATTTATCTAACAAAGAAATTATTTCAGTTTTATTTAAGAGTAATAATTCGTCAAACTTTGAAAGTATTGTAAAAAATAGAATCACAATAATAGATAGTTATTATTCTACCCAAATGAGTAAACGCTTATATGGTATAGATGAATTAGCAAGCACACTTGCTCAATATTCAGATGTTACTTTAATAACAGAATCACATAGGTTTCTTAATAATCCAGATAAAGGAACGGTGATAAAATATTTATTTTCAAAAGAATATGGTATCGATAAATCTGGTAAGCCTTTTGGTAAGTCAATCTCTTTAATATCTAAATATCTTTATTTTTTAAATGATGGTAATTTTCCTATTTATGATAGTTTGGCAATAGATGCATACAAACTATTTAAAAAGAATGACCTTGTAAAGACTAAAGTTGCAATAGGTGAAGAGAATTACTTTGATTATATGAAGCAACTAAACACGCTTTCTAATATTAACAACTACGAAAAGTTAGATAATTTACTTTGGTTAACAGGAAAACTATCAAAAGGTAGTTTTGCTATTTTAATGACAAAAGATAAATATGAAGGTTTAGTTAACGATTTAAAAAATGATTTATTAAAAGCTAATAGTAAACAAAAGGACAATATCATAAGAAACCACATCAAAAAGATATATTCTAATTCAAAACTATTTACAGATGAACAGAAGTCTTTTTTTGAATTTGTTTTTAGTTTAACATAATAGAATTTAAATACTTCAATACATACATATTCAAGGTGTGAGTAAAATTTTTACCTTTGTCCTATGTTTTATAGAAGAAAGATAATATTAGCATTATTAGAGAAATTTGAAAATGGTCTTGAAAGAACAAGATTGCAAAAACTTGTTTTTTTAATAAGTCAAAGACAAAATGAACCCAATTATGAGTTTGTTCCTTATAAATTCGGTTGCTATTCCTACTCGTTAAAGGCTGATATTGATGCAATGATTAAAAGAGGTATTATTAATAATACTGACAACACCTATAATCCTAAAGAGGCTAAAAACTATTATAATACACTTAAAGGTAAAGACAAATTAGTATTAGATGAGGTTGTAAGTACCTACGGTAAAATGAAAACCGATACGCTAATTAAACATACCTACTTAAATTTTCCGTATCACGCTATTAATAGTGAAATAGCAACGACATTGCTACCAGAAAAATATTTAATACGTATTGAAGACAATCGCCCTAAAGACAATAAAACTACTTTATTTACAATAGGTTATGAAGGTATATCACTTGAAGCATACCTAAACAAATTGATACAAAACAATATAAAACTTTTGGTAGATGTTCGTAAGAACCCTTTAAGTATGAAATTTGGGTTTAGCAAAACGTTGCTTAAAAGATATTGTGGTAATTTAGGTATAGAATACATACACATTCCTGAAGTGGGTATAGACTCAAGTAAAAGACAAGAACTAAATACACAGTCTGATTATGATATACTTTTTGATGACTACAAAAAAACCGTTTTGAAGTCTACAGACGATAACCAAAAGCAAATAATGTCGTTATTAAAAAAATATAAAAGAATTGCACTTACTTGTTTTGAAGCTGATAAATGCCAATGTCATAGATTTCATCTTGCCAATAACCTTAAAGACTACGCTAACTTTAAGTATGAAGTAGCTCATATCTAAAAATATGCCTAAAACAAAAGTCCTGATTACTGTAAAAACCTATCCTTCATTGTCTGCTAAATATGAAGAATTGGTTTGTACAGCTGGATTTTTAGAGGATGGTAGTTGGATTAGAATCTATCCTGTACCGTTCAGAAAAAAAGACTTTGAACAGCAGTACAGCAAATATGAGTGGATTGAATTAGATTTAGTTAAAAATACGAGTGATTTTAGACCAGAAAGTTATCGCCCTTATTCAATAGACACCGAAATAAAGATTTTAGATAAAATTGATACCTCACATAATTGGGCTAAAAGGAAAGAATTTGTTTTAAACAACGTTTATTACAATCTAACTGAATTAATTGAGGAAGCACATAACAAAAAAATCTGTACCTCTTTAGCTGTATTTAAACCAACTACAATAAAAGATTTTAAAATTGAAGCAGTTGAAAGAGAATGGGATAAAAATAAAATTGCTAAAATAAAAGCTGGTAGAGATCAGGGAAACTTATTTGAATTTGAAGAAGACCCTTTTGAAGTTGTAGACAAGTTACCATATAAGTTTTCTTATGTAATTGAAGATGACAAAGGTCGTGAAAGCACTATGATGATTGAAGATTGGGAAATCGGCGCATTATATTGGAACTCACTTAAACGAGCAGAAGGCAATGAAGGAATAGCTTGTGAAAAAGTCAAACAAAAATACTTTGATGATTTTGCAAAGACAAAAGACATCTTTTTGTATTTAGGTACTACTCGTAACAACCATTACGTATCTAAAAATCCTTTTGTAATTATTGGCACATTTACACCTAAAATAGAAGACCAATTAAGTCTGTTCTAATTCCCCACAACCCAAAACCCAGTTTTTTGCGAAAAAGCAAAAACCCTCTGTCTTTTGTGTTGTTCCGCTCACCCCTGCAAGTTTAGCGTTTTTTTGGTCTTTAAGGTAATAGCATATTACAGCTTTGGTTTTTCATAAAATCAAACCAAACTGCAATAAGCTATTCTGTTATTATTCTATCATAAAACCCTAAACTCACCCAAGCTATGTTACATAATACAAGTTATAGGAGCAAAAATCCTTTCAATGGTTGCCTACGGCGTTTTATTATATTTTTGTCGCTATAACTGCTATTATGTAAAATATCCGCTATTCCAACGCGCACATCCGAACATATAACCACATTTTGAACAAACATTAAACATTCGAACATTTTAAGGATTCGGTTAATTGATAATAATATTAGTTGGTAGCCATTTGACACTGAACTTTCCTGAAATAGGTTGACTAAAAATTAATCAATTAATTACAGTCACTTATGAAAACACAAAATGAACACTGGCTAAAAAAAAGCTACCAAAAAGCCACTTTAGAGACCAAACTTTTAGTCGTTGACCAAATCTTAAATGGTCAGATATCCAACAACCAGGCTTCAAAAAAATATGATATTCCTAGAACAACTATTTCCTATTGGTTAAGAAAATACAGTACCTTAGTACAACAAAATACGGGTATGAGTAAAAACGATGAAATTAAAAAGTTAAAGGGAAAAATTGAAGAACTGGAGTTCCAAAAAGACTTCCAACAAGACATTATCGCGGATATGGAACTTATTACAGGCGTGGATATGTCAAAAAAGTCATTGCCCAAAACATTAGCAAAAGAGATAGAGCAAAAGAAAAAACAGCGTATAAAAGAAAATGGCTCTATGGATGTTTTGGGATATCTAAACAAGCCTTCTACAAAAGACTCAAAACACAACAAAAAAAAGAAATAGATCATCAAAAAATGATCAAGATGGTTAAAGACTACCGCAAACAAGTAGGCTCGAAAACTGGTGGTATTAAACTACATACGGAACTCAAACAAGACTTTATAAACGCTGATATTAAAATAGGTAGAGACAAGTTCTATCGATTCCTAAGACTAAATAACCTTTTGATTCCTAAAACTAAAAATTACATCACTACAACAAACTCAAACCATATGTACAAAAAATATAAAAATCTGGTGAAAGACCACGTGCCTACTCGGCCAGAACAACTTTGGGTTAGCGATATCACTTACATTAAAACACAATACGGCAAGAGTCCATTGGATCTTGCCATAAAGCATTTACGCACGACGGATAAAGGGGAACAAAATTTCCTATTATCCCGATAATAATACCCAAAAAAGTGTATATTAGATGCCATATAACTAGTTGTGTGTAATTTGAACAAACAATAGAAATGACAGAAAAAACAGAGGAATTAGACAATTATTTAGATAATCATTATATACATAGAAGTAATTGGTTAAGAGCTGCTGTCCTTGGAGCTAATGATGGAATTTTATCAACTGCTAGTATCGCGATTGGAGTTGCTGCTGCAAGTGATTTGAGAGAACCCGTTATTTTGGCAACATTAGCAGGACTAGTTGCTGGTGCTTTATCAATGGCAGCTGGAGAATATGTTTCTGTAAGTTCGCAGACTGATGTGGAAAAAGCTGATATAGAACGTGAAAAGCAAGAATTGGCTGAAATGCCCGAAATCGAATTAGAAAGATTAGCGGAAATTTATGAAAAAAGAGGTCTGAAAAAAGATACTGCCTTAACAGTTGCTAAAGAATTAACGGAACACGATGCATTGGGAGCGCATATTAGGGATGAATTAGGAATTAATGAAATTAGTCAAGCTAAACCTATACAAGCTGCATTTGCTTCAGGTGCAGCATTTACAGTTGGAGGATTACTTCCTTTTTTAGTAACGATATTTCTTCCTTTAAAGAGTATGGAATATTCGCTTTATGGTTTTGCCCTATTTTTTCTAATAGTATTGGGAGCATTAGCAGCTAGAACTGGTGGTTCAAGTATTGGAAAAGCCATTATCCGAATTACATTCTGGGGAACTGTCGCAATGGGTCTGACAGCATTAGTTGGCTATATGTTCAATGTGAATGTCGGATAAAAAAACTACACACAACAGACGTGTATATTTAATTGCTTTGGCAAGTGCTTATTTGGAAAATTCCTTCGGAATTTTCTCGCGTTCGTTTTTGTTTACTAAATTAGTTGCTTAAACACGCAACTAACCATACACACGCCCGTTATCTCATTCAACTGCACAAAACCATCGTTAAGTCCAAGTATTCCTTACCTCAAGTCTTTGTTTGTTTCATTTCACTAACAACTATTAAAGACCACTTTTCCCCACCACCCAAGAAATAGGATATAAAAAAATAGGTTTAAGAAAATTAGTATTACGCCATAGCACATTCCTTTTTCTCGTGCCTCAAAAAAGCAATAAGCTATCGTCTAAAAGTCCTGTATAAGTATTAATTTAAATGCTGTTTTATCAAACAACTATTTAAACCAATACCCATACAAGCGCTTCATCCAACGCTCAAAAACGAACTATAACCTATTTTTTTAAGTGTTATTTCCCCAGAAAAGTTGAATTTATTGTTCCATGTAATATATATAATTAAGTCCAATCCATACATAATTTTTTACTAATAAAACATACATTTTTTAAAATATATCAAAAAATATAAACCAAACAAATTGACATTTTTTTTATAAAAAAGTTTGTTATATTGTTGTAATAACCACCTCAAAAACAATTAATTAGTCATGAAAATAAATAAGCCACCGAAAGTATTTTTAGGTCATTTATATTTAGAATATACAGGTAATAATCTAGTATACATAAATACCAATGACGTAAGTGCTTTTCAAGATATTCATTTTTTGGAGTTTTTTCTAGTTAATTCAGAAATACGTGTTGTTTGCTGTTTTAAAATTGATTTGTTAGGTGTAAAGTGCCTCATTGATTTTGCTACACTATCTATATATAAATATGATAATGCTACAAAAGAGTATAAATATGATGACTACTCGCTCATATCGGAATATTTCCCTCATACAAATAGAGCCATCACTATGATAGCAGGTAAATTACAACTATACAATCCTATTAGCGCAACAGATGGTAGAAACGAAACCTTTAATTTTAATCTAGTTTTCGATAAAAAAGAAGAAATAATTAACCTCTTTAAATATTAACTTATGGACTTAAAAATCATTGAAAAAGAAATAAATAAAATTTGGTCTTCGCTAGAAGTGGCCTTAAATCAAAGTGTAATTACGATTTCATCAGAAAAAACGTTAGTCTTTAAATTTGCATGGTCATTAGCTTCTAATCGTGTTTTAAACGTAACAAATATTGATTTTGAGAAAGACCTTTTTAAAGCCAATTTTAAAGATGGTAAGTTTCTTGATTTGTACTTTGAGATTGTCGATAAAAATAAAGTATATCGTGTAGGTATTGAGTTTAAATTCCCACACAAAAAGGAAAGTAATTCTGGAGGTAAACAAATAAGAATGAAAATTATAAATGATTTAAAGAAAATAGATAATCTTATACAAAGTAATTCAGTTGATTTAGGTGTTTTTTTATGTGCAACAAATGAAGATTACTATCTGAATTTAGACAAAAAAGTCAGAACAGAAAATGAATTTGCTACTTGTCATGGTAAAACTTATAATACTGAATCTTATTATCCTACAACTGCTGTTTATTCACATATAATTAGACCGAGTAATAATATTGTTTTTAATTGGCGTAATATCCATTTAATATCGCCGACATATTTTTCATTTTTAAATCCTATCTTTATTAAAACACCATAAAATAGATAGTTATTAAAAAAAAAGGAAGCAAATATATGTGGCTATCTCAGCCAGCCGCACAAGGCTATAAAGTTCAAGCCCTAAAGGGTTTTGAATAAAACTTTTTTCAAGCAATTTTATTTTTCATTTAAACATTATAACTCAAAAAAACTTTTATCCAAAAAACTTGACAGCCTTACCCACGCCACAACAACTGTAGCTATCTTTTTTTTCTTTTCAAAAAAAATTATGTAGCGAAGCGTAGCGAGCAATTTTAAATTGGATAGCTATGTCAACTTTTGAACTAAAAACACACCGTACAGGAAAAACTTACTCAAACCCTCATTTTTTCATCCTAAATAAAGGTCTAAACAGTGGAAAACCACTCTCAAATCCTTGTCCTAACTGTTTTGTATTGCAAACTTCAACCGAAAAGGAAAAGAACACCCTGTTTCATCTATCTATGATGCTACAAATAGGCGGTTTTTACGCATATTATTTAAAAGGTAGTGTTATTCCATTTCTCTCAATAGATGATTGCAGAAATACGCTTAAAAATGGCGTCAAATCCTCTCATAATGTCAGCGACCAGATGCAAAAACACATAAAAGCGATTGAGGTTATCAGTAAAAAGGAAAAAGAGCTACAAAATGTCATTGATAAAATGGCAGTTTTAAAGGTCGCATACATCCGTAATTGTTTCAAACTAATGCAAAGTAAAGAAGCCTAACGCAAAGGCATCAGACAGCCCTAAAACAGTAACAAAATGGCATAATTCTCGTTATATTAGTAACGAAAACAAGGTTAAAAAGCAATATCAAGTCCGTACCAAGTCCGAACAAGTATTAATTTTAAATTGTTATAAAAATGGGAAAAATTCCACAAGGTATTTTAGGAAGTCTATCCGGAAAAGTAGGTAGTATTATTGGCGGTAGTTGGAAAGGTATTGACTACATCAGAATCAAGCCAGCAAGCGTGGCGAATCCACGAACAGAAGGTCAGGTAAATCAACGTAATAAATTTACTATTACATTGGAGTATCTTCAAGCGACAAGCGATTTTATTAAAGTTGGATATAAGGCTTTTGCTGTTAAGAAAACAGAATTTAATGCTGCTATGTCTTATGTGTTAAATAATGCAGTAGGAGGCATCGCACCTAACTTTACAATCGATTATTCTTTAGCTTTATTGAGTAGAGGTTCTTTGTCTAGTGTTTTAAATGGTTCAACCGATTTAGCAACACCAGGACAAGTAACTTTTGATTGGGATGATAACTCGGCAGAAGGTAATGCAAACGCAACCGATAAAGCGATGGTATTAGTTTACAATCCAAGTAAAAAAGAATCTGTATCTATTCTTAATGGTGCAGATAGAACTGTAGGTTCTCAAGTAATTACTATACCGAATACCTATGCAGGAGATACAGTAGAGCTATTTATGGCGTTTGTTTCTGCTGATGGTACACAAGTATCAAATAGTGTGTATTTAGGCTCTGGTACGGCAGCTTAATAACTTTAAGTTTAAATACATATTGAAAACCGTTTCTATTAATTTAGAAGCGGTTTTTTTATGCTTTTAGATCACTTCAAATTATAGGTCAAAATGTTGTACCTATGTTGTACCCTTTTTAAATACATCTTTTAAAACCCTTTATTTATAGGGGTTATTTGAGTTAATTAATATAATACATTGTTGGGCACAGTTTTTATTCAGTTCAATGTCACTTTACTTTACCATGTTAAATGATATTTTAATTCCTTCTATAACCATACTTGTTCCGATAATTGCAATAATTAGTCCCATTAATTTTCCAATTACTGAAATTACGTTGTCTCCAATCTTTTTTGCAATAAAATCACTTAAACTAAATGTTATATAAGTTAATAAACACATTATTCCGAAAACAAGTACTACTAATCCAATATGAATATAAGTAGAATGGGATGCGAAATTCATAGCTGTAACAATTGTTCCTGGTCCAGCTAAAATTGGTATAGCTAAAGGTGAAACTGCTATGTTTTCATCTATGTTAACTTTTTCTAGATGTTTAACATTTGATTTTTTGGATTGTAGCATTTCAAAACCTACATAGAAAATTAAAATACCACCTGTGATTTTAAAGGCAGGTATTGTTATTCCAAATAATTCGAATATAAATTTCCCTAAAACAACAAATACAGAAACAATGATAAAAGCAATTACTACAGCTTTTAAATTTATTCTTTGTTTCGTTTTTTTATCTGCACCTTCTACTAGTGAAAGAAATATTGGCATATTAGAAATAGGATTCATAATAGCAAAAAAGCCAGTAAAGACCGTAATTGAAAAAGTTAGTAGATTATCCATTTTATTTTTTTTCTGTCTTTTTATAAATCCATTCCATTAAAAAGCAAAATCCAGTAATGGCGATTGAGATTATTACACCAATACTATTTGATGTGTATTGTTGATTAATTAAAATTATTGTAGCAATGATACATAAAACGAAACCGATTAATGGAATTATTTTATTGCTTCCTGTTTCTTTTGATAATCTATACCCAACAAGGTTAAGGATACCAAAAATGAGTAGAAAACCAACGCTTCCTGCTGTTGATATACTTTCTAGTTTTAACACGTTGACTAAAATTAATGTTGCAACTGCTGTAATCATTAAACCAACAGGCTGATTCCAAAGATTTGCTAAAAAGTGATGCGGTAGCTCATCGTCCTCTGCAATTTCATAATTCACTTTACTACCTCCATAAAGAGATGCGTTGATGGCGGAAAATGTTGAAATTAATGCAGCTACTGTAATTATTGAAAAACCAACTTTTCCTAACATTGGTTTTGCTGCTTCTGCCAAAACATAATCTTGTGCTGTTGCAATTTTTGCAAAAGGAAGTGAGCCTACAGTTACTAAAGCAATAATTATATATAGTATGATCACAAATATTACAGAATAGTAATAAGCTTTTGGAATATTTTTTTCAGGATTAACGATATCAGGTGCTGCATTAGCGATAAGTTCAAATCCTTCATAAGCAACAAAAATTACCATTCCGCCGGCAAACAACTTTATTGGTGCTTCCCAATTTGTGACTGCAAGTTGAGCAACATTTGGATTACCAATTAATCCATAAGCACCAATAAAAATGAAGGAAATTAGAATTACCAACTTGATAATTACTGCGTAAGATTCTATTTTGCCTACTACAGCAATACTATAATAATTAATCGCTGTAGCTAAAACAATAATTACACTTGCATAAATGTGTGAATCAATTATTTTGTCGTTGGTTAATTCGAATAAATTTGGTGCGTAAGACCCAAATGCCGAAGCATAAAGAGAGAGCATAATGATATAACTTATCCACAAGAGATTATTAATCCCTCCACTAAAAACTGATTTCCCGAAACCTTGATTGATGAATTTAACAGTTCCTCCTCTGTCAGGATATTTTTTTGATAGCTTAACATAACTATAAGAAGTGATTAATGCTAAAATTCCAGCGAATAAAAATGCTATTGGTGTTCCTCCTCTGGCGAGTGATACTGCAAGCCCAAGGACTGCAAAAATTCCACCACCAACCATTCCTCCAATTCCGATAGAAATAGCTTCTTTTAATCCTATTTGTTTATTCATATGATTTATGGTTTATCAAATTGTGCCCAACAATTGGATATAGTCAATTGTCTATATCCACACTATGTGATTAATTTACTAATTTAATGAAATTTTAATAGAATTAAAGTTACATTTAGCAACATATTTGTTGTTTTAAAAACTGTACTTTTAAATTAGCCCGGTATCAACAGAGGTTATGTCCGTTTTTTATTAAATTAAATGCGTTTTTAAATCCTTGCTTATAATTCTGAAATTCACTGATAGAATTTAAATAAGAGTATATTATTCGTATAACAAACGTTTATACATTATTGTTTGCCTCTATAAAACCGTACTCTAAACACAAAATAGTACAAGTCTAGACCGAAATTAAGATTCTCGCGTTGTTGAAAAGCTTGTCTTGGCTTTAAATTTGACATATACTTCTTCCTAAATTCGAACACTATCTAGGTCTATGTTTCTATAAATAAGCCAAAATCCTTTTAAAACACATTTTTAATATGGATTAAGTCCTAAGGTTTCGAAACACCAAAATAGCCTCCAATTCAAAGCCCAATTGCAGGTTGCCACGAAGTTCTTGTGCCGATGTAAAACTAATGAGTTTCCCATTGGGCAATTTACAGGTATTGAGATAATGTTGCCCAAAAAACAAACTTTTTAAGATGGTGATTTCCGCTTTAAAAGCACTGTGTGCATTAACTTGAAACTGCTCCATTCTAATGGCATATTTTTCGTCCAGCTTTCCAGTAAAATTAAAATACTTTAAATCTTCTAAATTTAAGGGCACTACAGAGCCAAAAAGCGCAGCTACATATAAGCTATTCGGACAATTAAATAGAAATGAAGCATTGCCCTGCTGTACAATTTGGCCTTTTTTAAGCACGACAATTTCATCGGCAATCATTATAGCATCTTGGGTATCGTGCGTTACAAAAATAGCTGTAATACCAAGCTGTTGAATAATTTTAAAAATCTCGCTGCGCAATTGCAGTTTTAAACCCACATCTAGATTACTAAAAGGTTCGTCTAAAATTAATAATCGCGGTCTGGGTGCCAAGGCTCTAGCCAAAGCAACGCGTTGCTGTTGGCCACCCGAAAGTTGATGCGGGTACCTTTGCTCGAAACCCAAGAGCCCAACCATTTCTAGCAGCGCTTTTAAATCTTTTTTTTCAATATCCTTACAACCGTAAACAATATTCTGTATAACTGTGAGATGCGGAAACAAGGCATAGTCTTGAAAAACCATACCTACTTTTCGGGATTCGGGTGGGATAAAGGTCTCATTTGAAGTGACACATTGGCCTCCTATAGAAATAGAGCCAGAATCGGGCGTTTCAAGACCTGCAATTAATCGTACTAAAGTTGTTTTACCACTGCCACTCTCGCCCACTAAAGCCATAACTTTACCCTGTTCTAACCGCAAGTTTACCTCATCGATCACATAATCATGACTGGCATAGGATTTAGATAAGGCATTAACTTCCAGCAGTGGCGCTATGTTATTGATATTTGTCATTGAGAATAAACCTATTTAATAAAATAATTGGCACAACACCTGTTAAAACAATACACAAGGCGGGTAAGGAAGCCTCCATTACCTGTTCATCACTAGCATACTCATAAGCTTTTACCGCCAAGGTATTAAAATTATAGGGCTTTAAGATAAGTGTAAGGGGTAGTTCTTTCATGGCATCTACAAAAACAAGAATAAAACCGGCTAATAAACCGGGCTTTAAGAGCGGTAGATCTATCTTTAAAAATGTTTTAAATGGGCCGTAACCTAGTAGTCTAGAAGCATCAGAAATGGAGGGTTTCAGTTTTAACTTGTTGGATAGAATAGGATTTGCCGCTACGGCTAAAAAACGTATAACATAGGCATATAATAATACAGCAAGTGTTCCGTTTAACCAAAGGCTAAGTTCCGCATTAAAAAAGGCCTCAGCCATAGCAATTAACCAGCGATCAAAATGCAAGGTAGGTATCATAACACCAATGGCTAGAACAGCACCGGGAACGGCATAACCCAAAATAACTAGATTGCTAGTTTTTCTTAGCCATTTAACGCGATTCCAAACCGGAAAATACAAGGTCATTAACGCCACTAAGACGGTAAGTAAAGCCGTTAATACAGCCATACCCAAGCTTTTTAAAGTAATCATGACAAAAGCGCTAGAGGCCACACTTTCAAAAGTCAATATACCCCAATACCCCAACTGTAAAACGGGCAACAAGAAACCTAAGCATATGGGTAGTAACACCACACACAAAAAGAGGTAAGTTTTGCGCTTAGAGACTGCTATTTTTGGAAGTCTTATACTACTCCTTGAAGCTAGTTCGTAGCTTTTCTTGCGGCGCTGCCAACGCTCCAAAAAAATAAAAGTAAAAACAATAAGCAATAATAAGGCAGACAAATAAATAGCAGTAGCTGGTTCTTCTAGAGCAAACCAGGCTCTAAAAATACCTGTGGTAAAGGTACTCACACCGTAATACTTTGCGGCGCCATAATCGTTTAACACTTCCATAATTACCAACAATAAACCCGCAAAAATGCCAGGTCGTGCCATGGGTAATACAATTTTAAAAAAGGTTTTTATTTCGTTGGCACCTAAAAGTTTTGACGCTTCAATCAAGCGTCCAGATTGGTATATAAAAACAGCCCTAGAAGCTACATAAACATAGGGAAATAAGGATACACTTAGCACAAAAACAAGACCAGTCGCATTCATAATATCTACTCGAAACGCTTTAAGTCCCAAAACTTCGGAAAGCCGCATTAAACTACCTCCATAATCAAAAAAACCAGCATAGGCGTATGCGGTAATATAAGAAGGAAAGGCCAACGGTAAAATAAGCAACCATTCTAATATTTTATGACAGGGTAAGCGGTAACGACTAACAATCCATGCCGATGAAACACCCAGAGCCAGAGTAAACAAGATGCACCCTAGTAAAAGCACCCCCGAATTGAAAAGGTAATCTAAAAGCACATGATCTACTAAATGTTGCCAGGTTTCGCCAGGACCTGAAAACAAACGTATGGCTATAGTATAAATGGGTAGTCCTATAAATACAACAATGGCCAATGTAGCTATTGACCATTTGTTAAAATCCCTTTTCAGGTATGTAATTTTTTTCCGCTTCAATTTTTTTATTTCCACCCGACTTGGTCAAAAAGAATTACCGCTTTTTTATTGTGTTCTCCCAAGGCAGACAAGTTGAGCTTATCTTCTTTAAAAGTGCCCCAAGACTCTAATAAGCTAGAGGCAGGTACCTCTGGATTTACAGGATACTCGTAATTAGTATTTGCAAAAACTTTTTGTGCTTCTTTACTAACTAAAAACTCTAAAAACTTAATGGCGTTGGCTTTATTTGGAGCATATTTTGCAACCCCTGCTCCACTAATATTAATGTGCGTACCGCGCCCTTGTTGGTTTGGGAAAAAGATACCAACACCTTGACCAGCTTTTATCTCTTCTGGGTCTTTGGAGTTGAGTAGTTTACCAATGTAATAGGTATTCACAATAGCGATATCCCCTTCGCCAGCAACAACAGCTTTTACTTGATCGCGGTCGTTTCCTTTTGGTGCACGTGCCATATTATTCAATACCTGCTCTGCCCAATTCTTAGCCGTAGCCTCATCAGTATGTGCAATAATAGAAGCTAGTAAAGATTGATTGTATATGTTTCCTGAAGACCGTACTAATATTTTTTTATTCCAAACATTAGCGCCCAAGTCTTCGTATGTAGAAAGTTGCTCGGGTTTTACTCTATCTTTTGAATAGGCAATAATTCTTGCACGCTTGGTCAAGGCAAACCATCGGTTATTCTCATCTCTTAAATAGGAAGGCACGGTTGTATTAAGAATTTCAGAATTAATAGATTGTAACAAATCGCTATTTGCAGCACGCACTAATCGACCCGCATCTACAGTAATCAATACATCAGCAGGAGATCGATTACCCTCTTGAGTCATTTTTTGAATAAGCTCATCGGCACTAGCGTTAACCACATTTACCTTAATCCCAGTTTGAGTTTCAAAAGTGTTGAATAAATTTTGATCGGCGGGATAATGCCTGTGCGTATACACGTTTACTTCTTGTACAACTGGTCTGGCCACCTGTTTATCATTAGTGGTTTTTTTACAAGAAACCATTAATACCGTTACTAAACTGGCTAAAAAGAGTTTTTTCATAATTATTTTTTTAAAGGCTTCAAAGGCAAAACACCTGCTTTTAAGAACCTTTCTTGTTCTTATAACACGTGATTTTGTAGCAGCCAATATTTTGAAATTTATGGTAAAAATACAATACAATTTTTAATCATTCTAAATAATAAACGAAAATAATTATTTCGCCGATAAAATTCATCTGTTTTTCGATAGGGATTTAAAAAATGATTCCTGTTTATTGATTGAAAGTTTGAGGTTTAAAATGATAGTAATTTTACACCTTAAAAATTCCACAAACCATACTATTACTACAACTGTTCGACATCAAAAGGCTTTCCTAAATACACCAGTTGAAACCCTTTTTCAATGGTATCGACTTCTAAATTATAAGAAGAAATAATATGTAAAATCCCTTCATTATCTTTAATAAAAAGCGGTATAATATCTTTGTTGTTGTTAGTAATGTCTATCAAGCTTTCGTAATGCGCATTATCTCGTAAGTCTATTTCTTGAATTGAGGGGTGCCTATCGGTTAATTCGGTTAAAGCGTTAAAATCGTCTGTATGCGAAAATAAGCCTTCTCTGGGGTTGTTGTTTTCATCTAGCATTTCGCTTTTACTCACCAAGCGGTATGACCCATTCTCACCAAATTGTTTTCCAAACTTATCTATGGCGTATTTATTTATATCCGGACTTCCTGTTAAGGCCATTAAATAGCCCACATCATTTAGCTCTACATTATCCAATAAAGTATCAGAATAGATATTGGTGATTTTGGCCTCTAAACCCAATTCTTTAGCTTTTTCAATATGCCTTTCGTTACTGTCAATTAACACCACGTGCCTACCGTTTGTTTCCAGATAATGGCCTATTAATCTAGAAAATTTAGAAGCACCAACAATTAGAATGCTTTCAGACTCGGTTAAAAACACACCCACCATTTTAGCGAATAGTCGAGCTGTGGTAGCGTTAAACAGCACAGTACCTAAAACAATCATAAACACTAGAGGCGTAATATACTCGGCACCTGCAACCTCTAGTTTAAGTAATTTACTGCCAAATAACGATGCGATTCCAGCAGCCACAATACCTCGTGGCCCTACCCAACTAATAAATAATTTTTCGTTGAGTTGTAAATTAGATCCGGCTGCACTTAAAAACACACCAATTGGCCTAATAACAAAAACAACCACCGCAAAAAGGATAACAGTTTCCCAGTTATAGAGCAGCATTAAATCTTCAATATCAATATTGGCTGCTAGTAAAATAAACAAAATAGAAATTAACAAAACACTCAACGATTCTTTAAAATGGAGCAATTCTTTAAGGTTTTCTAATTTACTATTACCCAAAACCATACCCATAACCACAACTGCTAACAGTCCAGATTCGTGAGCAAACACTTCAGACTCCACAAACACCAATAACACTGTGGAGAGAGAGACCACATTTAATAAATAATGGGGAATTAATTTTTTGTTAATCGCAAAGGCAAGCGCGTGGGCAAACGTGAATCCAAAAGTAGTACCAAAGAGTAAAATTTTTCCAAACTCCATTAGGGCTGTTTTTGTAAAACCACCCCCACCACCTACGCTTATAAATTCAAATACCAATACCGCAACTAGCGCACCAATTGGGTCAATTAAAATACCTTCCCATTTTAAAACTGCCGAAACATCTTTTTTAAGCGGAATATTCCTCAAAATTGGAGATATTACGGTGGGTCCCGTAACAATTATTAATCCAGAAAACAAAAACGAAATATCCCAGGCTAAATTAAAGATATAATGCACAGCAATAGCGCCGCCAAAAAATGTAACAGCAGCACCTAAGGTAATTAACTTTGTAATTACGGGGCCTACATTTCTAATTTCTGCGCGTTTTAGAGTAAGACCTCCTTCAAACAAAATAATACTTATGGAAAGGGATACGAAATAATACAAACTATCGCCTGGAAAAAGCCCTTTTTCGCCGTCCCAAATAGGTTCTATCCATTTTTTACCATCTTCGCTAAAAAATTCGGCAGCGATAGGTCCAACAAACAAACCTATTAAAATTAATGGTAAAATAGCAGGGATTTTAAGTTTCCAAGCTACCCATTGCGCTAGTATTCCCAAAATAATAATACCTGCTAATTCTATCATGAGTGTTTTTTAAAAGCACTAAATTAAGGAAAACAGACGAGTTGATGTTTTTAAAAAATACTATCTTTAAACTTTCTTGAAAAATTATTAACTCAGTGTCTCTACAACCATTTAAAAATATAGGAATTGGTGTTGCCTTTTCGCCGAATTTAAAAGCCAATATTTTTGAGGCGTCCAGGTTAGCATTGTCTTTAAATTCTAAACTTTTTTTAATCCATATTGGTGAAAAATCTAATGAAAAAGTGACGGCTATTAAAACAATCTTAGCGCATTTTGAACCCAATCACTTAGATTATGCTATTGTTTTTAAATCAGGTAAACCTGTTGATGTTATCCTATCAACCTCTAAGGAAAAAGAAATAGATCTTTTAATCTTAGGAGCAGTAGAACGCGATCGTTTTTTTAATTATCAAGCGGGTTTAATATCGAGAAAAATTGCCCGCCAAGCAAAGTGCTCAATTTTATTACTTATTAAGCCTTCGGTTAGGCGTGTTCCTTGCCAACATATCGTTGTAAACGGGCTAAAAGATAACAAAACAGAACAGACCATAGAAACTGCTTTTTACGTCGCTACAAAATTAAGCTCTGAAAAAATCACCATTGTCGAAGAGGTTATGGAAAATCAAATTTCTGTAAAAGTAGAAGACCATGTATCTTTAAAGCGTGCTAACCTCATAAAAAAACGCATTGAATGGAGAGAAAATGCTAGAATAAAAGAAATTATAAAACATATTCCTAAAGCCTTTACAAAAAACAAAACCATAAAATTGCAGCCTATTTATGGTAAAAAAGGCTATTCTATTGGCCATTATGCAGAAATTTTACGTGCCGATCTCTTGGTGATGCCAGCACCACCAAAAATAAGCTATTGGGACCGCCTTTTTACACATGATATGGAACATATTTTAGCCGAATTACCAACCGATGTTTTAATCCTGCGATGAAGACAAAAACCAATAAAATAAACTATTTTTTAAAAACCCTACCTCAAAATATATTTTCTGGTTTTGTGGTAAGTCTCATTGCTTTACCCTTAGGTTTAGGACTTGCTATGGCCAGTGATGCTCCACCCATTTCTGGAGTTATTACCGCCATTGTTGGTGGTATTGTAGTTTCCATTTTAGGTGGAAGCCACGTTACTATTACCGGTCCAGGAAATGGTTTAGTCGGAGTGCTTTTAGTCACCATTTCGACTCTTGGTTTGGAAAACGCATACATGGCAATTATTTTTTCTGGGCTTTTTTTAATGAGTCTTGGGTACTTTAGAATGGGTGCCCTTGCCAATTTTTTTCCATCATCGGCAATTCAAGGTATGCTTGCTGCCATTGGCCTAATAATTTTAGGAAAACAGTTTCATATCATGTTGGCAAACAAAATTGAAAGAGAAGACACTTTAGAATACCTTCTCGAGATTCCTTTCACTATTTATAAGGCCTTAAATTACCAAGACCAAGGCTTAATTTATGCTGCTTTAGTAGGATTAACAAGCCTTGCCATCATGCTGTTTTACTCAAAAATAAGAAATAAATATTTTCAACTTATCCCCGCTCCGATGTGGATTGTTATTTTGTCTATTAGCTTTAGTTATTATTTCGAGTTTGTATTAAAACAACCCAATCCCATTGCTAAAGAATTCATGATTTCTAGCATGCCAACCATTCAAAATGTTTTTGCCGACATCCCCACCCCTAATTTTAGCAGTATTGGAACTTTTCCTTTTTGGAGCAGTGTTTTAGCCCTAACATTTATTTCGAGTATCGAGTCGCTTTTAAGTATTAAAGCGATCGATAAATTAGACCCACAAAAAAGACGATCGAACGTTAATAAAGACCTTAAAGCGTTAGGTGTAGCCACTATTGGAAGCGGGTTTCTGGGCGGCCTAAATGTAGTAACCGTTATTGCCCGCAGCTCGGTAAACGTTAATAATGGTGCCAGCAATAGAACGTCTAATTTTTTTCATGCTATTTTTTTAATTCTTTTTATTGGTATATTTAATCAAGATCTTACCAGAATCCCCTTACCGGCCTTAATGGCTATTCTTGTGTACACGGGCTATCGACTGGCATCACCACGCATTATTAGAACGGTTTTCCGTATTGGTAAAGAACAGTTAATTATCTTTTTTATCACCCTAATTGTAACCCTAAAAATGGGGATAATTAATGGTATAATTGCTGGTGTATGTACCACTTTACTCATTCATTTTATTCTAAATAAGAGCATAGGCTTATTTCTAAAAAACGTTTTTAAACCCAACGTTTTAATGTTTAGAGAAAGCAGTGATGAAAACAATTTTTACATTAGTGTGAAGCATTTTTGTAGTTTTTTAAATTTCTATAAGCTTAAAAAACAACTCGATGCCGTACCAGAAAACGAAACCGTTATTGTCGACTTTTCCTTGTGTAAATTTGTAGACCATACTGTTATGGAAAACATGCATAGCTACCAAGAACTGTTTACTAAACGCGGTGGTCAATTTGAGGTTATTGGTTTAGATATGCACGATACAGATTCTAAACATCCATTTGCTTTAAGACGCCTACTTGCTGCTCCCAAAAAAAGGAAAACCAGTTTAACTAAGCGCCAAACAAATATGAAAGCTTTAGCTAAAGACTACGACTTTATCTATAATTCTAAAAAGGAAAAAGAGCTGGCCTTTCTTAATGATTTTTGTTTTTTTGATACCAAACAAATTAATCATGTTTACAATAGGTTATCAGACAAAAACTGTGATATTTGTTTGTTTGATATCGAGTTCTCAGAAGGCGAATTTATTGCCAAAGAAGTTATTCGCTCTTCGATGCTACACATAAAACTAAGCCATAATATTCCAAAATTTACTTTAAGCAAAGAAGGGTTTATTGAAAAAGTAGCCGCTTTTGCTGGCTTTAAAGATATTAATATTAGAGATCACCACGATTTTTCTAATCGTTTTTATTTAAGGGGTGATAACCCAAAAGAAATTAGAGCTTTTTTTAATGAAAAAATAATCCGATTCTTCGAAAGTAACCCCTATTACAACATAGAATCTAATGGCAGTGCCTTACTTGTTTTTAGAAAAGAACGCCTAGCGAGTTTAAAAGAAACAAAAGCTTTATTCGATTTTGGGAAACGTTTAAAAAACATTCTCGGCCCTATTAAAATGAAAAATCCTTAATATATTCTTAAGCCTAATCATATATCACAATAGATTTGTTAATTTTACGCGTGTATGAAACTATATCCCATAAATGCTGGAAATTTTAAGTTAGACGGTGGTGCTATGTTTGGTGTTGTGCCAAAATCCTTATGGCAACGTACCAATCCTGCCGATGCTAATAACATGATAGACCTTACAGCGCGCTGTTTGCTTATTGAAGATGGTAAGCGTCTTATTTTAATCGATAATGGTATGGGCGATAAACAGTCGGCCAAGTTTTTTGGGTATTACCACCCTTGGGGAAACCACAATTTAAAGGATTCGCTAAATTATCACGGTTTTCATCCTGATGATATTACCGATGTGTTTTTAACCCATTTACATTTCGATCATTGTGGCGGCAGTATACAATGGAACGCCGATAAAACAGGTTACGAAACCACATTTAAAAATGCCCACTATTGGAGTAACAAACACCATTGGCAATGGGCAACCCAACCTAACAGAAGAGAAAAAGCATCCTTCTTAAAAGAAAATATTTTACCTATCGAAGAGAGTGGCCAATTAAAGTTTACCACACTTCCAGAAACCGATTTACTTAAAAACTCCGAACTGGGTTTTGATATATTTTTTGCTAATGGGCACACCGACAAGCAAATGATTCCCATGATAAATTACAAAGGCAGAACCATTTGTTTTATGGCAGACTTACTGCCAACGGTTGGCCACTTGCCCTTACCTTATGTTATGGGTTACGATACGAGGCCCCTATTAACTTTAGACGAAAAAGAAAAATTTCTTAATATTGCCGCGAACAACAATTACTATTTATTTTTAGAGCACGACGCGCACAACGAAATTATTACAGTAAAACACACCGAAAAAGGCGTGCGCCTTGACCGTACATTCACCACTAAAGAGATATTTAACTAACACCTAATTATTAAAAAACAATGAAATTATCTAGATTATTCTTAGCATCCGTATTTATAGCAACCGTATTTTACGGTTGTGGCAGCACTGCAAGTGTTATTGCAACCCCTGTTGAAAATATTGATGCTATACCATTAAAAGTTTCAGAACTAACCGAAGCCGAAAAAAAACACTGGGGCCATTTAGACTTGATTAAAGACACCATTCCAGGAATGAGTGTAGATCGCGCATACCAGGAAATCATTAAAAATAAAAAAGGTAAAAAAGTCATTGTAGCAGTTATAGATTCTGGAATCGATATTGATCACGAAGATTTAAACGAAGTGATTTGGACCAACAAAGATGAAATTCCTAATAACGGCATAGACGACGATAATAATGGTTATGTAGACGATATTCACGGTTGGAACTTCTTAGGCGATGCCTACGACGAGCAGTTAGAATACGTACGATTAATTGCCAGTGGAGAAACTTCAAACCCAAGGTACAACGAAGCTGTTGCTTTATTAGAAAAAGAAACTCAGAAATACTTAGGCACTAAAACAAGATACGAGCAAATTGCTCAAGCCATTAAAAATGCAGACGACATTTTAACGAAGCATTTTGGTAAAAGTGATTACACCATTGATGAAGTAAAAGCTATTAAAACAGAAGACCAAGCCTTATCTCAAGCCATTCAAATGGCAAAAAACATGGATATCAACGAATCGTCACTATCTGAAGCTATAGAAGAAATTAATGAGGCTTTGGTAAGCATCAACGAGCGCTTAAATTACCACTTTAACAAAGACTTTTCAGGACGAACTACTGGCGACGACATAAACGATTTAAGCGATACTGGATACGGTAACCCAAACGTTAAACCCGTAAAAAAAGCAGAATCTCACGGCACACACGTGGCAGGAATTATAGCGGCAGTGCGCAATAATGGTCTTGGCGCTAACGGTGTTGCCAATAATGTAGAAATCATGGCTATTAGAGCTGTGCCAAATGGCGATGAGTACGATAAAGATGTAGCTTTAGCCATTCGTTATGCTGTAGACAATGGAGCTCACATTATTAACGGTAGTTTTGGCAAATCGTTTTCTCCACACGCCAATTGGGTGAGAGATGCTATAAAATATGCTTCAGATAATGATGTTATATTTGTACACGCCGCTGGTAATTCTAGCGAAGATATTGATGTCGCACCAAACTTTCCAGATGATAATGTAGATTTCGTAGAAGTTTCTAACACCTATATTCGAGTAGGTTCGTTAACCTCAAGATATGGCTCTAAAATGGTGTCTAGTTTTTCTAACTACGGCAAAAGAAATGTAGATGTCTTTGCTCCAGGATCGGCAGTATACTCTACGTTCCCAGAGAACGAATATAAAAGCATTAGCGGCACTTCTATGGCTGCCCCAGGAGTTGCTGGGGTTGCGGCATTAATTCGTTCGTATTACCCAAAATTAAGCGCGGCTCAAGTAAAACAAGTTATTCTGGATTCTGGTCTGGCTGTTAAGACTAAAGTTATTGTTGGTGGCGATACTAATAACGTCAAGCCTTTTGCAGACTTATCAAAATCCTCTAAAATGGTTAACGCTTATAATGCCTTAATTATGGCCTCAAAACTTTAAAAACTTAGTGTTTTACAACAAAAGAGACCTAAAACGTCTCTTTTGTTGTAAAAGTTTAGGACGTATGTGCCAACAATTTATTTTTAGATATAAAAAATTATAACACCCATGAAAAAGTTAATCCTCTCTATTTTTAGTTTATCGCTGTTGCTATGGTCTTGTCATAGTCAGAAAACTTTAACAACCACAGAAAGTGAGTCGTTCTCCGTATCATCTACAGAAATACCGGGATATTGGCAACAACATGTCGAATATAAAATGGAAATCGATATGGATGTAAACACTTATCAATACCAGGGCAAACAAGAGTTGGTTTACACCAATAACTCACCTGATGTTTTAAACCGTGTTTACTATCACCTCTACTTTAATGCGTTTCAACCAGGGAGTGAAATGGATGTGCGATCTAGAACCATAGCAGATCCAGACTCTAGAGTTGGCGATAGAATTAGCAAATTACAACCTAACGAAATTGGTTATATTAAAGTTAATAGCTTAAAACAAAATGGTGTTGACATAGAACACGAAACCGTTGGCACTGTTTTAGAGGTTAAATTAGCAAAACCTATCCAGCCGGGAGAACGTGTTACCTTTAATATGGATTTTGATGCTCAAGTGCCTGTTCAAATACGTCGTTCGGGCAGAAATAGTAAAGAAGGTGTTGCCTTATCGATGTCTCAATGGTATCCAAAATTAGCCGAATATGATTTTGAAGGTTGGCACGCAGACCCCTATATAGGTCGAGAATTTCACGGTGTATGGGGTGATTTTGATGTAAAAATTAGCATCGATAAAAATTATATTATAGGAGGCACGGGGTATTTACAAAACCCAAACCAAATAGGTTATGGTTACGAAACAGGCACGGTAAACCGTCCAGATACCGATAAACTTACTTGGCATTTTAAAGCCCCTAATGTACACGATTTTACTTGGGCTGCAGATCCAGACTACATTCACGATGTTGTACAAATACCAAATGGCCCTAAACTTCATTTTCTCTACAAGGATAATTTGAATACGGTTGAATTAGAAAATTGGAAAAACCTTCAACCCAAAACGGTCGATTTAATGGCGTTTTTTAGCAAGCATATTGGCGAGTATCCCTATGATCAATATTCTGTAATTCAAGGCGGCGATGGCGGTATGGAGTATGCCATGTGTACCCTAATAACTGGAAAACGAAGCTTTGGAAGTTTGGTTGGAGTTACAGCTCACGAACTGGCACATGTTTGGTTTCAGTTTTTGCTAGCCACAAACGAAACCAAGCACGAATGGATAGACGAAGGATTTACGGTGTACATTAGTAATCACGCTATGAATGCTGTTATGAATGAAGGAAAGGAAAACCCACTTGAACGCGCCTATAAAACCTATATAAATTTGGCCAACTCTAATTTAGAACAACCGCTAACTACCCATGCAGACCGTTATAATTTTAACAGTACATATGGGGCATCGGCATATAGTAAAGGTGCTGTGTATTTAGCGCAATTAGGCTATATTATTGGTGAAGAAAACTTACAAAAAACCATTAAAAAATATTTCGACGATTTTGCTTTTAAACACCCGAAACCTTTCGATTTTGTAAGAACTGCCGAAAAGATCACCGATTTTGAACTGGATTGGTATCATATAGATTTTGCGCAAACTACAAATACTATAGATTATAGCATTAAGACTGTAAAAGACAATACCATTACCCTAGAGCGTATCGGCCTTATGCCAATGCCTTTAGATTTAACCGTAACATACACCGATGGTAGCACGGAAGATTTTTACATTCCCTTACAAATGATGCGTGGTGAAAAACCAACTAAAGCCACTATAATAGGCGACTGGGCTTGGGCTTATCCAACCTATACTTTTAAAACACCAAAAACTATAAAAACGGTGCAAATAGATCCTACAAACATGATGGCCGATACAGATAAATCAAATAATGTTTTTACACTGTAATACATCTTGCATACCGGACATCGTTTTTAGCAAGTTATATCATATTAAAAAGCCACCCAGACAATCTATCGGGTGGCTTTTTTTTGTTCAAAACAAAATCAAATTAGCATTAAAAAAGTTAGACAACACTTTTAAAAGTTAGTGTTTTAAAAAACCTCTAATATGCTAGCCTCATACTAAATTAAGAATGTCATGTTGCCTGTAATTAAACATTATCGGCAGCAAACCACTCGGCATAAGAGGTATCGGTTTCTTGTAGTTTTAATGAGTGTAATGTAATGTGTTTAGGTAGGCGGCTTTTAATTTTTTTAGAAAAATCTATTACCATCATCTCACTAGTAGGCTGGTAATCTACTAAAAGCACGTCATGACCTCGGTTTTCAAGCTCTTTAGCCAATTCTACATGTGGTGTGTTTTTATTAAAAACCGTGGCGTGATCGAATACGTCGACAATTTCTTCTTTTACAATTTTTTTTAAATCGCCAAAATCTATAACCATCCCAAGTTTAACATTATCGGTGTCTGTAATAGGTGTACCGTAAACGGTTACCGATAACTTGTAGCTGTGGCCGTGTACATTTTTACACTTACCATCGTAGCCATATAGGGCGTGACCAGTTTCAAAAGAAAATTGTTTTGTAATACGAATATTGCTCATAATATGATAATTTTTGCAGCGCAAAGATAACATCTTCTTTTTAGTGTTTACCTCCTGTGCCATTATAAAATTAAACCAAGGATTTTACTGATTTTAAAGTTATTTTTTGATGAATACTCAAAACATCTAGTCGTTATCCATTCTATTTTTATTATATCTATAAATTAAATAAGCTATAAATACAAGGGTAACAAAAGGTAACATAGAACCTATAAACACGCCAATACCATAACTTGAATCTGGTGCGTTTTTAATTTTCTCTTCTATATTTATTTGAATAAAAAAGGTTAGTAATACGAGCATTGTAATAGTTTGTTTTACTTAGCATCAATTAAAACCCAAAGTTAATTGTTTTTTGAAAGGGGTATAAATGTTTTTCTAAAAATAATAATTAATGGAAAGCCTCTCGCGACAATCCAGAATGTTAGTGCTATAAAAATGGCGTAAAGCTCGAGATCTAAAGCATCTAACCAGAATAAAATAGGAATAAAAACTAAAAAGGTGGCTACTAAAAGGACGTTTCGCAAGGCCTTCATTTTTCCTAAACCTTTAAAAATACCATCAAAAATAAAAGCCATAGCACATAAGGGCTGCATAGCTAAAACCAACCAAAAAATCTTATAAAATTGTTCTAAAACCTCGGGCTCTTTGGTAAATATAGCCCCTATCGGATAATAAAACAGGCCTCCAAGTACGGCGATTACGACCCCTAAAATAATCGCGTATTTTATAAGTTTATTACTTAGGGTAATGAGTAAATTGTATTCTTTTCCGCCGTATAATTTACCAGATAAAATATTTCCTGCGCTAGAATAACCATCTACAATAAAAGCGCCTAAAAACCATAAGTTAATGGCAATAGTGTAAGCTGCAATATAGTTGGCTCCATAACTCGTAGCAAAAGCACTAGCGTAATAAAGCGTAACGTTTAAGGCAATAGTGCGTACAAACAGATTAAGAATCATTAAAGCAAAACGATTAATTTCTTTGTTAAAAGGAAAACTTAACTTTAAAGGAATTATCGTTTTTTTAAGCAAATAATACGCCGATAAAACAGCCATTGTTATTTGCGCAATTACACTCGCATAGGCGGCGCCTTTAATGTGCATGGCTGGTATGTAACCTTTAATGCCATAAACCAAAACAAAGTCTAAAACTATATTTATTACAGCTCCAATAATAGCAATTATCATGGGGTAATAGGTGTTTTGCAAACCTCTAAAAGCTCCAAAAACGGCAATGGTAAAAAGTGTAAACGGAAAGCCAAATACGCGAATTTTGTAATACACGACACTATAGTCTAAAATTAAACCAGAGGCATTATAAAGTTTAAAAATAAAATTGGCAAAGGGATATGTACCAATAATGATTAAAAGGCTTAAGGAGGTAATTAAAAAAATTGCTTGGGCAGGCAAATTTTTAATCTTATCCAGTTTATTGGCACCAACATATTGCGACACGATAGATGAAATAGCACTTCTGGTTTGACCTAAAACCCAAATTAACATCGATAAAAAAGTAGTTACAATACCTACCGCGGCCAACGATTCTGTGGCATTAATGGCTATGTTACCTACTATGGCCGCATCGGTTAAGGACAATATAGGCTCGGATATTCCGGCAATTAAAGCTGGAATTGCCAATTTGTTAATATGCTTAAAACTTATGTTTGTGCTCACCATACTAATTCGTAACAATAAAAAGGATGTGTACTCTGTTTTGGGAAATAAATTTCAGCTAATCTTTGATAACCTCGACGTTCGTAAAATTTCAAATTTCTTTTGTTTTGCGAAAAGGTATCTAACCTTACGGAACTAAACTTGTTATTTTGGGCAAATTGTTCTGCAAAATCCATTAATTTCTGGGCATAACCTTTGCCTTGATGTTTAGGGTGTATGGCTAGACGGTGAATGTATATATTTTTTTCGTTTTTGCTTAACCAAGTAATGGGGAGATACTCTTTGTCCATAAAAGTAGAAATAACAATACATCCTATTCGTGTTTTGTTGTCTTCTAAAACGTATAACTCGTCTCTTAAAACATCATTCTCAAAGGCAGCTCTATTAGGATAATGGGCGTTCCATTGGTACACCCCTTGTGCTATCATAGCACTTGCGCATGCTTTTGTAATCTCTAAAATAGGTTCTATATCTTCAATGGTTGCTTTACGAATCATGAATTGTTACAGCTTGGTTACAAGGTGTCAAATTTAGGCTTTTCAAATTATTCATTATGCCCTTACCCTAAACAATTATTCAGAACACAGACATCATATGGCTCTATTTATCTATGACTAGAGAGCTCTTTTCTCATTATAGGCAGTAATTGAAGCCTTATTTTATAGGGTTTCTAAAAAAATGCTGTATTTTCTTGTTTTTAGTACAAACAAATTGAGTTTTATTCGTAAAAAAATGTAATTTTGAAAACTCATAGTAAAAATGTTTTACTATGCTTGAATTTTGGGGATGTAGCTCAGTTGGCTAGAGCGCTTGACTGGCAGTCAAGAGGTCGTCGGTTCGAATCCGATCTTCTCCACTAGTAAAACCAGTAATTACCATTGTTTTTTGGAATTTCTGGTTTTTTTTTGCGGAATATTTGCGTACTATTTGAGAATTTACGCCGGTAATTTGCTAGTTTTTAGACCCGCATTCACCACACTTTCTACATTGAACAAGCTCGACCCTATGCCGAGAACTAAACATTTTACATTTGTACTTTATCGGTTTACTACCAAACCATAACACTTAACTATTTGTATGTAATTACATTTATTTAAAGATATTTTTTCTTACCTAAGCTAAAAAAGTTATTTTTATAGCATTGGCTTAAAATTCACAAGGTTATATTTATCAGTAAAGCTACGGGAAATACTATTATAGAACCTGCTTTAGTCTAAAATTAATCAGGTAAACAATATAAATGTAAAACTTAAAAAACTGGAATAAAAAAAGGCGAGTTGCCCCGCCTTGAATGTTTTCACAACGGAATAATCCTTATTGTGAATTGCTTTCAGTAAGGTAAAGATATAAAAAAGAAGTTAACTCGCAAATAAGTATTACCACAATACGGAAAATAAAAACAACTTACATTTAAAGGAAAAAGAATATATGAAAAAAGTATTAGGATTAGATTTGGGAACTAACTCGATTGGCTGGAGTTTAATACAACATAATTTTGAAAGAAAAGAAGGTGTAATTAACGGTTTAGGTGTTCGAATAATTCCTATGAGTGCAGATGTTTTAGGCAAATTTGATGCAGGCCAATCACATTCTCAAACTGCTGAAAGAACAGGATATCGAGGAACAAGACGCTTATACCAACGAGCTAATTTACGCAGAGAACGTTTGCATCGTGTATTACGTATTCTTGATTTTTTACCTCAACATTATGCCGATCATATTGATTTTGAAAAAAGGCTTGGGCAGTTTAAACAAGGTAAAGAAGTTAAACTAAATTATAAACCAAGCAACTCGGGTAAACATGAGTTTATTTTTAAAGAATCATTTAATGAGATGCTTAACGAATTTAAAAATGTTCAACCAGAATTGTTCTACTTTAAAACTGATGGTGTAGAAACAAAAATTCCATTCGACTGGACGTTGTACTATCTGAGAAAGAAGGCACTTACAAAACCTCTAACAAAGTATGAGTTGGCTTGGATAATTCTTAATTTTAATCAAAAACGAGGTTATTATCAGTCGCGTGGAGAAGTAGTTGATCATGAAAACGACAAGGAATTTGTTATATTAAAAGTGAAAGAAGTCATTAATTCTGGAGAAAACGTTAAAGGAAAAGTTTTATACGATGTTGTTTTTGAAAACGGTTGGAAGTATGACAAACAAGTTGTAAAAATTGAAGATTGGGTTGCTAGAACGAAAGAATTTATTGTAACCACGAAGACATTAAAAAACGGTGATGTAAAAAGAAGTTACAAAACCGTCGATTCTGAAAATGATTGGATTGCCATAAAAGCTAAAACAGAACAGGACATAGAAAGTTCAAACAAAACTGTTGGAGAATTTATTTATGAAACCTTACTTGAAAACCCAACACAAAAAATAAGAGGAAAGCTTGTAAAAACTATTGAACGAAAGTTTTATAAAAATGAATTAAAAAAAATACTCACCAAACAAATTGAGCTACAACCAGAATTATTTTCAGAAAAGATTTACAATACTTCTATTGAAGCATTATACCCAAACAATGAAGCCCACCGAGATGCACTGAAAAATCGGGATTTCATTTATTTATTAATGGAAGATATTATTTTTTATCAACGCCCATTAAAAAGTCAAAAATCAAATATTTCTGGATGTCAATTAGAGTCACGAGTTTTCAAACAAAAAAATAAGGAAACTGGGAAAGAGGAGTTTATAAAAAAGGCTATACCAGTAATTTCAAAGTCACACCCATTATTTCAAGAGTTTAGGATTTGGCAATGGTTACAAAACTTAAAGATCTACAATAGAGTAACTACCTTAAAAGGCGAACTCATAGATATTACAGAAAAACTGTTAGCAAATGAAAAAGATTGGGTAGCTTTATTCGACTTTTTACAAAGCACGAAAGAACTGGATCAAAAACAGTTTATAAAATATTTTATTGATAAAAAATTAATAGATAAATCAGAAAAAGACCATTATAGATGGAATTATGTAGAGGATAAAAAATATCCTTTTGCCGAGACAAGAGCACAATTTATTTCACGTTTAAAAAAAGTTGACGGCGTTAATGATCCCAACTCTTTTTTAGATGAAAAAACAAAAGTAGGTAAAAAAGAAACCAGTCCCCTTATAAGCAGAGTAGAGCAATTATGGCATATTATTTATTCTGTTTCCGATATAAATGAATATAAATCGGCACTAAAGAAATTTGCCGAAAAACACAAATTAGAACAAGATGCCTTTGTTGATAATTTTATCAAATTCCCCCCTTTTAAAAGTGACTATGGTAGTTATTCCAAAAAAGCCATTACCAAATTATTGCCTTTAATGAGAAAAGGCAGGTATTGGAATGAGAATAAAATTGCAGATTTAGTTAAACAACGTGTAAAAACCATAATGAACCGTGTTAACAGCCTTGGGTTAAACGAGAATTATTCTAAAAAAGATTTGGCGGAAGCTTTAGCCAAGGTAAGTGATGACGATGTTAAAAAACAACTCATTAAGAGCTTTATTCCATTTGAAGATAAAAATCCAATTAAAGGCTTAAATACATACCAAGCTACTTATTTGGTTTACGGCAGACATTCTGAAATTGGCGAAATTCAAAATTGGAGAACACCAGAAGATATTGACACGTATTTAAAAAACTTTAAACAACACTCTCTTCGTAATCCTATTGTAGAGCAAGTGGTAACCGAAACCCTTCGTGTTGTGAGAGATATTTGGAAATATCACGGCGATAGTAAACCTTATTTTTTTAATGAAATTCACGTAGAACTAGGTCGCGAAATGAAAAATCCGGCTGATAAGCGTAAAAGAATTTCAGACAGAAATATCGAAAACGAAAACACCAATCACCGAATTAAAGAAATACTAAAAGATTTAATGAATGACAGCTCTATTAATGCTGACATTAGAGATTATTCTCCCAGCCAACAAGATTTGTTAAAAATCTATGAAGAAGGCATCTACCAAAACCCTAAAGCCGATTTTACGAAAGTAGGTGAAGATGAAATTTCGAAGATTAGAAGTAGTAATAACCCGACTCAAAAAGAAATACAACGCTATAGGCTATGGTTAGAGCAAGGCTACATTTCTCCTTATACAGGAAATCCCATTCCGCTATCTAAACTCTTTACTCACGAATACCAAATAGAGCACATTATTCCACAATCAAGATATTTCGACAACTCATTAAGTAATAAAATTATTTGCGAAAGTGAGGTTAACGAAGACAAAGACAATAAAACAGCTTTTGAATATTTAAAAGAAAAAGGCAGTAATATTATCAATGGTCACAAACTTTTAAGCCTCTCAGAGTACGAAGCCCACGTTAACCAATATTTTAAAAACAACAGACAAAAACTTAAAAATCTATTAAGTGAAGATATTCCTGAAGGTTTTATAAATAGACAATTAAATGATAGTCGCTATGTTAGCAAATTGATTAAAGGCTTGCTAAGCAATATTGTACGTGAAGAAGGTGAAGAAGAAGCTACCTCCAAAAATTTAATCCCCGTTACTGGTGCAGTAACTTCAAAACTTAAAAATGATTGGGGTCTAAACGACAAGTGGAACGAACTTATCTTATCCAGATTTGAACGTTTGAACCTATTAACCCAAACCAGTGATTTTACGACTTTAAACACTAATGGCAAAATAATACCAACTGTACCGGATGAGTTGAGTAAAGGCTTTAGTAAAAAACGAATAGACCATCGACACCATGCGCTAGACGCTTTGGTGGTTGCATGCTGTACTAGAAATCACAGCCAGTATTTAAGTGCTTTAAATGCTGAAAAGAAAAACTTTGGTTTACGCGATAAATTATTAATTAAAAATAAACAAGGCCAATACACCAAAACATTCCAAAAACCTTGGCAAACCTTTACTACTGAAGCTAAAAACCAATTAGAAAAAACAGTGATTAGTTTTAAACAAAATTTACGAGTTATTAACAAAGCTAACAACAAATTTTGGTCTTATAGAGATGAAAACGGAAACCTAAACGTCGACAAAAACGGAAACCCTTTAAAAAAACTACGTAAACAAACCAAAGGTGATAATTGGGCGATACGCAAACCAATGCACAAAGAGTCTATATATGGAATTTACAACATTAAAACACCAAAAGGTAAAATAGCTACCGCTATAAGATGTTTTTTGGGAGATATTAAAAACGAAAAACACTTAGCCAAAATAACAGATAAAACAATAAGAGAGGTGATTTTGCCCAATCACTTAAAAAAGTATTTAGATGAAAAAGGAAAAATTAAATACGACCTTGCTTTTAATGATGCAGGAATTGAAGATTTGAACAAGAATATAACTGCTTTCAATAATAGCAAGAAACACCAACCTATTTACAAGGTTAAAATGTTTGAAGTGGGTAATAAATTTGCCGTTTCCGAAAATGAAACTTCTGAAAAAAGCAAAAAATACGTAGAAGCTGCAAAAGGAACCAATTTATTCTTTGCCGTTTATTGGGATGAAAAAAAGCAAAAAAGAAACTACGAAACCGTTCCGCTTAACGAAGTTATTACTCATCAAAAACAAGTAGCAAATTTACCAAAAACAGAAAGATTACCTATTCAACCCAACCCAAAAAAAGGTAATTTCCTGTTTACATTATCGCCAAATGACTTGGTGTATGTACCTAACAATGAAGAATTAGAAAACTTAGATAGGATTGACTTCAAGAACTTAACGCCAACACAACTTAATAGGGTTTATAAAATGGTAAGCTGCACGGGAGGAGAATGCCATTTCGTTTCTCAAGTAATTGCTTCATTAATTAAAAATTATGATTCAAAAAGTAAACTTGGAGAATTAGGAAGTTTAAATAAGCAAGAAACAACCATGAGTGATGATATTGTTCGAATTAAAGAAAGATGCATCAAGCTTAAAGTAGATAGATTAGGAAACATTATCAAAGCTTAGAAATATGATAAAACGCATCTTATTTTTTGGCAACCCGGCTTATTTAAGCACAAAAAATCAACAATTGGTGGTTAATTTTCCAGAAGATGGAAAAGACGAAAAAACTATACCTATTGAAGATTTAGGCTATATCGTGCTAGAAAACCCACAAATAACTATTACCAATGGGCTATTAAGCAAATTAATAGAAAACAAAACAGCAGTTATTACCTGTAACAAACAACATTTGCCCTGTGGGTTTTTACAGCCTTTGGTGGGCCATACCGAGCAAACCGAGCGCATGCGTTACCAACTTAACGCTAGTACACCATTAAAAAAGCAGTTATGGCAACAAACCGTGATATCGAAAATAGATAACCAAGGCAACCATTTTGTGCTGCGTGAGAAAAATGCCCTACGCTTAAAACGTTATGCCAAGGAGGTGAAAAGTGGTGATTTAGAAAACCAAGAAGCCTTGGCGGCGGCTTTTTATTTTCAAAACTTATTTGAACTCGATGGGTTTAGCCGTAACCAAAAAGGTGTACCACCCAATAACTTACTCAACTATGGTTATGCCATTTTGCGAGCTGTAACCGCTAGAGCTTTGGTAAGCAGTGGTCTGCTTCCATCTGTTGGTATTTTTCATCGCAATAAATACAATGCTTTTTGTTTGGCAGACGACATTATGGAACCTTACAGACCCTTTGTAGATAAGCTGGTGTACGATATTGTAGAGAGTGGCTGCAATTTAGAAGACCTTAATACCAACATTAAGTCTAATTTGCTTATGATTCCTGCTATGGATGTTTTAATTGATGGGAAGCAGAGCCCATTAATGAATGCCATGAGTCGAACCACCTCAAGCTTATACGAGTGTTTTGAAGGTAGTAGGCGCAAAATTCTGTATCCAGAACTTAAATCGTCTTTAGAAACCTTTATAAGATAAAACTGATTGTAAACTATGGAGTCGTATTTAACCCGTTTAAACCAATATAGATGTATGTGGGTACTGGTATTTTTTGATCTTCCAACGGAAACTATTACAGAGCGCAAGGCTGCCACGCGATTTAGAAAGAATTTATTAAACGACGGTTTTGGTATGTTCCAATTTAGCATCTATACCCGGTTTTGCCCCAGTAGGGAAAATGCGGCCGTTCATATCAAGCGTACCAAAAAGGCACTGCCCAAAAAAGGAAAAGTATGTATTATGCAAATAACCGATAAGCAGTTTGGCATGATGGAACTTTTTCATGGCCAAAAAGAGGCCGGTTTAGAACCTCCATCTCAACAATTGGAGCTTTTTTAGAAACCGAAATATGGGATCACGTATAGTGGCACCTTTGTAAATTTTAATAATTCGGGAGATTCTATTGTGTTTGTAAAAAACAGGATACCAACGTTTTACCGAAGGTATCCTGTGAATTCTCTGTAAATTTAAAGAACTGAAAGCAATTCACAACGATATTGGTATTGTTCTATATTGTGATTTTCCTGTGAATTCTCTGTAAATTTAAAGAACTGAAAGCAATTCACAACACATTACAAAAACTTCTTTATTAACACCATCCTGTGAATTCTCTGTAAATTTAAAGAACTGAAAGCAATTCACAACAGTGTTTTAATCTACCCTCATTATTACTTTCCTGTGAATTCTCTGTAAATTTAAAGAACTGAAAGCAATTCACAACAAGTAGAATAATATCTACTTGAAGAAACACCTGTGAATTCTCTGTAAATTTAAAGAACTGAAAGCAATTCACAACGGAGCAGGAGCAGGATTTAGTATTCAAAAGCCTGTGAATTCTCTGTAAATTTAAAGAACTGAAAGCAATTCACAACTCATTAAAACACTTTTTTAGAAAACGGCTACCTGTGAATTCTCTGTAAATTTAAAGAACTGAAAGCAATTCACAACAGAATTTAAAACGCTTACAGGCTCGCAAAGCCTGTGAATTCTCTGTAAATTTAAAGAACTGAAAGCAATTCACAACAGATAGGTACTTTTTGATTAAATCTCTAAACCTGTGAATTCTCTGTAAATTTAAAGAACTGAAAGCAATTCACAACCGTTTATTACAACATCAAAAAAATCATACGCCTGTGAATTCTCTGTAAATTTAAAGAACTGAAAGCAATTCACAACTATATTATTGAGCACGTAAATATTATCGTCCTGTGAATTCTCTGTAAATTTAAAGAACTGAAAGCAATTCACAACACAAAGTAACTCTTTTGCTAAATTGATAAACCTGTGAATTCTCTGTAAATTTAAAGAACTGAAAGCAATTCACAACACCCGCCAGTGGCTTGACACTAGGGTCTGCCTGTGAATTCTCTGTAAATTTAAAGAACTGAAAGCAATTCACAACACTACCAAGGTAATTTATCTTACAATGTTACCTGTGAATTCTCTGTAAATTTAAAGAACTGAAAGCAATTCACAACCATAACCTCCTAAATGTTTCATCAGTTCGACCTGTGAATTCTCTGTAAATTTAAAGAACTGAAAGCAATTCACAACAGATTTTTTCGTTTTCATTATCGTCAAAACCTGTGAATTCTCTGTAAATTTAAAGAACTGAAAGCAATTCACAACTTTGGCCGGTTCGAAATATACGTTTTATAACCTGTGAATTCTCTGTAAATTTAAAGAACTGAAAGCAATTCACAACTGCCATTATAGTAGGCCCGAGTGTTTTTCCCCTGTGAATTCTCTGTAAATTTAAAGAACTGAAAGCAATTCACAACACTATTGCCGAGAGGGCAATACTTTTTATTCCTGTGAATTCTCTGTAAATTTAAAGAACTGAAAGCAATTCACAACCAGTCCATGGTGTGTGTTGCGTACCAAAGTCCTGTGAATTCTCTGTAAATTTAAAGAACTGAAAGCAATTCACAACAGGATTGAAACATACGGTCGTCTATCTTATCCTGTGAATTCTCTGTAAATTTAAAGAACTGAAAGCAATTCACAACACTCTCTGTTTATGTACTCGGGCGTATAATCCTGTGAATTCTCTGTAAATTTAAAGAACTGAAAGCAATTCACAACAGCATTCTTCAACACTTGGAAGAAGATGAACCTGTGAATTCTCTGTAAATTTAAAGAACTGAAAGCAATTCACAACCCAATCGGATTGCGCTGTAAAGTTTGACCACCTGTGAATTCTCTGTAAATTTAAAGAACTGAAAGCAATTCACAACATCGTGCATAATTCTCAACCCAAATATTAACCTGTGAATTCTCTGTAAATTTAAAGAACTGAAAGCAATTCACAACGTCGTGAAGCTCTATATTTAAATAGTTATGCCTGTGAATTCTCTGTAAATTTAAAGAACTGAAAGCAATTCACAACACGCTGTGAGAACTCGCCACCAAAGCAAATCCTGTGAATTCTCTGTAAATTTAAAGAACTGAAAGCAATTCACAACACGCTGTGAGAACTCGCCACCAAAGCAAATCCTGTGAATTCTCTGTAAATTTAAAGAACTGAAAGCAATTCACAACGTCCAACTAAAGCAAAAACCAATCTAGAGGCCTGTGAATTCTCTGTAAATTTAAAGAACTGAAAGCAATTCACAACAGATAGACCGTGACTTGTTTCCGAAAATAGCCTGTGAATTCTCTGTAAATTTAAAGAACTGAAAGCAATTCACAACACCTGTGCCATCGTCTTGTCCCGTCTTTTCCCTGTGAATTCTCTGTAAATTTAAAGAACTGAAAGCAATTCACAACGCTTGTTGTCCTCGGCGTAGAAACCTAAATCCTGTGAATTCTCTGTAAATTTAAAGAACTGAAAGCAATTCACAACTAACGGTGAAACCATTTGAACGAATTGTCACCTGTGAATTCTCTGTAAATTTAAAGAACTGAAAGCAATTCACAACAGTTACCGAAATGTTAATCAACGCTTCAACCTGTGAATTCTCTGTAAATTTAAAGAACTGAAAGCAATTCACAACCCGAAGAGGAATTTCAACAAATGCGCATACCTGTGAATTCTCTGTAAATTTAAAGAACTGAAAGCAATTCACAACCGTAAGCCAAACGCTCTGCACGTTGCTTTTCCTGTGAATTCTCTGTAAATTTAAAGAACTGAAAGCAATTCACAACGTTTGAGGTAATCTGAAAACGTTTTGTCACCCTGTGAATTCTCTGTAAATTTAAAGAACTGAAAGCAATTCACAACTAGGCTTACAACCAAATAACACCCACTTTCCTGTGAATTCTCTGTAAATTTAAAGAACTGAAAGCAATTCACAACAGTTGATAAGATCTAATTTTTTACGCTTATCCTGTGAATTCTCTGTAAATTTAAAGAACTGAAAGCAATTCACAACACGAGGGAAATTTAAGTACAGAAGTTAGTCCCTGTGAATTCTCTGTAAATTTAAAGAACTGAAAGCAATTCACAACATTCTAAGGCTTCTTTATTTAGTAATAAAACCTGTGAATTCTCTGTAAATTTAAAGAACTGAAAGCAATTCACAACAGATTGAATTGCCTTCAATTTTTTCAGCGACCTGTGAATTCTCTGTAAATTTAAAGAACTGAAAGCAATTCACGACCTTATATTTAGCGAAAAACCTCATCATTTTACCTGTTCTTTTTATTTAAAAGATTGCTTCGTCATACTTCCTCGCAATGACGGATTGTTATGGTGTGCTGCACTTTAAAGTAGCCTGTAATGCGCAACGCAACGAAGCACCTAGTGTTCTATAAATTAAGTGTAAAAACCATTAAAAAGATTCTTCAGTCGTCCCTCCTTCTGAATGACAAAACGTGCTACGGTAAACAGAATATTATTCGAAGCAAAATGTCATTCAGAGCATAGCGAAGAATCTCATGATTTTACCCATTCTTTTTATTTAAAAGATTGCTTCGTCATACTTCCTCGCAATGACGGATTGTTATGGTGTGCTGCACTTTAAAGTAGCCTGTAATGCGCAACGCAACGAAGCACCTAGTGTTCTATAAATTAAGTGTAAAAACCATTAAAAAGATTCTTCAGTCGTCCCTCCTTCTGAATGACAAAACGTGCTACGGTAAACAGAATATTATTCGAAGCAAAATGTCATTCAGAGCATAGCGAAGAATCTCATGATTTTACCCATTCTTTTTATTTAAAAGATTACTTCGTTATGCTTCCTCGCAATGACGGATTGTTATGGTGTGCTGCACTTTAAAGTAGCCTGTAATGCGCAACGCAACGAAGCACCTAGTGTTCTATAAATTAAGTGTAAAAACCATTAAAAAGATTCTTCAGTCGTCCCTCCTTCTGAATGACAAAACGTGCTACGGTAAACAGAATATTATTCGAAGCAAAATGTCATTCAGAGCATAGCGAAGAATCTCATGATTTTACCCATTCTTTTTATTTAAAAGATTGCTTCGTCATACTTCCTCGCAATGACGGATTGTTATGGTGTGCTGCACTTTAAAGTAGCCTGTAATGCGCAACGCAACGAAGCACCTAGTGTTCTATAAATTAAGTGTAAAAACCATTAAAAAGATTCTTCAGTCGTCCCTCCTTCTGAATGACAAAACGTGCTACGGTAAACAGAATATTATTTGAAGCAAAATGTCATTCAGAGCATAGCGAAGAATCTCATGATTTTACCCATTCTTTTTATTTAAAAGATTACTTCGTTATGCTTCCTCGCAATGACGGATTGTTATGGTGTGCTGCACTTTAAAGTAGCCTGTAATGCGCAACGCAACGAAGCACCTAGTGTTCTATAAATTAAGTGTAAAAACCATTAAAAAGATTCTTCAGTCGTCCCTCCTTCTAAATGACAGACGTCTTATTATATTATTACTATTGTTATTACAGAGAGGAAGTCCCCTACTCCAAAATAGCTGCAATTCCAGGAAGCGTTTTTCCTTCTAGGCTTTCTAGCATAGCACCACCACCGGTACTCACATAACTCACTTTTTTATCGAACCCAAATTGTTTGGCTGCTGCTACCGAATCGCCACCGCCAACAAGAGAGAATGCCCCGTTTTTTGTGGCCTCTGCAATCGCATTACCCAAGGCAATGGTGCCTTTAGCGAAGTTCTCCATCTCGAAAACGCCTAAAGGGCCGTTCCAAAGTATGGTTTTACATTCTAAAACCACCTTATGGAAATTTTCTTGAGATTTTGGCCCAGCATCTAAACCTTGCCAACCCTCTGGAATATTATTGATATCGGTAATTTGAGTTTCTGCATCGTTACTAAAAGCATTTGCGGCAATTACATCAACGGGCAAGTGTATTTTTGTGTTTTTAGCTTTAGCTTGCTCTAAGATGCTTAAAGCTAAATCCATTTTGTCGTCTTCACAAATAGAATCGCCAATATTTCCACCTTGCGCTTTTATAAAGGTATAGGCCATACCGCCTCCTATAATAATATGATCTACTTTATCTAGAATATTTTCAATAATGGTAATTTTTGAAGAGATTTTTGCGCCACCTAATACGGCTAAAACAGGTTTTTCGCCTGTTTGCATCACTTTTTCAATGCTTTCTATTTCTTGCGCCAACAAACTACCAAAACACTTTTTACCTTCAAAAAACTGAGCTATTACAGCCGTTGAGGCATGTGCTCTGTGTGCCGTACCAAAGGCATCGTTAACATAAATATCGCCTAATTTTGATAGTTTTTCTGCAAACCGAACATCTCCGGCAGTTTCTTCGGCATAAAAACGCAAGTTTTCTAACAATAAAATTTTTCCGGGCTCTAAGCTTGCTGCAGCCGTTTCGGCTTCCACTCCTATGCAATCGGCTACAAAGGTTACCTCTACGCCGATAATATCTTCTATTTTTTCTGCAATATGTTTAAGCGATAAATCCTCTTGAAAACCTTTTGGACGACCTAAATGCGACATTAAAATGCAGCTTCCGCCGTCTTCTAAAATTTTTATAATAGTAGGCTTTGCAGACACAATTCTTGTGGTATCTGTAACTTCAAAATCAGCATTTAAAGGCACATTAAAATCTACTCTAATTAATGCTTTTTTGTTTTTGAAATTAAAATCGTTAAGCGTTTTCATGCAGTTGTGTTTTGGATTACATCAAATTGATGGACAAATATAACCAATTAAAAACGGGTTAAAAATGACATTGGTAAGGAAAAACACGACATTCGTAAAACATTTTGCTCGGGTTCTAGTGGTTTTACATGATTAAAATTTGATTTTATATTATGCTTTTTTCTCATGTAAAATACAGACCAATCAACTCTGCAGCAATCTTTACAATAATACACTCATAAATTCTAAAACAGCCATAAACAACTTCAAACGACTCCTAGGTATCACGTTTACCGAAAGGCTGGGATTAAACCAAAATGGTAAACCGCATTAGAGCATCTTAAGTGTTTTACATCTAACAAAATTTATGTAGGTTTGTGATATGCTTTTTGAAGACATTTTAGGCCAAGATCACATTAAAAAACATTTAACCCAGAGTGCGGATAATGGAAGAATACCGCATGCGCAATTATTTGTGGGTAAAGAGGGTTCTGGCACCTTACCTATGGCGCTTGCTTATGCTCAGTATATTTTATGCGCTAATTCTGGTGGTGAAAACAATACGGGTAACGCGGCTTGCAACCAAAACTTTAAAAATTTTTCGCATCCCGATTTACATTTTGCTTTTCCGGTGACAACTAGCGATAAGGTAAAGAGCAAACCCGTTTCTAGTTTTTATTTGGAAGAATGGCGCCAATTATTAAAAGAGCAACCTTACGGAAATTTATTTGATTGGTATAAACTGCTTGGTGTAGACAATAAACAAGGGCAAATTGGGGTTGAAGAAGCCCACGACATCGTAAAATCGCTTACTTTAAAAGCCTATGAAGGTGGCTACAAAGTGATGCTTATTTGGATGGCAGAAAAAATGAATACCGCCTGTGCTAACAAGCTACTAAAGCTTATTGAAGAGCCTCCTAATAAAACGATATTTATATTAATTGCTGAGGATGAAGGACAAATTATAAGTACGATTAAATCGCGTTGCCAAGTGTTACATTTTCCGCCTCTAGCGGAAGATGTAATTAAAAATGCCTTGATTAAAAATTATAATTTAGAACTAACTACGGCCACAAAAATTGCCCACCAAGCTAACGGAAACTATAATAAAGCTTGCGATTTAGTGTATCAGGATTCTGAAGATATTCAATTTGAAACCTGGTTTATTTTCTGGATTAGAAGTGCTTTTAAAGCTAAAGGTAACAAAGCCGCTATTCACGATTTAATGACTTGGAGTGAGGATATTGCAAAAACAGGCCGCGAAACACAAAAACAATTTTTACATTTCTGTCTAGACTTTTTCCGCCAAGCCTTACTGCTAAATTACAAAGCAAACGATTTGGTTTTTATAGCACCCAAAACCGAAAACTTTAAACTAGAAAACTTTGCGCCTTTTGTGCATGGTAATAATATCTTAGATATTAGTAACGAACTACAAGATGCTATTTACCACATTGAGCGCAACGGGAATTCTAAAATCATTTTAACCGATCTTTCTATTAAATTAACACGACTACTGCATAAAAAAGCAGAATAATCTATCTGTACTAGTCTACATAAAAAAAATATAAGACCTCAAGCACCAAATAATAATATAAAACAAAAAAACGCTCTTAGAACTGTTTCTAAGAGCGTTTTTTTGGCTGTTTCACCGCTATAGTCTATTTAGCGATAGTCTATTCTTTTACGTCTTCGGCGGTTTTAGCAGAATCCTTTTCAGTACCATTTAAAGCCTCTAAAATAATCTGTGTTAAATCATTCTCCTCTGGACCATACATTATGGTAGATGCCGCATCGGTAGTTCCTAAAATGTAAGTATAACCGTTTTTCTTTCCGTAATCTTTTACAAAATCTTTTACCTTAATAATAACAGAATCAATTTCTGTTTGGAAAGATTGGGTTAACATTTGCTGCTCGAATTGCATTTGTTGCTGTAACTGCTGCTGTTTTTGTTGTAAGCCACCCATTAGTTCTTGAGCTTTCTTTTGTGAAGATCTTTGAGCAAGTGCTTGGGTTTTTTGAACTTCTGCTTGAAAAGCCTGCCCGATACTATCGGCTCTTTTCTTAAAGGCTTCTTCTTTTTCTTGAAATCGCTTTTCAAGGTCTTTTTTCTCTTGAAATTCGTTAATTACAGTGCCATTATTAACGTAACCTATTTTTGCTTGCTTTTCGCATGAAGACAAAACAATAAGAGCGCATACTGCTAAAAATATATTTTTCATTGGTTCGGGTTTATCTGGTTTTAATTATCTCACAAATGTAAGAAAGTATGCGATATTTTAAAGCGGAAATAATTTGAATTTTAACTATAAGGTAATCTTATAACGAAAAACTAAAGAATAACAATAAACTATTAAAAACAAAGCGTTTATAAAGCGTTTAAAGCACGAAAAAGAATTCTTAACCCATTTATATGTTGTTTATACAAAAACCCTAAATACGTGCTTAAAAATTCGTTTTAATTCTTTTTAATCACATAAATTAAGGAAGAGGGCTCTTTTGAGCTTAATGATTTCAAATTTGAAACCAAACCTATCCAAATACCTGTAATTATATTCATTTTTCCCGATTTGTATTTTTCTGATAATAAGCTCACATAAAAGGCATCAAACCACATGGGTTTATGATTAACAATTTTTAAGTCGTATTTTGAAATAAGTTTAGAAAACGATAATTTATCGAAATGCCATAAATGTCTTGGCACATCGTAAGCCGCCCAAAACTGTTTATAATATTTGGCATCGTAACTTTTATAATTTGGCAAAGCAATAATTAAAGTGCCGCTAGGTTTTAGTAATTGTTTAAAAGCAGTAATATGATTTTCTAAATCGGGTAAATGTTCTAAAACATGCCAAAGCGTAATCACATCAAAACTCGAAGGTTCAAATTTAGCTAAGGCTTCGGTTTTAAAAACAGCATGGTTTGTTTTTTTATTCGCGATTTTTCTAGCCTGTTCATTGGGTTCTATTCCAGAAACCACCCAATTATTTTGTTTGGCTGTTTGTAAAAAATCTCCAGTTCCACACCCAACATCCAACAAGTTTTTTTCTTTTGAGGTCCATCTATTAATAAGGTTAAGTTTCTTTTTTAAAGACAACCATCTCACCATATGATAAACGCTTTCGAATACATTGCGTTTTGAATCTGTGTGCGAAATATAATCTTCACTAATGTAATATTCTGGCAATTTTTCTGAAGCTGGTTGTGGAGACGTTTCTAAAAAACCAAATTCAGAATTTTTACACAATTCAAATACTTCTCCCGAAACGGCGTAATCTTTAACTTTTAAATGCGTTTGATTTGAGTCTTTATTTATCACGAATACTAAATTACTTTTGTTTCTTTTAAAATTACATATGTTTCATCTTTGGTTCTAACACTTTTACCAAATTAACCATATCATGTCTCATAGCATTCGTTTACTCACACCTTTCTATTTTATAAATAGGTGTTCATGATGTGCTTCGCAGTTCTTTTTCGTCCATATTTTGGAATAACATAAAAGCATAACTTTGCTATACTTTGATTTTATATTTCATCTGAACAAAAAATAATTCAAAGTAACCATACGACATTTCAAAATTAAATTGGTATTTAAAATTTAGCTAGAAATTAATTCCTGGCTAAAAAATATTTCAAACCGATCAATTTTCACACACCACCCTTCCCTTTCTCAAGTAAAACCCTGCTTTTTAAATCGACCTTAAAATTTAATAAACCAACAAACTTAAATGACCAAAGTCTAACAAAAGACCTAAGACCGCTTCGCTTTAAGAATCAAAAACAAAGATTTTATTTTAAGTAAATGATAAACAGAAGCACTTTAATTGAGAAAAATCTACTTTAAATTTTAATAATTTTTTCAAATAAGCAAGGTAACATTTAAAAATGTGCAAAGCCCTTCTTTATAAAAAATTTACAGGATCACCACATTTTTAATCGGTCATTACCGTATTTATTATATGTTTTCAAATATAATAATTTGAAAAATCAATAATATTCTAAGGTGTTCCACGTGGAACACCTTAGAATTAATTTAAAACGATAACACTCTATTCATTTAAAAATTACCGCCCCATATAAACCAACAATACCGAAATATCGTTAGGCGATACTCCACTAATTCTAGAAGCCTGAGACACCGTTGTAGGTTGTATTTTTTCTAGTTTTTCACGAGCTTCAAAACTCATAGATTTAATCTGAGAGTAATCGAAGCCTTTTGGAATTTTAACATATTCCAAACGCGACAATTTATCAGCATTATTCTTTTCTTTAGAAATATACCCCGAATATTTAACCTGAATTTCGGTTTGCTCAATAATCTCTCGATCCAAATTATGGTCCTGAATATAAGCTTCAACGGGCTCTAATTTTCGCACATCGTCCATCTCAATGTTTGGTCTCGCAAAAATTTTAAAAAGCTTTCCTGATTGTTTAACAGGCGACGACTTTTTAGATTCTAAAATAGGATTGATGTTCTCCGGCTTAACACTTAAATTCTTAAAAAAGGAAACAAATTTTGCGGCCGCTTCATGCTTTTCGGTCATTCGTTTTAAACGCTCCTCCTTAGCCAAACCAATTTCAAAACTCTTTGGTGTTAATCGCAAATCGGCATTATCTTGACGCAATAAGGTTCTATACTCCGCTCGCGAGGTAAACATTCTATACGGCTCTTCGGTTCCCTTAGTAATTAAATCATCAATTAAAACCCCAATATACGCCTCGTTACGTTTTAAAATAAAGGGCTCCTTTTGGTTTATTTTTAAACTGGCATTCACACCAGCCATTACACCTTGAGCAGCGGCCTCTTCATAACCCGTAGTACCATTAATTTGCCCAGCAAAATACAAGCCATCAATTAACTTGGTCTCTAAGGTATGTTGTAATTGTGTTGGTGGAAAATAATCGTACTCGATCGCATAACCTGGTCTAAAAAATTTCACGTTTTCAAAACCTACCACCGAACGTAATGCTTTAAATTGCACATCCTCTGGAAGCGATGTCGAAAAACCATTTACGTACACCTCACAAGTATTCCAACCTTCAGGCTCTATAAATAATTGATGTCTATCCTTATCGGCAAAACGGTTTATTTTATCTTCAATAGACGGACAATAACGCGGACCAATACTTTGAATTCTACCGTTAAACATAGGCGATCTATCAAAACCCTCACGAAGTAAATCATGAACCAGCTCACTTGTATAGGTCATATAACAAGAGCGCTGTTTTTTTAAAGGCTGCGTAATATCTAAATAAGAAAATTTTTCTGGGTTCGCATCTCCAGGCTGTTCAATCATTTTAGAAAAATCTAAGGATCGCCCATCCACTCTTGGGGGTGTTCCAGTTTTCATTCTTCCAGATTCGAACCCCAATTGCACAAGCTGCTCTGTAATTCCCGTAGCAGCTTTTTCGCCAGCTCTACCCCCTCCAAAATTTTTATCGCCAATATGTATTAAACCATTTAAAAAAGTCCCATTGGTAAGCACAACCGATTTAGACTTAACCTCTATTCCTAAACTGGTTTTTACACCAACCACTTTATGGTTTTCTACCAACAAACCAGAAACCATATCTTGATAAAAATCTAAATTTACTGTGCCTTCTAATAACAAGCGCCAGTCTTCAGCAAAGCGCATTCTGTCACTTTGAACCCTCGGACTCCACATTGCTGGACCTTTAGATTTATTAAGCATTTTAAATTGAATAGCAGAGGTGTCGGATACAATACCACTATACCCACCTAAAGCATCAATTTCACGCACAATTTGCCCTTTTGCAATACCACCCATGGCAGGATTACAAGACATTTGTGCAATGTTTTGGAGATTCATGGTTATAAGCAAAGTTTTGCTTCCCATATTTGCAGCCGCAGCCGCAGCCTCACTCCCCGCGTGACCACCACCTACAACAACAACATCATAAACTTCGTTAAACATAAATTCAATTTAAATTAACATGTTCCACGTGGAACATTTTTTTTAACAACGCTAAAAAAGATCATAAAATCAAACTCCCATCTTCGCTAGATAATCATCCTCTTTACCTCGCATTAATTTTTCTTCTTCTGCACTCTTGTCTTTATAACCACAATAATGCAAAATACCGTGAATAATCACACGGTTAAGTTCGTCTTGAAAACTAGTTTTAAAATCTTTAGCATTATCCCTTACACGTTCTACCGATATAAATACATCGCCATTAATCGTGTTCCCAACCGAATAATCAAAACTAATTATATCTGTTAAGGTGTCGTGATCCAGAAACTCTACATTTAATTTATGTAGATAATCATCGTCACAAAACACATAATTAATTTCACCTTCAACACGGTTTTCAGCCCTGATGGTTTTCGATATCCAAGCCTTTATAGCATCTTCATTTTCTAGTGAAAAATTAGTCTCGTAATTAAAATTAATCATTGCTTAGTTTTAAAATATGCCTTTACACGTTTTTTGTAAATTTCGTGCAAAGGTAAGCTTTGTCTGTTTAATATTTCAGTCGTATTAAAATATTGTTTAGCAGATGGTATAGAATTATTACTCGTATTCTCGAACTGATTTACATTCGTTTGCGACTCCCGCTTATTATCTTCTCCTTGTTGAAAGCTGGCATTTTTCATTTTTAACAACTGATGTTTTAAGGCCATCATTTTTTGAAGGGTTTCATTAGTAAAGCCCTTATTTAATAAATCTAATTCTACCTCTTCCATCTGCTTTAACAAGCCATTACTGCGCCCTTTACTGCCCTGCCCATCCTTTAATAACTGTGTTTCTAAAGCCTTTCTTAACTCCTGTTGTTGACGGTAAATTTCAAACAATTCGCCATTTAAATCCTCGCTAAAGCCGTTACCAAATCCTCCGTTTTGTTTCACATCGTTACCAGATTGACCCGGCTTATCTTCTTTACCCTGCGCTCCGTTTTTTTCACCTTGACCTTCTTTACCCTTTTTACCTTTTTTCATGCCTTCCTCCATCATTTTATTAAGGGCTTCCTGACTCATAATAATATCAGGTAATTGCATATCTCCGTCGCCACCTTGTCCAGCCGACATGCTCAAGCTTTCTTGCATATTATCTAAAACCTCACTTAAAAAGTCGGCCAAGTTATTAGCCGCAGTTATGGTAAATTGTTGACTAGAAATACCCTGAAACATTTGGTTTTCGGCGAAGACATCTAAAGCCTTATCGATATTATAATACACCTCCGAGATTTCTTTATTCACCGTTTCCGATAATTTTGGTTGGCGTAAAGACAAGGCAAACAAACTATCGTCGACATGCTCAAAATGTGTTTTTAAACTTTTTTGATGCCTTAACAGTGTGGCATAATTATTATTGTTAACTTCAATAGCTCTAAAATTTTCCATTAAGTCTTCTTGGGCGAAAGAGAACACCAATAAATTATCTAAAATCTGTCGTAACATTTCGGCATCCTCCTGCATCTCGTTCGCACTTCCACCAGCCATAGAGGTCTGCATTTTATCACTCATTTCTTTCATTTTTTGAGCTGCTTTTTTTTGGCTCTTTTTAGCCTTCTCTTTTTCATCATTAAACCTATTATAAGCTCGGCTCTTGTCTTTATCTGAGCTTTTTCCTTTTTCAAACTTGTCTAAAGCCTCACTCGCCTTATTTTGTTCGTCGTCAACTTCTCTTTCATCCAACTTATCCCTCGGAATATCTATAGGCTTAGACAACAACTCAGTATCTTTTTCTAGCCGCTCCATAGCCTCCTTAAACCGTTCGAATTGCGCACTTAATGCGTCTTGTTTTTCCTTTGTATTGTCTTCATTAGGCCGGTTGGAAAGTTTTTCTTGATCGTTAGCAAGCTCAAGCAAATCGTCCTTAAGTTTCTCCAACTTCTTTTCCACATAAAAGCGCTTTGTTAATTCTACCAATTGTTCCAAACTTCGCTTCTTGTTTTTATTTTGCTTGGCTAATTGATCTAATTTTAAACTTAACTCTTCTTTGTTAATTCGTTTTTGTAAACGCTTTAACTCCTCCAAAAGTTTTTCATCTTCTTGTAATTGTGCTTCATTTTCTTTTAAACGCTTTTTTAAATCTTCCTTAAAAACATCATCTTTTAAATTATCTTTTTGAAAATTCTCTAAATTATCTTTAAGTTTCTTATTGAAGTTTTTCATCATCTCATCTTGCTGTTCTTGACGCTTTAAAAATGATTCCAATTTCTTTCTATCGTTAAAATTTAAAGTCGACTTTTCCTTTTGAGTTTTAGATAACTCTTCGAGCTGCTTATCCTGTTCTTGTAACTTGTCAAGAGAGGAATTAAATTCTGTTATAGTTTGGTTTTGCTCTTTTAATAGTCGCTGTTCCTCTTCGGTGTTGGTACGCTTTCTATAGGTGAAAATCCGACTCTTAGTCGACTTAAAATTATTAATAGCATCATTGTCAAAAACTTGAAAATACAACTGATACTCCACCCCAGCTTCAATGTCGAGATTATTAGGAAAAGCTGTTATAAAATGGTCTATATTGGAATTAGAAAACGGCATATTCACAAGTCCCTTTCTAGACACTTCATTCGTTGGATAATACACTAATTGCAACTTCGAAAATCCGTAATCGTCACTAATCTGACCGTGGAAATACAGGGTTTGTAAATCTAAACTATCTACTTTCATCATGAGCTCAAGTTCTGGATATTCGTCCTTGACCACCTTAATGGAGAAGCCCAAATTCTCGTAATTATTTAAGCTAGCATTACTTGTGCTTAGGGTGTAATCAAAGTCGGAATAAACGGGTTTCGATAAGGTAAATCGGTTGGCTTTATCGGCATAAAAATCTAAAGTATCTTTGGAAAACAGTTGTACTTTATCGGTTGTTTTTGTTTTAACCTGCCAAGAAATAACCGTGCCCTCCGGGATAACAGCATTGCCAGAACTATTAATGGTTTCCAACCTTTTTTTTGTATGCTTCGGAAAGTCTAAAGTCATATCAAAATCTAAAATAGACGGTACTTCTATAACCTTTAAAGTATATTTTTTTGAGGTGACCCCGTTTGCCGTCAACACGAATTCCATATCTTCAGTAGGCTGAGAAAACACATATTCGAAAGCACCCATTTCCTTTTGTTGCAAAATATAGGTTTCGTTATTATAAACAATTTTGGCACTTTCTGGAATAAGGTTGCCCTGTGTTTTAATCTGCAATTTAAAATCTGTATTTTCAATAGCATTCAAATTGGTATTCACCACAAAAAATTGAAAGGGTGCCGGAGGCTCATAGGCCGTTTTATAGTCGACCACCCGTTTGTAGCTATCACTAAATACATAAGAATTTCCAGACAAAAAAGTCACCAAAATAATAAGTACTGGAAAAGCAGCGTATTTTAAGTACCTAAAACTCTCCCGAAAATTAACTGCAAGTTTAAAGGGAATAGGTTTTAATTCTATAGCCTTTTGTTCGATACTGGCTAGTAATAATTCCGATGGTTCGCCTTCCTGTTTTAGTTGAACAATATTTAAAAGTTTATCGTTAACCTCAGGAAAATGAGCACCAATAATTTTCGCCGCTTCACTATAATCTATACCCTTTTGAAGTTTAAACAGTTTAGTTAAGGGTCTTACCATAAATTTGATAAACAAAAACAACTCCACGCTAACAAATAGCCAAAATAATATGGTGCGTGCTAAAGGCTCCAACCATAACACATATTCGATAAAGAGGGTAAACAAAAAATACAGTAATCCTATAGCCACAAATAGTATAGTACCACGAATTAATGCATTAACATGATACCTGCTAATAAACTGCTCTAACTTGGTTTGTATATGATTATAATGATTCAAAAAAAAGCTCTTAAAGATTACTAACCTCCTAAATTACAATTTTATTTTTATAAGGTTTAAAATTAAGTGTTAATTGTATCTTTGCCACAAAATTACAAAACATGACAAACAACGTTCGTGTGCGCTTTGCACCAAGTCCTACAGGACCTTTACATATTGGCGGCGTTCGTACCGCACTTTTTAACTATTTATTCGCTAAAAAACACAACGGTACTTTTATTTTAAGAATAGAAGATACCGATCAAAACCGTTTTGTTGAAGGGGCAGAACAATACATCATAGATGCCTTAAATTGGTGCGGGATGCCATATGATGAAGGCCCGAATAAAAACGAAAAATTTGGTCCTTACAGACAAAGCGAACGCAAAGATTTATACAAAAAATATGCCGATGAATTGATTGCTTCGGGAAATGCCTACTACGCTTTCGATACTGCCGAATCATTAGATTTTCATAGAAAAGATCATGAGGCTAAGGGTAAAACCTTTATTTACAATTGGCATAATCGCTTAAAATTAAACAATTCGCTATCGCTTTCTGCGGAAGAAACACAGGCTAAATTAGAAGCTGGTGAAGCATACGTTATCCGGTTTAAATCGCCGCAAGATGAAACGCTTCATTTAAACGATATTATAAGAGGGGCTATCACTATTGATACCAATATTTTAGACGATAAAGTCTTGTTTAAAAGTGATGGTATGCCCACCTATCACCTAGCCAATATTGTAGACGATCATTTAATGGAAATTACCCATGTAATTCGCGGTGAAGAATGGTTACCAAGTTTGGCTCTGCACTACCAATTGTATAACGCTTTTGGTTGGGAGACTCCAGAATTTGCCCATTTACCATTAATACTAAAACCAACAGGAAAAGGTAAATTAAGCAAGCGTGATGGCGATAAACTAGGTTTCCCTGTGTTTCCATTAGAATGGACCGACCCAAAAACTAACGAAACGTCGAGAGGTTATAAAGAAGACGGTTATTTTCCTGAAGCCATGGTAAATTTTTTGGCCTTTTTAGGATGGAACCCAGGCACAGAACAAGAACTATTTTCAATGGAAGCACTTATACAGGCATTCGATTTAAAACGCGTGAATAAAGGCGGAGCTCGTTTCGATCCCGATAAAACGAAATGGTTTAATCATCAGTACATGCAAGAACAACATGATGAGCAACTGGCGGAATTATTTAAAGATAAGCATATCGAATTGGCAGACATCGATATCAATTATATCGCCATGGTTGTGGGTTTAATAAAAGAGCGAGCTACCTTTGTTTCAGATTTTTGGGACTTGAGCCACTTCTTTTTTGTTGCCCCACAGTCTTACGACGAAAAAGCATCAAAAAAAGCCTTTAAAGAAGGGACTAAAGCCTTAATGACCGAACTAGTTAGCCTTATAAATAACATTGAAGATTTTACAGTCGAGAACCTTCAAACTACCATAAAAGACTGGATAACCAGTAACGAGATTGGCTTCGGTAAAGTTATGATGCCATTGCGTTTAGCACTGGTTGGAGCATTACACGGCCCAGAAGTTTTTGATATCATGTATATGATTGGCAAAGCCGAAACCCTTAAACGTATTGAGAGCATGACGGAAACATTGTAATTTTCGTTACATCTTACATAGAAAAGCCTCATCGTAAAATTATGGTGAGGCTTTTTTCTTTCCATTAAAATTGTCCATCTCAGAACTATAATATAGATTCGTCCATAATCAAACCTGTTAAAATAAACCTTATTATATAAAAATTCCGATCACACCAATTCAAAAGTTAAGATGAACAGCAAACAAGAGTAATAAAATTATTCTGAGTCATAATCTGAAAAATTAAGAATAAACAGCTAAAAATAACTTTAGACAACCCTACATAGAATATTCGACAAGAAAATGATAAAAACATGAAGGAAACACAAAATCACGGATACAAATTGGCTTCGAAAGGAAAAAGATTTATAGCCTCCATTATTGAAAGTGTACTATTTATTCTGGCCACTCTTATAATATACTCCATTTTAGGAATATCCATATCAGAATACTGGAATAGCGAATTTGAATTAATTGAAATCGGATATTCAGCTATAATTGGATTAATTGTTGGAGCAATTTTTTTCCCAATATTTATTGGAACTTTAGGTCATAAAATTTTTAACCTTAAAGTAATTTCGACAGAGACAGGAGAAGATTACAACAGAGCTAAAAAAGGAGCAATTAGAGAATGTTTAAAATATGTTTTGGCGTACTTTCTTATACCAGTAATCTGGATATTATGGGATAATAATAATCAAAATTTGTACGATAAACTCACAAAAACTATAGTAGTAGAAAAAAACAGAAACGAATAAAATACGCTAAAGCTCTTACAAAACAAATTTCCAAAATTACAAAAGAGACTGGTAATAAAAATGGCTACCCAACTTAATCGGTAGCCATTTCAAAATCTATTAAAAAGTGTTAATCACTATTTTAGAATGGGAATATTCGCCTCTTTACATTTAGCGATCATTTCGTCTGGCCAAATACTCGCTTGAATCTCACCAATGTGTGCTTTTTTCAAGAAAAACATACATAAACGCGATTGCCCTATTCCACCGCCAATCGATAATGGCAATTCATCATTAAGCAACATTTTGTGCCACATTAATTCTTTTCGGTATTCTTGACCCTCTATCGCTAATTGCGCATTTAAAGCGGCTTTATCTACACGAATACCCATAGACGAAATTTCAAACGAACGTTCAAGAATAGGATTCCAAAGCAAGATATCGCCATTTAAACCTTTTTGACCGTTAGGTGCTTCAGTACTCCAATCGTCGTAATCTGGAGCCCTACCATCGTGTTTTTGACCCTCAGGAAGCTGTGCCCCAATACCAATTAAAAATACAGCACCGTACTTTTTAGTCACTACCGCTTCCCTTTCATCTGGGCTAAGATCTGGATACGCTTCTGCCAAGTCTTGAGTATGTATAAATTTAATTTTTGTTGGAAGTACCGGCTTTAATTGTGGGTAATTCTCATAAACCACATATTCCACACGTCTTAAAACACTATATATTTTGCCTACAATATATTTAAGGAAATCAACCGTTCTTTCGTCGTTCGTCATCACGCGTTCCCAGTCCCACTGATCGACATAAATAGAGTGTATATTGGTAAAAACCTCGTCTGGACGTATGGCATTCATATCGGTATACACGCCATAACCCGGTTCAATATTTAATTCTGCTAACGCCAATCTTTTCCATTTTGCAAGCGAATGTACTATTTCAGCCTGGTCGTCATTCATCGACTTTATAGGGAAAGTTACTGGGCGTTCTACACCACTTAAGTCATCATTAATACCAGAACCTTTTTTTACAAATAAAGGCGCAGTAATACGTCTTAATCTTAATTCTGAAGACAAACTAAGCTCAAAAAAATCTTTAATCAATTTAATGGCTTGCTCGGTTTCCTGTATATTTAATTGCGGATAATATCCTGTTGGAATTTGTAATTTATAATCCATTAGTGTACTATTTTATGAGATGATTAGCAATTTGCTATGTATTAATTGTACCGAAAACAAAAATGCAATAAATAGCGTGATTATCAAAACGGTATAGCATGCGAAATAAAGAAATATTTTACGGCTAGCGCAAAAAAAAGACAATTTTATGCCTTATAATTTAAAATTCTACAAATACGGTATAAAAACTCATATTCTCCCAGCTCTTTTTAGTATTTGTAAGCCATTTTAATAATTATTTGTTTGGTTATAACAGTCGTAATCAAATTAGAAATGACTTAAAATGATTCTAAAAAAAATCTTTTTCTTGTGAAAACCGACACCGATAATTTAAGGTGTTTTTATTTATTAAAATAACACTGTAGTTTGCCTAAAAAGGATGAAATTTTAATCAATTTATTGTATCTTATCAACTCAAAAAACAATTTAAATATTTATTATGAACTTCTATTTTATTCCATTATTAGTCTTCGGATTAATTATTTTAATCTCCTCCTTTTTTATCGTAAAACAACAAACAGCTGCTATTATAGAGCGATTTGGACGATTTAATAGCATCCGCCAGTCGGGTTTGCAGCTAAAAATACCTTTAGTAGATAAGGTTGCTGGTAGACTAAGTTTAAAGATACAACAGCTTGATGTTATTGTAGAAACTAAAACTAAAGACGATGTATTTGTAAAACTAAAAGTATCGGTTCAATTTAAGGTTATACGAAACAAAGTTGAAGACGCCTTTTATAAACTGGATTATCCGCACGATCAAATAACCAGTTATGTGTTTGATGTGGTGCGTGCCGAAGTACCAAAAATGATTTTAGATGATGTGTTTTTAAAGAAAGACGGTATCGCCATTGCTGTAAAATCTGAATTAAATGATGCCATGATGGAATACGGCTACGATATCATAAAAACGCTAGTTACCGATATCGATCCAGATGCCCAAGTAAAGGCAGCCATGAACAGAATTAACGCTGCCGATAGAGAAAAAACAGCGGCACAATATGAAGGTGATGCCGCTCGTATTTTAATTGTTGAAAAAGCGAAAGCCGAAGCTGAAAGTAAGCGTTTACAAGGTCAAGGTATTGCCGACCAACGTCGTGAAATTGCACGTGGTTTAGAAGAATCTGTTGATGTTTTAAATCGTGTGGGTATAAACTCGCAAGAGGCCTCTGCACTTATAGTTGTCACCCAACATTACGATACCTTACAAGCCATTGGTAGTGAAACCAACAGTAATTTAATTTTATTACCCAACTCCCCACAAGCGGGTAGCCAAATGTTAAACGATATGGTAGCTAGTTTTACTGCCAGTAACCAGATTGGTGAGGCGATGAAAAAAGCAAAATCAAAAAACGAGAAACAAGACGACAATTAATTCCCATAAACACAAAAACCCTCTAAATTTATTTGTAGAGGGTTTTGTTTTTTGGTTTATATACTTAAAACATGTTATTCAAAACTTTGTCGTATCTGAACTCACCTAAAAAGCTAAACCTATCTCATTATTGAAGCTCTTGAGCCTCGGCAACTAAAACCAGATTTTTATCCTCTAAAGCTTTAGAAATAAATTCGTTTATGGCTTCGTTACGTGCCAATCCCTTTTTAAGTAAAACTCCTAGAGTTATCATTACAGCTATACGTGTTCCAGCCTTTTTAACTGCTGTTCCAAATAAAGGTTCTAAGTCTTCATACGGGACTTGATCAGCTAAGACTTGAATTTCAGACTTCATTTTTAGCTGCTTCTCTTCCGATAAGTTAGTGTATTTTTTTCCGAGTTGCTGAATCACACTAATCGCTTTACGCTGATTTTGTTGTTGCGGTTTTGGCACATTGGTGTTCGTATTCTTCTTAGGTTTCTGTTTTGCCCAAGAATCACGTAAACCCACCGTTTTATTAAATACCAAATGCTCGGTAGTAGCGTCGTTATCCACATTAAAATAACCTAAACGCTGAAATTGAAACCGCTCTCCTACCTTAGCCGTTTTTAAACTGGGTTCAACATAGGACTCAATTATTTTTAAGGAATTTGGGTTTACAAAATCCATAAAATTTTTATCAGCTTGGCTGTCTGGAGCTTCGTGCATAAACAACCTATCGTACTCTCTAACCTCGGCTTTTACCGCGTGTTTTATAGATACCCAGTGTAAGGTGCCCTTCACTTTTTTGGTGGTATCTTCACTGTAAGTACACTGTATTTCAGTAATATTGCCGGCAGCATCTTTTAGTACCTTATCTGCCTTTATAATATAAGCGTTTTTAAGACGAACCTCACCCCCTAACTTTAACCTAAAAAATTTGTCGTTAGCTACTTCTTTAAAATCTTCTTGTTCTATATATAACTCACGAGAAAAGGGCACTTGTCTATACCCCGCAGCCTCGTCTTCAGGGTTATTTTCGGCTTCTAACCATTCTTCTTTAGTCTCAGGATAATTAGTAATTACCAGTTTTACCGGGTTTAAAACCGCCATAACTCTTGGTGCCGTTTTGTTTAAATCTTCACGAATACAAAACTCTAAAAGAGATACATCAATAACATTATCTCGTTTGGCTACCCCAACCGTTTCAATAAACTTCTTGATGGCATTTGGTGTATATCCGCGACGACGTAAGCCCGAAATGGTAGGCATACGTGGGTCGTCCCAATCGTTTACAATTCCCTCGTCTACCAATTGTAATAATTTACGCTTACTCATAATGGTATAGCTTAAATTTAAACGTGCAAACTCACGTTGTTTTGGCAAATTAGGATATTGATCCTTACTGTATTTATAAACCTCATGTTTAAACCAGTCGTATAGCTCACGGTGGGGTTTAAACTCTAACGAGCATAGCGAATGTGAAATTTGTTCAATATAATCGCTTTCGCCATGAGTCCAATCGTACATGGGGTAAATACACCAGTCGTTACCCGTTCTGTGGTGAGCCTTGTTTAAAATACGGTACATAATGGGGTCACGCATAAGCATATTAGGATGCTGCATATCAATTTTAGCCCGTAAAATATGGGTACCTTCGTCAAATTCGCCCGCTTTCATACGTTCAAAAAGATCTAAATTCTCTGCGACTGTTCGATTTCTATACGGTCCATCGACACCAGGTTGTGTTGGTGTGCCTTTTTGTTCGGCCATAGCTTCAGACGATTGAGAATCGACATAAGCTTTACCGTCTTTAATGAGTAAAACAGCCCAATCGTATAGCTGCTGGAAATAATCTGAAGAATACAGTTCGTTCGCCCAAGTGTAGCCCAACCAAGAAATGTCGTGTTTTATAGCATCGACATATTCTTGTTCTTCTTTAGCTGGATTGGTATCGTCGAAACGTAAATTTACAGGCGCATTATATTTTTCGCCTAAACCAAAACTAATACCAATGGCCTTTGTATGACCAATGTGTAAATAACCATTAGGCTCTGGCGGAAAACGAAAGCGTAAATCGCTTTTAGGCATGCCCTTGGCTAAATCTTCTTCTATGATTTGCTCTATAAAATTGAGCGATTTTTTTTCTTCAGACATAAAACTAATAAACTAGAATATATTAGATTTTAAAAACTAATACTATTAAACAAAATATTGTGTAAAATTAGGTAATTTTACCGACTTAAATAGATACCAAATGGGAATTATAAAAGTAGAAAATATTCGTGTATATGCGTACCATGGTTGCTTACAAGAAGAAACTAAAATAGGCAGCGATTATCGTGTAGATTTAAAGGTTAAAGCAGATTTACAAAAATCGTCGAGGACCGATAAACTAAATGATACGGTAGATTACGTGTTTTTAAATCGCATTGTAAAAGAAGAAATGGCTAAACCATCGCAATTACTTGAAACCGTAGCTAAACGTATTTTAAACCGTATTTTTAAGGAAGATAAATTGGTTAAAAAAGCATATATTTCGGTAAGTAAAATTAATCCACCAATTGGGGGTGATGTGGAATATGTGACTATTGAAATGAAAGAAAAACGAAAAAGTATCTTTTAATTAGGAAGAATAATATTTTTCCTTACATTTGCAGTATCATTAATGGCGTCGTGGCCGAGTGGCTAGGCAGAGGTCTGCAAAACCTTCTACAGCGGTTCGAATCCGCTCGACGCCTCACAGAACCTTCAAGTTTACTTGGAGGTTTTTTTGTGATTAATTTTTATAAAAAATTATAGTAAAGCCAAGCAAAACCTTCTACAGCGGTTCGAATCCGCTCGACGCCTCACAGAACCTTCAAGTTTACTTGGAGGTTTTTTTGTGATTAATTTTTATAAAAAATTATAGTAAAGCCAAGCAAAACCTTCTACAGCGGTTCGAATCCGCTCGACGCCTCACAGAACCTTCAAGTTTACTTGGAGGTTTTTTTTATGATTAATTTTTATAAAAAATTATAGTAAAACCAAGCAAAACCTTCTACAGCAGTTCAAGTCTGATAGACGCCTCGATAAAACCTTTAAGATTTATTTGCAGGTTTTTTATATGATTAATTTTTATAAAAAATTATAGTAAAGCCAAGCAAAACCTTCTACATGACTCGTCCTGAATAAAGGCTACATAATTTTAAACATTATGTATAGAATTATTTCGAGGGATTTTGATTTCAATCTTGTTTATATATTTTCTACATCAATGTGATAAAAATAATAAAATCAATTATTCGAACTAGAATAAATATCAAGGACCACCCACGTTTCTTTTGACTGAAATGAACGGAAGACAATTAGAAAAAATTGCTTATTTTGTATAACTGAAGAGTTCTACATTAGATCTCAAAACGGATGATAACACGATTTTTAAATATACACCAACTCAGCACGTCGGCAGCGATACACTTTGTAACATACTTGCAACGGACAACCTAGGAAGAATTACCGCAGTTTGTATTAAACTTTTAATAGATTTAAAAGTCATTCTAATGCTTAAGAACGAAGAAATGATAAATAATTTAAAAGGTTACAAAAAGTAATATGATATATAAAATTGTAAAAGTTGTTTATGAGAAGCTAAGATGAATACAGATCGATAATTTTAATTGCTAGTTATAGCCTATTTAATAAAGTCCTCCAGGCCTTTATAAATATATTTTTATAATTGCTGGTTTATCATTGTAATGATTTTGAGTATTAAAAAATTTTTATGAGTAGTAAGATTGTGTGCAAAAAAACGATAGCCTAAACAACCTTAACCTCATTCGGTCTTTTAGGTTTGTACAGAATGGTTTGTTTATATTTATGATGTTGCTAAATCTCATGAATTTAGATTTGAAATAAAAAAGAAAAACAATAAGTTTTAGCTTCTTGCTCAGACAGAAACGAAAAATTTCCTTACTTCCGCACTAAGCATAGTTAAACTGGAAACAGCTATAAAAAAATGATAAACATACGATACATTTTAGCCTTTATAACTTTATTCGCATGTAATAAACAAGATGACAATCCCATTAATACCAAGATTGATTTGGAGTATTACGACTCCATTGTTCATGAGGGATTAGAGCGAACTTATTTTGTTCATTTACCTGCAAGTTACAATACTTCAATTTCTTATCCATTAATTTTTGCAATGCATGGAGGGGGATTACTAGGTTATAAAGGAATAGAAGGACAGTCTCAGTTATCCCAACTTTCTGATTCAGAAAACTTTATTGTTGTTTATCCCAAAGGTTTAAAAACTTTAGGATTTCGAACTTGGAATGCAGGAGATTGCTGCCCTTCGGCCACATTACTCGAAACTGACGACATTGGATTTATAAATTCATTACTCGAAAAATTAAAGATAGAATTATCAATAAATAGTAAAAAGGTTTATGCAACAGGATTTTCTAACGGTGGCCAAATGGCATATAAGTTGGCAAATCGTTTTCCAAACAAATTTGCAGCCGTGTCTGCTGTTGCTGGGGTATTACAAGATTTTCCATTTAACCCTTCAAGAAAAGTTCCAATTATACATTTTCATTCTTATCAAGATCTAACTGCACCTTACAATGGAGGTCTATCAAATGCACCAAATATTAACAACAACTTCCCTTCGGTAGACTCCACAATGCGCATAATTGCCAATAATTACAATTGCAGTCTAATAAAAAAAACTATTTTTAGTAATACAAATACTTATGATTTTTTCAGATATTCAGATTGTGATAATAATGTTAGAATTGAACTCTATGTAAGTCAAGATGGTGGACATACTTGGCCCGGAGGAAAAGCCTTAACAAATAATGAAATAACAAACCATTTTAACGCAAGTTCAATAATGTGGGAATTCTTTAAAAATTATGAATTACCCTGAAAAAACTAATCTTAACATGAATATGAAAAATAGATTGAAAATGATTGTATCGCTTATTAAACTGTATGTTTAACAAAGTAAGTTGGCGTTATTACTAGAATCTAACAATTTATATTTCAGCGTATATCTATAAATGATAAAGAATAAAAGCGGTTTAAAACAAAGTACCACAGTAAAAATAAAATAAAATTCCTTTCAAGCCGTATTCATAAATTCTTAAGTCAAAATTTATTCTGTTTTCATCGGATTAATTTGCTCAAATTTTTCTTTTAGCAGTTCTTTTTCATTTGGAAAAAAAGCCTGAACCAAAAGCAATACTCCAAATCCCAGAATAACAAGAGCTACAATCTTTTTAGTCTTAAAAATAAGTCTTGGTGTAAGGCGATTTTTTAATTTCTTAGCCAACGCTATTTTAGCTAAATCTACCAAAAAATAGACAATTAAAATAGTGGCTAGAAAAACCACGACACCTTCTTTAGTTTCGGTTAAAGAGTTTGCTAAAACAATAAAAGCCACCCAACCTATTAACACGCCAATATTAATAAAATTAAGTAAAAAGCCTTTTAAAAACAGTTTACCGTAGCCTTTTTTTATCTCGACTCTGTGGTATTCATTAACAATAGAACGGTAAGATTTTGAAGTTTTAAGAAAAGAAATAAATCCGTAGGCCACTAAAAGAACTCCTCCAAAAATTAAAAAACTAGGATCGTCTTTTACTTTATCTAATAACTTGCTGGTACTGTAAAAGCCAACAAGAATAAATAATATATCGGCAAGTATAACACCACAATCAAAAATTAAGGCACTTTTAAAGCCTTTTGTAGCACTTGTTTCTAACAGAACAAAAAAAACAGGCCCTATGGTAAAGGCTAAAATAATACCAAATGGGATCGCTGCTAATACATTATCAAACATAAATATAATTCACTTAAGACAAAGTAATGAAATATTTTATTGTTTTTACAAAGCTTAGGATATAATTTAACAGAAAACCCACGGTAAATCGTGGGTTTAGAGCTTGTATGGTGTAACATTATTTTATTCGGGTAACGCGTCCTCCTAAAACTGTCGTTTCGTTAATATGCTTTGGTCTGCCATAAATGTATACGTCGCCCCCAGCCCTTACTTTAACATCAACTAATTCTGAAGCCGTAACATGAGCTTCACCAGCAGCATTTATAGACACATCGGTATGTTCTGTATTTAAAGCTTCGCCCTTATACACACCTCCAGTTAATAAGCGCACCTTTTGATTTTTAGACTTACCAGAAGTGGTAATTATACCTCCTGTAACCGACTTTACATTGGTGTAATTAACCTGTAATGGCACATTAATAGTCGCGCCCTCTTGAGCTTTTAAATCTATTTCGAATTGCTTGATATCATCTTTAGAATGCACTTTAGCCCCTTCGTTTGCATCAATAACATCAAGCGCAGTATAATACAAGGTGACCTTTGTGTTATTACCATCAAAAATCTCCTTGAGTTTCATTTTAATTTTTAGTTTACCGTTTCGGTTACTCACCACAACACTATTTGTTTTTTCTCCAGAAATAATAACTTTATTGTCATTTGATTTTACGAGTTCTACCTCTATTAAATCATAAACTTTTAACTCTGTAAATTCCCCTATCGATTTTTCAATAGGCTCTTGAGCGATTACAGTTGAAAACATAAAAAGACTTAAAAATATGACTACATGTTTCATTGAATTAATTTTTTATTTGTTGATTTAAGCTAAATATCAAAAAGTATTCCGTTGTTGGTATTTCTAAAAATTTTATTGGGCTTCAGGTTTTCCAATAAGATTAAAATCTAAGTGTTTTCTAACCAAATCGGTATTTTTAACTTTTACAACCACCTCGTCACCCAACTGGTACACTTTTTTAGAACTCTTACCCACCATAGCAAATTGATCTTGATCAAAAACATAGTGATCGTCTTTCATATCGCGAACACTAACCATACCTTCACATTTGTTAGAAATAATTTCAACGTAAATTCCCCAATCGGTTACTCCAGAAATAACGCCTAAAAATGCTTCTTCTTTATGGTCTTCCATAAATTTAATTTGCATGTATTTAATAGAGTCGCGTTCTGCTCGAGTTGATAAATTTTCCATATTACTAGAATGGTTACACTTATCTTCGTAAACATCTTGATTTACCGATTTTCCGCCTTCTAAATAATGTTGTAACAACCGGTGCGCCATCACATCGGGATACCGCCTAATGGGCGATGTAAAATGACTGTAATAATCGAATGCTAAACCGTAATGACCAATATTTTTTGTAGTGTATTCGGCCTTACTCATGGTTCTAATCGTTAAGGTATCTACTAAATTCTGTTCTTTCTTACCATTCACGTCTTTAAGTAAATTATTAAGGGAGGCCGCTACATTTTTGCGATCTTTAAAATTTAATTTATAACCAAACCTACTTACCACATTGTTTAAGGCCGCGAGTTTGGTTTCGTCTGGTTCGTCGTGAACACGATAAATAAAGGTTTTCTTAGGGTTTTGTTTTCCTATAAATTCTGAAACCTTACGGTTGGCCAACAACATAAATTCTTCGATGAGTTTGTTGGCATCTTTACTGGTTTTAAAAAACACTCCCGTTGGTTTATTATTGGCATCTAAATTGAATTTTACTTCAACCTTATCGAATGAAATCGCACCAGAACGCATACGTTTTTTACGCATAATTTTGGCCAATTTATCCATTTTCACAATTGCGTGAGCAATTTCTGGAGCGGTATTATAGCTTTTCCCAGTAATGGACACCGCTTCTGGAATAAAAGTATCTAAATTTTCAATTTGATTGGTTTCAACAGAGTTCGAGCTATTTTGTTCTATAATGGCCTGGGCTTCTTCGTAGGCAAATCGCGCATCAGAATAGGTTACTGTTCTGCCAAACCATTCGTTTTTTATTTCAGCTTTATCATTTATTTGAAACACCGCAGAAAAGGTATATTTTTCTTCATTTGGACGTAAAGAACAAGCATTATTAGAGAGCACCTCTGGCAACATAGGTACCACCCGATCTACCAAATATACCGAGGTGGCACGCTCGAAAGCTTCATCGTCTAGAACGGTACCTTCTTGCACATAATGTGACACATCGGCAATATGTATTCCTATCTCGTATAAGCCATTATCTAAAACTTTAAAAGATAAGGCATCATCAAAATCTTTAGCGTCTTTAGGATCGATGGTAAAGGTTAAATCCTCCCGCATATCCCGACGTTTTGCAATTTCATCGGCTGTTATTGTAGTATCTATTTGATTGGCATAGGCTTCAACCGCTTCTGGAAAATCGTATGGTAAACCATACTCGGCAAGAATGGCATGGATTTCGGTATCATGGTCGCCAGGTTTGCCCAGTACTTGAAGCACTTTACCATGAGGAGAACTCGCTTTTTCTGGCCAATCTTCAATTTTAACTAGAACTTTATCGCCATCTTTTGCTTGGTATATTTTATTTATAGGTACAAAAATATCGGTGTACATTTTATTATTATCGACCACTACAAAGGCAAAATTCTTTTTATCTTGAATTTGAATCACTCCCACATACTCGCTTTTAGCACGCGCAATAATATTGGTGATTTCGCCTTCTAATTTGCCTTGTTTACGGCGTTTATACACATAAAACTCCACTTCGTCTCCGTTTAAAGCTTTATTAATATGGTTTGAAGCAATAAACACATCATCTTCAAAATCGTCACTAATAATATACCCATTACCCTTTGCTGCTAAGTCGAGAATACCGGTGTAATAATCTGTATTAACTACGGCTTTAAATTTACCGCGTTCTACCTCTTCTATTTCTTGTTTACCTTGTAAATCACGTAATTTCTTTATGATTTGATTTCTGCTACTAGCATCGTTAACACCAATTTTAGCAGCGATTTGTTTATAATTAAATGCTTGGTTTCTATCTTTTTTTAAAATACTTAAAATTGTATTTGAAAGGTTGGAAATGCCCTTTTTCTTGGATTTACCTTTTCTCTGTCTTGTCATGTAATTTTGTAATCATTATAATTCCCTAAAGATATTGGAAATTTTATTATTTAATAGCTCGATTTTAGGAGAAGACGGCTATTTATTTTTACAAAGCTACAATTTTAATATTTAATGCCATTAATTCATAACTTTCAAAAATCAAACTTATCCACATTATATATAATACAATAATTTTTCTTTTAAAATTTAAAAAAATAAATGATGCTTATTATAGTATGTTAATAGCGGTATAACTTTTTTTACTTTTATTTTGATGCTATAGTTAAAAAGGTCTGTTAAGGCGTTATTAACAGGTTATTTTGTTTTAAGATCTTGTTAAATAGAGCGTTTGTAAACGCTATTAACAATTGTTAACAACCTAAATTAACAGTCTTTTATTAATAAGTTTTTAAGAATTGATGTTTATATCGACTGTTAATTCTTGTCATATTTTAAAAAAAGAAAGTGACTTAAAAATTTGGTTTTTAGAGATGGGTTTTTGATTGAAAAAATAAATGGATATTCCATGGTTTTCTTATTAAAAGTAATTAACAGTTATTAACAAGTTATGAATATACTAATCGACATTGTTAATAATTACTACCTTTGTGCCATAACTTTTAATACCTTTAAAAAAATGAAAATTGCCATAGGAAACGACCACGCTGGTACCGATTATAAATTTGCTATTATTAAACATCTAGAATCTAAAGGTTATGCAATAACCAATTATGGTACCAATACTGACGATAGTGTAGATTATCCAGATTTTGTACACCCGGTAGCTCAAGATGTTGTAGATAAAAAAGTAGACTTTGGAATTTTACTTTGCGGAAGCGCTAATGGTGTGGCCATGACCGCTAATAAATATCAACAAATTCGTGCTGGTTTATGTTGGAATAAGGAAATTGTAAGCTTGATTAGACAACACAACAATGCCAATGTATTATGTATACCTGCACGATTTACCTCGGTACAACAAGCTGTTGAAATGGTAGATACTTTTTTAAACACCGACTTTGAAGGCGGTAGACATCAAAATCGAGTTAATAAAATACCAATGTGCTCTTAGTTTATTGCGGCTACTATTGGTTTTTTAGCCTGTTTCATCTTACATCTTTAACACATGGCACATAGCCATAATCATACGCATTCACATTCACATCCTAATTTAAAAGGTCGCAAACTTTTAGTCACGATTGTTTTAAATATTCTTATTACTCTAGCACAGGTAGTAGGGGGTTTAATTTCTGGAAGCTTGGCACTTTTAAGCGATGCTTTGCATAATTTTAGCGATGTAATCTCCTTAGTTATTAGTTATGTAGCCGATCGATTAACCAAACGAAAAGCCTCTTTAAATAAAACATTCGGATATAAACGAGCCGAAATATTGGCGGCCTTTGTAAATGCTGCCACTTTAATTGTTGTGGCCGTTTTATTAATTATTGAAGCTGTAGAGCGATTTCAGAATCCACAAGCTATCGAATCGAATTTAGTTATTTGGTTATCTGCCATAGCTATTTTAGGAAATGGTTTTAGTGTACTTTTATTAAAAAAAGAGGCCAAAACCAATATGAATATGAAAAGTGCTTATGTCCATTTATTAACCGATATGATGGCAAGTGTGGCCGTTTTAATTGGTGGTTTATTAATGAAATACCATCAAATGTATTGGGTAGATAGCGCACTTACCTTCGCCATAGCGCTGTATTTAGTTTGGATGGGTTTCGATTTATTAAAGGACTCTACTAAGGTTTTAATGTTGTTTACACCAACATCTACACCAATTAATAAAATTGTAGCCGATATAACTACTTTTGAAAGTATAAAAAATGTGCATCATGTGCATATTTGGCAATTAAATGAAGATGAAATTCATTTTGAAGCACATATCGATTTTAATGAAGATATTAGTTTATCGCAATTCGATAGTATTTTACATGAAATTGAGGATTTATTATGGAAAAAATACGGTATTAATCACGTAAATATCCAGCCAGAATTTGATAAGAAAGATACAAAAGAAGTGATTGTTCAAGATTAAATTAACCGTCGTCATTGCGAGGAAGCATGACTACGCCATCTTTTGATTGAAAGGGCAATTAAAACGATGAGATTCTTCGCTGTGCTCTGAATGACGGGCTTCGCTCTGAATATTCCACGTCTGTCATTCAGAAGGAGGCACGACTGAAGAATCTTTATAATGGGTTATACTAAGTTTATAGAGAAAGAGATTCTTCGCTGCGCTCTGAATGACAGGATTCATTATAAACAACTGCACACATCAATAACCCGTCATTGCGAGGAAGCATGACGAAGCAATCTTTTGATTAAAAGGACAGATAAAACCGTGAGATTCTTCGCTGCGCTCTGAATGACGGGCTTCGCTCTGAATAATCCACGTCTGTCATTCAGAAGGAGGCACGACTGAAGAATCTTTATAATGGGTTATACTAAGTTTATAGAGAAAGAGATTCTTCGCTGCGCTCTGAATGACAGGATTCATTATAAACAACTGCACACATCAATAACCCGTCATTGCGAGGAAGCATGACGAAGCAATCTTTTGATTAAAAGGACAGATAAAATCGTAAGATTCTTCGCTGCGCTCTGAATGACGGGCTTCGCTCTGAATATTCCACGTCTGTCATTCAGAAGGAGGCACGACTGAAGAATCTTTATAATGGGTTATACTAAGTTTATAGAGAAAGAGATTCTTCGCTGCGCTCTGAATGACAGGCTTCGTTATAAACAACTACACACATCAATAATCCGTCATTGCGAGGAAGCATGACGAAGCAATCTTTTGATTAAAAGGACAGATAAAATCGTAAGATTCTTCGACTCCGAATATATTCGGAATGCTCTGAATGACAGGATTCATTATAAACAACTACACACATCAACAACCCGTCATTGCGAGGAAGCATGACTACGCCATCTTTTGATTGAAAGGGCAAGTAAAACTGTGAGATTCTTCGCTGTGCTCTGAATGACAGGCTTCATTATAAACAACTGCACACATCAATAACCCGTCATTGCGAAGAAGCATGACTACTCCATCTTTCCATTAGAACAACAATTAAAACGATGAGATTCTTCGCTGCGCTCTGAATGACAGACTCGCTTTAAAAGACAGGCTGCGTTTTGATTGAAACGTTGCTATTAATAACAACACACATCAATAATCCGTCATTGCGAGGAAGCATGACGAAGCAATCTTTTGATTAAAAGGACAGATAAAATCGTAAGATTCTTCGCTGCGCTCTGAATGACAGGATTCATTATAAACAACTACACACATCAACAACCCGTCATTGCGAGGAAGCACGACTACGCCATCTTTCCATTAAAACAACAATTAAAACCGTGAGATTCTTCGACTCCGAATATATTCGGAATGCTCTGAATGACAGGTTTCATTATAAACAACTACACACATCAATAATCCGTCATTGCGAGGAAGAATGACTACGCCATCTTTTGATTAAAAGGACAGATAAAATCGTAAGATTCTTCGCTGTGCTCTGAATGACAGGCTTCGCTCTGAATAATCCACGTCTGTCATTCAGAAGGAGGAACGACTGAAGAATCTTTATAATGGGTTATACTAAGTTTATAGAGAAAGAGATTCTTCGCTATGCTCTGAATGACAGGCTTCGTTATAAACAACTGCACACATTAATAATCCGTCATTGCGAGGAAGCATGACGAAGCAATCTTTTGATTAAAAGGACAGATAAAATCGTAAGATTCTTCGCTGTGCTCTGAATGACAGGCTTCGTTATAAACAACTGCACTCATCAATAATCCGTCATTGCGAGGAAGCATGACGAAGCAATCTTTTGATTAAAAGGACAGATAAAATCGTAAGATTCTTCGCTGTGCTCTGAATGACAGGCTTCGTTATAAACAACTGCACACATCAATAACCCGTCATTGCGAGGAAGCATGACTACGCCATCTTTTGATTGAAAGGGCAATTAAAACCGTGAGATTCTTCGACTCCGAATATATTCGCTATGCTCTGAATGAAAGGCTTCGCTCTGAATAATCCACGTCTGTCATTCAGAAGGAGGTACGACTGAAGAATCTTTTAGAATTAATACTTACATTTGATTAAAAGATGAATATTAGTTTTAAATAAAGTGAATTAAATAAAAAGTTTATGACACCTAAAGATTGCCTCACCTTGACAAACACGCTATAATATGCTCAAAATACAAGTAAAACCATTTAAAGAATTATCCACTCAAGAACTGTATGATATTCTGCGTTTACGCAGCGAAGTTTTTGTTGTAGAACAAGATTGTGTATATCAAGATATAGATGGTAAAGACCAAAATGCCTTACATATTCTTGGTTTTAAAAATGATAAAATAGTGGCTTATACCCGCATTTTTAAACCTAACGATTATTTTGAAGAAGCCAGTATTGGTCGTGTGGTGGTTGCTAAAAATGAACGTAATCATCAATATGGTTATGGTATAATGAAGGCCTCAATTGAAGCTATAAAAAATCATTTTAACGAAACAACCATTAAAATTTCTGCCCAAGTTTATTTGAAGGATTTTTATAATAATTTAGGGTTTAAAGCTATTGGTGACGAATATCTTGAGGATAATATTCCGCACATAGGCATGTTAGCTGTGATGTAACAATTATGATAAAAGATATTATTAATGACTTTTTTAAGTTTTTAAAAAAACCTAACGATGTTCAAATACAATGTTCTTTTAATTACAAAATTAAATTTCTATTAGTCTTACTCTTTTTCGAGTTGGTGTTTACTTTTATAATTGTAATTCCAGTATTTTCTATAATTGATTCTATTCTTAGTTTAAAAGATAAACAGATCAATTACTCCATGACTTTGCTAAATTCAATATTTGCTTTAGTTATTTTAATTCCGTTTTTAGAAGAATTAATTTTTAGAAAAATTTTAAGATTTCAGGGGATTCAAAAAAAAATAATAAGCAGAGAAAAGTGGGATAAAATATTTCCTTTTCTAGTTTATTTATTTGCTATTATTTTTGGTTTTATTCACTTATCAAATTATATAAATAGCAATGCTATATTTTTTATTTTGTCACCATTTATTATTTTATCGCAATTAGCAGGTGGATTTGTTATAACATTTATTAGAGTGCGATTAAATTTTAAATGGGCTGTCTTTTATCATTTTATTTGGAATTTAATTTTTATAATATTAATTCCTATGACATATTCATATCTAGCAAAACCATATTCAGATAATACTCCAAACTATTCAATAGTAATAGAAGAAAAAGCGTTTTTTAAACCAGAACAGGAGCAAAGTTTTAAAATAGATACTTTAAATGGTAAAATTCACGCTTTAAATATCCGGCAGTATTCCATTCAGCACGTTTTAGATTCCATTTACGGCAATAAAAAATATTATGTGTATGATGTATTGGTTAACCTAGATTTTAAGTCAAAAAAAGGTTTAGGCAAAGAGGCGTTTATTGAGTTGCTGCAAAAGGAATACGATATTGAATAAAAAATCTCAAGCGTAAGATTAATACCAAATTAACCAAACAACATTTCAAAATTAAATTGGTATGACTTGAGATTTTTAAACTGGTATCGTTTATCAGATGCTTTTTTAATTCTCAAAAACTATTTTTCCGTCTTTTTTTAATTCTAAATTTAGGCCTTTGCCTCGTAACTCATACTGCTCGTTTTTGTACCAAATGCCAGAGGCAGCCTTTTCACCTGCTAATTCTATTTGCTCGCCACCGTTTAAGTACAGTTTTACGGTATTTGTGCTGTTATTAAACGTCATATCTAGAGTTTGACCTTTGGCATTTTTTAGGCTTGTGTTTACTATATCATCTTGATGTGAAAATATGAGCTCTCCCTCTTTTTTTAATTCTATATCGTTGCCTTTTCCTCGTAATTCGTATTGCTCATTTTTATACCAAAATCCAGATGCTGGTTTTTGGCTTTGCAATTCGCTGGTATCGCCATCAAATTTTATAATTACGGTTCCCTTGTTATGGTTAAACGCCAATTCTAATGTTTTTCCGTCTTTATTGGTCGAGGTAGTTGTGGTAATATTTTCTTGGCTTGCTGTGGTTGTTTCGGTTAGTTTATCTACCTGATCTTGTTTTGCAGTGTCTTTACAAGCATTTAAAAATAGGGTGGCTACAAGACCAAGGGTTAAAATTTTTGTATTCATGTTGTCGTTAATTATTAATACCAATTTAGTTTTGAAATGTCTTATTATTAATTTGAATTATTTTTTGTTCAGATGAGATAGAAAATCAAAGCATAGCCGTAGCTATGGTTTTATTTTATACCGAAATATGGGCGAAAAAGAACTGCGAAGCACATCACGAACTCCTATTTAAAAAATAGAAAGATGTGAGTAAACGAATTATATGCGGCATGACATAACTAAATTGGTATAAGATGTTATACTAAGCCTATGGTGGCGAAAAGTATGCCATTCTAAGCAGAAAAACCTTTTGGGTTAATAAATTATTCATTTAAACTAAAAAACGGTTTGAGTAGGCACTCAAACCGTTTAATATTAAAAAAACATGTCTCTTAAAGCGTTTCAAAGAGAGAATTTATAGGTTTTCTAACTTTTTTTGCGTGTTGCGCAGCATCGTCATCATGTCTATAGCCAATAGCAAGCACAACCGAAGCGTTTAATCCTTTTTCTTTTAATTTTAGAGTTTTATTGTAGGCTTCGGCATCAAAACCTTCCATAGGTGTGGCGTCGATTCCAAGCTCTGCACAAGCATTTAAGGCATTTGCTAAAGCGATATAGCTTTGTTTGGCTGTCCAGTGAAGCATCTCATCTTCAGATTTTTCTGCCATCTTACCTTTTATAAAATCACCGTAACCCGATAGGTTCTCAAGGGGTATGTTATTAATTTCAGAATTGAGGGTGATTAAATGATCAACATCTTTATCGCTTACCTTTGTAGAGCTGCAGAATAAAAACAGATGAGAGGCCTCAGTAATTTGAGATTGATTCCAAGATAATGGTTTTAGTTCTGCTCTTAGTTTAGGGTCTTTAATGTCTAAAACTTTAAAAGGCTGTAATCCATACGATGATGCCGAGAGTTGCACGGCTTCTTGTATATAGTCAATATGCTCTTGAGATACTTTATTGTAGCATCAAATTTTTTGGTGGCGTAACGCCATTTCAGGTGTGTTGTTAAAGGCATAGGATTTTATTGTTTTGTAAATTGTATATCAATTACTAGTTTTACTTTATCTGAAACCACAATGCTTCCCGCTTCTGTAACGGCACTCCAAGTTAAATTAAAGTCTTTTCGGTTTATTTCTCCTGTTATTTCAAAACCAGCTTTGGTTTGGTTGTAAGGATCTACGGCTATTCCGTTAAAATCGGCTTCTAATGTCACCTCTTTTGTGATATCTCTTATGGTTAAGTCGCCAATAAGTTTTTCGCCATCAAATGATTTTGAAGTAAAGCTCATCTCGGGATATTGTTCAGAATTGAAAAAATCATCAGATTTTAAATGGGCATCACGGTCTTTATTTTTGGTGTTTATAGATGCGGTTTTGGCGCTAAATTCAAAAATAGCATCATTAAAATCGTCGCCATTTGTTTTGGCTGTGGCTTGAAAATCTTCAAAGTGACCAGTTACGGTCGAAATCATCATGTGTTTTACTTTAAATGCAATTTCAGAATGGCTATTGTCTACGTTCCAGTTTGTGTTATGGCTCATTTTTTTAAATTTTAATTGGTTATTATTTTAGTACGTCTTGAATATCTGTTAATTTCTTAAACATGGCACTAGCAAATGGACATAGCGGCAGTATTTTAATCTGTTTTGCTCTGGCCATATCTACTATGTTGTAAAGTAATTGTTTACCAACGCCTTTTCCTTTAAATGCAGGGTCTACTTCGGTATGATCTATGATGATAAAGCCGTTGTTTGATATGGAATAGGTCATGGTACCAGCTGTTGTATTCCCCTCTGTGGCTACTGCAAAGCCCTTATTGTTTTGTTCTTTTATGCTTATGTCCATTTTTTTTAAATGTTTATGTGTTAAAATTGCTTTATAATGCCATTGGGACTTCCATTAAAAGCACACGTGCGTCTTCTGTGGCTTTCACAGTGATGCTGTTTGTATCCCAAATACCCATGCCATCTCTTTTAGATAGTTTTTCGTTATTAATTTCTACTTCACCTTCAAGAATAAAAGCGTAAACCCCGTTTCCTTCTTTTTTGATGGTATATTCGTCGGTGTTTCCTTGTTCAAATTTCCCTAAATGAAACCAGGCCTCTTGATGAATCCAAACCCCTTGATCTTCAGGATTAGGTGAAAGAATTTGATAAAATTCATTGGATTTAGCGATGTCTTGTAATGAAATTTGATCGTAACGTGGGCTCACATTGTTTTTGTTTGGGAATACCCATATTTGAAGAAATTTAACCTCTTTGTGGGTGTTTTTATTTTTTTCAGAATGGGTAATACCAGTACCAGCACTCATAACTTGAACATCACCTTCTTTTATAACCGCCACATTACCCATGCTGTCTTTATGTTCTAAATCGCCTTCTAAGGGAATGGATATAATTTCCATATTGTCATGCGGATGGGTGCCAAAGCCCATTCCTGGCACTACAACGTCGTCATTTAATACACGAAGGACACCAAAATTCATACGTTCTCTGTTTCTATAATTGGCAAAACTAAAGGTGTGATGTGAATCTAACCAACCGTGATCGGCATGGCCCCTAGTTTCTGCTTTGTGAATTACTGTTTTCATAGTCTTTATATTTTTATTGTGTTATCAGTGTAATCCTTGAAATGATCAATAGCTTGTTTAAATTTTTTAAACTCAATACCGCTTTAAAAGGATAGTGCAAAGATGCAACCGTTTTAAAGGCTGTGGAATATGAAAAAAAGGGGAAAACTTATAAAAATCCGATTGGACTAAAAAGAAAGAGGTTTAATACCCGATAAAACCTAGTTTTAAATCATTAATGTCCGACAAAAGACATAAGACCGCTTCGCTAATAGACATAAGAACCAAGACTTGATTCTAACTAACTGATAAACAGAAGTACTTTAAATTAACAAAATAGTTCCTTTAAATCTTAATAATTATTTAAAATAAGCAAGGTGACATTTTAAAAAAACGTGCAAAGTTCTTAATTTTAAAAGGATTGACAGCATTATAATATTTTTAATCGGACACTAGTGGTTTTAAATATGTTTTCACTAAAAACTATGAACTCAGTTCTTCTTTCTTGAATTTTGAAGGAGATAATTTGGTGTGTTTTTTAAAAAATGCACTAAAATTTCCTGGCTCATTAAAGCCAAGTTGGTAAGCGATTTCTTTATTTGTTAAATCTGTAAAATAAAGCAACCTTTTAGCTTCGGTAATTATTCTTGCTTGAATATATTCTTTGGCGGTTTTTCCAATTTTAGCTTTAAAAGTACGGTTTAAATGGTCTGGGGTAATAAAAAGCTTATGGGCATAAAATGTAGTAGAATGTTCTTTATGGTAATGTTTTTCTACGGCAGCTTTAAAGGTTCTAATAAGGTTGTTACCCGTTGTATCAACATCAGATTCTATGGGGTTTACAGCACAAATTTTATTGCATTCTATAAGTAAGAGTTTTAAAAAAGCGCCAATAGATAAGTATTTCATTTTATCATCACTTTTAAATAGTTTAAAAATGTTTTCGGCAAAGTTTTCAATGGTTTCAAATTGCGTTTTGTTGGGCTGTAATGGCGGACTTTGGTCGTAATTTTGAAAAAGACTTAAACTATTAATAAAGGATAAGGGTACCGCGTTTTCGGATAAAAACTGATTAGAAAAGGTCATGGCATACCCAAACGATGGTTCGGTTTCAATAACTTGGTGTACTTGTCCAGGTCCCACAAATATAATTTGATGGTTGGCCAAATTATAAGCGTTAAAGTCTATTTTATGCAGACCTTTAGCCTTTTTTATTATTAAAACGGTGTAATAATGATGTCTGTGGGGTTCGTCAACTCTACCCTGACGCTTTGCGTAAACAGCCTCCATTTTAGAGATACCAAAACTCATGTTTTCGGTTTCAGAATGTGCTTTATGATAAGTTTTTACGCTGTTCATTTTTACATAAATCGTTAAAGGAAATTACATATAAGACACCATGGCCATTTTAAATTTATGACAAATAAAACCATAAAAATGGGCTTCTCAAAGATACCTAAATATGTTCTAGTTCATTAGGGTTTTATAAAAAAACACAAAAATCCCAAACAAATCTGTTAGACTTGCGCGATACAAGATTAAAATTTATGCCATGCATTAGATTTGTATTTTACAAACCATTTATGGTATGCTAAAAGATTACAAAATCATGCTATTTAATTAAGGGCAGTATTTTTTTAAAGACTTCTGTTTTAGAATCTTTTGTAAGTTCGAATAAACATATTTCAAGACTACTAAGGTGTGCGCCCTGATCTCGCATTTTTTTTATGGCGATTTCTCGATCGTATTTTTTTCTGGACGCTATGCAGTCGGCCACAAGCTCCACATTTAACTTTTTAGCTAATAAACCCATTGCGGTTTGATAAACACATACATGGGCTTCTATGCCACATATTAACCAGTTAGGTTTGTTTAGTTTTACAATCTCGTGTTCAATTTGTTTTTCATCTAAGGCGTTAAAAAAACGTTTTTCAATGGGTTTTTGATTTTTTAAAAGTTTTGATATTTCTGGTACCGTATGTCCTAAGCCTTCAGGATATTGTTCTAACCAAACAATCGGTATTCCTAATATTTTACAGCCTTTAATTAGTTTTTCAATATTAGCGATAAGGGATTCGCTTTCAAATACCGTTCTAGCCAGTTTCCCTTGCACATCTACTAAAATTAGTCCCGTGTTTTCTGTGTTTAGCATAGTTTAAAAATTGTTAATTTGGTATAATGCTTCAGTTTCAGCCTTAAAAAGCTGTAGAATATTGAGCTAAAGGCTTGGTTAAATATACCAAAATCTCCAATACACAAAATTAGCTATGTGTTTAAAGAGTAGCGTTTACCAGTTAAAAAGGATGAGCTAATACTAGATTTTAAATGATGTACAGCTAGCGTTACAAATTCTAAGGTTTATCCTATAAAAAACATGGTTTTGATTGGATCGTTTATGGCGATAAATAGGAGGTGTAAAATCGATTACAAGTTCTTTTTAAAAAACTATAAATACCATTTCTATTTATCTCAAATACCCTGTATAAGTTAAAGGACTATTTAATATTTCGGTCGCTTTTTTAACTTTAGGATCGTTAATTTTATAATAGTCGTATAAACCCTCTCTGTACACGTAGCGTTTTACAATCTCTTCGGTTAAAAGAGTTAGTAAATAAACTTTATTATCGTCTATAGCTTTGGTTTTTGATTTGATTAAGCTCGATATTAAGGCGTTATAATCGGCTGTAATAGATTCTGTTAAATCCTCTTTTTCGGCGGCTTCAAAAGCCTTTAAAAATGCTTTTTCAGTTTGGGTTTCAAAGGTGAAATTATTCGTCTTTAGATAGGATTTAAAGTGATCAAAATCAGCATCTGATAATTTAAAATTACTAATATCACTTAGGTCGTTGTTGTAATAATATTGCGTAGCAAAATCGAATAATAAATTTTCTTGATTTATGGCTTGAATAATAGGCGAGTTTTTTGTTGCCCCTAAATTTACATCTGGGAGTACGCCACCACCATCAAAAACTTTACGTCCGTTTTTAGTTTTAAAGGCGTTATAGTTTTCTTGTTTTACTTTAATGGCCTCGCCTTTTTCGTTTCTATTTCTGTAATCTAAAGATTGAATACAGCGTCCTGAAGGTGTATAATATCTAGAAATGGTTATTTTAATTTGAGTACCATAGGTAAGTTGTTTAGGGCGTTGTACTAAACCTTTTCCAAAACTTCTAGAACCTACAATAACGGCTCGGTCTAAATCTTGTAAGGCACCCGCAACAATTTCGCTTGCCGAGGCACTTGCTCCATCAATGAGTACGACCAGAGGAATTTCGGTATCAATAGGTTCATTTTGTGTGTAATAGGTGCGGTTGTATTTTTTTATTTGTGATTTTGTGGTAACAACTAATTGATTTTTTGGTACAAATAAATTTACAATTTTTATAGATTCGTTTAATAGGCCACCTGGGTTGCCTCGTAAATCTAAAATAAGACGCTGCGCACCCTGTGCCTTTAAATCTCTAAGTGCATAATTGGTTTGTGCAGCTGCTTTGTTGTTAAACCTGGACAATACAATATATCCTGTATTAGAATTAATCATAGAAAAATGAGGCACGGCATTTATTTCAACCTCTGCTCTATCTATGGTGGCTGTTTTGGTTTGATTTTGGCGCAGGTAAGTAACCTCCACCTGGCTACCGGGAGTACCTTTTAATAAATCGCCAGCAAGACCTTCAAAACCTTTTATAGCAGTATTACCCACTTTAATAATCTCGTCTCCAGCTTTTAACCCCGCTTTATCGGCAGGATAATCTTTATAGGGTTCTACAATTACCAGTTTATCTTTAAAGGTTCTCACCTTTGCACCAATGCCTATATAATCTCCCGTATTATTAATTCTGGCGGCTTCAACATCTTGTTCGTTTAAAAAATTAGTATAGGGATCCAAATCGGCAAGCATACTTTTAATGGCGGTATCCATTAAGTCTGCCGGATTGGTTTCATCTACATAATTCATATTAATTTCTTTAAACAAGGTGGTAAATATTTCCATTTGTTTGGCAATTTCAAAGAAATCGTTTTTAAAAGCAGAACCTGTTAGCACCATACTTAGGGCTAAAACAGGAATTAGTATGTTTTTCTTTAGAAGATTTTTCATTTTAAAGCTATTTATATTACTCTGAAACGTTGTTTAAAAATTTTTTAAATAGGACTTTCATTTTGGTTTCTACTTGAGTGTACGTAGGTTTCTCTTTGCCAATGTACAAAATCATAAAAGCATATGGTGTATCCAAATTGTTAAAAAAATCGTTTTTATTTAACCTGTAAGCCTCTCTTAATAATCGTTTTATACGGTTTCTATCTACAGCTGTTTTAAAATGTCGTTTACTTACAGACACTCCAGTTTTAGCGATAATAGCATCGTTAAAATGTGTTGGTAGGTAAACTAAACGCAGCGGAAATGCCGAAACCGATTGCCCTTCGGCAAACAATTGGTTTATGAGTTTTTTACTTTTGAGTTTTTCTTTTTTTGAGTAGCTAAATTTCAACAGTTGGTCGTTTTAAATTCAAAGGTAATAAAATTAGTATTCGCTATGCGTTTAGAGCTTGTTTTTAGACGAAGCGGATTTTATATTCAGATGAATTTTTTAAGACATAAGTACCACATACTTCTTATCGCGAAAGAGAAGTGTGTATGCGTTTTGGCCTTATTATTAAAAAAAATCTGCCTTACTTGCCTGCCGGCAGACAGGTCTCCATAATCGGCGAGAAGCCAATAGCAGTACGCTAAAAACAAGTATTGGTTTTTAAAATAAAATACCGATGTCCTTAATAGGATGGCAATTTATAATACCTTGATAGCAATCTAAAAAAAAAAAGTAAATATTTTGCTATATAATGGTATGACTTTATTTTTTAAGATGATATATGACATAGCCAGAAAAGTATTTTGAACAAAAATTTTATATTTCCCCTAAAAAATACGAATTTCGCCCAGTTACCGTTACATCTTTACTTTGGCGTATTTTATGCTCGGTATAAGATTAATATTAACAGAATAAACGTTATGGCTTTTCGAATTTTTACAGTGTGCTTATTTTTAAATTTTAGTGTTTGTGTTTCGCAAACACAAGATTCTATTTCAGCTCAAAATCCCATTAGAGATTCTATAATCGATGGGAATAATTTAAAAACAAGAACCATAGCTGTGAAAGTAGATAGCACTTCTAATAAAAACTTTGAAGACTTAGAGTTTGCAAAAAAGTTAGACGAAAAGTGGCTTGAGGAATTATACAATAACAACCTATACGATACCATCTATAAATCGGTAAGAGAACTTAGCTACCAACCTATAGATTATCCAGAATTACCTACCGATACGCTTAAAAAACGCTTAAAAGAACTGGATGCCAGAACCCCATTTAATGTCGCGTATAATCCAGCTTTAGAGAGTGTTATAAAATCTTATTTAAAAAATCGCAGAAAGCATTTACAAAAATTAATGACCTTAAGTGCATTTTATTTTCCCATGTTTGAGCGTGAATTAGACAACCACAACATTCCTCTAGAAATAAAATATCTGGCCATTGTAGAATCGGCTTTAAAACCTAGAGCAAAATCTAGAGTTGGCGCTACTGGTTTGTGGCAGTTTATGTTTGGTACTGGTAAAGAGTACGGGTTGGATGTGAGCAGTTATGTAGACGAGCGCAGCGATCCTATAAAATCGACTAAAGCGGCTGCTAAGTACTTAGCGCGATTGTATAAAATTTTTGGTGATTGGGATTTAGCCTTGGCAGCTTACAACTCGGGCCCTGGCAACGTTACAAAAGCGATAAGACGTTCTGGCGGCTACCAAAACTACTGGAATATTCGGCATAATTTACCGCGGGAAACTGCAGGCTATTTACCAGCGTTTTTGGCCAATATGTATATTTTTGAATACGCCGAAGCCCATGGTTTCGAGAAAATAAAACCAGAATTTGCCCTATTTGAAACCGATACCATTAAGGTGAAACATCTAATTACCCTCGACCAAGTTGCCGAAGTTACGGGCACCCCTATAGAAACGCTTCAGTTTTTAAACCCTTCATATAAATTAGATATTATACCTTATATCGAAAAAAAGGATTACGTTTTGCGCTTGCCCCGTAATGTGGTTGGTAATTTTGTAACTCATGAAGATAAAATTTACGCCATGGCTAAAGCAGAATTGGCCAAGCGAGAAAAACCCCTACCTCAATTTTTCACGGCCAATGCCAGCCTGCGTTACCGTGTAAAATCTGGTGATTATTTGGGTAAAATTGCTAGAAAATATGGCGTGCGCGTTAGCCAAATAAAAAAATGGAATGGTTTAAGAAGCAACAACCTAAAAATTGGGCAACGCTTAACCATTTACCCGCGCAAACCACACGTATCTGGTTCAACATCAACAAGCAAAACAACAAAACCAAAACCTATTTCTGGTAAGGTTACCACATATACTGTAAAACAAGGTGACTCGCTTTGGAGTATTGCACAAAAATTTTCGGGAGTTTCTGTCCAAGATATTAAAGATTGGAACGGTATTAGTGGTAATAAATTAAAAGTAGGTATGAAACTTAAAATCGGTAGAGGCTAAATTTCATATAAATTAAAATTTAAATTATGCGTCATTTTATTCTAATAACATTAACCGCTCTAGTGATACTGTCTTGTGGCGATAAAAAATCGGCAAACGAAAGAATACTTTTCGATTCCTCTGGAAATGTAAATAATATTTTGGTGGTAACTAGCAACGACTTATGGAAAGGCAGTGTGGGCGAAGCTATTAGAGGGGTTTTAAGCACACCAATATATGGTTTTCCGGTAGACGAGCCTATGTTTAGCATTAATCAAATACCCACCCAGGTGTTTTCAGATTTTGTAACCAGAAACCGGTCCATTTTAAAAATCGAAACGGGCAAACAAGCGGAGTTTAAAGTTTCTGAAAATGTGTATGCCAAACCCCAAAAAGTAATTGTGGTTGCGGGTAAAACCAAAACCGAAATTATAGGTTTATTAAAAGAACATACTGAAAAAATATTAGAAGAATTTAAAAAAGAAGAGTTAAGAGAACAGATGCGCCGCATTGGTAAATCCTTAAATCGAACTAAAAGCATAGAAGAAACATTAGGGTTAAGTATCAAGTTTCAAACGGCTTACCGTATCGCCAAGCAAACCGACGACTTTTTTTGGCTTCGTAAAGACATCTCTACAGGCACAACAAATATTTTAATATACGAGTTGCCACAAAGCGCTATAACTAAAAATGACGATGTTATAAATCAAGTCATAAAAATTCGAGATTCAATAGGAAAACAATATATTTCGGGTCCCGTTGATGGGTCTTTTATGATCACCGAAAATGCCTATACCTCTTTTCAAATAGAAACTATAATAGACAATAAAATGGCATTCGAAACCAGAGGACTATGGCAAGTTGAGGGCGCTTTTATGGGAGGTCCTTATATTAATTATGTTATCGAAGATAAAATTAATAAGCGTTGGGTGGTTCTCGAAGGCTTTGCTTTTGCACCATCTGTCGAGAAAAGAAATCACATGTTCGAATTGGAGGCCATAATTAAATCTGTAAACATCAATTAGTTTATAAGATAATAGCACAGACGATGTGGGTATGTGAAGTCTAAAGCTAAAAAAAATGAAGCTTAGTTTTACGACTTAAAATACCATGTAGATTTTAAACTTAGCTTAAAATAACACGCCGTTTTCATAGCCTTATTAAGTGGCCTGAGGTGCAGCTTTGGCAGATAAAAAACCGGAGCATACCAAGCCTAATACACAAGACCAAAATAAAATTACATTACAAAAAAGTGTTGTTTTATTAAGCTCGTCTATTCTATTTAAAATCTCAATGAGTGTATAAAGTAAGTAGTTTTTACTTTATGTTTAAGCTGTTTTTCGATTGAAAAAGCACAATCTAAACAGACTAACCTCATTAAAATTTAAACCAAAGACAACTAGTCTTTTTTAGATTCTTTTTTATTGTCCTCCTCCTCTTCTTTACTAGCATCTTTAAACTCTTTAATGCCACTTCCAAGTCCGCGCATTAATTCAGGTATTTTTTTACCTCCAAATAACAATAAAACAATCACTACAATGAGTGCGATTTGCCAAGGACCAATGGCTAAAAATATATTTGCTAGAATCATAATTTATAATTTTGTAAAGCAAAGTTAATAATTAAACTGTAATATAATCGTTTTAAGCATAACTTTAGCATTAGGGCAATCGCCACTTGTAATAATTTTATATACTTTTGTTTTATAATGAAACACGATAATAAACCACATAAAAAAATTAAGCGCAAGCTGCTCGATAAGTATCGGTTGGTCATTTTAACCGAGAATACTTTCGAAGAGCGTTTATCCTTTAAATTAACACGACTCAATGTTTTTGTAACGGCAACATTGTTTTTAATTGTTTTATTTACGGGTACTTATGGTTTAATTGCCTACACGCCACTGCGGGAATACATTCCTGGGTATTCCTCTACAGCATTAAAAAAGAGAGCGATGGCACTTAATTATAAAACCGACTCTTTGCAACGGGTCATTTCTATGAACGAATTGTATTTTTCTTCCATTAAAAAGGTTTTACAAGGCGATGTTAGTGCGGTAGAATTTAATAAAGATTCTATCATCGAATCCATTAAGGTTGAGGCCAGCGAAGTCGATTTCAATCCTAGCTTAGAAGACTCCTTGTTACGCGAAAAAGTGTCTAAAGAAGATAAATATAATTTATTTGAATCGGCAACAGCAGGCGCTAATTTTGTGTTGTTTCCACCTGTAAACGGCACAATTAGTGAACCTTATAGCCTTGAAAAAAAGCATTATGCGGTAGACATTGCTGTAGTACAAGATGCTCCAGTTAAAGCCACTGCCGATGGTATTGTAATTTTTGCAGAATGGTCGCCAACTACAGGTCATGTTATTATTATAGAACACAGTTATGGTTTAATTTCGGTGTACAAGCATAACAGTTCCTTAGTTAAAACCCAAGGCGATTTGGTAAAAGCAGGCGAAGTTGTTGCTACGGCAGGCGATTCTGGCGAATTTTCTACAGGCCCACATTTACATTTCGAACTCTGGAACGATGGCTATTCCATAGACCCTTCAAACTTTATAGATTTTAATTAAATGACATCAATAAAATCAGTTTTAGCAAAACCTTTTGCAAAATATATTTATAAACGCGTTCAAAAATGGGCAAATAATCCCATCGAAACTCAAAATAAAGTTTTTAGTAGCTTAATACATCAGGCGAGCCAAACCCAGTTTGGTAAAGACCACGACTTTAAAAATATAAAAAGTCATGCCGATTTTGTAAAACGAGTACCTGTAAGAGATTACGAAGCGCTAAAACCTTATGTCGACCAAGTTGTTGCGGGTAATGAAGATATTCTTTGGAAAGGGAAACCGCTGTATTTTGCTAAAACCTCTGGTACGACTTCGGGTTCCAAATACATCCCTATTACTAAAGACAGTATGCCAACACATATTGAAGCGGCCAGAAATGCCATTTTACTATATATTCACGACACGGGTAATGCCAAATTTGTAGATGGTAAAATGATTTTTTTACAAGGCAGTCCTGTTTTAGAAGAAAAAAACGGCATTCAATTGGGGCGTCTCTCTGGAATTGTAGCACATTATGTCCCTAAATATCTTCAAAAAAACAGATTACCTTCACTAGAAACCAACTGTATCGAAGATTGGGAAACCAAAGTCGATGCCATAGTTGAAGAAACCTTAGCAGAAGATATGACGGTTATTTCGGGAATTCCGTCTTGGGTTCAAATGTATTTTGAAAAACTTCAGCAGAAAACGGGGAAACAGGTGGGCGATATTTTTAAAAATTTCAACCTCTTTATATTTGGAGGCGTTAATTATGAGCCTTACCGTGCTAAATTCGAGAATCTTATTGGTAGAAAAGTCGATAGTATCGAGTTGTATCCTGCTAGCGAAGGATTTTTTGCCTATCAAGATAAGCAGAACGAAAAAGGGATGTTACTCCAATTAGATTCGGGTATTTTTTACGAGTTTATAAAAGCAGACGAATTTTTTAGCGAAAACCCAAAACGTATTACCATAGCCGATGTCGAAATTGGGGTGAATTATGTAATGATTATCTCAACCAATGCCGGACTTTGGGCCTATAATATTGGCGATACCGTTCAATTTACTTCCACAAAACCTTACCGTGTAATCGTTTCAGGTAGAATTAAACATTTTATTTCGGCCTTTGGCGAACATGTCATAGGCAAAGAGGTCGAACAAGCTATGCAAGAGGCCACACATCATACTAGCATACGGGTTTCAGAATTTACAGTGGCGCCACAAATAACCCCTGCTGATGGCTTACCCTATCACGAATGGTTTATAGAATTCGAGAATGCACCAGAAGACCTCTCCGCTTTGGCGCAAAAAATAGACCAAGCCTTACAACAACAAAACAGTTATTATTTCGATTTAATAGCGGGTAAGGTATTACAGCCCCTAAAAATTACTAAAGTTAAAAAGGATGGTTTTCAAGAGTATATGAAGTCTGTTGGAAAATTGGGCGGACAAAATAAAATTCCCCGTTTATCCAACGACAGAAAGATTGTCGATTGTTTAAAATTAGCCTAACACGCTGCGCGACGCTCTGCATAACTGGCTGCGCTCAGCATGACAGCACATTTAAAAACCCGTCATTGCGAGGAAGCATGACGAAGCAATCTCTTCAATGAAAACGACAAGTAAAAATCATGAGATTCTTCGCTGCGCTCTGAATGACAGGCTGCTTTGAATGACATAACACCGCAAAAATCCGTCATTGCGAGGAAGCATGACGAAGCAATCTCTTCAATGAAAACGACAAGTAAAAATCATGAGATTCTTCGCTATGCTCTGAATGACAGGCTGCTTTGAATGACATAACACCGCAAAAATCCGTCATTGCGAGGAATCATGACGGCGCCATCTCTTCAATGAAAACGACAAGTAAAAATCATGAGATTCTTCGCTGTGCTCTGAATGACAGGATTCACTTTGAATAATCGACGTCTGTCATTCAGAAGGAGGCACGACTAAAGAATCTTTATAATGGGTTATGCTAATTTTATAGAGAAAGAGATTCTTCGACTCCGAATATATTCGGAATGCTCTGAATGACAGACTCGCTTTAAAAGACAGGCTGCGTTTTGATTGAAACGATGCTATTAATAACAACACACATCAATAACCCGTCATTGCGAGGAGGTACGACGAAGCAATCTCTTCAATGAAAACAGCAAGTAAAATCATGAGATTCTTCGCTGCGCTCTGAATGACAGGCTGCTTTGAATGACATAATACCGTAAAAACCCGTCATTGCGAGGAAGCATGACGAAGCAATCTTTCAAATAAAAGGGCAAGTAAAATCGTAAGATTCTTCGCTGCGCTCTGAATGACAGGCTGCCCTGAATAATCCACGCTTGTCATTCAGAAGGAGGCACGACTGAAGAATCTTTTATAATGGGTTATGCTAAGCTTATAGAGAAAGAGATTCTTCACTTTGCTCTGATTGACAGGATTCGTTATAAACAACTATACACATCAATAACCCGTCATTGCGAGGAGGTACGACGAAGCAATCTCTTCAATGAAAACGACAAGTAAAAATCATGAGATTCTTCGCTGTGCTCTGATTGACAGGCTGCTCTGATTGACAGGATTCGTTATAAACAACTACACACATCAATAACCCGTCATTGCGAGGAGGTACGACGAAGCAATCTCTTCAATGAAAACGACAAGTAAAATCGTAAGATTCTTCGCTGTGCTCTGAATGACAGGCTACGCTCTGTATAACAAACTCCTTCGAATAACAGCACACCTTAAAAACCCGTCATTGCGAGGAAGCATGACAAAGCAATCTCTTCAATGAAAACGACAAGTAAAAATCATGAGATTCTTCGCTGCGCTCTGAATGACAGGCTGCTTTGAATAATCCACGTCTGTCATTCAGAAGGAGGAACGACTGAAGAATCTTTTATAATGGGTTATGCTAATTTTATAGAGAAAGAGATTCTTCGACTCCGAATATATTCGGAATGCTCTAATTGACAGGATTCGTTATAAACAACTACACATCAATAACCCGTCATTGCGAGGAAACATGACGAAGCAATCTTTTGATTAAAAGGGCAAGTGAAACCGTGAGATTCTTCGACTCCGAATATATTCTGAATGCTCTGAATGACAGGCTGCTTTGAATGACATAACACCGCAAAAATCCGTCATTGCGAGGAGGTACGACGAAGCAATCTCTTCAATGAAAACGACAAGTAAAAATCATGAGATTCTTCGCTGTGCTCTGAATGCCAGGCTGCTTTGAATGACATAACACCGCAAAAATCCGTCATTGCGAGGAGGTACGACGAAGCAATCTTTTGATTGAAAGGACAAGAAAAACCGTGAGATTCTTCGCTATGCTCTGAATGACAGGCTGCTCTGAATGACAGGCTGCTTTGAATGACATAACACCGCAAAAATCCGTCATTGCGAGGAGGTACGACGAAGCAATCTTTCCATTAAAACCACGAGAACAATCATAAGATTCCACGGTTTTCATTATTAAAAAACCTCCCAAAAACACCACCATTGTCATTCAGAAGGTCGCACGCCTGAAGAATCTTTTAAAAAATAATGGATTGTCCGCTATATGTCATAAACCTGTAAATTAGTAACTTATGATGACATCTTTGTGCCGACACGAAAATAAATATTTATTTTTAATCCGCGTAAATCTGTGGAATCTGCGGGATAATTCTCCCGTATCTAATATTTGTTTTCTCGCTGATTTCGCAGATGAACGTAGATTCTTTCGTCGTATTGCGAAAAACGGACAAACAGAAAATTAAACCTTAATACACAGAATAATAAATATTTCTTACCTAAGCTAAAAACAATAGCCTTCATAATTTCAAGGTATAACTATGGCAAATAATACTATATTTGCAATAATTTACAAATATATGGGTATAAATAAGCACCATGCAAGAACAAGAGCTCAAGAAAGCTCTAACGCTATAGAGCGTATGTACATTACCATGCGCCATTTATTTAACCGTGGGTTTTACAAGCCTATGGGTGTATCGGGCGAGACTTTAAGGGAGTCTCTTTTGGTGTTGCGTCCAGAAATATACGGTTCTATAGCTGAAGAAAAAATAGAATTATACGGCCTATTGTATGTTATAGACAGGCTACCTATTGGTATTGAAGAGTGCACATTTATTAATCTAACAAGTGATGAAGGCTATGCCGATTCTCACTTTCAACCAATAATTCCTCCAAAAAGACGCCGCAATTGCTATCGTATAGACAGCGATCAAATGAATATTGAAATCACCAGAGGCCGCTCTGAAATTTACGATATTTTAACCCACCTCACCTTTCTTTTTATCGAATCGCATAAAATTAGTAATCGAGTACTTATTGACGAGTGTGGGGCTACAAATCGAGATTGGAAAAAATTAGAGAAAGCAGTCTTATCAACCAAAAAATTTACACAACAAGAGCGCGAAATTGCGATTACGCATTTAGCAAATATTACGGGGCGTACCTTTAAAGAGTTAACAGAGGTATATTCTAAATTTTCGACCACTAAGCAGCCAGAGCGTTTACTACACATTTTATATTGGTTAGGCAAATTGGCTATAGAAGAGCAAATAGGTAAAGACAAACGCACTATAACCTTTAGTCCGGTGCTAAGAGAGCGTTTAGGGCATCATTTGCACGGTGAAGTTTGGGCGAATACCATTAAAAACACCCTGTATAAAAAGGATTTATTAAAACGTCCCATACATATTATTAGTGCTAATATGCATAGCGTAATGAATACGCTTTTTGCACCAAAGGCTTTAAAGTCTAAAAAAAGTATTTTTGAAGTTTACGAAGCATTAAGCCAAAAAGAGAATGAAGCACTCCGAAACAAAGTCACCAAAGAAGCCTTGCTCAATGGGATGATTTATATTAAAGACACCTCGGGCACTAATATCGATGTGCAAATTTTTGATACAGCAAAAATGGAAACTTCAACACTCGATATAAAAGCAGACGATGCACTTCTAAAATCGAAAAAACCGGTTGTATTTGTTATGGATTATGCCTTTGGCGAGCAGGCTTACGAGACCATCGACGAGCTTTTAAAACCCTATAAAGTAAACGGCGAAAAGATCCACTTAAATGTAGAATCCGTATCAATAATGGGTAAGGCTGGTATTTTAGAGGGCGGAAAAGGCGATATTATGATACCAAAAGCCCATATTTTTGAAGGGACAGCAGATAATTATCCGTTTACAAACGAATTAAAAAAGGAAGATTTTAAAGGTGAAAATGTCAACGTTTACGAAGGGTCTATGGTAACCGTTCTGGGTACTTCGTTGCAAAACAAAGACATTTTAAAATTCTTTCACAATTCCACTTGGCAGGTTATTGGTTTAGAAATGGAAGGGGCGCATTATCAAAAAGCCATTCAAGCGGCTTCAAAAGTTAGAAACAGTATTAGTCCCAATGTAAAAGTGCGTTATGCTTATTATGCCAGCGATAACCCATTAGAAACGGGTAGCACCTTAGCCTCTGGCGGTTTGGGCACCTCGGGTGTAAAACCCACCTATTTAATTACTAGAAAAATATTAGAACAACTTTTTAACTAACAGCATACTAATAATTATGAGTAAAGATTTGCCACAACCAACCCAGTCTGACGAGGTCGATTTAGGACAACTATTTAAACTTATAGGAAACGGATTTAATCGTTTTTTTAAGTTTATAGGGAGTATATTTAAAAGTATATTTCTAGCTTTTGTATGGCTGGTTTTTTTCATTAAAAAGCACCTCGTAAAACTTGCAATTGCTGCTGTTATTGGAATTATTTTAGGGGTTGTATTAGATCAAACCTCCGATCCTGTTTATAAATCGTATATCACAGTAAAACAAAATTACGATACAGGTGAGAATTTAAACAGTGCGATTAATTACTACAACGACTTGGTAAAGCAAAAAGATTTAAATACTCTAGAAGCTGTTTTGGGTATCAATCAAGAGGAACTTGCCGCAATTATCGATTTCGAAATGAAATCTGTAACCAGCGAAAACGAGAAATTGGTAGAGTACGATGCCTATCTTAAAACAATCGATACGGCTTTGGTTAAAAATATAGATTTTGAAACCTTTTCTAGGCAGTATAAAACGTACAATCACAAATACCAGCAAATAGCCATTAAAGCCAAGCAACGAAACAGTTTTAATGCGCTTTTTAGTAAAATTATTGAGAACATAAATACCAACCCTTATTTAAAGCGAGAGCAAGAAAAAGACTTGCAGGCGCTGCAAAACCAAGCTTTAGCCATTTCTAAATCTCTAGTAAAGTCCGATACTTTATTATCGGTTTACCAAAAAGCCATCTTAAAATCGGCCGAATTCGATAATAATTTTCAAGGCAAAATAACGGTTATCGATAATGAAGAAAAATTTAGTTCGACTAAAGATTTTGAATTGTATAACAAAGACTTAGAACTACGCGAGCAATTGGTAGAAATTGAGCGTGAAATCGCCGATAAAGCACAAATTATCGAAATAACTTCTAGTGCACAAGATAGCGGCTCTGTAGATGATAGAAAAAACTTTTTCGGTTATCTTGTGAGCGCAAAAATATTTTATGCATTAGCACTGTTAACACTTAGCTTTATCGTGTTGTTAGGCATAGAGTTTATTAAGTTTTTAGACCGTTATAAGGATAAAGTGTAGTAAATTAAAAATATAATGAATAAACAAAATGTTTTAATAACGGGTGGGGCTGGATTTATCGGTTCTCATGTAGTGAGGTTATTTGTTAATACCTATCCAGAGTATCATATTTATAATTTGGATGCCTTGACTTATGCGGGTAATTTGGAGAACCTTATCGATGTTCAAGACCAACCCAATTATACCTTTATAAAAGGCGATATTACCAACGAGGACTTTATAAACGAACTCTTCCAAACCCATAAATTTGATAAGGTAATTCATCTCGCGGCCGAGTCGCATGTCGATCGCTCTATAGAAGATCCCCTAGCCTTTGTAAAAACCAATGTTATAGGGACCATGGTATTGCTTAATGCTTTTAAGGCTTGTTATCATTCTAATTTTGAAAATAAATTATTTTACCACATTAGTACAGACGAAGTTTACGGAACTTTAGGAGAAACGGGCTTATTTACCGAAACCACAGCTTACGATCCCAATTCACCCTACTCTGCATCGAAAGCGAGTGCCGATCATTTTGTTAGAGCCTACGGCGAAACCTATGGCTTGCCGTATATTATTTCAAACTGTTCTAATAATTATGGGGCTTATCAATTTCCAGAAAAACTAATCCCCTTGTTTATAAATAATATTTTAAATAAAAAAGAGTTACCCGTTTATGGCGATGGTAATTATACTCGAGATTGGTTGTTTGTAGAAGATCATGCCAAAGCCATAGATGTGGTTTTTCATAAAGGTGTTTTAGGAGAAACCTATAATATTGGTGGTTTTAACGAATGGAAAAACATCGATTTAGTTAGCTTGCTTTGTAAACAAATGGACGATAAATTAGGTAATAAAGAAGGCACATCGGCACAATTAATCACCTACGTTAAAGACCGTCCGGGACACGATTTAAGATATGCTATCGATGCCTCAAAAATAAAAAAAGAGCTGGGATGGACGCCTACGGTAACTTTCGAAGAAGGTTTAGACAAGACCATCGATTGGTACTTAAATAATAAGGACTGGCTTAATAATGTCACCACTGGGGCCTATCAAGATTATTATAAAAAGCAGTATAAATAGCTTATCAAACATCCATAACTAAATTAATACTCAAGGAAATGATGAAATGGATGTCGCTTGTGACCGATAGAAAAACAATAAAAAAAAACACATGAAAGGTATTATTTTAGCAGGTGGCTCTGGGACTAGACTCCATCCATTGACAAAAGTTTTAAGTAAGCAGCTGATGCCTATTTATGATAAACCCATGATATATTATCCGCTATCCACTTTAATGCATGCTGGTATTAGTGAGATACTTATTATATCTACGCCAGAGCATTTACCACTTTTTAAACAATTATTAGGAGATGGTAATCATTTGGGTTGTAGGTTTGAATATGCTGTACAAGATGCTCCAAATGGTTTAGCAGAGGCTTTCATTATTGGTGAAGATTTTATTGGAGACGATAAAGTAGCCTTAATTTTAGGTGATAATATATTTTATGGAACTGGTTTGGCTGAGTTGTTAAAGGCTAATAATGACCCTCAAGGGGGTATTGTTTATGCTTATCATGTCAATGATCCGGAACGTTATGGAGTTGTTAATTTTGATAAAGATGGAAATGTACTTTCTATTGAAGAAAAACCAGAAAAACCAAAATCAAACTATGCCGTTCCAGGTATTTATTTTTATGATAATGAAGTGGTTAAAATAGCGAAAAATATAAAACCAAGTCATAGAGGTGAATTAGAGATAACCGATGTTAATAAAGAATATTTAAAACGAGGTAGATTAAGAGTTAGTATTTTAGATAAAGGAACAGCTTGGTTAGATACAGGAACTTTTAATTCTTTGATGCAGGCATCCCAATTTGTTGAAGTTATTGAAGAGCGGCAAGGATTGAAAATTGGGGCTATTGAAGAGGCCGCTTACAGAAGTGGTTTTATATCAAAAGAAGAGCTAAGGAATCTTGCTAAACCATTGCTTAAAAGTGGTTATGGAAAACATTTACTAAGCCTAATAAATCAAGACTAAATGATTGTAAAAGAAACAAAACTACAAGATTGTTATATATTAGAACCAACTGTTTATGCTGATGAACGTGGATATTTTTTTGAAAGCTATAATCAAAAAGTGTTTAATAAATTGTTAGGGGCTAATGTTAATTTTGTTCAAGATAATGAGTCTTTTTCATCAAAGGGTGTTTTAAGAGGGTTGCATTATCAAACAGGAGCGCACGCTCAAGCTAAATTAGTTCGTGTTTTAAATGGTAGGGTTTTAGACGTAGCCGTAGATCTTAGAAAAGAATCTCAAACATTTGGACAACATGTAGCGGTAGAATTATCAGAACAAAATAAAAAGCAATTGTTTGTACCAAGAGGCTTTGCACACGGTTTTGTTGTTTTAAGTGATACAGCTCTTTTTTCATATAAATGCGATAATTTTTATAATAAGGAAGCAGAAGCAGGTATCATTTTTAATGATAAGTATCTAGATATAGATTGGCAGTTAAATGAGGAAGATTTTATTGTCTCAGAAAAAGATTTAGTACTACCCAAATTTGAAAACGCTATACTATGATAAAGGTTTTGGTAACAGGTGCTAACGGACAATTAGGGCATTGTATAAAAGATATACAAAAAAAAAATAGTCATTTAAGTTTTGTTTTTACCGATCATAAAGAATTAGATATCTGTGATGAGCAGTCTGTGAACCAGTTTTTTAAGGAGCAAGAACCAATACATTATTGTGTTAATTGCGCGGCTTATACAGCAGTGGATAAGGCTGAAGAAGAAGAGGAATTAGCTTTTAAAGTAAATGCAGAAGGTCCAAAAAATTTGGCTATTGCCTGTAAAGAACATGGCACTGTTTTAATACATATCTCAACCGATTTTGTGTTTGATGGAAAGAAAAGCACACCCTATCTTGAAACCGATGAACCCAACCCTATTAGTGTTTATGGAGCTTCTAAATTACAAGGAGAAATTGAAGTTCAAAATTTGTTAAAAGAGTGCTTTATTATTCGTACATCCTGGTTATATTCTGAGTATGGTAACAATTTTATGAAAACCATGTTGCGGTTGGCCGAAACTAGAGATGAAATTTCGGTGGTTTCTGATCAAATAGGGACACCGACTTATGCAGGTGATTTAGCAGAAGTTATATTACAGATAATTAATTCTGATAATAAGAATTTCGGATTATTTCATTACAGCAATGAAGGGGTTGCGAATTGGTATGATTTTGCAGTAGCAATTTTTGACATTCATAATAATGCTGTTAAAGTGAATGCAATTAAAACAGAAGCCTATCCAACACCTGCTAAGCGACCTGTTTTTAGTGTTTTAGATAAATCTAAAATTAAAAACAATCTAATTTTAGAAATTCCTCATTGGTTTGAGAGTTTAAATAAAACCTTACGATTATAAAGATAGTATTATACATATTGTATTATATAACTATTGAAGCTTTAGTATTTTTCCCATATTTAGAATTAAATTGGGTGATATTAGTATTAACCTTTTAAAAGAATTTACCATTGAATAAGATTAACCTTTTAGATTGCACATTACGAGACGGAGGATACTATACTAACTGGGATTTTGATGACTCACTTATAGAAAGCTATGCAGAAGCGATGGAGTCACTACCTATTGATTATGTAGAAGTTGGATATAGAAGTATACCCATGAAAGGCTATTTAGGTCAATATTTTTACTGTCCAGAATATGTATTAAAAAGACTCAAGACTTTAATGCCATCAAAGCATTTAACTATCATTTTAAATGAAAAGGACATACGTGCATCCCATATAGAGGAAGGATTATTAGCTCCTTGTAAAGGTTATGTTGCAATGGTTCGTATAGCTATTGATCCTCAAAATATGAAGAGAGCCATTGAGTTGGCAAGAGCTGTAAAACTAGCTGGATTTAAAGTGGCTTTTAATGTTATGTACATGTCTAAGTGGAAAGAAGATTCTTCATTCTTAAATTATCTTACAGGGGTTGATGGTGTTATTGACTATTTTTATATGGTAGATTCCTATGGAGGGGTTATGCCAGAAGATGTTAAAGAAACAGTAGCTTTAATTAAATCTAAGATAAATGTATCTATAGGATTTCACGGCCATGATAATTTACAAATGGCATTAATTAACACAATAACAGCTATAGATGCTGGGTGTGATATTGTTGATGCTACAGTGACTGGTATGGGAAGAGGCGCAGGGAATTTAAAAACAGAATTATTACTTACCTATTTAGAAAATACGAATAATTTACCTGTCAAATACGGAGCACTAAGTAAGGTAGTTAGTGACTTTGAAGAGCTTCGTAAGTTTTATCATTGGGGTACAAGTTTACCATATATGTTTTCAGGAGCAAAGTCATTACCACAAAAACAAGTAATGGAATGGATAGGGATGAATCGCTACCCGCTAGGAAGTATTTTAAATGCACTTAACAACCAGAAAGAAGATGTTAAGGATAATTTGAAATTACCAGTATTAAAAAAATCCGAGAAATATAAAAAAGCAATAATCCTTGGAGGAGGTCCATCTGCAAGATCACATAAAATTGGTATCCAAAAGTTTTTCGAAAACGAAAAATCTGATGCGTGTTTAGTTCATGCAGGAACACGTAATGTCTTAGAATATTTAGATATAAAATGTGATCAATACTACGGTTTAGTAGGTTTTGAAAGTGATAAGTTATTAAAACAAATAGGCGATTTCTCGAAAATAGACCAAGTTTGTATCTACCCACCATTCCCAAGGCCAATGGGCACCACAATACCTAATGCTATTGAAAAATTAGCGAAAGAATTAGAGGCCATTACATTTACAAGTGCTACCTCAGATTCACCAATGGCTTTAGCTATACAAGCGGCTATAGACTTAGGAGCTAAAGATATTTATTTAGTTGGTTTTGATGGTTATGATGTAAACATTAATCAAAATCAGTTTGTTATTGCTCATGAAAATCAAGAGGTAATTGACGATGCTGTTAATATTTCTGGAGTTTCTGTAATGAGTTTTACGCCAACAAAATATAAAAATATAGAGGTTTCATCTATTTATAGTTTTTTATAATTTTTAAAATGACAATATTTCTTCCATGTAGATTGGGGAGTCAACGTATACCCAAAAAAAATACAAAAGATTTTGCAGGGGTAAAAGGAGGCTTGCTAAAAGTAAAGCTAAATACGCTTTTACAAGTCTCAGGTATTAATACCATAATGGTATCTACTAATGACCAAGAGGTAATTAACGTTGCTAAATCATTTAATAACGATAAGATTGTAATTGATGTGCGTCCTGAACACTTGGCAACATCAGAGACAAGTACAGACGAGGTTATTAATTATATACCTAGAGTTATAAAAGATGACCATATTTTATGGACACATGTCACGTCTCCATTTATATCCATTTCTACATTTGAAAAGGCAATGGAACAGTATTTTAATAATGATGGTTTTGATAGTTTAATGACTGTTAACAAAATACAAACCTTTTTGTGGGATAAAGAAAAACCAATTAATTATGACAGAACCATTGAAAAATGGCCTCGCACCCAAACATTACCGGAACTTTTTGAGATAAATAGTGGCTTTTTTATTAATTCAAGAGAAAATTATTTAAAATATCAAGACAGAATAGGTGTTAAACCTTATTTATATGTAACTGAAGGTTATGAGTCTGTAGATGTTGATTGGCCAGAAGATTTTCAATTAGCAGAAATGATATACAAACAAATAAAACAAAAATGAAGCAAGAAACAAAAACAATACTGTGGGATTTCGATGGTGTAATTCTTGACTCTATGGCTGTAAGAGATTGGGGGTTTAAAGAGATTTTTAAAGATTTTAAAGAAGAACAAGTTTCTAAACTTTTAGACTATCATGCAGCTAACGGAGGACTTTCAAGATATGTAAAAATTAGGTATTTCTATGAAAATATTTTAGGGAAAACCATTACAGAAGAAAGGGTTCTACAATATGCTGAAGCATTTTCTGTTTTAATGAAAAAAGAATTAACAAGCCCTGATAATTTAATAACCGATGCTGTAACTTTTATTAAAGAGAATTATCAAAAGTATAGTTTTCATATTGTATCAGGTTCAGATCAAGAAGAACTTAGGTTTTTATGTAAAGAACTAGGTATCGATAAATATTTTATTTCTATCCATGGGTCGCCTACGACAAAAAACCAATTGGTTAAAACCTTATTAGAACAACATGCCTATGATAAAAACAGTACTTGCTTAATAGGAGATTCCATAAACGACTATGAGGCAGCATATGTAAATAATATAGTTTTTTATGGGTATAATAATATGGCGTTAACAAAATTAAATCAAGGCTATATAGAATGCTTTCAAACAATTAAGAGCTTATAATCTTTTACATGTAATATATACTTATTAATGGTTTTTTGTTTTTCTTTTTAAAGCTACCATAAAATAATTAAGATATGCTTTTATAGGAATTATAAAAAAATGATATTAAACAAACATTTTTTAAAGTTTACAACAACTATTTTCAGCTAAATCATATAAATAAAAATTAAAGACGGAATAACACTTAACTATTGTATTTTTGCATTAAATAAAATATAAATTTATGAAACAACTTGTTTTACTTATCGGTTTTGTTGCTTTTTTTGCCTGTAAATCTGAAAAGAAAAAAACACAAATATTAGAAACAGAAGACGACACTATAGTAGTTAACAATGAAATTGAAGGGAATCAATATTTTGAAGTTATACTAGATGCAGTTGTAAAGAAAGATGATAAATTTCACTTGTTTTATAAAGATTTTAATAGTAAAGAATATTCTTCAAAAAGAGTTTTAGAAGTTATTGTTAAAGGATCTGAAAACAGCCAAAAGCTTGTTTTTTCGATTCCAGAAGGAATAATACCTAATGGTTTACGATTAGATTTTGGAGTTAATTACTCACAAGAACCCATAACTCTAAATAATCTTAAGATTACATACAACAATAAAGAGTTTTATTTTAATGATGGTAAATTCGAGCAATTATTTAAACCAAATAAGTATATTATTTACAATGAAAAAGATAAACTAATTACTACACAACCGATTAATGGAAGTTATGATCCGAATTTTGTCTCTATAAATATAGAAGATATTGTTTTCTCTATGTTAGATTAAGTTTTTTGGTTATTATTTAAATTACATGCATCTCAAACTCAGTATTAAATAATGCGTATAAACAATAAAATTCTTTTTTCTATCTCAAACATGATGAGAACTTTCGAAGTTCTATTAATTTCTGTTTTTTTATCCCGTTTTATTGTTGATAAAAATGAATTAGGTGAATTGCTGCAAATAGTGTTTGTATCTTCAATTTTGGTAACGCTTGTATCGGGTTTACCGCTTTCGTTAAATTTTTTTCATGGTAAATATGATGATTTGAAACAAAAACAATCTTTGTTTGGGAAGTTTTCTTTTATCATGATTTTAGTTGCTTTATTTCTTTGTTCTCTAATATTTTTATTCAAATCAGTTATTGGGGTAAGCTTTCAAAATGAAGCATTCATAAACTATATATATATCATTCTACTCTATTATTTTATTAAGTTGGTTAATACAATTTTCCCTAATTATCATTACTTAAAAAATAAACTAAATAAATATCTATTACTATATACTTTTACTTTTATAGCTTTATTAGCTTGTTTTCTATGATTATTTATTAAACAATTTTAAAGTAGAAATAGTTCTTGTTCAACTTTTTTGTATTGAACTTTTTAGATTAATAATTAATACTTTTATAATAAATAGGAAAGAATTAAATTTTAGTTTAAAGGCATTTAATAAAGAGGAATTTATTTATATATCAACTATTTCTATAGGTGTAATACTAGGTGCGTTTAGTTTATACATTGATAAGTATTTAATAGCAATAATTTTAAACCCAACAGATTTTGTTTACTACCAAAATGGAGCTATTAACCTCCCTTTCGTTAACATAATTACTAGCTCTTTATTTATTAGCTTAATTCCTGTTTTTACTGAGTTATATTTTAACGATAAAATAAGGGAATTGGCTATAGAGGTAAAAAAAGCAATTCTTAAAAGCTCCTTTTTTTTAATCCCTATTTTAGTTTATAGTTTTTTTGAAGCAGTTCCTTTAATTAAGTTTTTATATGGAGATGATTTTCAAGTTTCCGGAGAGGTGTTTAAAATATACATATTAAGATACTCTCTAAGTGTTATGGCTTTTTCAGTTTTTATGGGAAGTATTGGTCTTGAGAAGAAATCAAATTTTGTAATATTATTGAGTGCAGTTATTGGGTTAGGTTTAAATATTATATTAATACCTATTTATGGGGTTAAAGGGGCTTCTTGGGCTACTGTTATATCAAGTTTAAGTACTATTTCTGTCTCTTTTTTTTTTATAAAAAGAAGACTAAATTTAAATATCATAAACTTTTTTCCTATAACAAACTACTTGATAATTGTTTTAGTATCAATAATTGTTTACACACCGTTTTATATTTTAAATAAGTATTTTGAATTAAAGTGGTTTGTAGTAATATTTTCCGTAATCTATTATTTGGTCACCTTAATTCTATTAAACATCAAGTTTAAGATACTCAACATCAAAAAGATTTTAATAAATATTTAAATATGCATGTTTTTTATATCCATAGTCATATTACATTCGTAATAGCTCAGCTATTTATTTTAGAATATAATTTATCTAAGAATAAGATTAGGTATATTACTTCTAGAGGTTATAAATTAAAAAGCAATGAGGATTCATATGACATGACAGAATTTTATAATTATCTTGAAACGGAATCTAGGTTAAATAAGGTTTTTAAGTTAAAAGAAAAAATTGAGCATTTAGATAATGGCATTAAATTATTAACAGATAATAAACCGTTTTGCGCTTATCTTCCTCAATTCAATCATTCGTTGTTTCAAATTATAGGAACACATGATTTGTGTGAGAGCTTAGTTTTAGTTGAAGAAGGAATTACAGCATATAAATTAGACAAAGAATTATATAAATCAACAAAAATTAAGTGTAGTCAATTTTTATCTAAACTGATTTCAAAACGATTTTTATTAAAAAACAAACACTATCAACCTTATCCTAAAGATAAGTTTAAGTATGCAATTTGTATAAATAAAGACTGTTTCCCTTTTATTGAAGAAAAGAAAGTGTTAAAAATAAATAGTCAAATTGTTACTAATTATAACAATACTATTGAAAATGGTAATGTTGTTTTTGTTTTAGACTCATTTAAAGAACGAACAAAGATTAGTGAAGAAGAGTATTTGATGATAATAAAAGAAACATTAAAGCTTTTAAAAACATATGATAATCAATTATTTATTAAATTTCATCCTGAGCAGAATGAATTAATTAGAAAGAAGACTTTAAGTTTTGTCATTAATAATTTTGGTTTTGATAGTATAACTTGTCTTAAGGACAGCTGTATTTTAGAGTTTGAGTTTTTAAAGTCAAAAAACTTAACAGTTATTGGTATGCACACATCACTTTTGTACTATGCTAAAAGATTTGATCATCATGTTTTATCGGGTATTAAATTAACCTCAGGTATACCTGAAATAGACACTTATATTAATCATATAATGGATATGGAGCAAAAAAAAGAATATATGAGTTATGTGTAGTAAAAAGGAAATTTGTGACGTATCCATAGTATGCGCTAATTATAATAATGGGAAATATTTAGATGAATTTATATCTAGTGTTATAAACTCAAGTGCATTACCAAAAGAATTAATAATCATTGATGATGGTTCAACCGATGAATCATTAAAGATACTCTCAAGGTATAATTTACCATATCTAAAAGTTATAGCATTAAAAAGTAATGTAGGTTTTGCAAATGCCCTTAATGTTGGAATTAAAGAAACTACGGGTAAGTATATTTTAAGAGTTGATCCAGATGACATACTGGAAAAAACAAGAATAGCAAAACAATACACTTTTTTAGAGAAAAATAGTGATATTGATATTACTGGGAGTAATGTAACTTATTTTAATGAAAAACTTGAAAGCGTAGTTGGGTCTTCAAATTTTCCACAAAAATATGAATCAATATATAAAAGATATATTAAAGGTGAACATGGGTTACTGCACGGAACAGTTATGGGTAAAAGTTTATTTTTTAAAAAGTATTTATACTGTCAAAGTAATGTTCCAGCTGAAGACTATGATATTTTTTCTAGAATGATTAAAGATGGTGTAAAAGCGCAAAGTTTTCCAGATAAGCTCACCTTTGTCAGAATTCATCAAAATAGTGTTTCTAATGCTTTGCCGTTTAGTACGATAAAGAAAACATACGCTTTAAGAGATAAGATATTTAAAACTAAAACTAGTTTTTTTTTAGTTGTTATAAACTATTTAAGTTTGAAATATTATAGAAAATATTACTTTGAAAAAAATAATTTTAAAAGAGTATTATTTTTAGGTATTTCAGGTCTTTTTAGACCAGACAAGGTAATTAAAAAATTTTTAAATGATTTTAGATAAAAGATCAATAATCTTTTTGCTTTATATTTTAGTTTTCGCATTAGATAGTGTACTTAATTATTTTTATGATATTCCACTATTTGTGTTATCTCTAATGTTATTTTTTTTTCTATTAATTATACCTGGGTTTTTTTCTTTAAAGAAATATCAGTCTTTTTTAATCATAGTTTTAGCTTTTTCTTCATCCTTTATATTTAACACAATTAGGAGTGGTTTTTATAAAGAATCATTATCTGATTATTTATTTATAATGTCTTTTTTTGGTTCATTTTATCTGTTTTCAGATATAAATTATTTTAAACCTAATAAAAAAATAATTACTTTTTTCATAATTACTTCAATTATTTTATTTTTGGCAACGTTTGTTGGCTTTGATCAGAATCTTTGGGGTAATACTTTGGGAGTTAAAACGGATGATATTGAGTATAATAGATCGTATAGACAAGGATTTTTTAGAAAAGCTCATATAGCATCATATTTTTTTACATTTATTGTATTATACTTAATTGACAGATTTAGGTCTTTTGGGGCAAATAAACTCACTTATTTTATAATAATACTCCCACTAATAGTTATAATATTTTTAACAGGCTCTAGAACACCTGTTGTAGTAATGTTATTAGGCTTGTTCTTGTATTTTTTTAAAGCTAAATATTTGAAGTATTTGTTAGTTCTAGTATCTTTAGCAGTATTATTAATTGTTTACATTGATGAGATTTTATTTTTATTTAGTGATACTATCATATACCAGTATCTAACAATTGTTAAAACTGTAATCTCTAATTATGAAAGGTTATCTAGAGTTATAATATGGTCTTCTTGGTGGACCGAAATAAAAACATTTAGCTTAATTGATTTTATTTTTGGTAGGGGTTTTAACACTTCAGTAGAGGCTAATATAAAAAACGTCTCTTATGCTATTTGGTTTCATAACGATTTTTTAAGCATTTTTTATTCATACGGTATTTTACCATTAATATTCTACCTAAGTTTGTTTGTAAAAATTTATAGGAAACATAAAGATATTATAAAAAATAGTGTTTTTATATCTCTAACATTTTCTAGTTTTTGGTTATCTGCATTTTTTAATGGTTTTTATTATTATTTTACAATTCTTTTATTATACTTATTTTACTCAATGATATATGAAAAAAATGAAGCTAGCAATCTTAGGAACTAGAGGAATACCAAACAACCATGGTGGGTTTGAACAATTTGCTGAATATTTTTCACTCTATATGGCTAATAAAGGTCATGATATAAGTGTTTTTAATTCGCACACACATCCTTATCAATTAAAAGAGTGGAATGGTGTGAAAATTATTCATAAAAATGACCCTGAGGATAAAATTGGAACGGCAGGTCAGTTTATTTATGATTTAAATTGTATCCGCCATTGTAGGAAAGAACATTTTGATATTATACTTCAATTAGGTTATACTAGTAGTTCGATATGGAGTAAATTACTACCAAAGAATTCAATAATAATAACTAATATGGATGGCTTGGAATGGAAAAGATCTAAGTATAAAAAACCAGTTAGAAAATTTTTAAAGATAGCGGAAAGCCTAGCTGTAAAGAATAGTGATTATCTTGTGTCTGATTCTATAGGTATCCAAAATTATATAAAAAAAGTATATAATAAAGAATCAAAGTATATTGCATATGGAGCTGATGTTTTTAACATGCCAGATAAGTCAGTTGTTGAACAGTATAATGTTGAACCGTATAAGTATAATATGTTAATTGCTAGGTTAGAGCCAGAAAACAATATTGAAACCATTTTGGATGGAGTTAGTTTGGCTAAACAAAAAGAAATTATTCTGGTTATAGGTAAGCATGATACAAGTAAATTCGGTTCTCATCTGAAAAATAAATATCAAAATCAAGAAAACATTAAGTTTGTGGGGGGAGTCTACAATATGAATCATTTAAATAATTTAAGATATTATTCAAAGTTTTATTTTCATGGGCATTCTGTAGGTGGTACCAACCCATCCTTACTTGAAGCAATGGCATCAGGAGCATTGATAGTAGCAAATGATAATATTTTCAATAAAAGCATTTTGAAATTAAATGCATTATATTTTAAAGAGCCTAAAAATATCAGTAATATAATAGATGATAATTCTTTTTTTGAAAAAAATAAAGAAGCTTTTAAAAATAATAATATTAAAGAAATAAAGTTAAACTTCAATTGGAACTTAATAAATTCTCAATATGAGAATTATTTGTTTTCAAAATTAAAAGGAAATAATGGTTAAAATAAAAAATATTGGTATTGTAAATATTCTTTTAACTTTAATATTAATAACATTTGTTATACCTCCTCCAATATTAAATCCTATTTTATTGGGAGTTCTTTTTAGTTTTGTTATTATCCGGCACTTTATTCATAAACAAAATATTAACAAGAATAATTTTAATAAAGTTTCTTTCTTTTTTGTTTTATATTTTTTCGTATTACTATTGTCATTGTTTTATTCTCAGGATGTGGCAAATGGAATTGGTGTTATTGGACGCTCTATATCTTTTTTATTAATACCAGTAATTCCACTGTTTATTTCCAAAGAAGAAATCAATTTAGAATTTATAGTAAAAGCATATATATACTATCTATGTTTAATTTTTTTTTACCTTATTTTTGTTGCAATTTACAAGAATATACATGAAGGTTATACCTTGGGGTATATATTTGACAAGTTAAGAGGAGGAGAGATAGAAAATGGAAAGTATCATTATATAAATTACTGGTATTTTGTTTATGATAAATTCACATCACCCTTAAACATACAGCCCATTTATCTAGGTTTGTTTACTAATTTAGGGTTGATTTTTATATTTTATCTTAAAAAGATTAAGAAGATAAAATTTTATTATTTTTTTCTACTAATCCTGGGCCTTCTAGTTTTACTTACAGCTTCAAGGTGGCAAATATTAATCTTTGCTATAAATTATTTTATATTCATTATTTTTTTTTTGAAGCTCAGGTCGTACAAAAAAATTCTACTTTTAACATCTTTAGTTTCTTTAATATTAATCGTAAGTATCATAAATCCTGTAACAAGGACTAGGCTAAAGGAATCCATTATAATCAAAGAGAATTTTTATAAGGACCAATTTGGAGGCACTTCAATACGATTAAATAAATGGATTAGTGCTACGAAATGTATTAGTAATAGTCCAATGTTTGGCTATGGTGTTGGTGACGGTAAAAATAAATTATTAGAACAGTTTAAAAAGGATAAGTTTTATTTAGGATTCTACAATAAATTTAATGCACATAATCAATATTTAGATACTCTTCTATATGTTGGTGTTGTAGGCTTATTTATATTGCTTTTAATTTTTTATTATTCTTACAAGTATGCAATTAATAATATATATATGATATTAATAACTAATGTGTTTTCGATTGGTTTTGTTACGGAGTCAATGCTAAATAGGCAATGGGGAATTATTTCTTTTTCATTCTTTTTGATTATGTTTTCAATATTTGTATTTAAAAAAGAAAATAATTTAGAAAACAACTTTTAAGCTTAAAATTATAATTTCATCAAATGAAAATTAAAACCATCTGTTGCATAGGCGCAGGTTACGTAGGCGGTCCCACCATGGCGGTAATCGCCAGTAAGTGCCCACATATAAAAATTACGGTTGTCGATATTAATGCCGATAGAATAGCCGCTTGGAACAGCGAAAATTTCGACGAGCTCCCTATATTCGAGCCTGGCTTAGCAGATATTGTTAAAGCAACCCGAGGTAAGAACCTGTTCTTTTCTACCGATATTGACAAGGCTATAGACGAGGCCGAGATGATTTTTATTTCGGTAAATACACCTACTAAAACCTACGGTAAAGGGAAAGGCATGGCAGCCGATTTAAAATACATCGAGCTATGTGCCAGACAAATCGCCAGAGTTGCGAAACAAGATAAAATAGTGGTCGAGAAATCTACCCTACCTGTACGCACCGCATCGGCCATAAAAAACATTTTAGACCATGTGGGTAATGGTGTTAATTTTCAAATTTTATCTAATCCAGAATTTTTGGCCGAGGGTACCGCTGTTCAAGATTTATTAAATCCAGATCGGGTATTAATTGGTGGCGATACCTCGACTGCAACTGGAGAATCCGCAGTAAATGCCCTAGTCGATATTTATACCCATTGGATTCCTAAAGCACAAATTTTAACCACCAATCTGTGGTCATCAGAACTATCAAAACTAACGGCCAATGCCTTTTTAGCCCAACGGGTTTCGTCTATAAATGCCATGTCGGAAATCTGTGAAAAAACAGGTGCCGATATTACAGAGGTGTCTAAAGCTATTGGAATGGATTCTCGAATAGGCCCCAAATTTTTAAATGCCTCTGTGGGCTTTGGCGGTTCTTGCTTTCAGAAAGATATTTTAAATCTGGTGTATATTGCTAGAAGTTATAATTTATACGAGGTAGCCAATTATTGGGAGCAGGTTATTATTATGAACGACCATCAAAAAAATCGATTTTCAGATCATATTGTCACTACCCTGTACAATACTGTTTCGGGAAAGAAAATAGCCTTTTTAGGTTGGGCCTTTAAAAAAGATACGAACGATACCCGCATGTCGCCAGCCATTCATGTGGCCGATAATTTGTTAAGCGAGCAAGCAAAAATTGCGGTGTTCGATCCTAAAGTGACCTCCGAAAGAATGTACATGGATATCGATCATTTAAATACCCGAACTTCCGAAGCGAATAGAGCTGCTTTAAGTGTGCATAACAATCCTTATGAGGCTTGTAAAAACGCCCATGCTATTGCTATTTTAACCGAGTGGGACGAATTTAAAACCTACGATTGGACACGTATTTACGAAAACATGCAAAAACCAGCCTTTTTATTCGACGGTAGAGGGGTTTTAGATAAAAAACTTATGGAAAAGATCGGGTTTACCTATTATAAAATTGGAAGCGGATATTAAAAGAAGTACGAATCGAGCCTATTACAAGTAAAATTCCCCAAGGGCATCATCGACTTGTTTGCCGTATAAATTGGTAACTTGCAACGTTTGCCGATAACAAAACAAGACAGATAAACACATGAAACAGCCATAACTAAAACGTGATACCTCTGGAAATGATTATATGGATGTTACATGTGACCGATAAAAAACAATAAACTTGAACACATGAAAACGGTTTTAATAACAGGTGCTGCGGGATTTTTAGGCTCGCATTTATGCGATCGCTTTATTGCCGAAGGCTATCGCGTTATCGGGATGGATAACTTTATTACTGGCGATAAAAAGAACCTTAAACATTTAGAGAATCATGCCAATTTCGAGTTTATAGAGCACGATGTTACCGAGTTTATTAAAATTGATGGCGACTTAGATTATATCTTGCATTTTGCCTCGCCAGCAAGTCCTATCGATTATTTAAAAATACCCATCCAAACCCTAAAAGTGGGGTCTTTAGGCACGCATAACTTGTTAGGCTTGGCAAAAGCTAAAAAAGCACGCATACTTATTGCATCAACCTCCGAGGTTTATGGCGACCCTTTAGTACACCCACAAACCGAAGATTATTTTGGTAATGTAAATACCATTGGACCACGTGGGGTTTACGATGAGGCCAAGCGTTTTCAAGAGTCTATAACTATGGCTTACCACAGATACCATAGTCTAGAAACGCGAATAGTGCGTATATTTAACACCTACGGACCACGAATGCGACTTAACGATGGTAGAGTTATCCCCGCATTTATGGGACAAGCTTTAAGAGGCGAAAATTTAACTATATTTGGCGACGGGTTGCAAACTCGATCGTTTTGTTATGTGAGCGATCAAGTAGAAGGCATTTATAGATTATTATTAAGTGATTATGTCTATCCTGTTAATATAGGGAACCCCAACGAAATTACGATTAAAGATTTTGCTGAAGAAATAATTAAACTCACAGGAACAACACAAAAAATAGTGTATAAAGATTTACCCTTAGGCGATCCTATGCAACGGCAACCAGATATAACTTTAGCAAAAAAACTATTAGATTGGGAACCAAAAGTTGGAAGGGCCGAAGGCATGCAAAAAACTTTTAACTATTTTAAATCACTTACAGAGGAAGAATTGTACAAAAGTGCGCATAAAGATTTTTCGAGGTTTATTAATAAATAGTTATGGATTATAAGGGGAGGCGATATTCAGGTTTTATGAAACCTCTATTTGGTTTAATTGATTTAAGTATCATAATTGCGACTGTTTTTTTCTTTCCAATAAACATGAGTAATACCTATCTGTTTGTAAGTTACCTCTCGGTACTATGGATAGTGATTTCTTTTAAAAATCATTTTTACGAAGTCCAAAGACATACTAAAATCGTACAGGTTATTATATTATTGTTCCGGCAAATGTTCTTTTTTGCGATAATCTTGTACACTTATATTGGTGTATTTAAACAACCTAATATTAGCAGGTGGGCCTTAGCAGAATATTTAGGTACTGTTTTTGTGCTCATTTCTTTTGTGAAAATCTTAACCTTTATTTTACTTAGAAAGTACCGCTCGGCCTTAAAAGGAAATATTAGAAATGTGGTGGTTATTGGTAAAAACGAAAAAACCCGACAATTAATAGATATTTTTAATTCGAGATTAGATTTTGGTTATAAATTCAAAAAGCAGTTTAATACCAAAAAGGAAGGTTTTTCTATGCAAGATTGCTTCGATTATGTGATTGAAAACGATATTGACGAAATCTATTTTTCTATTGCCGAGCTCTGTAACAAGCAAATAAACGATTTGGTAAATTTCGCCGATAATAACTTAAGAGAGTTAAAATTTATTCCCGATAATAAAGATATTTTCACTAAAAAACTCACTTACGAGTATTACGATTATATTCCCATTTTATCCCTACGGGAAATTCCACTTCAAGAACCCTTAAATAAATTTCTAAAACGGGTATTCGATATGGCATTCTCCCTAGTCATTATTTTTGGGCTACTCTCTTGGTTAATTCCTATCATGGCTGTTTTAATAAAACTGGAATCTAGAGGGCCTGTGTTTTTTAAACAAAAACGAAACGGCATTAAGTACAAAGAATTTAATTGCTACAAATTTAGGTCTATGACGCCTAATACAAAGGCGAACCTGCATCAGGCTACAAAAGGCGACCAGCGAATTACAAAAGTGGGTGAATTTATGCGAAAAACAAGTATAGATGAGCTACCTCAATTTTTTAATGTGCTCTTTGGCGATATGTCTGTTGTGGGGCCGCGACCTCATATGGTTTATCACACCGATTTATACGCCAAAAAGGTAGACAAGTTTATGGTGCGCCACTTTGTAAAACCAGGGATTACCGGTTTGGCACAAACAAAAGGCTGTAGAGGCGAAATTGAGACCGATGTCGATATGATTAACCGAGTGAAATACGATATTTTTTATATTGAAAACTGGTCGTTGGTGCTGGATGTAAAGCTTGTGGTACAGACCTTCTTAAATGCAGTAAAAGGCGAAGAGAAGGCTTATTAGACATGTCAGGTGCAGCCTGTTATCCAGCGAAGCCTGTCATTCAGAGCAGCCTGTCATTCAGATCAGTCTGTCATTCAGAGCACAGCGAAGAATCTCACGGTTTTACTTGCCCTTTTAATCAAAAGATGGCTTCGTCATGCTTCCTCGCCATGACGGGTTATTATGGTGTGCTGTCAATAAACCTACCCTGTCATTCAAAGCAGCCTGTCATTCAGAGCGCAGCGAAGAATCTCTTTCTCTATAAACTTAGCATAACCCATTATAAAGATTCTTCAGTCGTTCCTCCTTCTGAATGACAGACGTGGATTATTCAAAGCGAAGCCTGTCATTCAGAGCACAGCGAAGAATCTCATGGTTTTACTTGCCCTTTCAATCAAAAGATGGCGTTGTCATGCTTCCTCGCCATGACGTATTGTTATGGTGTGCCGTCAATCAACCTACCCTGTCATTCATAGCAGCCTGTCATTCAGAGCATAGCGAAGAATCTCTTTCTCTATAAACTTAGCATAATCCATTATAAAGATTCTTCAGTCGTTCCTCCTTCTGAATGACAGACGTGGATTATTCAAAGCAGCCTGTCATTCAGAGCAGCCTGTCATTCAGATCACAGCGCAGAATCTCATGGTTTTACTTGTAGTTTTCATTGGAAAGATGGCGTCGTCATGCTTCCTCGCCATGACGGATTTTTGCGGTGTTATCTTGTTCATAGCAGCCTGTCATTCAGAGTACAGCGAATAATCTCATGGTTTTACTTGCTGTTTTCAATCAAAAGATGGCGTCGTCATGCTTTCTCGCCATGACGTATTGTTATGGTGTGCCGTCAATAAACCTACCCTGTCATTCAAAGCAGCCTGTAATTCAGCGAATTCTGTCATTCAGAGCGCAGCGAAGAATCTCATGGTTTTTACTTGCCCTTTTAATCAAAAGATGGCGTCGTCGTACCTCCTCGCTATGACGGGTTGTTATGGTGTGCCGTCAATCAACCTACCCTGTCATTCAAAGCAGCCTGTAATTCAGCGAATTCTGTCATTCAGAGCAAAGCGAAGAATCTCTTTCTCTATAAGCTTAGCATAACCCATTATAAAGATTCTTCAGTCGTTCCTCCTTCTGAATGACAGACGTGGATTATTCAAAGCGAAGCCTGTCATTCAGAGCACAGCGAAGAATCTCATGGTTTTACTTGCCCTTTCAATCAAAAGATGGCGTTGTCATGCTTCCTCGCCATGACGTATTGTTATGGTGTGCCGTCAATCAACCTACCCTGTCATTCATAGCAGCCTGTCATTCAGAGCAAAGCGAAGAATCTCATGATTCTATCTGTCCTTTTAATCAAAAGATGGCTTCGTCATGCTTCCTCGCCATGACGGAACACCAATGTGTGTAGTTGTTTATAACGAAGTCTGTCATTCAGAGCCCAGCGAAGAATCTCATGGTTTTACTTGCTGTTTTCAATCAAAAGATGGCGTCGTCATGCTTTCTCGCCATGACGTATTGTTATGGTGTGCCGTCAATCAACCAACCCTGTCATTCAAAGCAGCCTGTAATTCAGCGAATTCTGTCATTCAGAGCGCAGCGAAGAATCTAAAAAACAAATCATATATTTATTTATTTTAGTTAGATGAAACGAAAAACATCACATAAATATTATGTTTATATACTTACCAATAAAAATAAAACGGTACTTTACACGGGCGTCACAAATAACTTAAAAGACCGATTGTATTTTCATAAAAATCCACTTCCTTTTTCTAAAGCATTTACAACAAAATATAAATGCTACTATTTAATTTACTACGAACATTTCTTTCACATTGAAGATGCTATTAAAAGAGAAAAACAAATTAAGGGGTGGAGCAGATCAAAAAAAGAAAATTTGGTTTCAAATGTCAATCCATCATGGTTGTTTTTAGATGAAGAGATATAAAAGATTCTTCAGTCGTTCCTCCTTCTGAATGACAGACGTGGATTATTCAAAGCAGCCTGTCATTCAGAGCACAGCGAAGAATCTCATGATTTTTACTTGCCTTTTCAATCAAAAGATGGCTTCGTCATGCTTCCTCGCCATGACGGAACACCACTGTGTGTAGTTGTTTATAACGAATCCTGTCATTCAGAGCACAGCGAAGAATCTCACGGTTTTACTTGCTGTTTTTATTGAAAAGATGGCGTCGTCGTACCTCCTCGCAATGACGGATTTTTGCGGTGTTATGTTGTTCATAGCAGCCTGTCATTCAGAGCCCAGGGAAGAATCTCATGATTTTACTTGTCGTTTTAATGGAAAGATTGCTTCGTCGTACCTCCTCGCCATGACGGATTTTTGCGGTGTTATCTTGTTCATAGCAGCCTGTCATTCAGAGCACAGTGAAGAATCTCATGGTTTTACTTGTCGTTTTAATGGAAAGATGGCGTTGTCATGCTTCCTCGCCATGACGGGTTGTTATGGTGTGCCGTCAATCAACCTACCCTATCATTCAGAGCAGCCTGTCATTCAGAGCGTAGCGAAGAATCTCATGGTTTTACTTGCCCTTTCAATCAAAAGATGGCGTCGTCATGCTTCCTCGCCATGACGGGTTATTGATGTATGTAGTTGTTTATAACGAATCCTATCATTCAAAGCGAAGCCTGTCATCTTATGTTTGCAAAAGGATAAAATTATTAACAATTCCATTAGAGCATTATTAAATTAAAAAACACAACACATACAGGCGCCTTTTTACTGCATTAGCCAAGTTTTAAAAGTAAATAAAAAATAGTCTTGTATTCTAAGCATTAGTTTTATTTTTGTGTTTTACAAAAAACCATACAATCATGAATATTTTAGTTTTAGGCTCTGGTGGAAGAGAACATACCTTTGCATGGAAAATCGCGCAAAGCCCTTTATGTAAAAACTTATATGTGGCTCCAGGAAATTCTGGAACCGCGGCAATAGCGACGAACGTAGATATAAGTGTTACCGATTTCGAGGCCATTAAAACCTTGGTCTTAGATAACAATATTAGTATGGTTGTGGTAGGGCCAGAAGATCCCTTGGTAAAAGGTATTCACGATTTCTTTTTAAAAGACGAGAGTTTAAAAGCTGTTACAGTTATAGGGCCGCAACAAAAGGCTGCCGAGCTAGAAGGTAGTAAGGAGTTTGCTAAAGAGTTTCTATTTCGTCATCATATACCAACAGCAGCATATCAGAGTTTTACAAAAGCTACCGTAGAAGAAGGCTATGCCTTTTTAGAAACCTTAAAGCCTCCCTATGTGTTAAAGGCCGATGGTTTGGCTGCAGGAAAGGGCGTTGTTATTCTTGAGGATTTGCAGGAGGCGAAAACCGAATTAAAAAGCATGCTTGTGGATGCTAAGTTTGGAGCAGCCAGTACAAAAGTGGTTATCGAAGAGTTTCTAGAGGGTATCGAATTGAGCTGTTTTGTACTAACCGATGGTAAACATTATAAAATTTTACCTACAGCTAAAGATTATAAACGTATTGGCGAAGGCGATACGGGTTTAAATACTGGTGGTATGGGAGCGGTGTCTCCGGTGCCCTTTGCTACCGAAGCGTTTTTAGATAAAATAGAACAGCGTATTGTTAAACCAACAATAGAAGGCTTTAAAAAAGACGATTTACCTTATGTTGGTTTTGTATTTATAGGGCTGATTAAAGTGGGAGACGATCCAAAAGTTATCGAGTATAATGTTAGAATGGGCGACCCAGAAACCGAGGTTGTTTTGCCGCGTATAAAAAATGATTTTGTCGAGCTATTACAAGCCATGTCTAACCAAACCTTAGATAAAATAGATATTGAAATAGACGAGCGCGCCGCTACAACTATCATGTTGGTGTCTGGTGGTTATCCTGAAGCTTACGAAAAAGGAAAAGAAATTACTGGTCTTAATGCTATTGAAGATTCCATTGTTTTTCATGCTGGAGCGAGCGTGCAAAATGATAAAATTATCACTTCTGGCGGTCGTGTTATGGCCATAACATCGTATGGAGATACCTACCAGGAAGCCATTAAAAAATCGTACCAAAGTATTAATAAAATACATTTCGATAAGATGAACTACCGAAAAGATATTGGTTTCGATTTATAGTACCTTGGTTAAGGTCTTTGGCCTTTATGCCGACTTTTTAAAAGAAGAAGTTGTCTACGGTTCGATTGTTTACTCCAAGGAGTACTGATTTTCGAACCTTTAAAAAAGGGTTTTAGGAACTACATAATTTCCTAAATCCTTTTTTTCAATTTGTTTTTAGGAGTGTAATACCAGTTTAATTTTGAAACGATGTAAAAAACCAAGGCTATTTTGGTGTTTTATACCCTCAGCGGTAGTATCGCTGTTTAAAATGCATTTGGGTTTACAAATATGAATGTGCCGTAATGCTTTTGTCTTCCTTATCGGTAGCGCTATATTTTTTAAGCTGAAGCATCCAATACACCAAGGCAGCAAAACCAATAAGAATAAAAAGCCACGATACGGCATTGGCAGCAAACCAATTTTCTAGCTCTAGCTCCGCCAACGTATCAAAAGGAATAAAAAGAACATCAAATAAATCTTCTATGGCATTGAAAAAATCTTTCATAGGGTATGGTTTTAGTGCCTAACCAAATATAGTTAGTATCTTTACTTAACAAAAATACAAAAAACAGTTAATGATTTCTAGTGTTTTTAATAATTCGAAACCCATAAATTTTGCGATTGCATTTTTTATGACACTTTTAGCCTTTTTAGTGCTTAATATAAAGTATGCTGACATAGTGCCAAACTTTGGTTTTATTGCAAATCAAATATTTCTACTTTTTGTTATTTATCTGTCTGTTTTTCTGATTAGTTTTATTGTAGAAAAAAACAGTTTAACACAAAATACTAATTACGAGATTATATGTTATTGTTTGTTTTTGCTCGCATTCCCTCAAATATTAAGTGATTCCAATATTATTTATGCCAACTTTTTTGTGCTCTTGGGATGCAGAAGAGTGGCCAGCTTACATACTCAGGCTCATGTAAGTAAAAAACTGTTCGACGCCGCCTTTTGGTTTAGTATAGCATCCCTATTTTATTTTTGGTCGCTATTATTTTTCTTACTGATTATTTTTATGCTCATCTTATATGTAAATAACAATATTAAGCATTGGTTTATTCCGTTTATTGGAGTGTTGGCTGTTTTTGTGCTCACCGTAACGGTGTCTTTAGTGCGTTACGATAGTTTTTTTGAGCTATTTGGAGCTTTTCCCGAAGTGAGCTATAACTTTAGTTCGTACAATACCACAAGCGCCATTATCTTTATAACCCTGTTGTTCTCTTTTGGTCTATGGGCTTCTATTTTTTATCTTAAAAATACAAGACATAAGAAGAAATCTGTGAAACCAGTATTTTATGCGGTATTATTTGCTGTGTTTATCGGGTTTTTAATTATCGTGGTAGCGCCTCATAAAAATGGGAGTGAGTTTTTATTCATACTCGCTCCGCTGGCAGTTGTTATTGCCAGTTATATAGAAATTATACAGGAAAAATGGTTTAAAGAGCTTTTTATTTCGGTGCTTCTTGTCTTGTCTTTTATACTGTTAATGCTGTAGTTTTTCTCCAAAAGCCAAATCGCCAGCATCACCAAGACCCGGAATAATATAACCTTTATCGTTTAAATCGGGGTCTATGGTTGCAATCCATAAATGGGTGTTTTCATTAAAGTGTTTTTTAACATAAGCAACACCTGCTTCCGCACCAATGACACTTACTAAATGTATCTCTTTGGGTGTTCCAAAAGGTTTTAAGGCTTCGAAAGTGGCCACCATAGATTGTCCCGTGGCTAACATGGGGTCGGCTAGAATTAAGGTTTTGTTTTCTAAACTCGGGCAGGCCAAGTATTCAACAATAATTTCAAAGCTCTCCTGTTGGTCTTTATGGTGTCTGTAAGCCGATATAAAAGCATTTTCAGCTTGGTCAAAATAATTGAGTAAACCGTTGTGTAGGGGAACTCCCGCTCTTAAAATAGAACACAGAACCATGTCGTTGGCCATTAAATCCATATCGCAACGGTCTAAAGGTGTTGTAATGCTGCTGCTTTTATAGCTTAAGGTTTTACTCATTTCGTAAGCTAAAATCTCTCCTACCCGTTCAATATTTCGTCTAAAGCGCATACGGTCTTTTTGAATGGAGAAGTCTCGCATTTCGGCTATATAGTTGTTTAGTACAGAGTTTTGAAGCGATAGATTATGAATGTGCATAGTTGTTTTTGTTGTTTTCAAATAGTAAAGTTAATTATTTAGAACTATATTTACCTTTTTAAATTTAGAGATTATGTTTACAAGTAAAGCAAATACAATTTTTCAAGACGTTATTGAGAAATATCACGTGGTTAATTCGGTCGATCAAGCTTTTGAAAATCCGTACAATAAAGACTCGCAATTAATAGAACATTTGTTATACAGAAAGTGTTGGATCGATACCGTACAATGGCATTATGAAGACATTATTCGCGATCCACAAATTGATCCTGTTGCGGCCTTAACCTTAAAGCGTAAAATTGATGCATCGAATCAAGATAGAACCGATATGGTAGAATATATTGATAGCTATTTTCTTGAAAAATATAAAGATGTTACTGTAAAAGATAATGCGACTATTAATACTGAAAGTCCAGCTTGGGGTATTGACAGATTGTCTATTTTAGCGTTAAAAGTGTACCATATGCATGAGGAAGCTACCAGACCCGATGCTTCGGAAGCTCATAGAGCGGCATGCCAGAAAAAACTGGATATTTTATTGGAGCAACGCGTTGATTTATCGACAGCTATCGATACGCTTTTAGCCGATATTGAAAAAGGCGATAAATACATGAAAGTGTACAAGCAAATGAAAATGTACAACGATGATGAGCTGAATCCAGTATTGCGCTCACAAAAATAAATTAGTCCAAATGGTGCCTTTTAAATTTGGATCCATCTCAATGTCAGCTCGAGTGACACACTAAGGTAGCCCTCGCATCTTACAGCGATATGGTTTACTATGATGTCACGATACAAACCTATTGTGTGCTACTTGATGTAAGCACTCGAGCTGATATACTTTTCAAAAACTTAAAATGAAAAGGGCATGCAAAGCACGTCTAAACACATTCTTGTTATACGCCTCTCTGCTATGGGCGATGTGGCTATGGTTGTACCCGTGTTACGCGCTTTAGAGCAGCAATATCCCGATATTAAAGTTACACTATTAACCAAAGGGTTCTTCACTCCTTTTTTTCGAGATTTAAAACAGACTACGGTATTTAATGCCGATCTTAAAGGGGCGCATAAAGGGGTTTACGGTCTTTTTAAACTGGCCAAACAACTCGAAAGAAACCATTGCTTTTATGCTGTTGCCGATTTGCATAACGTTTTAAGAAGTAAAATTTTAAAAACCTTTTTAAAGACAAAGCGTTTTGTATCTATTGATAAAGGGCGAAAAGAAAAAGGTTTATTAACTAAGGGCAAACGTTTTGAACAGCTTAAAACAACGCACCAACGCTACGCCGATGTTTTTGAAGCCCTTGGTTTCCCAATAGATTTATCGAAGCCCCAATTTCCTAAAAAAGTGGTTTTAAACTCAAAACTCCAAAGCCTTATAGGGGAAAGCTCAAAAAAAAGAATTGGTATTGCCCCTTTTGCTGCCCATGCTGGGAAAATGTATCCCTTAGAGTTGATGACACAGCTTATTGAAAGGCTATCCAATACTTATGAAATTGTCTTATTTGGTGGTGGCACAGCCGAAATTAGTAAGTTAAACCGCATGGCCAGTCAATTTGATCATGTTACTAATTTGGCGGGTGAATTAAGTTTAGATGAAGAATTGGATGTGATATCAAATTTAGATTTGATGTTAGCCATGGATTCTGGAAACGCACATATGGCGGCGATGTTAGGTATAAAAGTTGTGACCATTTGGGGTGTTACACATCCGTTTGCCGGTTTTGCACCTTTTAATCAACCTGATGATTATGCGCTGCTACCCGATAGAAATCAATACCCAAAAATACCAACTTCGGTTTATGGGAATAAGTATCCGGTGGATTATAAAACTGTTGCAGGAACAATTTCTATTGAGACGGTTATGGAAAAGATTAATGCTATTCTTTAACAGTATTAGGCGTTCAGTAAGAGTCCTGTTCGGTATGGCCAGCGTGCCACAATGGATAACGTCATGAAGAGCGCAGTACAGTGGATTAGGTCATGACGAGCGAGGCACGAGCGAAGTCATCTTTCGAATAGAATTATTTTTTAAAAGGCGGTTTCAAATTAAAAGACTGCTTCGTCCTTTGTCCTCGCAGTGACGGGTTATTTCGTCATCACGATCGAGGCACAATGGATTACGTCATGACGAGCGAGGCACGAGGGAAGTCATCTTTTGAATAGAACTAGTTTTTAAAATGTAGTTTCAATTAAAAGACTGCTTCGTTCTGCGTCCTCGCAGTGACGGGTTATTTCGTCATTTCCCCTCAACATTCACCATGAAAATAAAAATGTGTATTTTTAAATATGCAAAAGTCCTATGTTTACTTCTTGACAAATAAAAATAATTCAGTAGTTTATATTGGTGTAACCTCTAATTTACTAAAAAGGGTTTACGAACATAAAGCTAAAATTAGAAAAGGATTTACACACAGATATAACTGTGATAAACTGGTTTATTATGAAGAATTTAACGATATTAAACAAGCGATATCAAGAGAAAAAATATTAAAGTCTGGGAATAGAAAACGCAAAGAAGATCTAATTAATATCCAAAATCCTAATTGGGACGATTTATCTGATGGTTGGCTCTTTTATTTTGATTAACGTCATGACGAGCGAGGCACGAGGGAAGTCATCTTTCGAATAGAACTAGTTTTTAAAAGGTGGTTTCAATTAAAAGACTGCTTCGTCCTTTGTCCTCGCAGTGACGGTTATGTGCGTCATTGCCAGCGCAGTGCAATGGATTACGTCATGACGAGCGAGGCACGAGCGAAGTCATCTTTCGAATAGAATTATTTTTTAAAAGGCGGTTTCAATTAAAAGACTGCTTCGTCCTTTGTCCTAGCAGTGACGGGTTATTTCGTCATCACTAGCTCAGTACAATGGATTACGTCATGACGAGCGAGGCACGAGGGAAGTCATCTTTCGAATAGAATTATTTTTTAAAAGGCGGTTTAAATTGAAAGACTGCCGCGTCCTGCGTCCTCGCAGTGACGGGTTATTTCGTTATGAAGAGCGCAGTACAATGGATTACGTCATGACGAGCGAGGCACGAGGGAAGTCATCTTTCGAATAGAATTATTTTTTAAAAGGCGGTTTCAATTAAAAGACTGCTTCGTCCTTTGTCCTAGCAGTGACGGTTTTGTACGTCATGACGAGCGCAGTACAATGGATTACGTCATGACGAGCGAGGCACGAGGGAAGTCATCTTTTGAATAGAATTATTTTTTAAAAGGCGGTTTCAATTTAAAGACTGCTTCGTCCTTTGTCCTCGCAGTGACGGTTTTGTGCGTCATGACGAGCGCAGTACAATGGATTACGTCATGACGAGCGAAGCACGAGGGAAGTCATCTTTTGAATAGAATTATTTTTTAAAAGGTGGTTTCAATTAAAAGACTGCGTCGTCCTACGTCCTCGCAATGACTGTTTTGTGTGTCATGAAGAGCGCAGCACAATTGATAACGTCATGACGAGCGAGGCACGAGGGAAGTCATCTTTTGAATAGAATTAGTTTTTAAAAGGCGGTTTAAATTGAAAGACTGCTTCGTCCTTTGTCCTCGCAGTGACGGTTTTATGCGTCATGACGAGCTCGGCACAATGGATTACGTCATGACGAGCGCAGTACAATGGATTACGTCATGACGAGCGAGGCACGAGGGAAGTCATCTTTTGAATAGAACTAGTTTTTAAAAGGCGGTTTCAATTTAAAGACTGCTTCGTCCTTTGTCCTCGCAGTGACGGTTTTGTACGTCATGAAGGGCGCAGTACAATGGATTACGTCATGACGAGCGAGGCACGAGCGAAGTCATCTTTTGAATAGAACTAGTTTTTAAAAGGCGGTTTAAATTAAAAGACTGCCGCGTCCTACGTCCTCGCAGTGACGGTTTTATGCGTCATGACGAGCTCGGCACAATGGATTACGTCATGACGAGCGCAGTACAATGGATTACGTCATGACGAGCGAGGCACGAGGGAAGTCATCTTTTGAATAGAACTAGTTTTTAAAATGCAGTTTCAAATTTAAAGACTGCTTCGTCCTACGTCCTCGCAGTGACGGTTTTATGCGTCATGACGAGCTCAGTACAATGGATTACGTCATGACGAGCGAGGCACGAGCGAAGTCATCTTTTGAATAGAACTAGTTTTTAAAAGGCGGTTTAAATTAAAAGACTGCCGCGTCCTACGTCCTCGCAGTGACGGTTTTATGCGTCATGACGAGCTCGGCACAATGGATTACGTCATGAAGGGCGCAGTACAATGGATTACGTCATGACGAGCGAGGCACGAGGGAAGTCATCTTTTGAATAGAACTAGTTTTTAAAATGCAGTTTCAAATTTAAAGACTGCTTCGTCCTACGTCCTCGCAGTGACGGTTTTATGCGTCATGACGAGCTCAGTACAATGGATTACGTCATGACGAGCGAGGCACGAGCGAAGTCATCTTTCGGATAGAATTAGTTTTTAAAAGTGAGTTTCAATTAAAAGACTGCCGCGTCCTACGTCCTCGCAGTGACGGGTTTGTGCGTCATGGTCAGTGCGTCACAATGGATAGAGTCATGACGAGCGAGGCACGAGCGAAGTCATCTTTTGAATAGAACTAGTTTTTAAAAGGCGGTTTCAAATTGAAAGACTGCCGCGTCCTGCGTCCTCGCAGTGACGGGTTATTTCGTCATTTCCCCTCAACATTCACCATGAAGATAAAAATGTGTATTTTTAAATATGCAAAAGTCCTATGTTTACTTCTTGACAAATAAAAATAATTCAGTAGTTTATATTGGTGTAACCTCTAATTTACTAAAAAGGGTTTACGAACATAAAGCTAAAATTAGAAAAGGATTTACACACAGATATAACTGTGATAAACTGGTTTATTATGAAGAATTTAACGATATTAAACAAGCGATATCAAGAGAAAAAATATTAAAGTCTGGGAATAGAAAACGCAAAGAAGATCTAATTAATGTCCAAAATCCTAATTGGGACGATTTATCTGATGGTTGGCTTTTTTATTTTGATTAACGTCATGACGAGCGAGGCACGAGGGAAGTCATCTTTTGAATAGAACTAGTTTTTAAAAGGCGGTTTCAATTAAAAGACTGCCGCGTCCTACGTCCTCGCAGTGACGGTTTTGTACGTCATGACGAGCGAGGCACGAGCGAAGTCATCTTTTGAATAGAATTAGTTTTTAAAAGGCGGTTTCAATTAAAAGACTGCTTCGTTCTGCGTCCTCGCAGTGACGGTTTTGTACGTCATGACGAGTGCGGCACGAGGGAAGTCATCTTTCGGATAGAACTAGTTTTTAAAAGTGAGTTTCAACTAAAAGACTGCCGCGTCCTACGTCCTCGCAGTGACGGTTTTATGCGTCATGACGAGCTCAGTACAATGGATTACGTCATGACGAGCGAGGCACGAGCGAAGTCATCTTTTGAATAGAACTAGTTTTTAAAAGGCAGTTTCAAATTTAAAGACTGCTTCGTCCTGCGTCCTCGCAGTGACGGTTATGTGCGTCATAACGAGCGCAGTACAATGGATTACGTCATGACGAGCTCAGTACAATGGATTACGTCATGACGAGCGAGGCACGAGGGAAGTCATCTTTTGAATAGAATTAAGTTTAAAATGCAGTTTCAATTTAAAGACTGCCGCGTCCTTCGTCCTCGCAGTGACGGTTATGTACGTCATGGCGAGCTCGGCACAATTGATAACGTCATGACGAGCGCAGTACAATGGATTACGTCATGACGAGCGAGGCACGAGGGAAGTCATCTTTCGAATAGAACTAGTATTTAAAAGTGAGTTTCAACTAAAAGACTGCCGCGTCCTGCGTCCTCGCAGTGACGGTTTTGTGCGTCATGACGAGCGCGGCACAATGGATTACGTCATGACGAGCGAGGCACGAGGGAAGTCATCTTTTGAATAGAACTAGTTTTTAAAAGGCGGTTTCAATTAAAAGACTGCCGCGTCCTACGTCCTCGCAGTGACGGTTTTGTACGTCATGACGAGCGAGGCACGAACGAAGTCATCTTTTGAATAGAATTATTTTTTAAAAGTGAGTTTCAATTTAAAGACTGCTTCGTCCTTTGTCCTCGCAGTGACGGTTTTGTACGTCATGACGAGCGAGGCACGAGCGAAGTCATCTTTTGAATAGAACTAGTTTTTAAAAGGCGGTTTAAATTGAAAGACTGCTTCGTCCTTCGTCCTCGCAGTGACGGTTTTGTACGTCATGAAGGGCGCAGTACAATGGATTACGTCATGACGAGCGAGGCACGAGGGAAGTCATCTTTCGAATAGAATTATTTTTTAAAAGGCGGTTTCAAATTGAAAGACTGCCGCGTCCTACGTCCTCGCAGTGACGGTTTATTTCGTTATAAGGACTATTACACAATTCCTAAACATCATCATAATCGACAACAATAGTCTCCGATTTTGGCTCTGCTTGACAGGTTAAAATTAAACCTTCAGCAACTTCACTTTCGGTTAAAATATTGTTTTGTCGCATAGTTGCTTCCCCCTCAGTTATTCGCGCTAGGCAGCTACTACAAATACCACCTTGGCAGGAGTATGGCGCATCTATATCTTTGTCTAAAGCTGCTTCAAGAATGGTTTGTTTAGAAGACATTTCGAAAGTGGTGGATTCGTCATCAACCACAACAGTAATTTTTGTTTTTCCGCTAGACGGGGCGTTTTCTTCAATTTGAACAGGTTTAGACGTCTTAAAAAGTTCAAAATGAATGCGGTTTTCATCAATATTATTTTCAATTAAAACCGATTTTACGGTATTAATCATCGCTTCAGGACCACAGAGGTAATAAGCATCAACATCAATATTTTTATACTTGTTTTTAGTTACGAAATTTACCGTACTTTTTTCTATACGACCAAAAATGGCATCGTCCTCATCCACTTGACTAAATACAAATTGAATTGAAAACCGATCTTTATAGACACGCTGAAGCTCTAGAAGTTCATCTAAAAACATGGTGTCTTCGGGTGTTTTATTACCATAGACCAGAATGACTTTACTCTGTTCTTCTTCCTCTAAAGCACATTTTATAATACTTAAAATGGGGGTTATCCCACTTCCTGCAGCAAAGGCTTCTATATTTTTAGTGGTTTTATCGTTAGGTTCGAAAATAAAACGACCTCTTGGCGGAGCTACTTCTAAGGTGTCTCCTGCTTTTAAAGTCGTGTTTGCATAAGCTGAAAAGAGACCCTCTTCAACGGCTTTAATGGCCACTTTTAAGACACCACTTTTAGGCGATGAACACAGCGAATAATCGCGGCGTACTTCCTTGCCGTTAATTATGGTTTTTAATGTAAGATATTGTCCAGCTTTAAAAGTAAATTGGTCTTTTAATGATTCTGGCACTTTAAAACTAAGGCTTATCGCCTTGTTAGTTTCTCGTTTTATATCTTTTATGCTGAGTTTGTAAAATGAAGACATATAATTTTTTTAACAAAAATAGTGAAGTTGATTTTTAATTTTTACTTTTATTCACAACATTATTTGTAGAGGATACAAATAATTGAAACATATATAATAATGATTAGACATTTTATAGATTTAGAGTGGAAGGCGTTTTTTAGGTCGGCTAGTTTTGGTAAAAGTTTGGCTATAAAAATACTAATGGGTTTTTTGGCGCTGTATTTCATGCTGTTGTTTTTAGGGATGGGTTTTGTATTAGATACCCTATTAAAAGAATTGTATCCAGACTTAGATCCTTTAACAGCGTTTAACAATCTTTTGTTTTTTTGGATAATAGGCGATTTAATATTTAGATTCTTCTTCCAGAAACTACCAGTGATGAGTGTGAAGCCGCTTTTAACACTGCCAATTAAACGAAAATCTATTGTGAATTTTGTTCTGGCCAAATCGATTTTATCATTTTTTAATTTTTTACCCCTATTTGCTGTAGTGCCATTTGCTATTAAACTGATAGCGACTAATTATAATGCGACATCTGTTTTAGTTTGGCTTTGTATTATGGTGCTTATCACACTAATAAATAATTTTTTAAATTTTATTATAGAAAGTTTATCGACTAAAACAGAATTATCTTTTTTACCCATAATGTTGCTTTTGGGATCGCTGTTTGCCTTAAATTATTTTAATATTTTAAACGTGGCTGGTGTCCTTTCAAAGGGTATCAAATCAATTACAGAACAGCCTATACTATTACTGGTTCCTGTGGTAATACTAATGGTTTTATATGCGTACAACTTTAAAATATTAAGGCAAAAGTTGTTTTTAGATAGCGGATTAAAAACACACACCAAAGAAGTAAGCACATCGAATTTGGAGTGGACAAAAAACTTTGGAAGCATGGCGCCATTTCTACAATTAGATTTAAAACTAATTTGGCGAAATAAGCGTACAAAATCTTCCGTTTGGATGTTGGTTTTAGGCTTGTTGTATGGTCTGTTTTTTTATACCCAACCCATGTACCTCGAAATGTATTGGTTCTTCATGTTTATTGGCGTGTTTTCCACCGGGATCTTTTTAATGAATTTCGGGCAGTTTATCCCAGCTTGGGATAGCAGCTATTACAAGTTGCTAATGAGTCAAAACATTAAATACGAAGATTATTTAAAATCGAAATTCACCTTAATGGCAATAAGTGTAATCGTTTTGTTTATTCTGGGCATCCCCTATGTGTTTTTTGGTTGGAAAATTCTGTTAGCACATTTTGCTGCCGCTATTTATAATATTGGGGTGAATACACATGTTATTTTGTACGGAGGCTCTTTTAATCGAAAAAAAATAAATTTAAGTCAGAAAGCCGCCTTTAATTACCAAGGTACGGGTACAGTGCAATGGCTTATTGGTATTCCGCTTTTAGTTTTTCCTATGCTTATATTTGCTATTCTTAATTTCTTAATAAGTTTCGAAATGGCCTGTTTAACACTTATTGCGTTGGGTGTGATAGGAATTGGTTTTCATAAAAAACTAATTAAGTCGATTACAAAGTCTTATAAAGCCTCAAAATATAAAATGATTAGTGCCTTTAATCAAGATAATTAAAATTTAAAAATTATGATTACCACATCAAACCTATCTAAGAAATACAATAATAATCTGGTTTTAAATGTCGAAGAGCTTGAGATTCCTAAAGGGCAAAGTTTTGGCTTAGTAGGAAATAATGGTGCTGGAAAAACCACCTATTTTAGTTTGCTACTCGATTTAATCCAACCCACCACAGGGGCTATAAAAAACAATGGAATTTCGGTTCATAAGAGCGAAGATTGGAAACCCTTTACCTCGGCTTTTATCGACGAGAGTTTTTTAATAGGCTACTTAACACCAGAGGAGTATTTTTACTTTATTGGTGAATTAAGGCAACAAAATAAGGCCGATGTCAATGCTTTATTGTATCAATTTAAAGATTTTTTTCACGGAGAAATTTTAGGACAAAAAAAATATTTACGTGATTTAAGTAAGGGTAATCAGAAAAAAGTGGGTATTGTAGCAGCGCTTATTGGCAATCCAGAAGTCATTATTTTAGATGAGCCTTTTGCTAATTTAGATCCCACCACTCAAATTCGATTAAAGGGCATTATTAAAAGTCTCACCGAAAAACGGACGGTTACCGTTTTAATTTCTAGTCATGATTTAACTCATGTTACCGAGGTTTGTGAGCGAATTGTAGTTTTAGAAAAAGGCGAAATTGTAAAAGATCTAAAAACCAGTGAAGCCACACTAAAAGAGCTTGAAGCCTATTTTTCTGGTACTGAAGCACTACCAAATTAAATCTCTTTTATTCTGTAAGTGATACCAAATTAACTTTGTAATGTCGTGTAAATAAATTGAATTATTTTTTGATTAATTGAAATGAAAAATAAATAGCATAGCATTGTTACGGTAATTATTTTTGATGAAAAGTAAACAAAAAAGAAACTATTTGTTACGACATTATATGGTTAAATTGGCATTACCAAGAAAATCAGTATATCCCTGTGAAAAGCCCCGTTTAGTTTCCGCTGAAAACTTCGCGCCTTTTCCGCTTTGCCCGCTAAAAACGCACAACCAATATTTTTCTCAGCGCATCTCTGTGCAAACTCTGAGCATCTCCGCGTAACAACAAATAAAATTCTCAAAAGTATCGAGAGGGTATTTTGTAAGGCGAATAAGTAGCTAAATCCAAAAAGATGCTTATTTTTACATTTTTATATAATAATAGCTGTGGGTTTCAGTTATTTAACCGACAAAAAACCAAGATTGAAAACACCTACAAAAGCCTTAATAATTATTGTACTGGCTATAATTTTGCTTACAAGTTGTTCTAGAAAAAAGGACAAATTTGTGAACAGAAATTTCCATGCGGTAACTGCGGAATTTAATACGCTGTACAACGGATATCTAGCTTTAGAGACAGGCAGGGAAATTTTAAACGAAAATTATACCGATAATTATTGGGAGGTGCTTCCTATTGAACGTTTGGAGGTTCGAGAAGAAGTGGTCTTAGCAAGTCAGTTTGAAAACGAAAATTTTAGAAGAGCTGAAGAAAAAGCGGTTAAAGCGATACAAAAACACAGTATGAATATTAAGGGTCGAGAAAAAAACCCTCAAATGGACGAAGCGTATTTGTTGCTAGGTAAAGCACGCTATTACGATCAGCGTTTTGTACCGGCACTGGCGGCGTTTAACAATATTCTTAATAAATACCCAACTAGCGATAAGATAAATCAGGTTAAAATATGGCGTGAAAAAGCGAATATTCGTTTAGATAATAATGAAATTGCGATAAAAAAACTAAAACGCTTATTACAAGATGTCACTTTAGAAGATCAAGATTTGGCCGATGCCACTTCTATGTTAGCGCAAGCCTATTTAAACACGAAGTCTGTTGATAGTGCGATTACACAATTAGAAATCGCTGCAAAAGCCACAAAAAGTAACGACGAGCGCGGACGTTTTCGTTTTATTCAAGGGCAACTCTACAATACTTTAGGGTATAAAGACAGTGCAAATATAGCCTTTGATAAAGTTATAGAACTCAACAGAAAGACACCTAGAATTTATATGATTAGTGCTCATATCGAAAAGATTAAAAATTTTGATTATGAAACTGGTGATAAGCTGGCCTTGCTAGAACACCTTAGAAATCTAGAGAAAAATAGAGAAAACAGACCGTATTTGGATAAAATATATCATCAAATAGGAAATTATTATTTAAAAAATGAAGCCGACTCTTTAGCTCTTGTGTATTACAATAAGTCCTTGCGAACCAATTCTCAAGACCAATTGTTAAAAGCCGAAAATTATCTAATAATAGGCGATATGAATTTTGAGAAATCAAATTATGAAACCGCAGGCTATTATTACGACAGTACAATGACTAATTTGGCATTAAATTCGAAACCATATCGCGTTATAAAACGTAAGCGCGATAATTTAGAAGACGTTATTTATTACGAAAACGTCGAGCGGGTAAGCGACAGCGTTTTACAATTGGTCAATTTTTCTGAAACAGAACGCTCAGCATATTTTAATACTTATGTAGAGAATTTAAAAGTTAAAGCAGAAGCGGATAAAGATAAACAGCAAGTACCAAAATCTAACACTGGGATAGCAAGAGCTACTAGTCCCATGAACAGCCAGACATCGAATAAGACCTCTCAAAACCAAGTGGCCACATTTTATTTTTACAATCCTACAACAGTGGCTTATGGAAAAAACGAGTTTTTAAAAATCTGGGGTAGTAGAACCTTACAAGATAATTGGAGGTGGTCTAACCAGGGTACATTGGTGCCATCAAATAACACAAGAGGGCATACTATTATAGCTCAAGTGCCAGATGAAGAACGCTATAACCCACAGTATTATATCTCCAAAATTCCTTCCGAAGAAAGGGTTATTGACAGTATTTTAAAAGCGCGGAATTTCGCCAATTATCAATTGGGCCTTATTTATATGGAGAAGTTTAAAGCGTATCCCTTATCAAAAAGTAAATTTTTAAAGGTATTAAAGAGTAATCCAGAAGAACGCTTAATTGTGCCTTCAAAATATAATTTGTACAAAATTTACGAATTGTTAGGACAAAAAGACGAAGCCGCAATGGCTAAAAACGAAATAATAAATAAATATCCAGAATCGCGGTATGCCCTTATTTTAAACAATCCAGAATCGGTAAATCAAAAAGATAAGGATAGCCCAGATGCTCTTTACGAAAGAGTTTACGCTTTGCACGAAAACCAAGAATACGCCCAAGTAATAGCTAAAAGTGAGGCCTATATAAATAGGTTTGAGGGCACTTATATCGTGCCTAAATTTGAACTTTTAAAAGCCACAGCTATGGGTAGGTTATTGGGTTTTGATGCTTATGAAAAAGCGATAAATTATGTGGCTGTAACTTTTGCAAATACCCCAGAAGGGCGGCAAGCAGAAAAGATTAAAAACGAGGTATTACCAAAAATAGCGCATAGCGATTTTAACATCGAAGCTCAAGAGGTTTCAGCCCCTTATAAGGTGGTTTTTAGGTTTAATGACGCAGATGACGCTAGTATAGAGAGTTTTAAAGAAACCTTAGATTCGATTTTAAAGAATCTCAGGTATTACAATTTAAAAACCTCGTTAGACGTCTATAAACCCCATACTAAATTTGTTGTAGTTCACGGGCTAAATAATGCGCAGGTGGCAAAAACATTCGATCAATTATTTTCGGAAGAAGACTATAAAAAAATTAAAGAACCTTATTTTGCAATTTCATCTGCAAACTATAAAAAAGTTCAAATTCATAAAAATTTAGAGTCGTATTTAAATATTAACAATAAATAACAGCAATTATGTTTTCTGATAACAAAAAAAACAAACACATGACAGAAGGAGCATCAAGTCAAAATATTATTTCTCAAGGCACAAAAATTTTAGGAGACCTTAACAGTGAAGGCGATTTTAGAATTGATGGTATTATAGAAGGAAATGTTATAACTACAGGAAAAGTAGTTGTGGGTAAATCTGGCTTTATTAACGGTACGCTAGAGGGCACCGATGCGTATTTTGAAGGTAAATTTTCTGGTAAATTAGCGCTATCTGGTACCCTTACATTAAAAGCATCTGCACATATTGAAGGCGAAGTGGTAGCGGGTAAATTGGCCGTAGAACCAGGGGCAACATTTAACGTAACCTGTAATATGAAAGGTGCCGAAAAAAGTATGCAAGGTGACTCGAAAACCAAAAAAACGGCCTAATCCTTTTCTTCAATTTAGCTCTATAGCCCTACAAATGGGCCTTACCATTTATTTAGGTAGCGAATTAGGGGCCTGGCTCGACGTGAAATTTAATAATCAAAATCAATTGTATTATAAAATTGTTTCTTTGAGTGCGGTGTTTATTGCTATTTTTTCGGTAATTAGGCAGGTTACTAACCTAACCAATAAAGATTGAAATTACATTAACAGTTATTTTACATTAATTAATGATTACACGTATCTTATATTTTATACTAGCCGTTGCAGTATTATTTGCGATTAGTTTTAGCTTAAATAATTATTTAATGGGCTCTGGATTGGCTTACTCTTTACTCAAGGTTTATATTTTTCATGCCATAGCAGCCATAGTGCTATACGTTTGTGTTGAGTTAGTTGCATTAAATTTATTGAGTTTTGCTGGTTTTGTTTACTTGGGATTACTGTTTTTTAAATTTGGTATATTCTTCTTATTGTTTAAAGAACCTGTATTCGACAACGACAATTTATCTCAGCCTGAACGCATAAGTTTGGTGGTGCCCTTATTCGTTTTTTTAATCGCAGAAATAACGGGCGTAGGTAAGTTGTTAAACAGTAAGTAGTTATTGATGATTTTGTTCGTTTTTTTAGCACTTTTGCATTTAGCTAAAATCTATTTAAAAAAAAGCTGTCGATTTCAAATTATTCATTAGATTTGCACAAAATTTGTAAGACATAAATTTCATTATTCAGATAAAGCATTATGGTAGCGACAAAATCTATCAAGTTTTTAGTAGTATTCGTTTTAGCTCTAGTAACATTTCCAACATTTGCTCAGGACGATGCTAAAGACGATAATTTAGTAAACACGCCCGAAGAGATAAATGCATATATTGCTCATCATCTTAAAGACGCTCACGATTTTCATCTTTTTACGAATAATGCTACCGGGGTGCATTACGGGTTTTCCTTACCTGTAATTGTTTGGACAAGTAACGGATTAAAAACCTTTATGTCTTCAGAGTTTAAGCACAACGATGAAGGTGAGGTGGTTGTCAATAAAGATGGCACGCAATTAGTAAAATATCACACTAAAATATACGAACTAGAACCAGGAGCCACGGCACTGGAATTAAACGAAGCTCAAAAACCAGCAAATGCAAAAAGAGTTCTCGATTTATCGATTACTAAAAGTGTTCTGGGTATGCTTTTAGCCGGACTAATAATGCTTTTGGCATTTGGCGGTTTGGCGAGACAGTATAAAAAAGGAAATACTATACCTAAAGGGTTTTCTAGGGCTTTAGAGCCGCTTGTAATTTACGTTCGTGATGAGATTGCGATACCAAATATTGGAGAAAAGAAATATAGAAAGTTTATGGGTTTTCTCCTTACCGTATTTTTCTTTATTTGGATATTAAATATATTAGGTTTAACCCCACTAGGATTTAACGTGACCGGGCAAATCGCCGTGACTACCTGTCTCGCTTTTTTCACCATGTTGGTGTATATGTTTAGTGGGACTAAAGATTTTTGGGCACATACCTTATGGATGCCTGGAGTGCCTTATTTAATTAGGCCGCTGTTAGCTATTATTGAGCTAGCAGGGTTTTTGCTTATTAAGCCCTTTTCGTTATTAATTCGTTTATTTGCAAACATAACAGCAGGACACTTTATATTTATGAGTTTAATGGCTCTAATGGTGTCTATGAAAGCTGCTTTTGGCCCTGTGGCATCAACAGGATTGTCTTTAGTATTGTCGTTGTTTATTGCCATGATTGAGTTGTTGGTAGCGTTTTTACAGGCCTATATATTTACGATGCTATCGTCTTTATTTATAGGGATGTCTGTTGCAGATCACGACGATCACTAAAAAAGAAGGTGCTTGTAAAGCATGATTAACACTAAGGCGTAGGTTTAAAACGCTTTAGTTAGAAAGAAGAATTTGTTTAATTAATATTTATAAAACCAAATTAGTATGTACAATTTATTTGCAGCAGGAATTATCGTAATCGGAGCAGGTTTCAGTTTAGGTCACATTGGCGCTAAAGCGTTGGAGGGTATCGCTCGTCAACCAGAAGCAGCAGGAAAGATCCAAACCGCGATGATTATTATTGGAGCTCTAGTGGAAGGTTTAGCATTTGGTGCTTTAATCTTAGGGAAATAAGAAATTCCTAGAAAAAAAAGACAGGTTTCTACAACGGTTGGTTGTAGAGCCTGTTTTAAATTAAACAAAAAAAGAATTTAAGTAATCGATATAATATGGATGTTTTATTAAACGATTTTTCGGTAGGTTTGTTTTTTATGCAGTTCGCTATTTTAGTGATCATCATTTTTTTAATGAAAAAATTTGCATGGAAACCAATTTTAGATGCATTAGAGTCTAGAGAAGACGGTATCCAAAATGCGTTGGATGCTGCAGAAAAAGCGAAGTTAGAGATGGCGAATCTTAAAGCTTCAAACGAAAAATTACTTCAGGAAGCGCGTAGCGAAAGAGATGCGATGCTAAAGGAAGCACGCCAGATGAAGGACGATATGATAGCTTCAGCTAAAGAGGAAGCACAAGAGCAAACCGATGCCATGATTGAGCAAGCGCAGTTGGCCATTAAACAAGAGAAAATTGCGGCGATGGATGAGTTGAAAAATCAGGTGGCAAATTTATCTTTAGAGATATCAGAAAAAGTGTTGCGTCAGGAATTGTCTGATAAAAACAAGCAGATAGAATTAGTAGATTCTATGTTAACTGAAGCAAAATTAAATTAAGTTTAACCAACACCTAAGCCTTATGACCTCTCGCGGTTATAAAAAAGGTGTTAGTCTATAAAACCATGGCATTAGAAAGAGCAGCAATACGATACGCAAAAGCGTTGTTAAGTTTAGCAATCGATCAAGATTCGACAAAGGCGGTAGCCAACGATATGGAGTTATATGCCAAGACGATTGCAGAAAGTGAAGACTTAGCCAATTTTTTAAAAACGCCTAACATCAGTAGGCCAGTTATAACCGCATCGTTATTACAGATTTTTAAAGATTCTAGTGCATTAACGGTTAATTTAATTCATGTTTTAAGTGAGAATAACCGCCTACCACTTTTAGAGCAGGTGGCTTTAGAGTATACGAAGCTATACAATGCACACATAGGCCTACAATTAGCAACAGTTACAACCGCTGTGCCTATAAACGAGGCTTTAGAAACAAAAATTACAGATAAAATTAAAGCACTAACAGGTAAAAGTGCAGAATTAGAAAATATTATTGATGAAAGCATTTTAGGTGGTTTCATTTTAAGAGTTGGCGATATTCAATATAATGCGAGTATTGCAAATAAGTTAAGCGAATTAAAAAGAGAATTTACTTTAAATTAAAATAAAATGGCAGCAGTAAAACCGGCTGAGATTTCAGCAATCTTAAAAGAACAACTACAAGGGTTTGAAGCTAGTGCTTCATTAAACGAAGTGGGAACAGTGCTAACTGTAGGTGATGGTATTGTACGTGCTTACGGATTATCTAACGCGCAATATGGTGAGTTAGTTGAGTTTGAAGGCGGACTAGAAGGTATTATACTAAACCTTGAAGAAGACAACGTAGGTATAGTATTACTTGGTGAATCGGTTGGTGTAAGAGAAGGTTCTACTGTAAAACGTACCTCTCGTATTGCTTCTGTTAATGTTGGTGAAGGTATTGTTGGCCGTGTTGTAGATACTTTAGGGAATCCTATAGATGGTAAAGGTCCTATTGCAGGTAAAACGTACGAGATGCCATTAGAGCGTAAAGCACCTGGTGTTATCTATCGTGAACCAGTTACCGAACCTTTACAAACCGGAATTAAGTCTATCGACGCCATGATTCCAGTAGGTCGTGGACAGCGTGAGTTGGTTATTGGAGATCGACAAACGGGAAAAACGGCGGTTTGTATTGATACCATTTTAAATCAAAAAGAATTTTACGATGCAGGAGAACCGGTGTATTGTGTATATGTTGCTGTGGGTCAAAAAGCTTCAACAGTAGCACTTATTGCCAAAACCCTGGAAGAAAGAGGGGCTTTAGCCTATACAACTATTGTGGCGGCAAATGCTTCAGATCCAGCGGCAATGCAGGTGTATGCACCGTTTACCGGAGCCTCTATAGGGGAGTTTTTTAGAGATACTGGGCGACCAGCTTTAATTGTATACGACGATTTATCTAAACAAGCCGTAGCATATCGTGAGGTTTCTTTATTATTACGTCGTCCACCAGGACGTGAAGCGTATCCAGGAGACGTGTTCTATTTGCACTCTAGATTATTAGAGCGTGCTGCAAAAATTATTAACGATGATGACATTGCTAAACAAATGGAAGACCTTCCAGAATCGTTAAAACCGTTGGTTAAAGGAGGAGGTTCTTTAACAGCTTTGCCTATTATTGAAACACAAGCTGGTGACGTTTCGGCCTATATTCCAACAAACGTGATCTCTATTACCGATGGTCAAATTTTCTTGGATGGTGATTTGTTTAATTCGGGTGTTCGACCAGCTATTAACGTGGGTATTTCTGTATCTCGTGTTGGTGGTAATGCACAGATTAAATCAATGAAAAAAGTTTCTGGAACCTTAAAATTAGACCAAGCGCAATACCGCGAATTAGAGGCTTTTGCTAAGTTTGGTTCAGATTTAGACGCCGTTACTTTAAATGTAATTGAGAAAGGTAAGCGTAACGTTGAAATTTTAAAGCAAGCTCAAAACGATCCGTTTACGGTTGAAGATCAAATTGCTATTATTTACGCCGGATCTAAAAATTTATTGAAAGAGGTGCCTGTAGATAAAGTGAGAGCGTTTGAGCGTGATTATCTTGAGTTTTTAAACGTTAAGCATAGAGATGTTTTAGATACTTTAAAGGCAGGTAAATTAACCGATGAAGCAACAGACACGTTAACGAATGTGGCTAAAGAGGTAGCAGAGAAATTTAAAACACAGGAATAAGTACAAAGTACAAAGAACAAAGTAGTAAGTACAAAGTACAAAGATCAAAGTACAAAGTAGTAAGTACAAAGCACAAGTTTCAAAGTAGTAAGTCGTTTTTTAGTCTTTAATACTTGAAACTAAAAACTTAATACTAAAATAAATGGCAAACTTAAAAGAAATACGTAGTAGAATATCATCCGTGTCTTCAACGATGCAGATTACAAGTGCCATGAAAATGGTGTCTGCTGCTAAGTTAAAGAAAGCGCAAGATGCTATTACGGCAATGCGTCCTTATGCTGAGAAGTTAACTGAGCTTTTGGAAATAATTAGCGCTACTTTAGACGCTAAAACCGAAAATAAATTTGCCGCGCAAAGAGAAGTCAAAAACGTTTTAATTGTAGCTATTACCTCTAATAGGGGCCTATGTGGTGCTTTTAACTCGAATATATTAAAGCAAGTTAGTAAGTTAACAACAGAAACTTACGTAGACCAAGAAGTGTCTTTTCTTGCGATTGGTAAAAAAGCCAATGATGCCTTATCTAAAACAGGGCGTGTAATTGCCAATAAAAGTGGGGTTTTTGATGATTTAACGTTTGAAAATGTATCAGAAATAGCCGAAATGCTGATGGAAAAATTTGTTGAAGGCGAGTTTGATAAAATTGAAATCGTTTACAACAAATTTAAAAATGCGGCCACCCAAATTGTGATGACAGAGCAGTTTTTACCGCTACCAGTTCCTGAGGTAAAAGATGATGAAATAGCCATTGAAGAAACTGAATATATTTTTGAGCCTTCAAAAAATGAAATCGTTGAGCAATTAATTCCGAAATCCTTAAAAATACTTTTGTATAAAGGGATTAGAGATAGTTTTGCAAGTGAACATGGCGCACGTATGACGGCCATGCACAAGGCCACCGATAACGCCACAGATTTAAGAGACGAACTTAAATTAACCTATAATAAAGCGCGTCAGGCCGCAATTACCAACGAAATTTTAGAAATTGTTGGTGGTGCGGAAGCGTTGAACAATTAGACGACGCGGAGCGAGTCAAATTTTCAATCAATCGGAGGCGTTGAACAATTAGACGACGCAGAGCGAGTCAAATTTTCAATCAAACAGAAGCGTTGAACAATTAGACGACGCGTAGCGAGTCAAATTTTCAATCAAGCTGAGGCGTTGAACAATTAGACGAAGCAGAGCGGGTCAAATTTTCAATCAAGCGGAAGCGTTGAACAATTAGACGACGCAGAGCGAGTCAAATTTTCAATCAATCGGAGGCGTTGAACAATTAGACGACGCAGAGCGAGTCAAATTTTCAATCAAGCTGAGGCGTTGAACAATTAGACGACGCAGAGCGAGTCAAATTTTCAATCAATCGGAGGCGTTGAACAATTAGACGACGCGTAGCGAGTCAAATTTTCAATCAAGCTGAGGCGTTGAACAATTAGACGACGCAGAGCGAGTCAAATTTTCAATCAAGTTGTAGCGTGAAACAAATAATTTTCTACTGAATTTATTTTCAGTTATACAATATGGAGCCTCACAAGTCGTGGGGCTTTTTTTATGGCATCCATTTTGTAAATGGTAGCTTTATAGTAATTAATAATATGGCTATGAAGGCTTTTAAAAATTTATTAAACACCGTATTTCTATGTTTAGTTGTTCTTGAATTTTCTGGCTGTTCAACTTCTAAAACGCTTCAGCAAGGCCTACCTTTCAAATTGGGCAAAGTTTACTATCAGCATATAATTACAGATGAAGCGTACGATTATTCTAACATTGATGTATATATTCCTGTAGTTTCAAATCCTTTAAATATTGCCTTAGACAGCGTTTTTTTTAGAGGAAAACAGTCTAAGTTGCAAACATCGGACAATAGGCTTTATGTTGGTCGTTTTCAAATTCCTAAAAACAAGGATGTTATTATGAGTAGCGACCCTATAGCAGAGTTTAAAAACGCATTACCTGAACGTCCTAAAACACAACCTTTTAAACTGGAAGCTAATGCTTGCGTTATTAGTTATAAAGAAGGAAATACCGTAAAGTATTATAAAATTCCAAACCTTTTTGAAAAATAAGCATCATCTAAGATTTTTTCGAAGCTAATAAGCAGTAGCTTATTCTTTGGTTAGCATGAGCTAAAAACGTATTTTTAACGCTTTAAATAACCTAGTGTTGAGCGGACTAAAATCTCTTTTTAAACAAACCTTTATTTACGGCTTAGCGACTGTGCTACCCAGAATGTTAAGCTTCTTGTTGGTCTGGATTCATACCAAAGAAGGTGTTTTAGATAGCGTTGCCGATTATGGTGAGGTCTCCATAATCTATTCTGTTTTTATTGTTTTAAATGTTGTTTTGGCCTATGGCATGGAAACAGCATTCTTCAGGTTTTTTCACAAAGAAGAGGATAAAGATAAGGTTGTAGGCACAAGCTCAATTAGTTTAATAAGTTCTTCTTTACTATTCTTAATATTTGCTTTAATTTTTAAAAATGAAATAGCCCATTTAGCAAATCTTAAAGCAGAATATATAAACCTCGTTATTTGGGTATTGTTTTTAGATGCTTTAGTTATTATTCCTTTTGCATGGTTAAGAGCCAACGAAAAGCCTGTGCGATATGCGGTTCTTAAGATTTTAAACGTCGCTGTAAATGTGGGATTAAATCTATTTTTCTTGTTTGCACTACAAAATCTTGCGGAAAGCCATTCTTTTTTCAATGCGATTTACAGACCTAATTTTGAAATTAACTACATATTCATTGCTAATTTAATGGCTAGTGCCATTACCTTTATATTGTTAATTCCTTATTATACCAGAATTAAGTATGTCTTTAATCTGGAATTATACAAAAAAATGCTGCGTTACGCATTTCCAGTGCTTGTTGCTGGTATTGCTTTTTCAATTAATGAGGCCTTCGATAGGTTTTTATTGGATGAACTACTACCAGAAAATATTGCAAAAACACAAATAGGCATGTACTCTGCCTGTTATAAATTAGCTTTGTTCATGACGCTGTTTGCAACGGCATATAGACTGGGCATTGAGCCTTATTTTTTTAGTCATGCCAAGAGTAAGAATCCGCAAAAAAACTATGCTACAATAATGGAGTTCTTTGTTATTTTAGGAGCCTTAATTTTTTTAGGTGTTGTGGTTTTTGCCGATGTTTTAAAAATGATATTTATTCCTAACGAAGCCTATTGGGAAGCCATGTGGGTGGTTCCCGTTTTACTACTTGCAAATTTTTGTTTAGGGATTTATCACAACCTTTCGGTCTGGTATAAAATTACCGATAGAACAAAATACGGCGCCTATATTTCGGTTGCTGGTGCTATGGTGACATTGGTTTTAAACTTTTGGCTCATACCAATAATAAGTTATAAAGGCTCTGCTATTGCAACTTTAACAGCCTATGCGACCATGATGATTTTGTCTTATGGTTTTGGAAGAAAATATTACCCCATTCCGTATAATCTAAAAAAAATCGGATTGTATTTATCGCTTTCTGTGGGTTTATCAATCGTGTCCTTTTATCAATTTCGAGAGAATTATTTCATCGGAATAACGTTCTTAATCGTATTTTTGATCATTGTATATCTTTCAGAAAAAAATCAAATTAAAAACCTTTTAAACCGCTAACATGCAAATAAGAATAATAAACAAATCGAATCATGAGTTACCGCATTATGAAACCATGGCCTCTGCAGGTATGGATTTACGAGCAAACATATCAGAATCGAGAACTTTAAAACCTTTAGAAAGGAGTATCGTAGGCACTGGTTTATTTATAGAATTACCTATAGGGTACGAAGCCCAGGTACGACCAAGAAGTGGTTTAGCCGCCAAGCACGGTATTACTTTATTAAATGCCCCAGGAACTATTGATGCCGATTATAGAGGTGAAATAGGTGTTATTTTGGTAAATTTATCTAACAAAGATTTTGTAATTAATAATGGCGAGCGCATCGCTCAATTAGTTATCGCAAAACACGAGCGTGCCCAGTGGAAACAAGTCGAAAAACTTTCGGATACTGCTAGAGGTGCCGGAGGGTTTGGAAGTACAGGGGTGAAGTAATTGGTTTCACAATCACATGAGCCTTAAAATCAAAAGGCGTGAACCTTTGCTGTGTTTTACATCACGACGAGTAAAAAGGAAGGTGTGTGGTGTGTTGAAGCTACAAATAGCATTAATGAAAGTGTTTAAACACTTAAATTAAAGACAGTTCTAGAATCATGTAGCGCGAAGTAAAATGGTGATAAGGCCACATATTTTGAAGGCTTTAAAAACGTTTGTTTAACCGTAAAGCAAAAATCAATTTAGAGCACTGATAATTATCAATTTACGTCATAATATTGACCTAACTGGTTTCAAAAACCTGTAAAGTCTGCGTAATCGATAGAACAATCTCTCGACATGGATGTGTTAGCTAATCCGATTTGAGCACAAATAAAAGCTTATATTATAACAAACATATAAATGAGCAAAACCATAGTTTTGTTTTAAACACGACTAAATTTTAATCAAAAAGATACCTGCTTTGTCAGGCGCAGATATGAAAATAATAGTACCTATGGCGGGACGAGGTTCTCGTTTACGCCCACACAGTTTAACCGTACCAAAACCGTTAATTCCCGTTGCAGGACAACCTATTGTGCATCGTTTGGTTACAGATATTGCGAAAGTTTTAAAACAGCCAATCGAAGAAATAGCATTTGTACTGGGCGATCCCGCTTGGTTTGGCGACGATGTTGTAAACAGTTTGAAAGCATTAGCGGCAAGTTTAGGAGCTAAAGCCTCTATTTATCGCCAAGACTTACCTTTAGGTACAGGTCATGCCATTATGTGCGCCAAGCCATCACTGTCTGGCCCTGCCGTTATAGCCTATGCCGATACTCTAATAAGGGCTCAGTTTGACTTAGATCAAAAAGCCGATGCCGTTATTTGGACCAAAGAAGTCGATAATCCAGAGGCTTATGGTGTCGTAAAATTAAACGAGAATCATGAGATTATCGAGCTTGTTGAAAAACCAAAACACTTTGTGAGTAACCAAGCCGTTATCGGGATTTATTATTTTAAAGAAGTTGGGGTTTTAAAAGAGAAATTACAAGAAATTCTTGATGAAAACATTAAGAATGGCGGTGAATACCAAATTAACGACGGTATAAAACGCATGATGGCCGATGGGAACATATTTAAAACAGGAACAGTCGACGAATGGATGGACTGCGGTAATAAGGCCATAACCATAGAAACCAACAAGCGCATGTTGGGATTTTTAAAGGCAGATGGCGAAGCGCAATTAGTGTCTCCATCGGTTACATTAGAGAACTCCAACATCATAGAACCCTGTTTTATAGGCGAGCATGTTGTACTTAAAAACAGTACGGTAGGGCCATTTGTCTCGATTGGAGACCATAGTAGTATTGAAAATACAACTGTTAAAAATAGCTTAATTCAAACGCACAGCACCATTAAAAATGGTAATTTAGATCAAGCTATGATTGGTAACCATGTAAAATTTAATGGTAATTTTACCAGCATTAGTATTGGTGATTATTCGGTTTTAGAATAAATTTCTGTGCTCTCAAACTTTTAAAAAAGGGTTTTTAAAAACAATTCTGATTATATTGCGTTTAAAGGCGAGTTAGAACCTATTATTTTATGAAACGTCCATTATTAAAACTTGATGTCCAGGGAAATGATTAAATGGATGATGCCTGTCACCGACGACCAAACAATAAATATAAAGACGTGAAACAGAAGTTATACATATTGGTTTTCCTTTTCGGATGGATGCTCTTTCCGAAGATAACGTATGCCCAAGTCGATTTTAATAGCAAACCCAATGATGATTTAGGACAAGTAAACGATAAATTTCAAGAATTGTTTTACGAAGCTCTAAAACAAAAAGCGATGGCTAATTACGACCGCTCGGTTGATGCCCTTTTAAAATGTATAGACATAAATGATAAAGTTGCGGTGTTGTATTTTGAGTTGGGTAAAAACTATAATATCCTAAAAAACTTTGGTGCTGCAGAGCGAGCCTTTAAAACCGCTGTTAAAATTAAACCAGATAACCCATGGTATTTACAGGCGTTGTATGTTTTCTATAAAGAGCAAAACGAATTTGATAAGGCTATAAAAATATTAAGACAACTAATAAGATATCGTCCCGACTACAAAGAAGATTTAGCAGAACTATACGTACAAATAAAAAAGTATAAACAGGCTTTAAAAATTTTAGACGAACTAGATAGCGAGTATGGGATATCTAAAAGTAGAGATGTGCTTCGAAATGGTATTTACAAAGTAACTGGGCGTAAAAAAGATCAGATACAAAACCTTAAATCTCGTGTGGATAATAATCCGGAGAAAGAGTCTAATTACATTGCCCTTATTTTCCGCTACAGCGAAAACAACGACAAAGAAAAGGCCTTTGAAACCGCAAAGAAACTACTTTCTATTAATCCAGAATCGCAAATAGTTCACTTAGCTTTATACAAGTTTTATTTAGACGATAACAACACCGAAAAAGCTATTGAATCGATGAAAATCGTTTTAAAAAGCACCCAAATAAAACCGGAGGCAAAACTTAAGGTACTATCAGATTTCATTAGTTTTGTACATGCTAATCCGCAGTACGAAGACGATTTACTAGAAGTAACAGCTTTGGTTGGCGATAGTAATAACAGCAAAACTTTGATAGAGTTAGCACAGTATTATTTAAAGCGAAACCAAAAAGAAAAAGCGCTTAAATATTATGAAGAAGCACTAGTTTTAGAATCGAATAATTTTCGAATTCTTCGAAATGTGTTATTGCTTTATATGGAATTAGAGCAGTACGACTTAGCTTTAAATAAAAGCACTAAAGCTCTAGAAAAGTACCCTTCTCAACCTATATTTTATTTAATAAATGCGGTAACTTTAAACCGGTTAAATAAACCGCAAAAGGCGATTGAAATTTTGGAGTCTGGATTAGATTTTATAATTGATGATACGAAAATGGAAGCCGACTTTTACAATCAATTAAGTAAGGCACATTATTTGTTAAACAATACCGACAAAGCAAAAACGTTTAGTGATAAGGCTAAACAGTTACAAAGTTCAAATTAATGAATACACCTAAATATATCATTTTATCGCTTATACTAATGGTTGTTTTTAGTTGTAAGTCGGCGAAAAGCCCTAGCGATACCAAAGCAAATTATAGCCTGTCTACCAGACAGTTAGTTAAAGCAAATGAAAAACAAAAAGCTAGTTTTAAAACCTTACAAGCTAAACTAAGAGTAAGCTATTTAAAAAACGATAAGGAACAAACACACACGGTGTCTTTTAGAGCTAAAAAGGACGAGATAATGTGGTTGAGTGCTACATTCTCTGTGATTAGAGCTAAAATTACGCCACAAAAGGTGAGTTTTTACAACAAGCTAGACAATACTTATTTTGAAGGCGATTACAACTATTTGAGTGAGGTTTTAGGTACTCCTTTAGATTTTCAAAAGCTTCAAAATTTATTGTTTGGAGAGGCCTTATTAGACCTTAAAGCCAATGGTTATGCGTCTCATGTTAACGAGGGGCTTTATGTGTTACATCCCAAAAAACAACCAGATCTACTGGAAGTGTTTTTTTTATTAGACCCTAGGCATTTTAAAGTCAAGTCGCAGCAGTTTACCCAACCAAAAACATTTAAACATTTTCAGGTTGATTATTTGGCATATCAAGAAGTAAATCACGAATCTGTACCAAAACATATAAAGATAAATGCCGTTGAGGGTACTGAAGAAACCATTATAAAATTAGAATTTAGAAATGTTTCGTTAAATGAAACCTTGCGTTTTCCGTTTAAAATACCATCTGGTTTTAATAAAATTGAGCTGTAACTGTGGATAGAAAAAAGACATATAAAGTTTTACTGCTACTGTGCTTCTGCTTGTGCACCACGTTTAGTTTTTCTCAAGATAGCAAACAGAAAGCTTTAGAAACACGCCGTCAAGAATTACGCCGTGAGATTAAAAAAATTAACGAATTACGTTTAGAAAATCAATCGAAGCAAAAGTCGCAATTATCCTTAATTGAAGATTTTAATTACAAAATTGGAGTCTTAAATAATTTAATTAAGGTCACCAATCAACAAGCCAATTTAATTACTAGAGAAATAAATTCTAATCAAAAAAAAATAACCAAATTACGGGAGGATTTAACCCATTTAAAAGCCGAGTATGCCGAGATGATTGTTAAATCTTACAAGAGCAAAAATGAACAAAGTAGAATAATGTTCCTGTTGTCTTCAAACGATTTTAAGCAGGCGTATAAGCGCTTACAATACATTAAACAATACAGCGATTACCAAAAGCAACAAGGTGAAACTATAAAGGCAAAAACAACCGAGCTGCAGCAAATTAACGCTAAATTGTTAAAGCAAAAGGAAGATAAACAAAAGCTTATTGCCGAGAACAGAGTCACTCAAAAATCTTTAGAAGCCGAGCGTAAACAACAAAGGGTTTTAATGGCGTCTATAAAAGAAAATATTAATCGTTATACCGCTCAAATTAATCAGCGTGAGCGTGAGGCCAATAGAATTGATGCAGAAATAAAGAAGCTTATACGAGAAGCTATTGCCAGATCGAATAAAAAGGCTGGAAAATCTTCAAGTGCAACTACTTTTGCTTTAACGCCGGCTGGCAGAGCGCTTGCTAAGAATTTCGAATCGAACAAAGGGAAATTGGGTTGGCCAGTTGATAAAGGTGTGGTAAAAGTGCGTTATGGCACACAACCCCATCCTATTAATAGGTCGCTAAAAATTAAAAGTAATGGGGTTAGAATCGCTACTGAAAAAAATGCTAAAGTAAAAGCTGTTTTTAATGGTGAAGTTATAGCAGTGGTTAATATGAGAAATATAAATCCGTTAGTAATGATTCGTCATGGAAATTACATCACCACTTATAAAAACCTTTCGAAAGTCTATGTGAAAGAGGGTGATAAAGTAACGACTAAGCAAGAAATTGGTGAAGTTTTCACCAATAGAATAACTGGCGAAACCATCTTGAGTTTTAGTATCTCGAAGGAGAGCGCAACTCAAAATCCCGCCTCTTGGATTTATAAAATGTAGGGCGATTTAAAAAGGGAGATTATTCAAACAGCGCTTTAAGTTCTGTGGCTTGATCGGGTTTTATTTTACCAGCTAATAGTAGGCTTAATTGTTTACGACGTAAGGCGGCTTCAAAGCGTTCTTTTTCTAATTTGGTCTCTGGATGCACTTCTGGCACAGCAACAGGTCTACCTGTATCGTCTACAGCAACAAAAGTATAAATAGCCTCGTTGGCTTTCGATTTTTCACCAGACTCACGGTCTTCAATCCAAACATCAATAAACACTTCCATAGAGGTTTTAAAGGCGCGAGATACTTTAGCCTCTACCGTGACCACACTACCCAAAGGTACGGCTTTACTAAAAGCTACATGATTTACCGAGGCGGTAACCACGATGCGCCTGCTGTGGCGTCTAGCAGCAATACTAGCGGCACGATCCATACGCGCTAATAATTCGCCACCAAATAAGTTGTTTAAGGGATTGGTTTCACCAGGTAAAACCATATCGGTGAGTGTTGTTTTAGACTGTTCGGGTGTTTTAATTGGCATCGCTTTTGTTTTAAATGTACTATTATTAATACAGTACACTTTATCGTAGAATTACACTAGATTTATCGAAAGAATTTTAGATTTTAATCTAGTTTTTTAACCAACAACCAAGCATTTTTATTGTGTGTTTTTCTAATCTCGCGAATGGCCTTTAAGGCTTCTTTACCACTCTCATAACTCCCATAAGCCACTTGATATAAACCGTATTTGTTTTTACCAATATGTCGCGCATTAAAACCAGCTTTTCTTAATTGAGTAATTGTTTTATTACAATTTTCTTCAACTCTAAAAGCCCCTGCAATGATGTGGTAATTGCCCGATTGCTTGGTAACATTTAGGGTAATCGCTGGAAGCGGATTTAAACTAAACGTGGCTTGTTGTATCTTGGTATCTAATTGTTTTGTGGCTTCTTCTTGGGCTAATTCGTTGTATGTTTCAATTTTATTAGTGTAATAGTTTGAGGCAGAAAAGCCACCAATAGTCATGGCTATAACCGCTACAGCAGCATATTTAAAATAAGGTCTCGATTTGCGTTTTTCAGGCGTAATATTCAGCGGAATTACTTGTTCTAATTGCTCAACTTTTTTCTTATGCATTTCCCGAATTATGGCCGGAGCTTCAAAAGGAGATAAACCAAAGGCATCGGTTAAATAATTGAGCTTGTAAGTAGGTTCAAATAAAATTTTGCCCTCACTATTATAGCGTAATTCACCAATATTATTAAATGTTACGGTTTTGCCTTGCAGTAAAAATAATTTTAGCGTGCTAACCCGTTTCGCAATTTTTTTTGCGGCAACCTCAAAAGGAATTTTCTCTAAATCAGCAATATAATGTGCTAATAAACCATCAGTATGTTGAATTTGCTCATTAAAGGACACCGCTTTTTTAGGCGGGTAAAACGTATGTGTGGTTTCGTTTATACTTGCCGATACACGATGCGTAATAAAAGATCCAAATTCAGGAATCGTAACACATTCATATCTGTATAATAAATCGCTTATGTAAGTCTCTAGTTGCATAAAAACAAAGTTAATAAAATAAACTATGAGTTAAAATCTTTAAGACAACTATTTTTGTTGAATATGTTAAAATGGATGTCCGTTTCACCATACTAAGCAACGAACTTCTTGCTATGTGATGGCTGCTAGTTAGCTTTTAAAATTTAATGAGAAATTCTTTTTTGTATCTTTATCTCAAAGGATTACAATGACAGAAACTGAATTGCTCTATACCCTAGCCTTGCAGCATGTACCGAATATTGGCGATATTACTGCAAAAAAACTAATAGGCCATTGTGGTTCTGCACAAGCTGTTTTTAAAGAAAAAAAGCATAAACTTAGTGCGATAGATGGTGTGGGCCGTGTTATATTAGACGAACTGTTTAAAACGCAAAATTTAAAAGAAGCAGAACAGGAAATTAAATTTATTCAAGAGCACAATATTGAAGTGCTTTTTTTTAAAGATGACCATTATCCAGAGAAGTTAAAACATTGTATCGATGGTCCTATTTTACTGTTTCAATCGGGTAATATTAATTTAAGTGCGCAACCTATTGTGAGTATTGTGGGAACCAGAAAAATTACAACAAATGGTATGGCTTTTTGTGAGAGTTTAGTGGAGGCTCTTGTACCGTATAACCCAATAATTGTCTCTGGTTTTGCTTATGGCACCGATATTACTGCACATAAAGCAGCGTTAAAACACAATTTGCAAACTATAGGATGTTTAGCCCATGGCTTGCATACTATTTATCCTAAAGCGCATAAAAGATACATGGTCGATATTGAAAAAAATGGCGGATTTCTTACCGATTTTTGGAGCAGCGATACCTTTAACAGAAATAATTTTTTAAAACGAAACCGCGTGATTGCCGGTTTAAGCGAAGCTACAATTGTTATAGAATCTGCCGTAAAAGGGGGCAGTCTGGTTACTGCCGATATTGCTAACTCCTATAATCGTGATGTTTTTGCCGTTCCAGGTCGTACCACAGATTCTCAAAGTGTAGGTTGTAATAATTTGATTAAACACCAAAAAGCCCACATGCTTTCAACGCCCTTAGACGTCCCGTACATTTTAAACTGGCAACTTGAAGATTACAAAAAACCTGCCGTACAAAAGCAATTGTTCGTGGAGCTGGATGCGACCGAGAAAATAATTTATAACTACCTTAAAGAAAATAACCAACAACTTCTCGATGTTATTGCCATAAATTGCCAATTACCTACTTTTAAAGTCGCCAGTGTATTGTTAGCTATGGAGTTAAAAGGCTTGGTTAGGCCCTTACCTGGGAAATTATTTGAGATGATATAACCATATTCTTACCACCAAATTAAAAAGAATTTTTTTAGTATGCCATTGGAGAATTTTATCCAGCAAAGTGGCGAGAAATGAGCGGTTAAATAAGGTTGAACGGTTGTCTTATACCAAATTAGTCATGTCATGCCGCATATAATTCGTTTCTTTTTCGCCCATATTTCGGTATAAAATAAAACCATAACTCAGGCTATGCTTTGATTTTCTATCTCATCTGAACAAAAAATAATTCAAATTAATAATACGACATTGCAAAACTAAATTGGTATTAAACGTCTCAAAATTCAACCAATTAACGTTTGTATGAGGCCTTATAATCCAGTCTATTTTCTTTGGGATAAAAAATTTACAGTCGGCGAATTGCTGCATATCTTTTCTAGCCAAATAAAACCCTACAATACAGTCGTTGTTTAAGGTGTGTAAGCAAATTTTTTTCTGAAAAGGAATAAATAATTGCGCTTTAAAATAGACCTGCTGCTCTATCTCGGCTACTTTTAAATTTTTTAAGTATTTTTTGGCTTCGACGGTGTATAACAGCGGTAGTTGTTTTTTGCTAAGTTTGTTTAATTTTTCAACTAAGGTATCTTTTTTATTAGGGCCAATACAATGTTCAATTTCAGAGTGGCCTACGGTATCATCGTATAAGTAGAACTTGTATACAATTTCTAAATGAATAGGTTTATCGTCTTTTAACAGAATACAATCTAATTCGCCTAAAGTTACTTTTTGGTCTTGTACTTGAATGTTTTCATACAAGACAGAAATCGATTTTTGTGAGTTTAATTCGAAGGATACTAAGCGCTCTATATATTTGCCAAGTGGTAAATGGTCTTCTATTTCAATATTGATTTTTTCGGAGTTAGATTCAATTTCAAACTGATGCAAGTTAAACACCCCTTTGTTAGTCCATAAAAAAGAGGTGTTTAAAAAACCATCATAACGCTTTTGAATGTCTTTTGTGTTTTGGTACATGGCCTAAAAATAAACACAAAAATCAATTCAATAAAGCTAGGTGTCCACTTTGTTTAACGAGTTGTTCAGAAAAAAACAACTTGGTATTAATAACCTAAGCGCGCTCTTACCCTATTTAAAACCTCGTTAGCCACCACCGACGCTTTTTCTGCACCAATGGCCAGAATACGATCTATTTCACCTAGATTATTCATGTAATAATTATAGCGTTCGCGTGGAATGGCAAATTTTTCAACAATAAGTTCAAATAAAGCTTGTTTGGCATGACCGTATCCATAATTGCCATTTTCGTAATTGGCTTTCATGGTTTCTATTTGGTCTTGAGAAGCTAATAAGTTATAGAGCGCAAAACAATTGCAGGTACTCCAATCTTTAGGATCTTCAAGCGCAGTGCTATCGGTTTGGATACTCATAATTTGCTTGCGCAGTTTTTTATCGTCTAAAAAAATATTGATATGGTTATTTCTACTTTTACTCATTTTTTCACCATCTGTGCCTGGAACAAGCATGGTGTTTTCTTGAATTTTGCCTTCTGGCAACACAAACGTTTCACCCATTTTAGCGTGAAAACGTGAGGCCACATCGCGAGTCATTTCTATATGCTGTAACTGGTCTTTACCTACAGGAATAATTTGGGCATCGTACAATAAAATATCTGCAGCCATGAGCATAGGGTATGTAAATAACCCAGAATTAACATCTTCTAGGCGGTCTGCTTTATCTTTAAAACTATGGGCTAGAGTTAAACGTTGGAATGGAAAAAAGCAACTTAAATACCACGATAATTCTGTGGTTTGAGGAATGTCACTTTGTCTGTAAAACACCGTTTTTTCTGTATCTAAACCAAAAGCAAGCCAAGTTGCAGCTGTAGAATAGGTGTTGTAACGTAATATTTCTGAGTTTTTTATTTGAGTTAAGGTATGCAGGTTGGCTATAAATAAAAACGAATCATTTTCTGGATTGTTTGCCATGTCTATTGCCGGACAAATAGCGCCCAAAATATTACCTAAATGTGGTGTCCCTGTACTTTGTATGCCTGTAAGTATTCTCGCCATGTTTGTCTTCCGCGAAAGCGGAACGATTTTAAATTAAACTAAAGAAGCAAAGGTAAATTTTTTAATAGAATTGCTCAATACATTTATGTATTTTTGACACTTATGAAGCTTTTAAAATACATTTTTTGGATATTTTACCGAGTGTGGTTTTACATATTAGTGGCATTACCCATTCTTATTCTTATGCCTATTTTAATAATTTCAATTTTAAAAGAATCGTGGTATCCTTACTTTTTTAAATTGGCTCGATTTTGGGCGCGCTTTATTTTATTTGGCATGGGTTTTAGGCCGATTATACTATACGAGCAAAAACCAGAAAAGCACAAAAGTTATATGTTTATTGCCAACCATACCTCAATGGCAGATATTATGTTAATGTTGGTTTCGGTTAAAAACCCATTTGTTTTTGTTGGAAAAAAAGAATTGGCTAACATTCCGCTTTTTGGTTTTTTTTATAAAAGAACTTGTATTTTAGTGGATAGAAATTCTGCAAAAAGTAGGCAAGCCGTTTTTTTAGCGGCACAACGCCGATTAAAAACAGGTTTAAGTATTTGCATCTTTCCTGAAGGCGGTGTACCCGAAGAGCATATTATGTTAGACGAATTTAAAAACGGGGCGTTTCGTTTAGCCATTAAACATGGAACACCTGTTGTACCTTTAACTTTTGCTGATAATAAAAGGCGTTTCTCTTACACTTTTTTTAGCGGAGGTCCAGGACGCATGCGGGTTATTATGCATAAATTTATTCCTACCCAGAGCTTAACCATAGACGATACTCAAGCTTTAAACGATCGATCCAGAGCGGTTATTTTAAATCAACTTGAAAAGTTAGAGGTATAAAAAACTGCCCATGTGAAGGCAGTTTTTTTTGATAAGGATTCCCAAGATTAAAGAAACCCGTATCCAGATCTAACCAAAAATCTAAAACTTAATAGAAAAACCAGTGTAAACCCCAATAAAATAAGGTTTAAAATTACCAGAAGTATTATTAAACGTATTGATTTGATATTTGAACATAGGCTCAAAATTCAAATCTATTTTTTTAAAAATTTTATAATTTAACCCTAGTCCAAAATTAGCACTATAGCTCACTTTATTTATATTATTGGCTTTGCCTAAAAGCGTTCGATACCCATCAATTTCTGAAAAAATCTCATTTTTATTTAAAAACAGAGCGCTAAACCCACCAATAAGATTAATGCCAAAATTTTTGTTTGATAGCGCATACTGGATTTCTAAAGGCACTTCAAGATAACCCATGTCTTGATCAATAGAAGTTTTTCGATTTTCGGTAAATGTTTCCGCGCCTAAAGCGCTCAAATTATCACCACTAACAAAAGAAACGCTATTGGTGGTCACAGTATTAAAATTTACATTCTGTAATGGATTAGGGTCAGAATTAATAGATTGAAATACGATGACATTATTAATGTGGTAACCCAAATTAACTTTACTTATGCCTGTTCTAATACTTAATTTTTTATTGATAGCATAACGCGCTTTAATACCATAACTCATATTGATTTCGCCGCTTTGTGGGTTATTTTTAAATTGTGGATCTATTGAAGAGCCATTTCCTAAACTGCTAAAATAAACGGGTGCCGCGTTTGGGGTAATACTCCAACGGTTTAAATCTCCTTTTTCTTCTTCTTCAAAAATGTCGTTGTTTTTATCTAACGCTTCCTCAATAGTAAGTGTGTTTTCCTTTGTGTTTTCAGCTATAATTTCTGTTTTTTTTTCCTGTTCTGTTTCCGCAATTACGGTATTGCTTTTTGTTGGATTGTTAATTATTTCGCTTTCTTTATTGGTTTCAAATTGAGCCAATTTATTTTTATTTTGGATGGGCTTATTGTTTTTTTCTTTTGTGTTGTTTTCTGAGTTTTGAACAGCTAGAAGAGTGCGGTCCGTTTTTATAATAGCTCTAGGGAGCTTCGAATTTTCATCTGGATTCTGATGGGTTTTTAAGCGGCTTTCATTTTTATGTTTTGAAGATGCATTTCCCGTAATTGATGTTTTGGTTGAAGGCATAACTGCATCTGAGTCTTTTTTAATAGTGTTTTGGGTTGTTTTTTCCAAAGCGTTTTTTCCCGAATTAGATTCAACAACAGCATCGTTTGTGTTTGAGGTTTTTGGATGTGAATCGATTGATGGGTCGCTACCTCTGGTTTTTAATTCCTCTGAATCTAAATTTTCGGTATCTCCAACTTGATTTGTTATAACTGTATCCGCATCATTAAAAAACAAAGCACCAGCAGTTATTAAAAGCGCAAGTAAAGCCGCAATACCTGCGTAACGCCACCAAATAGCGATAATCCGCCGTTTCTTCTTTTTCGTATCAAGTTCGGCTCTAATATTATTCCAAACAGTATCGCTGGGAGTTGCTTCAAAGTTTTTAAAACGCTCCTGGAACAATCTGTCTATATGTTTTTTATTGCTCATTTATAAAGATTGTAAACGCTGTGTTTTTTTATGGTTTTCTATAGTGTCTTTTAAAGTTTGCCTAGCTCGAAACAAATTAGATTTTGAGGTTCCTATGTTTATGTTTAACATGTTTGCTATTTCTTTATGCGAATAACCATCTAAAACATAAAGGTTAAATACTAACCTGTAGCGATCTGGCAATTCTTGTATTATTTTTAAGAGATAATCTAACGGAATAGGGTCTTGGCAAATCTCTATTTCAGCCTCATCTTGTATGTTTTCATGTATAAGATCAAATTTTTTTTCAGATCGGTAGCGTTGTAAAGCGGTGTTTATGGTTATTCGTTTTAACCAACCTTCAAAAGAACCTTTGTTTTTATAATGTTCTATTTTATTAAAAATTGTTAAAAATGCGTCTTGTAAATTATCTTCGGCTTCGGCATAGTTTCTTGAATACTTTAAGCATATAGAGAATAGTTTACTCGAAAAGAGTTTATATAATTCTCCTTGGGCTTTAGTATCATTAATTTTACAATTTTCTATGAGTTGGTTTAACCCCAATTTTAAACTCGTATTTATTAACACTTAGCCTGGACGTACATTGTCTGTTTGCACTCAGGACACTATTTAAACTTAGTTTGTAACAGGGACTTCTATGGTTAGGTATTGGTCTTCTCCAGTCGAGTCTTTTTCTTGCCAAAACTTAAATATATATGATCCGTTACTGGTAACAACAAAGTTAAATGTTGCTTCTACCAGTTTATTTGTAAGGGTGTCGCACCTATTGTTTTCATATTCATAATTAATAACGGCAACTGTTCGCTGGTTGTTTTTTTTTAAATAATAAAACTCTTTAAAGGCATGGCATGTGGATGGCTTTAAGTAGGAAACCGTTATCGGGTAGGTTTTGCCTAAAGTAAACTCATCTGGAATATCTACACTTTCAATTGGTAAAAATACAGATCTATAGTTTTGCCTGTCGTCATCAAGACTGCATGATGCTAACACAAATAGTGCTAAACTTAACACAATAAATTTTTTCATTGTAAATATTTTTTACTTGTTTTTCTATTTTATAGATGCTAAACAAATAAAAAGGTTGCGTGTACTTTTAATATTAAGAGCATAAAAAAATCCCGATTGCTCGGGATTTATATTTATTCTGCTGTTTTTAAAGCGGTCCTAATTTTCTCTTCCAGCTCCTCCATGAGTTCCGGATTGTCTTTAATAATGGCTTTTACAGCATCTCGCCCTTGGCCTAACTTCGTATCTTGATAGCTAAACCATGAGCCACTCTTTTTTACAATTTCAAGTTCTACGGCCACATCTAAAATCTCGCCTACTTTGCTCACGCCTTCGCCATACATAATATCAAACTCTGCCTGTTTAAAGGGCGGAGCGACTTTGTTTTTCACGACCTTAACACGTGTCTTGTTCCCTAAAACTTCACCGTTGCTATCTTTTATTTGTGTAGAACGTCTAATATCTAATCTTACCGAAGCGTAAAACTTTAGGGCATTACCACCTGTTGTCGTTTCGGGGTTACCAAACATTACGCCAATTTTTTCACGTAGTTGGTTAATAAAAATAACCGTACAGTTGGTTTTACTTATCGATCCCGTTAATTTTCTTAAGGCTTGAGACATTAAACGGGCATGAAGTCCCATTTTAGAATCTCCCATTTCACCTTCAATTTCACTCTTTGGGGTTAAGGCGGCCACAGAATCGACTACTACAATATCTATAGCCCCAGAGCGTATTAAATTATCGGCAATCTCTAAAGCTTGCTCCCCATTATCGGGTTGCGAGATAATTAAATTGTCTATATCAATTCCTAGTTTTTCGGCGTAAGTTCTATCAAAAGCATGTTCGGCGTCAATAAAGGCTGCAATACCTCCCATTTTTTGGGCTTCGGCTATAGCGTGTAAGGTTAGTGTGGTTTTACCAGAAGATTCTGGTCCATAAATTTCTACCACGCGACCACGCGGATAGCCGCCAACACCCAAGGCAATATCTAAACCTAAAGACCCAGAAGGGATCGCTTCTACATCGACTACAGCGGCATCACTCATTTTCATTACCGTACCTTTTCCGTAGGCTTTGTCTAATTTATCTAGAGTTAATTGTAGTGCTTTTAATTTGGCATCTTTTTCTTTACTATTTTCTTTGCTCATCTTCTATTATTTTTCTGAAGTAATTGCTGCTAAAATACTATAAGTTTTTTCACGATACAATTTTATTGCTTCCCCTTTTTTTGTAAATTTAATTTTTAAGACAAACAGATTGTTTTTTTTAATATGCCTAAGGTTTTAATCGTCTTTTTAGTGATTATTCTTTTTTCTTGTAGCGATCAAGATGAAGCGCAATTATATAAAACCGGAATTGTACTAAACCAAACAACTTGTACTGGCGGTCTTGAACCCGTTTTTATTATAAAATTAAACGAAAAAGACTCTATTATAACAGCGACACTTCCTAAGGTTTTTAAGGAGCCCAACTTAAAAATTCAATTTAAAACTAGAGAGAAATCGTCAATGCTAGTTTGTACCACGGATAAAATTTATCCTGAACATTTTGATGTTTATGATGTGGTTTTGTATTAAGCCATAAACTTAAACTTTTCAATAGTTTTTGAAATTTTATTACAATAGGTGAAAATTTTTCAGTCAACATTCAACTCACTAAGACTTAAAACACCACAAAAATTGAGGTGTTTGCTCAAATTTTTTCATATACAGCTGGGTTTTTTATAAAATTTAGTGCCGCCTAAAAACAAAAGCTCTACTTTTGCATATTATATTTTTTTAACCTTAAATATTAGTATAGCATGCAACTGTACAATACATTAAGCGCTAAAGAAAGAGCAGAGCTAATCGAAAAAGCGGGAGAAGATCGATTAACGCTCTCTTTTTATCAATACGCTAAAATTAACAATCCTCAAGAATTTAGAGACCATCTATTTATAACTTGGAATGCCTTGGATGTTCTGGGAAGAATCTATGTGGCACACGAAGGGATTAATGGGCAATTGTCTCTTCCTGCAGAGCGTTTTACAGCCTTTAAATCCCATTTAGATACCATTGATTTTTTAAAAAATATTCGGTTAAACGTTGCTATTGAGCAAGACAATAAATCGTTTTTAAAGTTAAAGGTAAAAGTACGAGACAAAATTGTTGCCGATGGATTAAACGATGCTACTTTCGATGTGCGCAACAAGGGTATTCATGTGAATGCCGAAACATTTAACAATCTTATTGAAGACGATAACAGCGTTTTGGTCGATATGCGCAACCACTACGAAAGCGAAATTGGTCATTTTAAAAACGCCCTAACACCAGATGTAGATACGTTTAGAGCATCTTTAGACATTATAGAAGAAGGCTTGAAGTCTCATAAAGAAGATAAAAAACTGGTCATGTATTGTACTGGCGGTATTCGCTGCGAGAAAGCCAGTGCCTATTTTAAACATAGGGGCTTTAAAAATGTGTATCAACTTGAGGGCGGAATAATTGAATACACGCGCCAGGTAAACGCGAAACAATTAGAGAACAAATTTATTGGTAAGAATTTTGTTTTTGATGAGCGAAGAGCCGAAAAAATTAGCGACCATATTATTGCCAGTTGTCACCAATGTGGCAAGCCTTTCGATGTGCACACCAATTGCGCAAACGATGCCTGTCATTTATTATTTATTCAATGTGACGCCTGTAAAGCCGAGATGGATAATTGCTGTTCTACAGCATGTAAAGAGATGCACGCCTTACCTTATGAGGTACAAAAAGAACTCCGTAAAGGACAAGGTAATAGTAACGATATTTTTAAAAAGGGACGTGCAGACCACCTACCGTATAAAAAAGATTTAAGAAATATTTTCGAAACTTTAAAAGTCGAAACAAAATAACATATTTAACATGCAGAACATAGAATTAATGGCTCCTGCGGGAAATTTTGAATCCCTTCAAGCGGCTTTAGATAATGGTGCAAATTCAATATATTTTGGCGTAGAACAATTAAACATGCGCGCTAGAGCAACTATTAATTTCACTTTAGATGATTTACCAGAAATCTCAAAACGTTGTCAGGCTAAAAATGTACGTACTTATCTTACCTTAAACACTATTATTTACGATCATGATTTATCCATTATAAAAACCCTATTAAACAAAGCAAAAGCAGCCAATATTACGGCGGTTATCGCTATGGATCAAGCGGTTATTATGGCCGCCAGAGAAATTGGTATGGAAGTGCATATTTCTACTCAAATTAATATCACTAACATCGAAACGGTAAAATTCTATGCGATGTTTGCCGATACTATGGTATTAAGTCGGGAATTAAGCTTACGCCAAATAAAAAAAATTACAGAACAGATTGAAAAAGAGCAAATAAAAGGCCCTTCTGGACAATTGGTGGAAATTGAAATTTTTGGTCATGGGGCCTTATGTATGGCGGTTTCTGGCAAATGCTATATGAGCTTGCATGCGCATAACTCTTCGGCTAATAGAGGCGCTTGTAAACAGAATTGTAGAAAAAAATACACGGTTATAGATCAAGACTCTGGTTTTGAAATGGAATTGGACAACGAATATATCATGTCGCCAAAAGACCTGTGTACTATCGATATATTAGACCAAGTAGCCGATGCCGGAATTAAGGTTTTAAAAATTGAAGGTCGTGGTCGTGCTCCAGAGTATGTAGCGAAAGTTATTAAATGCTACCGCGAAGCTATAGATGCTGTTGCTAATGGAACGTACAATACAGAAGCCGTGAATGCTTGGATGAAAGAACTCGAAAAAGTGTACAATCGCGGGTTTTGGAATGGTTATTATTTGGGTCAAAAACTTGGAGAATGGAGCAAAGGTGCAGGCTCTCATGCCACACAAAAAAAGGTTTATATTGCCAAAGGCATGCATTTTTTTCCTAAAGTAAGTATTGGCGAGTTTAAAATAGAAGCCTACGATTTAAGTATTGGAGACACCATTTTAATTACGGGTCCAACCACTGGAGTTCAGGAAATGGAGCTTACCGAAATGTTGGTAAACGACGAGAATTTAAGTAAAGCCTCTAAAGGCGATTCGGTTACCATTCCGTTAAGCTTTAGAATTCGGCCTTCAGATCGATTGTATAAAATTGTAGAAAATAAAATAGAAGCTTAATGGTGATTGTTACGTTGCAGCGCAACAAATGTATTGGATGTAATTATTGTGTAGAATTGGCTCCTGAGCAATTTAGAATGTCTAAAAAGGACGGCAAATCGGTATTATTGCATGCCAAAGATAAAAAAGGCTTTTACACTTTAAAATCTAAAGATCACGATATTTTAGAGCCTTGTGAGAAAGCAGCTCGGGCATGTCCTGTAAACATCATTAGTGTCAAGAATATTTAAATTTAAGATGCTTTTTAAAAGTCGCTATAATAATCTTATCTTTACCTTTTTAAAAAGAATTATCAACCTTCTTCTGGTAAAACACTTGTTTTAGTCAGAATCAATATATAAAACCTATGGCTTGTAACAGTTGTTCAACTGGAAAAGACGGTCAACCCAAAGGGTGTAAAAATAATGGCACTTGTGGCACAGATAGTTGTAATAAATTAACGGTTTTTGACTGGCTGGCGAATATGTCGCTACCCAATGGCGAAAAACCTTTTAACTGGGTGGAAGTCCGTTTTAAAAACGGACGAAAACACTATTACCACAATACCGAAAACTTAACGCTTAGTATTGGTGATGTGGTAGCCACGCAGGCAAAATCTGGTCATGATATTGGTATGGTTACCCTTACGGGGGAATTGGTGCGTATTCAAATGAAACGCAAAAACATTTCGGAAAAAAGTGACGACATTTTAAAAATTTACCGAAAAGCGAGTCAGAAAGACATTGATATTTGGCAAGCGGCACGCGACAAAGAAGAATTGATGAAGGTTAAAGCGCGCCAATTTGCAATCGATTTGAAGTTACAGATGAAAATTTCTGACATCGAATTTCAAGGCGATGCCAGTAAAGCTACCTTTTATTATACCGCCGAAGAACGCGTAGATTTTAGAGAACTTATAAAAGTATTTGCGCGGGAGTTTAGAACGCGAATAGAAATGAAGCAAGTTGGGTTTCGGCAAGAAGCAGCAAGGCTTGGAGGTATTGGCTCTTGTGGACGCGAATTATGCTGCTCGACATGGTTAACAGATTTTAGGTCGGTTAGCACATCGGCAGCACGATACCAGCAATTATCTTTAAATCCGCAAAAGCTAGCTGGGCAGTGCGGTAAATTAAAATGCTGTTTAAATTATGAGCTCGATACGTATTTAGATGCTTTAAAAGCATTTCCTAAAACCGATATAAAACTTAAAACCGAAAAAGGTATAGCGGTTTGCCAGAAAACAGATATTTTTAACGGGCACATGTGGTATGCCTACGAAGGCGAATGGATGAATTGGCATAAAATAACAACCACTCAAGCTAACGAAATTATTGAGGCCAACAAAGCGAATAAAAAAGTAGCCAGTTTGGAACAGTATGCTTCAGATTTAATTGAAAGTACTAAAGTAGCCTTCGAGAACGTTGTAGGTCAAGATAGTTTAACGCGGTTCGATAGCCCAAAGCGTAATGCTAAGCGTAAAAACAACAGAAAGAAAACGAGCCCCGTTAATAAAAACGCGAAATCAAATAACTCTAATCAAACTAGTAATAAAAACAATAGAAATAAAAATTACAAGAGGAAACCTCAAAAAAATAAAAATGAAAACAAGTAGTGCCTTATTATTTTATTTAATTTTTTCTTTTCTATTCATATCATGCGATTCTAAACGCGTTTTCGACACGTATAAATCAATTCCCAATGCTTGGCATAAAGACTCTATTGTAAGTTTTAAAATTAAACCGCCAGATTCCACACAGACGTATAATTTGTTTGTTAATTTAAGAAATACAAACGACTATAAATTTAACAATTTGTTTTTAATTGTTGAGATGGTTTTTCCGCATGGTAAAACTTTAAAAGACACTTTAGAGTATAAAATGGCAGATCCCAATGGGGCACTACTAGGGACTGGGGCGTCAGGAATTAAAGAAAACAAGCTGTGGTACAAAGAGGAAGTGGTATTTAGTGAAGCCGGAGAATATACGGTTAATATCCAGCATGCCATGAGAGAAAACGGCAAAGTTAATGGTGTGATTGCGCTTGAAGGTATTACAGATATTGGGTTTAGAATAGAAAGACCATCAGAAAAATAAAAACCTAATAGTTGCACTTATCGCGTATATTAAGTGCAATTAATATTTAAAATTAAATGGCAAAAGCAAAAAACAAACAGAAAAAAGAGAATTTAGATTTTTCTAAATATATTCGTTGGTTTTGGATACTCTTTTCATTAGGCATTTTTAGTGTTGTATTAATATTTTTATTAGCCTCTTGGGGTGCATTTGGTAAAATGCCCGACCATACGCAATTAGAAAACCCGAGTACTAATCTCGCTACCGAAATTTTATCGGCAGATGGTGAAACCTTAGGAAAATTTTATTTCAACGATAACAGAACGCCTGTGGCATACGAAGACTTATCGCCGCATTTAATAGACGCCTTAATCGCCACCGAAGATGCCCGTTTTCATGAGCATTCTGGTATCGATGCTAGGGGCACATTAAGAGCCTTTTTCTTTCTTGGAAGTAGAGGAGGTGCGAGTACCATCTCACAGCAATTAGCAAGGCAATTATTTGTTGGTGTTAGATCTAAAAACATCGTAGAAACCATAGGACAGAAAATTAAAGAATGGGTTATCGCTACACGTTTAGAGCGCCAATACACTAAAGAAGAAATTATAGCCCAATATTTTAATATTTATGATTTTGGAAATAATGCCGATGGTATAAGAAGTGCCTCAAGAATATATTTTAGTAAAGAACCCAAAGATTTAAATATAGAAGAATCGGCTATGTTAGTGGGCATGTTTAAAAATTCTTCTTTTTATAACCCTATACCGTCTAGAAATCCTGTAGGTGTAAAGAACAGGCGAAACGTGGTGTTGTATCAAATGGAAAAGTATGGGTACATAAATGCTCAAGTTAAAGATTCGCTACAAAAAACGGAATTAAATTTAAATTTTTCTCCAGAGTCTCATCGCGAAGGTTTGGCGACATATTTTAGAGCTTACCTTTCCAATTTTATGAAAGATTGGATTAAAAACAATCCGAAACCAGACGGCTCACTATACAATTTATACAACGATGGATTAACCATTTACACCACGATAGATTCGCGTATGCAAAAACATGCCGAAGATGCGGTACAACAGCATATGCCTAGGTTGCAGGCGGAGTTTTTTCATCAAAATACACCTAAAAGGAATCCTACAACTCCGTTTTTAGATCTAACAAAAAGTGATATTGATGCCTTATTAAAGCGTGCTATGCGCCAGTCTGAACGCTGGCGACATATGAAATACGATTTAAAAAAATCGGATAAAGAAATAGAAAAATCCTTTTATGAGCCTGTAAAGATGGCGGTATTCGAATGGAAAGACGGGAAACCCTCTGAACGAGATACAATAATGACGCCCATGGATTCGATGCGCTATTATAAATCTTTTTTAAGAACCGGAGTAATGTCTATGAATCCACAAACAGGTCATGTAAAAGCTTGGGTTGGCGGCATGAATTACAGACATTTTCAATACGATATGGTAAAACAAGGGAAACGTCAAATAGGCTCGACTATTAAGCCTCTGGTGTATGCGACCGCTATGGATCAATTACAGCTATCACCTTGCGACGAATTTGCAGATACGCCTTTTTGCATTGAAGCAAATAAGCACGGAAATCCAGAGGAATGGTGCCCAAAAAATTCGAGTCCGAATTATGGCGGAAAAAGAACACTTAAAAATGCATTGGCAAACTCGGTAAATACCGTTACGGCGCGATTAATTGATAAGGTTGGGCCGCAATCTGTTATAGATTTAGCCAGAAAGTTGGGAATAGAGTCTGATATTCCTCCAGTACCCTCTATCGCCTTGGGAACTCCAGATTTAAGTTTGTATGAAATGGTTGGGGCTTATGCGGCGTTTGCTAACAAGGGTGTCTATACCAAACCTGTAATGGTAACCAGTATAGAAGATAAAAACGGCACCATTTTATACCAATTTACACCAGAGACTAACGATGTGATAAGCGAAGAAACAGCTTATGTGACAGTAAAACTTATGGAAGGTGTTACAGAGTCTGGATCGGGCGTGCGTTTAAGAACCAAGGGAGCTGATGCTTACAGAGCCGATTACCGCGAAATAATAACGGGGTACCCTTACGAATTTAAAAACCCTATAGCAGGAAAAACGGGAACTACTCAAAACCAAAGTGATGGTTGGTTTATGGGTATGGTGCCAAATTTGGTAACTGGAGTATGGGTTGGTGCAGAAGACAGAGCAGTACATTTTAAAAGCATTACATATGGGCAAGGTGCAGCCATGGCATTGCCAATTTGGGGTGTTTATATGAAAAATTGCTACGCCGATGAGAGTTTAAATATATCGAAATCTGAATTTGAAGCCCCAAAAAACCTTTCAATTAATGTAGATTGTTCTAAAGTTGAGACCAATACAGATGATGAAGACGATGAGGTTCTAGAAGATTTGAACTTTAATTAACTGCATAAAACTTGGAGTTTGATTAAGATTGATGGTGTAAACGTATAGTTTTATACAAGTAAACACACCATTAGTCTAGGTAATTAGCAATAAAATAAACATGAGGGAAAATGGGCGTGATCCCAAAAATTTTCGCATGATAAAAAGTAGGTATTCTTCTTAATAGCATAAAATCATCAGCAGTAGTACTACTATTTATTGTTCTACAGGCCATCAAAAATTCACAAAACAACACTCCAACAAACAACTGTATTTTTTCAAAATATCGATTAAAAACCAAAAAACACGTTTTAATGTTAAATGTATAAGAAATATTTTGTTGCCGTAATGTTTTAATTTACATTTAAAGTATTCAAAACCAGGGCTTTGTTTTAGTCTAGGCAGAGCGACGGGATTGGGCAGAATGTTGCAACAAATCAGCTATTTGGTTAACGCTCAGAAAGCCACTTGGCTAGCAGAAAATTTATTCCTAAATTCACTTTATAATGGTAGAGCAGATGCTTTCAGGCACGCTTACTGGAATGCCTTGAATGTGATATTACTTGGAGACTCATTAGCTTCAAGTTTGGCTGCTGCTCATGAAGATAAACCTTCTAGTTATGCAAATGACTTTAAAGAAAAACAAATGGATTTATTCAACAATCAAGTTGGTAGAACTAAAAGCAATTGGTTTTCTAATGGTTACAGTTCTTTAAGTGAAAGTATCTTAGATGCGATAACCAATGGTGAATTAAGATTTTTGTCAAATTTACTCGGAGGCGGAGATAGTGGAAGAGCCACAAATTCATCTTCATTAATACCAACAAGCTAAACTAATAGATGAAAAATAGAATTTTAATAATATTATTTTTAATTTTTTCTTGTGAAAATAATCGTAATAAAGATATTTCAAAATTTACAATAACAGATTTTTCTAATGAAAGAATAGATACCCTCAAGCCATTAAGTTCGAAAATTTATAATTCGTTTTATATTAAAGTAAATGGTTTTTCCAATGACACTATTAAAATAAAGAGAAAAGGATATTATGATATTAATTTATCTGGCAGTATAGACACTCTAATAAATGGTGATTATTATGGTACTGAAAATATTATTTGGGTTTTTGAACCTTACAAAGCAACTAAAGGCAAATTAAAAATTGAATATGGGCTATAAATACTTCCTACAAAAACACGGTTTATAAAAAATAGCAGTTAAGAGCCAAATTTAAAGTTAGATTCTTTTCTGCTATCTTTATTTATAAACCGAATATTAGCAAATATAAATCTGCTACTTTTCATATCATATATCAAAACGTTGGCATTAAAAACGAAATGGACAGATTATCATTTGATAAAAGTCTTTGTGATACAAAAAAAAGCCTGTCCTATTTTTCTACAAAAATATCGATTAAAAACAAAAAAACACGTTTTCTTGTAAAATTTATAAGAAATATTTTGCTGCCCTAATATTTTTTTTTACATTTAAAGTGTTCAAAATCAGAGCTTTGTTTTAGTCTAGGCAGAGTGATGGGATTGGGCAGAATGTTGCAACAAATCAGCGCTGATTATTTTTACTTTACAAATAACCACTTAAGGCTATGGTTTTAGACTGCTTAAGCTAGGAAATAGACTTCACATTATTAGACTAAAAATTTAGACTGCTTAGACTCCGCGATTATTTAGTTTAACCAACTGGTTATAAAACAAATTTAACTGGTTTAAAATTTTAGAAATTATGAAAAAAGTATTAAATATTTTTATGGTAGTGTTTTTTTTAATGGGTAGTTCTTATGGTCTAAATGCGAGTGAAGAAGAAATACCAAACAGCGAGTGTTATGAATTTGCTGGTGCAGTATATGAAGGAAGTATGTCAAGGCACGGTAATTCAGGACGAGCTATGGAACTGGCAATATGGGCCTATAATGACTGTTTAACTTGGTAAATTTAACTTTGATATGAAATATTGGTTTTCTCTTATTTATGTTTTTTTTGTTTTAGCAGTGAACTCACAAGCCAATTCTGGTATAATTGAATATAAAATAAATGTAAATTCAGATTATAATAAAAAAGATGTAAATAAGGTGGGAGCCATGCTTAATGAGTCTGCTAAGTATGTTGTGCAATTTGAATTTGAATTGCTTTTTAATCAAAACAATGAATCTTTGTTTAAAATAAAAGATAATTTACTTGTAGGCGAAGAAGAAACATTCGCATCGAAGTCTGCTAAATTGTTTTCTGGAGCCGAAGAAACGTATTATTTAAATAAAACATTAGACTTAAAAATTAATGAAAGACCTTTTTTAGGAGAACTTTTTTTAATTCATTCAAGGTTTAACTCTATAGAATGGCATATAACCAAAGAGCGTAAAGCAATAGAGGGTTATGTATGTTATAAAGCGACTGCTGTGCTAAAAAAAGATAAAACAATTAGAAAAGACAGGAAAATTACTGCGTGGTTTTGCCCAGATATTCCATTAAATCAGGGCCCTAAAGGTTATGCCGGACTACCTGGACTAATTTTAGAGCTTCAAGAGGAAGACATTATTTATTATGCCAGTAAGATAAGTTTTTCTAAAGCACCAATAACAATTATTAGACCTACGAAAGGTAAAAAAATAACGGTTTCAGAATTTCAAGATTATGTTTTGGAAAAAATTGAGGAGTTTGGGTTTTAAAGAAGTTTTTTAAAAAATCGAATCAAACGTATTATTTAAGGTTGAGTCAAGTGCAACTCAAAAAGCAGATAAAAAAACGCGAGATCAGAAATAAATATGATTAAAGAAGCTTTAAATAAGTCTAAGAATATTGAATTTAAATTACTTTTTAATTAGAAAAAATCAATATTTAGAGTGTTAAATGCTTTAAATACAATTGATTTTAAGCTAAAAATTGCAGGTTTACTTTTTGGAACTCAAAGTGAATATAATGAGAACAGAGAAACAAAAGAAAAGTATAGCTTTACTAAAGCTAATGGAGAGAAATTTATTATTACCATGAGGTCGCGCTTTTAAGAAATAATTGAATTAAAATTTGGGCTACAGAAAAAAAATTATACATTTCTTTGTTTTAAGCTTTCTGCTAATAAGCCCTTCGTCTTACGCACAGCAAATACTCATATTTGGAAAAGTTACAGATACTCTGGAAAACCCTTTAGCTTATGCCAATATATTAGCTATACCAAAAAGTGAAACTGAAAATGTACGCTTTGCAAGTACTCAAGATAATGGCACATACAAACTGGGTTTAAGTAAAAATCAAAGCTATGAGGTTACGGTTAGCTATTTAGGCTATAAAACGCAAACCATAAATATAACTTCTAAAACCCAAAATATTAATAAAAACTTTTTACTTTCAGAAGCTTTAAATAAGCTTGATGTCATTACTTTAAATTACACACCTCCAGTAATAGTAAAAAAAGACACCATAACTTACGATGTGAGCCGTTTTGTTACTGGCGAAGAACGCAAACTAAGGGATGCATTAAAAAAATTACCAGGGGTTGAGGTAGATCGAGTCGGCAATGTTACTGTGCAAGGAAAAAAAGTGACTAAAGTACTGGTGGAGGATAAAATGTTTTTTACTGGCGATAGTAAATTAGCAGTAAATAATATTCCTGCCGATGCCGTAGACAAAATTGAGGTTTTAGACAACTACAATGACGTTGCTATGCTTAAAGGTTTGGAGGACAATGAAGATATGGCAATGAATATTAAATTGAAAGCCAATAAAAAGAAATTTGTTTTTGGCGACATTGAGGCTGGAGCAGGCATAGAAGATATATATGTTCTACATCCCAATATATTTTTTTATAGCCCAAAAACAAATGTAAATTTTATAGGAGATTTAAACAATCAAGGTGTTAAAAGCTTCTCGTTTAGAGATTATTTAGAGTTTGAAGGAGGTTTTGGTAAGTTAATGCGGGATGCTAGCAGTTATTTTAGTTTATTTAAAAGCGATTTTGCACGCTACTTAAATAATCAAGACTATACAGCAAATACCAATCAATTTGGAGCTTTAAATATTAGGCAGGCACTCAATAATTATACAGATTTAAGTGGGTATATTATTAGCTCAAAAAGTAAAACTCAAACAAATAGTAATACTTTAAATAAATATTTAAGTACAACAAATCCCTTTGTTGAAGACAGAACAGTTTCTGATAATTTTGACAATTATTTTACTATAGCCAAACTAACATTAGATTACAGACCTAGTTATAATGAAGATTTTACTTATAATAGTTTTGTAAAAGTTACAACTAACATTAGTAACGGTTTAATAACGACTATAAATCCTTCGGATAACAATACCATTAATACACTTACAAACATTAAAGGCCTCAATGTAAAACAGCATATAAGTTACAGTAGAAAACTATCAAAAAAGCATACAGCAACTCTAGAAGCAACCTATAATTTTCAGAATGATAAACCCATAACCGAGTGGTTAACAAATAATCAAATTTTACAAGGTTTAATTCCTTTGGAAGATGATGATATTTACAATATCATTCAAACCAAAAAATCTAAAGCACATACCTTTAATGCCATTATTAAGGATTATTGGGTGCTCAATAATTTCAATCATTTATATACAAGTATGGGGCTTAACGCTGCTTTTAACGATTTTTACAACGAAGATTTACAAAAATTAAGCAACGGAGCTATCAATAATTTTAGCACTGCAAATTTTGGCAACGATTTTGGCTATGATTTTATAGACACTTTTCTAGGTTTAGAATATAAGTTTCAAATAGGCATCGCTACTTTCAAACCCATGTTGTATTATCATTTTTACAATTGGAACACCAAACAGTTTGACGACAAATTTTCAAACTACAAAGCTTTACTATTACCTCAGTTTACAACAAAAATAGAATTTAGTAATACTGAAATTTTGAATTTCAAATATAAATTAAATGCTAGTTTTCCTGATGCTCAGCGATTAGCAAATAATTTTATACTAAACAACTTTAATAGTGTTTTTAAGGGTAATACCAGTCTAGAAAACCAATTATACCACAGCGCAAGTTTAAATTATTATAAGTTTAGCTTATTTAAAAACTTAAATATTCATACTGGAGTTAGTTTCAATAAAAAAATAAAACATTTTAAAAATATTACTGTTTTAAATGGCATAAATCAATTTAGCACACCTGTTTTATTTGATGAGCCTGAGGATAATTGGTCTGTAAACGGAAGTGTTGCAAAAAAAATTAATAAGATACGGTATAAGTTAAAAAGCAATTTTTCTTATAGCGATTTCTTTCAAATACTTAATAATAGTATCAATAAAAATATTTCTAAATCGATATCTGCAACGATTAGTGCAGAAACATTTTTTAAAAATTATCCTAATATAGAAATCGGTTATACCAAAGATTACAGCAGTTATCGAGCGCTTAATTCTATGTCTAAATTTGAAAACAATCGATTTTTTATAAATTTAGAGTATGATTTTTTAACGGATTTTATTTTTAAAGCTGATTATCGTTTTGATAATTACAAAAATAAAAATAGCCGTGTTAATACTGCATTCGATACAGCAAACGCCTCTTTATTTTATCAGAACGAAAACAATCCTTGGGGTTTCGAAATTCAAGCCACCAATCTTTTCAATATTAAATTTAAGCAACAGAATTCTTTTAACAGCTTTTTAATAAGCGATAGTAAAACCTTTGTCTTACCAAGAATCATTATGTTTAAAATCATCTATAAACTGTAATTAACTTATAAAGCTAAAAAGCTATAGAAAGTGTTGATTTGGGGCTTCTTCAATCTCGTTTTTTAATAGCATAAAATCATCAGCAGTAGTACTACTATTTATGGGCTTTTATTGTTCTACGAGCCATCAAAAATTCAAAAAACAACACTCCAACAAACAACTGTATTTTTCAAAATATCGACTAAAAACTAAAAAACGCGTTTCCTTGTTAAATGTATAAGTAATATTTTGTTGCCGTAATGTTTTAATTTACATTTAAAGTATTCAAAACCAATGTTTTGAGTTAGTCTAAGCAAAGCGATGCGATTGGGCAGAATGTTGCAACAAATCAGCGCTGATTATTTTTACTTTACAAATAACCACTTAAGGCTACGGTTTTAGACTGCTTAAATCATGGAGGTTGAGCTGAAATTTGTGCCTTAGCATTAGAATATTACGCGCCAGAAAATAATTTCTTTTTAAACGTTAAACATGCCTATGCTTTTTATGTAGCAGTCCCTTCAAAATAAAAAAAGTAATAAGAATAAACCACATACTTTATAAACGCTCGAGTCTAGTTCCCGAATAGTTCTATTTGTTAATTCTAGGATGTTAACGGTTATATATTGGCGATTAATATTTTAAAAATGCTTAAATTAGGAATTGCTTATTATAAAATTTAGAACGCTATTTGTGCCTGAAGCTAAAAGAAAATGGGTGTCCTTAAAAGAATATAAAAACAAATTGATAAATTTGGATGAACTGATAATGTTATTATAAAACACTAATTTTAAGTTCGTGAGAAAGCTACAATAAAAATTTTGATACCATAAATTATGAATATTAACTTTTTTCAATCCATTTACAACCATCCATTAATTGCGAAAAACGACTTAAATGAAATTATGGATGCGCACGAGAAAATTAATTTCTCAAAAGGCAGATTGTTTTTGGAAAGTGGTAAAATGGCGAATTCATATGGTTTAATTGAAAAAGGATTAGTAAGAGCATACGTTCACGATTTTAATGGAAAGGAAATTACAACTGATTTTTACAGCACAAACGAAATTTCCATTGAGGTGTCTTCTCTATTTCAAAGGGTGCCCACTATAGAAAATATAGTCGCACTCACTAACGGAGTGGCTTGGCAAATAGAATTCGATAAATTTCAAGAACTGTTTCATAAAATAGAGGGCTTTCGAGAATGGGGAAGAGCGTGGATGTCTGGACAATTATTTGTTTTAAAGCAACGTAAAATGGAAATGCTAACCCAAAACGCAACGCAAAGGTATAACACATTGATAAATGATAAACCTGCAGTCCTTCGTCATGCCTCAATAAAGCATATGGCTTCCTACTTGGGAATTACAGATACCTCATTGAGCCGAATACGAAAAGAAATTCTTTTCGATTAATTTTTACTGTCATATGGCAAGATTTTTTATAATAAATCTGATTAATTTTAAGGGGTATAATTAAAAATCATAAAAACATGAAAGCAAAAAATCCAGTAGTTTGGTTTGAAATACATATTAACGACCTAAATAGAGCGAAACATTTCTATGAACACGTACTAGATATAAAATTGACTGAATTGCCAATGCCAGCCGATATAAAAGATGAGGTGGAGATGTGGGCTTTCCCGATGGAAATGGAACAGGATGGTGCCAGTGGAGCCTTGGTAAAAATGAAAGGATTTGAAGCAGGTGGAAATTCTACGATTGTCTATTTTAGGAGCGAAGACTGCGCTATCGAAGAAGGCCGAATAAAAAATGCGGGAGGAAAAGTGTTTAAATCAAAACAATCACTTGGTGAACACGGATTTATGGTCTTGGCATACGATACTGAGGGTAATATGTTTGGAGTGCATTCGCAATCGTAAAAACAGAATGCCAAAACTGTGCGCAATATCGGTATCCATTGCAAAAGTCATAGATTTACATGAATTAAACTTCAAATTCGCCTTCTTTAGGGCGTTTTTGTTTTTAACGAGTTGCTGTATTGCGAAATTTAGTGGGCTTATCCCAATTTAATTTTGAAATGTCGTATTGTTAATTTGGTATAAGGGGGTATCCATCTACCCTACTTTTCTTTTAAACACCCTTAACAGCAATCAATATGAAAAATGTAATATTTATAGTTATGGTTGTGTTTCTTTTATTTGGATGTAACAAAACTGCTCATCAATCCGATACCGGACTTTATGGCTTAAATAATTATTTAAGAGAATTCGATTTTAAAGATTCGACCCAGCTAATTGATCTACCGTCATTTGGAGACGACCCTTCTTATTTAGAAAACGAGCAACTTAAATCACCTATTAAAGCTAATGAACATAAGGGGTTAGGTCGGAAATTTTGGTTTAAAAATAATGGTGGCGAACCCAATGAAGCGGAGATAGAATTTACTATTTGGTTAGCAGAAAATTTTCAAAAAAATGGAGTGGATCATGAGGCTGGAAAATTTTCTGGTTTTGAAGGTATTTACGACCGAAGTGCAGGTTGGGGCGGAAGAAAAGTTACAAGTCAAAATAGTTGGTCTGTTAGAATTGCTCATGCTGGTGAAAACAATGAAGGGAATATACCAATTGGATTATATGTGTATCACCCCGGAATGTCTGAGACTTATGGAACAACTATAAACCCCGATTTTTCTTTAAACAAGGAGCAGACTTACACCTTGAAGCTTTATATTAAAATGAATGAGATAAATAAAAGCAATGGCATATTGATTTTTTCTGTTGATGGAGATGAAATATACCATTCTAACTCATGGAAATTTAGAAATAAGAACTCCGTTCATATTAGATCTGTTTGGTTAGACACCTATATTGGCGGTTCGACGCCTTCTCAGTTTGATACCTATATTCTTATGGATGATTTAAAAATAAAATGGTAAACAGTAATAAATCTTTAAGGTTTTTGGGGCTTCAATTTTTTAACCTGTTAAATTATGGTCGCTCAATAGGCTACTAGGCCTGTTTTGCTCTGCTTCTAATCCCTAAGACTGTTTAAAATTCTTGTCATTATTAGGTTCCTAAACGACATAGAATCAAATCGCCATACTATTTTTAAATTATAACCCGTAGACCAAATAAACTTTCAAAAGCGTAAATCATATTAAATTTATTTAAAACCTGTATATTAGCTATAATATATTAGCAGTCAGTTTTTTATGTAAGATGCAGTTTGAAGGAGTTAAAAAAAAAGAAACAAATTATGACGGAGAGATATTATAAAAACACACCAAATAATATTATTGTAAACGACGAAACAGTTGGCGTTCTCAAAAAGTATAATGCTCTTAATTTTCATAAATCTATAGATGGCTATAAGCCAACTCCATTAGTTCAGCTTCCAAACTTATCTGAGAAATATCAAGTGGGAAATATTTATGTAAAAGATGAATCTCATAGATTTGGATTAAATGCTTTTAAGGTTTTGGGAGCATCTTACGCCATAAATCAATCTTTAGAAAAAGATCATAGCATAGTAACATTTTGCACAGCAACAGATGGAAATCATGGACGAGCAGTAGCTTGGTCGGCAACAAGATCGGGGAAAAAGGCAGTTATTTTTGTGCCTAAGCACACCACAACAGAACGCATTAAAGCCATTGAGGAATACGGTGCTAAAGTGATTCAAGTAAATGGGAATTACCATGAAGCTTGCCAACAAGCTAAAGACGCTAGTAAAGCTAATAAATGGACATTAATTCAAGATACCGCATGGGCAGATTATACATACATTCCCAGTTTAATAATGGCAGGTTATTTAACAATGTTTAAAGAATTAGAAGAGAATATGGATATAAAAACTATAGACCTGGTCTTCTTACAAGCTGGAGTAGGAAGTATGGCGGCATCTGGAATTTATTATTTTTTAAACAAATATGGTAAAAACAGACCTAAAATAGTGATTGTCGAACCAGAAGAAGCCGACGGGATTCTTAGTTCATTTCAAAACAATAAAATTGTAACGTCTAAAGGGAGTAGCACCACTATAATGGCGGGATTAAATTGTGAAACACCTTCTGTAGGGGCTTGGACTCTATTAAAAAACGGCACTGATTATTCAATAAAAATTAATGATAATTATGCCAAACTCGCCATGCGAGAGTTGTATTTTCCATTAGGTTCAGACAAAAAAATAATTTCAGGAGAATCTGGGGCTGCTGGTTTAGCAGGGTTTCTAGCCATTGTAAACGAAATTGATTTAAACCCGGTCAAAGCATCCCTTAACATAAATAAAAACACCAATATATTATTTATAAGCACGGAAGGCGATACAGATAAACAAGTTTTTCAAAAAATAATAAAAGCACGTCACGGATAATAACCAGATATCTAATAAGGCATAAGTTTTTTTAGTTTAAGGATAATTTGGTATAATATACATCAAGGTTTTCAAGCATTGATATGAGTTTTTAAATGCTGAGTCTCAAGTTATCTACACCAAATCTTGAAATTAAATTGTATGCTAAGCCCTTAAGTTTATGATTAGTAGAATGGTAGTATTATTGCTAGGCTTATGTAATATCTAAAATAATATGACTTCACTATTTGGTAATCAAATATATAATCGTAAATTTGCAAACTCTTTTTAAGAGAGGAATGTTTAATTTAGAAAAAATTTAAAGTGTGGACACATTAAGCTACAAAACGATTTCAGCCAACAAAGCTACTGTAAATAAAGAGTGGGTTTTAGTTGATGCTGAAGGTCAGGCGCTTGGTCGTTTAAGCTCTAAAGTTGCAAAACTTTTAAGAGGTAAACACAAGCCAAACTTCACACCTCATGTAGATTGCGGGGATAATGTTATTGTTATCAACGCCGAAAAAATCACGTTATCTGGTAACAAATGGGACGATAAAACGTACATTCGTCACACTGGATATCCAGGAGGTCAAAAAAGTTTAACTGCTACAGAATTGTTCGGGAAAGACCCAGCAAGAGTAGTAGAAAAATCAGTTAAAGGAATGCTACCTAAAAATAAATTAGGAGCAAGTATATTCCGTAATCTAACAGTTGTTGTTGGTTCAGAGCATGCACATGCAGCGCAAAAGCCTAAAACAATTAACTTAAACGAATTCAAATAATGGATGTAATTCACAAAATTGGCCGTAGAAAGACGGCTGTTGCTCGCGCGTATGTTGCCCCAGGAAGTGGTAACATCACTATTAATAAAAAAGACGTAACTGCTTACTTTACAACTGCAACATTACAGTATAAAGTAAAGCAACCTTTAGTTATGACTAACAATGATAGCAACTTTGATATTACAGTAAATGTATTTGGAGGTGGTATTACAGGTCAAGCAGAAGCCGTTCGTTTAGCATTATCTCGCGCTATGTGCGAACTGGATGCAGAGAACAGAGCGATTTTAAAACCTGAAGGGTTATTAACTAGAGATCCAAGAATGGTAGAGCGTAAGAAATTCGGTCAGAAAAAAGCGCGTAAAAAATTCCAATTCTCGAAACGTTAATACGCTTGTTGAATTTATTTTCAACACAAAACAAAGAATTAAACAAGTTATTGTTGTCCTAGTTGTAAAAACAGGATTTAGTTTAGCATCTAAATGAAGCCACCGACTACTAGTTAAACACTAAAAGTCAATTGGAACATTGCTAATTCAACAGAACGTAAACTATTACAAAATGGCAGTAGAAGTAAAAGAATTACTTGAAGCAGGTGTTCACTTTGGGCATCTTACACGTAAGTGGAATCCAAACATGGCTCCTTACGTTTATATGGAGCGTAATGGCATCCATATTATAAACCTTTATAAAACAGCGGCAAAAATTGAAGAAGCAAGTGCAGCATTAGCAAAAATTGCAAGTTCAGGTCGTAAAATATTATTTGTTGCAACAAAAAAGCAAGCTAAAGATATTGTAGCAGAAAAAGCATCAGAGATTAACATGCCTTACATCACAGAAAGATGGCCAGGTGGTATGTTAACTAACTTTGTGACGATTAGAAAAGCTGTTAAGAAAATGGCTTCTATCGATAGAATGAAAAAAGATGGTACTTTTTTAACTTTATCTAAAAAAGAGCGTTTACAGGTTGATCGATTACGAGCTAAGTTAGAGAAAAACTTAGGATCTATTAGTGATATGACCCGTTTACCAGCAGCATTGTTTGTTGTCGATATTAAGCGTGAGCATATCGCGATAAAAGAAGCTCAGAAATTAAACATTCCTATTTTTGCTATGGTAGATACCAATTCAGATCCGCGTCAAGTGGATTATGTTATACCAGCAAACGACGATGCTTCTAAATCAATTGATAAAATCTTAACGCATGTAACTGCAGCAATAGCTGGTGGTTTAGCAGAACGCAAAGCCGAAAAAGATGCTACAGCATCTGAAAAAGAGGAAGCGCCTAAAGCTAAAGCTGAGCCTGCTAAGAAAGTAGCAGCTGAAGAAGAAGAATAAAATAAGAATAACAAATCATTATCAAGTCGTTTATTTTTTTTTCTTTTTTGAAAATTAATTGAACGACTTTTTTAAATTATAACAACTATGAGTACTACGGTAAAAATTACAGCCGCTGAAGTAAATAAATTAAGACAAGCTACTGGTGCGGGAATGATGGATTGCAAAAAAGCCTTAGTTGAGGCTGGCGGCGATTTCGATAAGGCTATTGATGTGCTTCGCAAGAAAGGTCAGAAAGTTGCTGAAAAGAGAGCAGATCGTGAATCTAGTGAAGGGGCTGCAGTCGCTAAAGTAAATGCAGATAAAACTGCAGGTGTGGCTCTAGTTTTAGGTTGCGAAACTGATTTTGTTGGGAAAAACGAAAACTTTTTAGCCCTAGCCAATCAATTAGTAGAGATTGCTTTAAATCACGATACCAAAGAAAGTCTTTTAGCTGCCGATTTTGGCGGTATGACGGTTGAAGAAAAATTAATTGAGCAAACTGGAGTAATTGGTGAGAAATTAGATATTACAGGTTTCGAAAAACTTGAAGCACCTTATGTTGGACAGTATGTTCATATTAATAAAATTGCTGCTTTAGTAGGTTTATCGGCTAAGGTAGATAACGTTGAAACCCTTGTAAAAGATGTAGCTATGCAAGTAGCTTCAATGGGTGCAACAACATTATCTTACAAAGATTTTGATGCAGCTTATATCGCAGCAGAAACCGAAGCGAGAATTGCTGTAATTGAAAAAGACAATATCGAGTTAGGACGTCTAGGCAAAACGCTTAAAAATGTACCAAGTTATATCTCTATGGCACAGTTAACTCCTGAGGTTTTAGCTAAAGCTGAAGAGGCTGCAAAAGCTGAATTAAAAGCAGAAGGTAAACCAGAGCAAATTTGGGATAGAATCTTACCAGGTAAAATGGAGCGTTTCATTTCTGATAACACAACCCTAGATCAAGAGCAGTGTTTATTAGATCAGAAATTCATTAAAGATGAAAAGAAAAATGTTGCTGAATATGTAGCTTCATTTGGAGATGTTGAAATTACAGAATTTAAACGTGTAGCTTTAGGCTAGTCTTTAAGTCTGTATTACGACTATAAATTCATAAAAAACCACTATTTTTTATTAAAAATGGTGGTTTTTTTGTTTTAGAATTCTTGCTAAAACAAGTCATACCAATTTAGTTTTGAAATGTCGTATTATTAATTTGAATTATTTTTTGTTCAGATGAGATAGAAATCGCAGATTCACGAACTCGTTATTTTATTATAATATAGGCGTGAGCTAAAATCAAAGCATAGCCTGATTTATGGTTTTATTTTATACCGAAATATGGGCGAAAAAGAACTGCGAAGCACATCACGAACACCTATTTTATAAAATAGAAAGATGTGAGTAAACGAATTATATGCGGCATGACTTGGCTAATTTGGTATAAATTAAAATTCATAAATCTTGGTCTTTACCTCGATTTTAAATTAGATTGCTTTGTTTTTGTCTAGATGTGTAAGAATGACTTAAAATCTGTTTTTTATGAATTCATAAAATAAAAAAATTATGTAGCTTTGCTAAACTTCAATTTTTAAGATGAAATATAAAAGAATACTTCTCAAATTATCAGGTGAAGCCTTAATGGGCGATCGACAATATGGTATAGACCCCGTGCGTTTATCAGAATACGCTCATGATATTAAGGCGATTACAGAACGCGGTATCGAAGTAGCTATAGTTATTGGAGGTGGTAATATTTTTAGAGGTGTAGCTGGTGCTATGAATGGTATGGATCGCGTACAAGGCGACCATATGGGCATGCTTGCAACCGTAATAAACGGTTTAGCATTACAGAATGCCTTAGAAGATGCCGGTGTAAAAACCCGCTTGCAGTCGGCCATAAAAATTAATGAAGTAGCCGAGCCTTTTATTAGACGTAAAGCTATGAGTCACCTAAAAAAAGGACGTGTAGTAATTTTTGGTGGCGGCACAGGAAACCCTTATTTTACCACCGATTCGGCAGCAGTATTGAGAGCGATTGAAATTGAAGCCGATGTGATTTTAAAAGGCACACGAGTGGATGGTATTTACGATGCCGATCCAGAGAAAAACACCGAAGCCATTAAGTTTGAGCATATTACTTTTGACGACGTGCTAAGAAAAGGATTAAAAGTTATGGATACCACGGCTTTTACCTTAAGTCAAGAAAACAAGTTACCCATAATTGTTTTCGATATGAATAAGAAAGGGAATTTAATGAAAGTCGTAACCGGCGAGAAAATAGGAACAGAAGTCCATTTTTAATTTTAGAGTAATTTTTAAAATTATTAATTTAAAAGTTTAACAGATGAGTGAAGATGTAAAATTTATATTAGACACGGCTAAAGAAGCTATGGATAATGCGATAAAACATTTAGAAAAGCAATTAGTTAATATTAGGGCAGGAAAAGCGAGCCCAGCGATGCTAGGAAGTGTTATGGTAGATTATTACGGCTCCCAAACCCCACTTAGTCAAGTAGCAAATGTAAACACACCAGATGGTAGAACGATAACCGTACAGCCTTGGGAAAAAAGTATGTTACAAGAAATAGAACGTGGTATTGCCTATGCCAATCTTGGTTTTAACCCCATGAATAATGGTGAAACTATAATAATTAATGTACCACCTTTAACCGAAGAGCGACGTTTAGATCTAGCGAAACAAGCAAAAGCAGAGAGTGAAGAAGCTAAAATTAGTGTTAGAACTGGGCGTAAAGAAGCGATGAATGAGGTGAAGAGAAATGAAGACATCTCTGAAGATCTTAAAAAGAACACCGAGATTGAAATTCAAAAGATTACCGATAGTTATGTGAAAAAAATAGATGACATTTTTGAAACTAAAGAAAAAGAAATCATGACCATCTAAAAAAAGCGGCAGAAATGTCGCTTTTTTTGTAACACGTCATATTTTATCCCTCGCCGTTATAAACATGCTAAAGCAGTGTACATTATTTTTGTTTTTTATTTTTTCAATGTTTGTGCACACACAATCTTTATTGCACAATGTTGAAGCGCGCAAGCAAGACTCTATAAAAAGTAGAAATTTTATTAAGCAACTTGGTAATGGGTTTTTACCAACTAAGTATTTTAATTTCGACTTGCGTTACCTTATTAAGTACAATCAATATGAGTCTATTAGAACAGGTATTGGTGGTATCACTAACGAGGCGTTTTCCGAAACCTTTCGAGTAAACGGGTACAGCGTTTATGGTTTTAAAGATCATCGGTTTAAATATAGCATGGGACTTGGCTTTAGATTAGCCGAGAAAACAAACACCTGGTTAAATTTTGCTTATACAGACGATTTGCAAGAAACGGGTAGCACGAAGTTTCTAACCGATAAAAGGTTCTTTCAATTTTTCGAACCACGGCTTTTAAATATCGATTTGTTCCACAAGCATATTACCAAAGCAGTTTCTTTACAGCACCAGATAAGTCCGAAAATATTAAGCGAAACTAAATTTTCTATAAGTAATGTAAATCCAACTTACAACTATCAATATGTGTTTTTTAACGATGTCCTTCGAGAGTTTAATTTAAGCACCTTAACCTTAGCACTGCAATGGAGCCCTTTTAGCGATTTTGAGCACCAAGCGGGAAAGCTGGTGGAGACCAAAGAAAAGTATCCTAAATTTACATTTCAGTTTACAAATAGTTTTAAGAATGTATTTAAAAGCAATATTCATTTTTCTAAGTTAGACTTTAGAACCATTCATAAAATACAACACAAAAACAAGGCACTTTCACAACTTATTTTGGTTTCTGGAATCACCTCAGAAAATGCTCCACTTACCCATTTGTACCACGCTTATCCCAACAATATCAATAAAGAGACGATTATGCAACGGTTTTCTGTTGCTGGTTTAAATAGTTTTGAAACCATGTTTTTTAACGAATTTTTTTCAGATAAATTCACTACCATTCAGTTTAAACATTATTTAAATCCTTTTCATTTTTCAAAACGCTTTAAGCCACAATTGGTATTAGTGTCACGCTTTGCTATTGGCGATATCACACATCCAGAGCGGCATCAAAATATCAGTTTTAATGCTCTAAAAAAAGGGTATACCGAATCTGGTTTCGAGATTAATAAACTCCTCTTTGGTTTTGGACTAAGTTTTACCTACCGCTATGGCGCATACCATCTGCCAGTATTAACAGATAATTTCGCGCTTAAATTCACCTTTAATATTACTTTATAAGCCAATTAAAGCTAGTAATACATTGGTTTTATTTACCTTTGCAAATTATTAAATACAACGACCACACTAACAAGTTTACGCCGTTTAAATGAATTATAAATTTTAGGGTAGCCCAAAGTGTAAACTGTAAAAGGGCAAAAAAAAGCATGTTTAAACTATTTACAACAAATTTCTGGGATGTCACTGCAAGGTTAATTTTACGCAATAAAATTGTTATCCTTTTAGCTGTATTAGCTGCAACCGTAGTTTTAAGTTTACAGTGGAAAAACATGCGGTTCTCTACTACAGAAGCCAATTTGCTACCAGACAATCACGAGGTTAATGTCGTTTACAACGATTTTTTAAAAGTTTTTGGCGAAGAAGGTAACTTAATTATTCTAGGCGTTAAAGATTCAACGCTTTTTACAGTCGAAAAATTAAACGCTTGGAATAAGCTCTCAGAAACCTTTAAGACTTTTAAAAGTGTAGAAACCGTTGTCTCTGTTAAGGATTTACAAAAGCTTGTTAAAGATAACGAAAATCAGAAGTTTGATCTCGAACCGTTTATAAAAGATTCTCTGTCCTCTTTAGAACAGATTGAGCGTCTTCAGGATGAACTTTTTAATAAATATCCGTTTTATGATAATTTCTTGTTTAACAAAGAGACAAAAACCATAAGAACAGCCATTTATCTAAAAAAGGAAATTGTTAATACGTCCCTAAGAAAAGAATTTATAATTCATGATTTAATACCCCTAATTGAAACGTTCGAAATTGAAAACGATTTAAATGTTCGAGTTTCTGGAATGCCTTATATTAGAACGCTTAATTCTCAACTTATTATAGATGAAATTGGCAAATTTGTGTTGGCTGCCTTATTGGTAACTTCGCTCATTTTCTTTTTCTTTTTCAGATCCTTTCGGGCTACATTTATATCACTTATTGTAGTTTGTATTGGTGTGATGTGGTCTCTTGGTTTTCTTGGCTTATTAAAATACGAGATTACGGTTCTAACAGCTTTAATTCCGCCATTAATTATTGTAATTGGGATACCTAATTGCATCTTTTTGATAAATAAATACCAGCACGAAGTTAAACTTCATGGTAATAAAGTAAAATCATTACAACGTGTTATTACTAAAATTGGTAACGCTACTTTAATGACAAATGTAACGACAGCCTGTGGTTTTGCAACGTTTATTTTAACCGAGAGCAAGCTTTTAAAAGAGTTTGGTATTGTCGCTTCGTTAAGTATTTTGGCTATTTTTATTTTATGCTTACTTATAATTCCTATTATTTATACGGTGCTACCTTATCCTAAAGAGCGGCATTTAGAGCACCTTAATAAACGCTGGATTGGTGGTTTTGTTGATTGGATTGAGCGCATGGTAAAGCAAAAACGCATTACTATTTATATTACTGCTATAGTTCTGCTTATAGCCTGTATTATAGGTATTTATCAAATTAAAATATCGGGTAGTTTAATTGAAGATATGCCCCAAAATTCTCATTTTGTTAACGATATTCGATTTTTTGAAGAGGAATTTGATGGTATTATGCCATTGGAGATTATGATTGACACCAAGCGTAAAAAAGGAGTCATGAAACTGTCGACATTAAAACGTATGGACGCGCTTGAAGAGTTAATTTTAGAAACCCCAGAGCTCTCTAAGCCCATTTCGGTTGTTGGTCTTGTTAAATACTCGAAGCAGGCCTATTATAATGGCAACCCTAAGTATTATCAGTTGCCAACAGCTCAAGAAAATAATTTTATTTTGTCTTACGCCAAAAATTCAACCTCAAACGTCGATCTGCTTAATAATTTTGTAGATAGTACAGGGCAATACGCTCGTATTACCACCTTTATGAAGGATATTGGTACCGATAAAATGGAACGTATTGAAGAGGATCTTCAGGCTAAAATAGATAAAGTTTTCCCCAAAGAGCGCTATCATGTTACCATGACGGGAAAGGCCTTGGTGTTTCAAAAAGGCACCGAATATTTGGTAAAAAACTTGGTGATTTCATTATCCTTAGCCATCTTACTCATTGCGCTTTTTATGGCCTATATGTTTAGATCGCTTAGAATGATTGTGGTGTCGCTCATTCCTAATTTGCTGCCTCTTTTAATAACAGCTGGATTAATGGGGTATTTAGGTATTCCTATAAAACCATCAACAATATTGGTCTTTAGTATAGCTTTTGGTATTTCGGTAGACGATACCATTCACTTTTTGGCAAAGTACCGCCAAGAGTTAATAGCCAATCATTGGAAAATTAAAAAATCGGTTTATGCCGCTTTACGCGAAACTGGCGTGAGTATGTTTTATACCTCCATTGTGTTGTTCTTTGGGTTTTCGGTATTTACCATTTCAAGTTTTGGTGGTACGGTGGCTTTAGGGGCATTAGTATCGGCCACTTTACTGTTTGCTATGCTCTCTAACCTGTTGCTATTACCTTCTTTATTACTGTCTTTAGAACGCAGTATTGCTAATAAAGAGGTGTTTAAAAAACCAGCAATTAATATTATTCCCGGGGGGGAAGACGACGAAATTAATCATGATAAGATATAAAAAAAATTATCTTTGCACTTTTAAAATTTAATACACATGCAATTACATACCGTTTCAGAATTATTATCACAAGACAATACCTTACCAGAAGTAGAAGTAAAAGGTTGGGTAAGAACCTTTAGAGCCAAGCGCTTTATTGCTTTAAACGATGGTTCTACACTAAATAACATTCAATGTGTGGTAGACTTTGAAAATACAGACGACGCTATTTTAAAGCGCATTAATACAGGTGCCGCACTTCATATAAAAGGCGAATTGGTTAAAAGCCAAGGAAAAGGTCAGAATGTTGAAATCAATGTCAGTGCTATCGATATATTGGGCGATTCAGATCCAGAAACATTTCCTATTCAGCCTAAAAAGCATTCTTTTGAATTTTTAAGAGAAAATGCCCACTTACGCACACGTACGAGTACCTTTAGTGCGGTTATGCGTTTACGCTCGGCCCTGTCTTTTGCGATTCACCAATATTTTAATAGCAAAGGCTTCTATTATATGCACACACCAATAATAACAGGAAGCGATGCCGAAGGTGCAGGCGAAATGTTTAGAGTGAGTAGCTTAGACCCTAAAAACCCGCCACTTACAGACGATGGGGAAGTGGATTTCTCTAAAGATTTCTTCGGAAAAGAAACCAACTTAACCGTTTCTGGACAATTAGAAGCCGAGGCCTACGCTATGTCTTTAGGTAAAGTCTACACCTTTGGACCAACATTTAGAGCCGAAAATTCGAATACCTCGCGCCACTTATCAGAATTTTGGATGATAGAGCCCGAAGTGGCCTTTATGGATTTAGCCGGAAATATGGATTTAGCCGAAGATTTTATGAAATCCATAATAAGCCATGTTTTAGAACATAACCTTGAAGATTTAGAGTTTTTAGATAAACGTTTACAAGACGAAGAAAAAACAAAACCTCAGGCAGAGCGCAGTGAATTAAATTTAATTGAAAAATTAAAATTTGTTACCGAAAATAATTTTAAACGAGTAAGTTACACCGAAGCTATCGATATTTTACGCGACTGTAAACCCAACAAGAAAAAGAAATTTAAGTACCTAATTAACGAATGGGGTGCCGATTTACAAAGTGAGCACGAGCGTTATCTTGTAGAAAAACATTTTAAATGCCCAGTAATCTTATTTGATTATCCAGCTAATATAAAAGCCTTTTACATGCGCTTAAACGAAGATGGTAAAACTGTACGCGCTATGGATATTTTATTTCCAGGGATTGGAGAAATTGTAGGCGGTTCGCAGCGAGAGGAGCGCCTTGAGGTTTTAAAAGAAAAAATGGAAGCGCTTAATATCGATCAAAAAGAACTATGGTGGTATCTTGATTTACGCAAATATGGTACAGCCGTACACTCTGGTTTTGGTTTAGGATTCGAGCGCTTAGTAATGTTCGCGACAGGAATGACTAATATTAGAGATGTTATTCCGTTTCCAAGAACGCCGCATAACGCCGATTTTTAATAAAAGAATTGTATATTGGTAACTAAGAGGTATTAGCTTTAGCTTAAAGTAAGTCATAACATGCTTAAACAACATTTACAATTTAAATTATCGCAAAAACTGTCGCCGCAGCAAATTCAATTAATGAAATTGATACAGTTGCCCACACAAGCTTTTGAGCAGCGTTTAAAGCAAGAGCTTGAAGAGAATCCAGCATTAGAAGCTGGTAAGGAGGAGCACGATAGTGAGTACGATGTGGATTTAGATAATACCACAGACGATTTTAACGATAATGAAAGCATTGAAGCCGAAGACATAAATATAGACGAATATTTAAGCGACGATGAAATTCCAGATTATCGTACGCAAACCAGTAATTACAGTAGCGACGATGAGGAAAAAACCATGCCTTATGCTGCAGGAATTTCCTTTACCCAACACCTCATCAATCAGTTAAATACCTTTAGACTAACCGATGAAGAATTTGTTATCGCCGAGTTTCTGGTGGGCAGTGTAGATGAAACAGGATATATACGACGTTCAATAGCCGATATTACCGACGATTTGGCCTTTACTCAAAACGTCTATACCGACGAAGAGAAGGTAGCCTCGGTGTTACAAGTGGTACATCAGTTAGATCCTGCAGGTGTTGGTGCAAGAAATTTGCAAGAATGTTTAAGTATTCAATTGCACCGAAAAGATAAAACAGCGCGTACAGAACTAGCGATAAATATTATAGATACCGCTTTCGAGCAATTTTCTAAAAAGCATTATTCTAAATTAATACAAAAATTTAATATTTCTGAGGCTCAATTAAAAGAGGCGATTTCTGAAATTGAAAGTTTAAACCCTAAACCCGGTGGCTCTTACGCTGGTAATAATAGAATAGTAGAGCATGTGGTGCCAGACTTTGCTATTAGAATTGTAGAGGGCGAACTAGAACTCACGCTTAATGGCAGAAATGCTCCAGAACTTCACGTTTCTCGCGAGTATAGCAATATGCTTAAAGGGTATAAAGAAAGTAAAGAGAAGTCGGGATCGCAAAAAGATGCGGTAATCTTTATAAAACAAAAGCTAGATGCTGCAAAGTGGTTTATAGAGGCGGTTAAGCAACGCCAGCAAACACTTTTTGTAACCATGAGCGCTATTATGCACTACCAAAAAGAGTATTTTTTAACTGGTGATGAGCGTAATTTAAAGCCCATGATTCTTAAAGACATTGCCGACGAAATTTCTATGGATATCTCCACAGTCTCCAGAGTAGCAAATAGTAAGTATGTAGATACGCCATACGGGACGAAGTTAATTAAGGAATTCTTTTCTGAATCTATGAAAAACGTTCAAGGTGAAGATGTTTCTACCAGAGAAATTAAGAAAATTTTGGAGACCGTTATTCAAGCTGAAGATAAACGAAAACCACTTACAGATCAGGCTTTAGCGGTGGTTTTAAAAGAAAAAGGATATCCCATAGCGCGTCGAACCGTTGCTAAATACAGAGAACAATTAGATATTCCTGTGGCTCGATTGCGTAAGGAAATTTAAGTGATCTCTTGGTTTGCGTTTATTGCTTTTTACCATTTCTGGTTTGAGGTATTAAAATTTTAATAAAATGATTAATGGCATTTTAAAGAGTTTCTCTTATATTTTTCATCCGTTATTAATGCCTCTATTTGGTGTGGTGTTTTATTTTGCTAAAACTCCAAGATTTATTCCAGTTGAAATTGTTCGAGCTCAAGTCGTGGCACTCTTTATTTTAACCCTTATTTTACCGGTGTTGTTGTACTATTTACTAAAAATCACTGGCCACGTTAAAACCATTAATTTAGAGAGTACCAAAGAGCGTATCTATCCGTTGTTAATTAATTGCTTGGTGCTGGTTTTGGTATTACAGCGTGTAGTTACGCCAAACCAAGTTATTGAACTGTATTATTTTTTTGTAGGTATTTTATACTCTAATCTCGCTTGTTTAATTTTAGTGCTTTTTAAATTTAAAGCCAGTATTCACATGATAGCGGTCTCCGGATTGTATATGTTTTTTATTGCTTTAAGTATTCATTTTAAAATAAACATTGGTGGCACCTTAGCACTTATGGCCATAGTAATGGGTGCAGTAGCAACGTCGAGGCTACATTTAAAAGCGCACACCTATCAAGAATTAATTACAGGAGCTTTTGTGGGCCTTATACCGCAATTAATTTTAGTGAATTATTGGTTATAATATATAAAACATTAGTCCTAATTTAACAGCATTAAGATCTGTTTTAGTGCCATCTATTAGTACATCGTCCTTAAATATAGAGTTTAAAGCGTAATATAAATGGATATTCCAAGTGTTATATCCAGCACTAAGGGTTAATCCATATTGGAAATTATTAAAACCAGCGACGTTATGATGTTTAAAGGCTCCCAAATCACCAACATGCTTTGTGGTGTTTGCAAATGTATAACCTAGCTTAAATCCTGCGTAAATGCGCCAGAAATCGTATTGGGTTGGTGTTGAAGTACGCCATCTAAACTCTATGGGTAATTCTAACATATGTGTTGTGAATTTGTTTTTAGAATATGTGTCACTGCCACTTAATATGCTGTACTCGTATTGACCAAAGCTGTTTTTACTAACCAGAATATTTTGGTTAAACGTATTTAAACCGTAACCAAAACCAACTGCAATGGCTATATTGCGTTGTTTATTAATAGGCATGTCCTTTATAAAACCAAGACTAAAACCTGTAGAGAAACCTTGCTGAGAGAAGTTATTGGGCGTGTTAGATAAGAGGTTATAGGTTATACCGGCATAAAATTGATCTTCTTTATAAAACGAATCTATAGCGGTCGTTTCAATTTCTTGAGACAGAATGGTGTGAAAACCACCTATTAAGAAAGCCATAAGAATTAGAGTTTTCATGCGCTGTATTTTATGTTTTGTTAAAAATATAAACGTTTGTTTTGCCAGAGATTTGGTGTTATACCAAAATAACAACGTCCTGTCGCGTATAATTCGTTTACTCACATCTTTCTATTTTATAAATAGGTGTTCATGATGTGCTTCGCAGTTCTTTTTTGCCCATATTTCGTCATAACATAAAACCATAACTCAGGCTATGTTTTGATTTTAGCTCACGCCCATATTATAGTAAAATAACGAGTTCGTGAATCTGCGATTTCTATCGCATCTGAACAATAAAATAGTACAAATTAACCATACGATATTTCAAAATTAAATTGATATTAAAATTAAAAAAGCGTTTTGAATTAACAAAACGCTTTTAAGTATAAAATTAAGATAGATCTAATTACTTAATATTCGTTAACGCATCTCCTATACCAGTAGTGTAGTTGATTTTTAATGCATTTACTTTACGCAATTCTTGTTTTACATCACCAACTATACCCATATTAGCGTCTTTGTCTACTTTTAAAGACACGGTTAAATAAGGGACTAATTCTTCTCGAACTGCAAGACGTTCTGCATCGATAAACCTTCCAACTTCTGAAATATCGGCAAACTTATCGTTAAGCTGAATTCTAGCAACCGTTCCAAATTTCTTGTAATTCTCACTTGGCTTACCCATATAAATATAGCTTATAGGATATTTTTTATCCAGTCTTTCAACTTGGTCTGCCACTGGTAAGATATTTTGTATTTTAAGTGTGTTTTCTCTCATTACGGTAGCCACCATAAAAAAGAATAATAACATGAATACAATATCTGGAAGTGATGCGGTGTTCACTGGAGGCAATCCTCCATCTTTTTTCTTTTTAAATTTAGACATAATGTTTAATCCTATTTAATTCTAAATTATTCTACAACCTCTGAAAGCTTTTGAGGGATTTCGACCTTGATTTGATCCACAAGTTCTTTCAGTTTCTCCTTGTCACCAGTCCACTTCACATCTTTAAGATTGTTTTGCATTTTAATAAAATCCATATTACTAAAACCTTTTTGTGGGCCTAATTCTAGAGCTCTTCTATTTCGTAATACGTTATAAGCTGCAACCAGTTCGTTTTGAACGGCTATGTAAGCGGCATAGGTTGTTTCACGATCGTTTTTTAAAGATATAATAGCTTTGTCTGGGTTATCAGACGAACTAGGATCTTTTGCGCCTTGGCAAAAATCGCAAGTGCCGTCACCTCCATTGTCTAAAAATTCAACCGCTGCCCTACGCAAATCTTTAATTTCCATAGGCTCATCTTCAACTAACAACTGATCGTTTTTATTAATTAAAACCGTAAAGATGTTTTTCTTTTTAATAATTGGCGGTTCTACTTCGCTATCGTCCATAGGAGGTAGTTTTCTGTTTATACCAGAATCTTTTTCAATAGTGGTGGTCACTAAGAAAAAAATTAATAGTAAGAAGGCAATGTCGGCCATTGAGCCTGCATTAACTTCTGGTGCTGCTCGTTTTGCCATATTACTTGATCATTTTTTTAATTCCGAAAAACAACATAGATAAACCTGCGATACCTAATAAAAGATAAAACAAATATAATCTTGCGCCTAATAACTGTGAGCCTCCTGCCGATAAGACATCGCCATCTTTTAAAGGCGTTTCAACACCTTTGGCAAATCCGAAGTAACTAATAGCAGCTAATACGGCAAAAAACCCGACACCTTTTAGAGTGCTTATAAGCGTTTCTTTGTTACTAAATATGTTTTTCAAACTGAAAATAACAACAAACGCAATGGTTAAGCCTAAAATAATATAAGCTACATACATAAATGTATCTATAGTACCGCTAGACTCACCAGCTTTTACAGCTTCATCGCCTGTTGATATTATCATTGCTAGGAACACAATAGAGAGTAATCCTACTAGGCCTAACAAAATGGTTAATACTTTTTTCATAATCGTTACAATTTTATATTATTACTTCTGGTGTTTAATAATCATATCCATTAACGTGATAGAAGCATCTTCCATATCGTTAACAATGCTATCAATTTTAGCAACAATATAATTGTAAAAAATTTGAAGTATAATCGCTACAATTAAACCAAATACTGTAGTTAAAAGTGCTACTTTAATACCACCTGCAACTAGGGAAGGGTTCATGTCTCCAGCGGCTTCAATTTTATCGAAGGCTTGAATCATACCAATTACCGTACCCATGAAACCAAGCATTGGTGCAAGAGCGATAAATAAGGAAATCCAAGATACGTTTTTCTCTAATTGTCCCATTTGTACACCACCGTAAGCTACAACAGCTTTTTCTGCAGCGTCTACACCTTCATTTGTTCTATCTAAACCTTGATAGAATATTGAAGCGATAGGACCTTTTGTGTTTCTACATACTTCTTTTGCTGCTTCAACACCTCCAGATGAAAGGGCATCTTCAACGTTTTGAGTTAATTTTTTAGTGTTTGTTGTAGATAGGTTTAAAAATATAATTCTTTCAATAGCGATGGCTAAACCTAAAATTAAACACAATAATACAATACCCATGAATCCTGGACCTCCTTCAACGAACCTGTTTTTAAGTTCTTGATGAAATCCAACTTGTTCAGCAGGGGCTGCATCTTGTTCTTGGGTCATACTAGCAACGGTAGTTGCTGTAGCTGTGTTTGCAGTTGTCGTTGCATTAACAGTTCCGAATGCCATAATTCCAGAAATGGCAAGGATAGAAAATAATCTTTTCATGATCTCGATCTTAATTTTGTTAGTTAAAGTGTTTAAAGATATAAAAAATAAAGTAATAAAAAATAAAAATATCAGCAGAGAGGAAGGGATTCGAACCCTCGATACGCTATAAACGTATACACGCTTTCCAAGCGTGCGCCTTAAGCCACTCGGCCACCTCTCTGTTTTTATTGTATTTCTTTTACTTACAGGGGGTCAAATAACAAAAAATATTTAAGGTTGTAAAATTTTTTCAGTTAATTTTATGATATTTCTCCTCGTAAGTTAGTTTCATAGTTGATTTTAAAGGCTTTATGCGGAATGTTTTCTCCAAGTAAATACATGAGTTTACTTAGGGCAGCCTCTGTGGTGATGTCTTTTCCAGATATTACCCCTAAGTCTTTTAACTGATTACTGGTTTCGTAGTGCCCCATAATGACACTTCCTCCAGAGCATTGGGTAACATTAATAATATGTATGCCTTTTTTAATGGCATGTGCCAGAAGATTGATAAACCACGTTTCGGTGGTGCAGTTTCCAGCCCCATAAGTTTCTAAAATGATGCCTTTTAAGCCGCTAGTGTTAAAAACGCTTTGTAAAACAGCCTCTGTAATACCTGGGAATAATTTTACTAAAGCTATGTTTTGATCTAATTTTTTATGGACTATGAGGTCTTTCTTGAGATTTGGTTTGAATAAATGTTCCTTGTTTATCTTTAAATGTACACCAGATTCGGCTAGATCTGGATAATTTAAAGAGGCAAAGGCCTCAAAATGTTCGGCATTAATTTTTGTGGTTCTATTGGCTCGGTATAATTTATATTCGAAATACAAACAAACCTCTTTAATTAGGGGCTGGTTATTGTTTTTTAATGAAGCCACTTGTATGGACGTAATTAAGTTCTCTTTAGCATCGGTTCTTAAATCGCCAATAGGAAGTTGAGAGCCTGTAAAAATTACCGGTTTTGCTAAATGCTCTAGCATAAAACTTAAAGCCGATGCGGTATAGCTCATCGTATCGCTACCGTGCAAAACCACAAAGCCGTCGTGGTTATGGTAGTTGTCTTCAATCATTTCGGCTATTTGTACCCAGTATCTGGGATGCATATTACTAGAGTCTATAGGCTCTTTGAAAGAAACCGTATCTATGTTGCATTCTAATAAGCTTAATTCAGGAATGCGTTTTATTAGATTTTTAAAATCGAAAGCACGAAGTGCCCCTGTTTTAAAATCTTTTACCATACCAATAGTTCCGCCAGTATATATAAGTAGTATGTTAGGTTTTGAGTTTTTCATCATTTATATATTAAAAATGGCTTTTGAGTTTTCGGTCGTAATTTTGGCGATAACTTCTTTCGGGGTATCATATATTAAGGACAGTTTTTCTAGAACTTCTATAATGTATGCGCTTTCGTTTCGTTTGCCTCTATAGGGCACTGGTGCTAAATAAGGCGAATCGGTTTCGAGTACTATATGTTTTAAATCGATTTGATTTAAGAATTGGTCTATTTTACCGTTTTTAAAGGTGACCACACCACCAATGCCCAGCTTCATATTATACGATAGGGCTTGATGGGCTTGCTCTAAAGTGCCAGTGAAGCAATGGAAAATACCAAATAAATCTTCGCTTTTCTCTTCTTCTAAAACCTCAAATATTTCGTTAAACGCTTCGCGGCAATGAATAACAATAGGGAGTTTATGTTTTTTTGCAAGCTGAATTTGATGCTTAAAGGCTTTTTTTTGAATCTCTAAAGTTGAGGTGTCCCAATACAAATCTATGCCTATCTCTCCAATGGCATAAAAATCGCGTTTTGCCAGTAAATCTTCAACATGCTTAAGTTCATCTTTATAATTAGCTTTTACACTTGTAGGGTGTAACCCCGTCATTAAAAACACATACTCAGGGTAGTCTTTTTCAAGTTGCAACATCGCTGTTGTATATGAAGAATCTATAGCCGGAATAAAAAAGCGTTTAACGCCTTGTTTTATGGCTCGACTCATCATATCGTCTCTGTCTTCACTAAAGGCTTCGCTGTATAAATGGGTGTGGGTATCTGTAATTATCATGTTGCAAAAATAGAGAAGTATTTGGTGTATGACATGGATTTTGCAGTTTTTCACACGCGTATAAAGCTGGTATGTATTTAAAACGGCAATCTGTTTGAGGCTTATTTATGATTATTATTTTAAAAATCAATAATGTCCGATTAAAAATTCTATGATGCTTTCAATTCTTTTAAAATAATGGACTTTGCACATTTTTTTAATGTTACTTTTTTTATTTGAAACAATTATTAAAATTTAAAGGAGATATTTTGTTAATTAAAGTACTTCTGTTTATCAGTTAGTTAGAATCAAGTCTTTGTTCTTGATTATTAAAGCGAAGCGGTCTTATGTCTTATATCGGACATTGATGATTAAAAATGTATCTGAAACCTCGTGAGGGTGTAATTAATCTAATTTTTTAATTAATTTTTGTGCTTGTTTATAATCTTCGGCATCTTCGGGAATGGTTTTTAAAATAGACAGACAAGCCTCATAATTTTTTTGTTTTAATTTGCTTAAAGCCAGATACCATATCGCCTTATTTTTATATACCGATTGCCCATCCTTTAATTCGTTTAGTAAGGTTTCTGCGCGCTCATAATTACTCAATTCGATATTTGCGATGGCGCTGTAGAGTTTTAATTCAGAATTTGTTTCACCCTTATCCAATAATGCTTTAAAAGCGGTTTCTGCTTTAGCGAAATCTTTATGGTTAAAAGCGGTTTCTGCGGTATGCAATAAATCGGGGTTGTCGCCTCTAACCGTTAGGCTGATGTTTTGGTGCGTATGAAAATCAGTATACCTCGGACTTGAAAAATTGTTAAACACAAAAACCCCCACCAATAAAACCACACTTGCTGCTATAGCGTATTGCCAGGGTTTAAAACGAATGGTTTTTTTTGGCGTTTCTCCTTTTTCAAAATAGGTATTAGATATGGTTTTTAAATTATTTTTAAAGGCTTCAGAAGCTTCTTCATGATCGAATTTATGGGTTAAAAAAGAAGTTAATTCTTTATAGATTTTAAAATCTTGTTTGAGTTTTGGTTCGGTTTTTAGGCGTAATTCAAAAGCCAATTTTTCATCTGGAGATAATTCTTCAGATAAGTAAGATTCGAACAGTATGTGGTTTTGGTCTTCCATTACAATTAGTTATTAAGTTGGTTAAATTTTGGCGACTCTTGAACCAATTTTGTTAGTTTAGCAATGCATAAAGATTTCTTTTTCCTAGCATAAGCATAGGTAATACCAAGGCTTTTGGCTACTGCTTCCATAGATTTTATTTTAAAAGCGGCGTTTAGTAAATCTTTACACGCGGTACCCAGTTTGCTAAACATCTCGGTAAATAAGGCTTGCTTTTCACCAAATAAATGCGTTTCGAAAGCCAGTTCTTGGGCGTCGTCGTCTTTATATAACACCTCCTCATTAATTGTTACCTGCTTCTTATTAGGTTTTTTTAATTCGTTTAACCATTTGCGTTTACACAATAAAAAGAAGTACGCATCAAAAGGGCAAGTTAGCCTTAGCTCTTTTTTACTGGCTTGATTGTAAATGGTGATTAAAGTGTCTTGAATAACATCTTGAGCTTGTTCTGTAGAGCCACTGTTCTGCTTGATGTAATTAATAACCTTTGGTGCAAACCTATTATATATAGACTGTATAATAGAGGAGTTATTTTGCAGTAATCCCACAATATATTTTTGGTCTTCATGTGTTTTTTTTTCACTCATTACACCTTGTATTTGCTACTAAAGTAAAAAAACTTTCAAATAAAAGGGTAACAATTTAAAATGGTTTTTATCTAAGGGTGTCATAACAAATATGGCAACAGCCTATTAACCATAATTATTAAAATAGAGAATCATGAAAAATCTTAAAACAACTCAACTTTTATTTCTTTTTACAATTTGTGTGCTAACACTTGTATCCTGTGATAGCGACAACGACCCCACTAATAATGTATGTGAAAACCATTATGTTAACGATTTAATTACTGCAGCTTACGCCACTGCTAACGGTTATGATATTGTGGAGACCATGGATTTAGAAACCCATGAATACGAAATAATAATTAATGCAAATGGAGAAATTTGTTCTGTGGGCTACCAAAACCCGAGTACTTATGCTGGTGGTTATACCATGGAAATTATTAATGGCAATACCTCTTATACTGGTGTACATACGTTTTCTCAAACCATGCTAGATTATCAAGCCATTACACCAGTAGCTGTAGCTGTGGGCGATGTAATAACCGTTAGACGTACCATTTTGCCAGGATACACCAACTTAAACCAAACGATTGGGAGAATTTTTAGAAATACCAATTTTACCAATATCGCATATCCCATCACAGAAGGCAATGTCGTTTTTCAAAGCGCTGCGTTTTACGGTGCTGGGGGACCTGTTTTAAATTATGGTCAACCGCACATAGCCCTTGGCTTTAAAGTGGATTAACCCCATAATTTTTACTAATCCAAAAATGCTTTAACCAGTTAACTAATTACAAATAGAAACCATTTGATATAATAAAAAACACAAAAATTTTAATTATACCAATTTAGTTTTGAAATGTCGTATTGTTAATTTGAATTATTTTTTGTTCAGATGAGATAGAAAATCAAAGTATAGCCTGAGTTATGATTTTATTTTATACCGAAATATGGGCGAAAAAGAAACAAATTATATGCGGCATGACATGGCTAATTTGGTATTAATCCATAAAAATTAGAAATCATGAGAAAATCAATATTAATTATCGCAGCCCTTACCTTATCATTACTAAATGCTAATGCCATGACCTCAAAATCAGATTTTAATACCGCAATTAAAGTCCTAGAAATCACAAATAATAATATTATCGAAATTTTTGAGTGGCAGGTAGAAACTATAAAAGGTAATTATTCTGGAACATCATTAAGCTTGGAATCTGCAAAAAAAATGATAGCCTTATCAAGTGCTGGTGAATTGGTAAAAGGCACAGAAATTACAAGTTACTTTGTTTTAAAATCTGAAATTGATAACACTCAAAGGAACTATTTCTGGGAAGTGGAAACCCCTTCTGGAAAAGCAAGAGGCTATTCGTCTACTGAAGCTTACGCACATAAAATGATACAACTAGTAGCTTCTGGCGATGCGATTGTAGAGAAAATAATAATTAGTCAGCCCCAGCTCTAAAAAAACAATTAGCGAAACAGGGTAACATTCTAGTTGCCTTGTTTATATAAATGAGAACAATAATTTAAACCCAATTTATTATGAAACAATTTAAAAACGTATTAGGAACTTTATTAGCAGCAACATTACTTTTTTCAAGTTGCACAAAAAACGACGATAGTGATATGGTTACGCGTGCAACAGCAGAAGACTTTAATAATTTAAGAGAAGTTGCTTTAGAAAATTTAACACAAAACTTTCAATTTAATGCAAATGATGGCTCCATAACCTTAACATCGCAAAAAGGTGTCGAAATTATCATTAACGGTGCTTGTTTAACGCTAAATGGCAATGCTGTAACAGGAGAAGTAGATTTAGAATTTGTTGAAATTTTCGAAAGAGGCCAAATGATAACTACCAACAAACCTACTATGGGAATAAAACCAAATGGCGACAAAGCGTTGTTGCTAACTGGTGGAGCGTTCTTTGTGGAAACCACTCAAAAAGGTATGGCTTTAGAAAGCAATTGTGGCTTTCAAATGCGTATTCCGGCAGATTTAACTGGTGGTGTAGATAATGAAATGATTCTATGGAATGGCATTATCGACGAAGATGGTAACCTCGCTTGGGAAGAAATGGAAGATGCTGCTGGCCGAGGCGGTGTGTTTGGAGAAGGCAATACCTATTTTGGTTTTTTTCAATCTTTTGGATGGTCTAATGTCGATCGATTTTATAACGACCCAAGACCAAAAACAACTATTTTAGTGGCTGTGCCAGAAGGTTACAACAATACAAACAGCTCTGTTTATCTTTCTTATGATGGCGAGGAAACTGGATTGGCGCAATTAGATACTTTTGATGCTGGTACTGGTTTGTTTAGCGAGCATTACGGACAGATTCCAATTGGTTTAGAATGTCACATTATATTTGCAACCGAAGAAGGAAATAACTGGAAATACGCTATAAAATCGGTAACCATTGCCGAAAATGATATATTTACTTTCACAGACAGCGAAACACAAATCGCTACCGAAGCTCAACTTACAGCCCTTATTAATGGGCTGCCTTAAACAGCTACCTTTAATAACCTACTTAATTTACCCCGCTAAACTTAGCCTTTTATTTAAAACCAGAAACATTTGTTTCTGGTTTTTTGAAGTTTATAGGGTAACAAAAGCGAGGTCTTTTTGATATGATGGTATGAGGAAGAAAATTTTTATAATCATACTTGTATTTTGGATTCTATTTGTTTTGCTCGCAAATATTTTTGTTGTGCTCTTATATTTTTTAAGTTAAAACGTATCCTTTTAGTATATTTATAAGCCATAGAAAATAAATCGAGATGCTATGAGCACAATTAATAGGAATCAAAAAAATATAATCAAATGAAAAACCGCATGGCCATAGTTCTATTTTTTTTATGTTTTTCATCTTTGTATGGGCAGGCGCTTCTTAATGATACTATAACCCGAAAGGCCGACATAAAAACTAATATTGTAGGAAATTCGGTTTCATTTATTCCAGAAACACCTGTTTTAAATCAAATAGCAGGAGCACCTAAAGCCTTTTACACCTACTTCTGGGAATTTGGAGATGGGCATTACAGCACCGAGGAAGCACCAAAACACATTTATAAAAAAAAGGGGGAATACACCATTAAATTTTGGGCTACAAATAATTATGATACGGGTAAACCGCCAACAACAAGACCAAAAAAAGTATTGATTAATACGCTACCAACAGCGTATGAAGATGTAGCGTCGATGGATGAAGATTTCCAATTAAAACGAAATAGAGACCCGATTCCAGATGAAGAAATGGTGACTATTGTAAGCTATAAAAACACCAAAAACTATAAAACTAACGGCAAACTTTTCCTGTTTTATAACGAATTAAAATACAAAGCCGATAATTTTGAGGTTTTAGAAATAAGGACACATCATAATGAAAAAAACCAACCTGAAACGGCCTTTGTCTATACTCATAATATAAATAATGAGAATGCTTACTTAGCTTCATCAAATAAAGCTATGATTAAAAGCAGTGAAATACCACAAGATTCTACAGAACGATTTAATTTGGTGGAAACCATTCAAGAATCTAAATCGACATATAAAAATTGGAGCGTTTTAGAATTTGATAATATGGCACCCAGCGAAGAGCGCAACATCTTCTTTAGTTTAAAAACCACCCCAGAAATGCTAAAAGACACCAGTGCCATTATTTCTGTTCGTGGTATTTATGTGCCCGATGCAAATTACGACAACCATAAGGTTAAAGACATGGAAATGGAAATTGTAACCTCCCACGATCCTAATAAAATGTCATCAAACGGTACTATTTTAAATTATAGATTGGTACGTTTTAAAACCTTAAAGTATAAAATTCAATTTCAAAATAACGGGGAGGGGCCGGCGAGAACCATCCGTCTTGAAACCGATATTCCGGATATGCTCGACAAGTCTACCATAAAAATTCTTGATATGTATCCCAAGTGCGATATTTGTCCGAAAGAGGACGTGATTTACAGTTGTTTAGATACGACTTTTACAGACAAGCAAGCCATTTTCACCTTCAAAAACATATACTTGCCCGGCAGCGAACAAAAAAACGTTAAAGTATACGACTCTACAAAAGGCTTTGTAAAATACAGTATTAAGTTTGCTAAAGATTTTCATAAGAAAAAAACCAAAAGTAAAACGGCTATTATTTTCGATAAAAACGACCCCATTATTACCAATTACGCCACGACACGTTTTTTGCCAGGTATTTCAATTGGTGCTAAAATGGGCTATAACGCGTTTAGCGATTTAAAAAACTCTGAAAGCTACTTTTTTGGTGCCACCTTATCTCCCTATAAATCGTACCGTTGGTATTGGCAAGTAGAGCTTTTAAACACCTTTCATAATTATGAAAGTGATAGTCAAGTTGTTGAAGAAATCATTGATGACGCAGCCGGCTTTAGGTTTAGGCAGCGCACTACCACCAATAGGTCTTATAAAAACATAGACCTAGATATTCCTGTTTTATTACGCTATAACCTAAACAATTATATAGGTTTAGGAGCCGGACTGCAAAACACCATTTCATTAAGTGAAAAAAGTAAAGAAGAGCGTTTAATTGAGCAATTTGAAGGCGTGCAACCCGGTGCTCCAATTATTAATACTTTTGAAGAGTTTGGCAGTAATACAAACGCTTTTAGTAATTTAAGAACTGGTTTGCTGTTTGAAGCCACCGTAGGTTTTGCAAGAATTGGCCCTAGTTTGGGCGCGCGTTATGTAATGAATTTTGAAAACGAATTCAATTATTGGCAGTTCTACGCCATTTGGAAATTCTGAGTTTAAAACGCTTTTGCTGGCGCCATGTTATGACTAAATTGTGCTTTATTCTATTTTTTACGGGTTTAATAAGTTTTGGGCAAACGCTAGAAGAAACTATCTATAGCGCAACCGAAACTTTTATTTCAAACCAAAACTCAGCCTCTTTTCGGCGTATAGAAAGTCTTGAAACGGTATTTAAAGACCAAGTAAAAACTAAAGATGAACAATTGGCTTTAGTGTTTTTGCAAAGTCATAAAGGCTATTACTTAAATAACTCTTCTAAGCTTGAGGCAGCCATTAGCACTTATGAAGACGCCATAAAACGCTTTAATAGCAATGCGCTTTCGGGCTATTCAGATTTTGATATTATCGAAAACTGCTTAAAACCATTAGGGAATCTATACATTAAAACAGGTAATTATACCAATGCCATAAGCACCATAAATCAGTACATTTTTTTAGCCGAAAAGAGCAATCAAACCCCTCATCAAATTAGTGGTGGTATTAATTTAGCGAAGCTGTATTACTCTATTGGCAATTACGATATGGTTTTTAAAATAGTAAATACATATATAAACCACAGTAATGCCAGTAATGACCAAAAACAAAAACTAAGAGAAATAAATTTAGAAAGTCAAATTGCTTCTGGAAAACTACTTGATTACACAACCTTCTCAAATTCGCTTCATAGTAGTAATAATTATAAAATAGCACTTCAAAAAGGGGATTATGCTATCGCGTTTTCAGAATTTCAAAAATTTAAAAATCATAGAATTTCTAATAAAAAATTATCAAAAAGAAACCTAGCGAAACTTCATGTTGAAGAAGCGCAGTTGTACTTGTTTTTAAATAAGCCCAAAGCGACTTCTAGAAGTTTACAAACTGCTTTAACACTTTTATTGCCTAACTTTAAAGGTAATGGCTTGCCAAATAAATCCGACTTATACGCCGAGAATACCTTTATCGACATTTTCGATTTATATGCCGAAATGGAATCCCGTCCAGAACGAGCATTACAAAGTTTCGATTTAAGTTTTCACGTGGCTCATTTGTTGGAAAACAGCTGGACCTCGCAAGAAACCAAGATTTTGAACGAAACCAACAACCGAATTAGAAGTGAAAAATGTATCGACATCCTTTATAATTTATATAAACAAACCAAAAATAAAGACCTTTTATTAAAAGCGTTTCAATATTCTGAAAACAGTAAAGCTTCAACCCTAAAAGAGATGTTTTTGATAAAAAAACGTTTGAAACAATATCCTGAGGACAGTCTTTTACAAAAAGAATTTGGTCTGTTAAAAGCGCAAGAGCGAATTACAAGCTTGCTCATAAAAGAGCAATTAGAGGCTAATCGACCGACTATAATTAATGATTTAAGTATGAAGCTTCAAGAACTAAGTGTTCAAATAAAAAGCTTAAAAACAGTTATTAACCAAAGTCAACCCCTTCGCAATGATATTTTTGAGATAAAAGAATTGCAAGATAAATTATTAGAAGATCAGGCCGTTTTAGTAGCGTATTTTTGGGGTAACAAAGCGCTGTATCAATTTACAGTTTCAAACAAAACAATTTCATTAAACCAAATGGTTTTAAATGAGAGTTTTAAAAGACAGATCCTTGATTTTATTCATCTTTTTGATGAGGCCTCTATTATTAATAACAATATTGAAAATTTCACAAATAAAGCTTATAAACTCTTTAAATCACTTGATTTGCAAAAGCTCTCGGAAAATAAAAATATAGTTATTATCCCAGACGGCTTACTAAATTTTGTGCCTTTTGAAACGCTTTTAAGTGCAGAAACTAGTACGACCTCATTTGTAAACATGCCGTTTTGGTTTAAAAGTCAAAGCATTGCTTATAATTCGAGTGCGTTTTTCTATTTGGCTACAAGGATGGGTGCTAGTAATGACTCGCTCCTTGGGTTTTTTCCAGTTTTTGAAAACACAAATAAACAATTGGTCTATTCTATTGAAGAGGCTAAAGCCATTGAGAACGAAATGCCATCTTCAATATTTATAAATACAAAAGCAACCTTAAGTAATTTCTTAAAGAATGCGTCTAAGTATAATACCATACACCTATCAACACATGCTAGTAGCGGCGACTTTGTAAAACCTGCAACCATCGATTTTTATGATGATACCTTAAACTTAAATGAACTGTACAGTTTAAATTTAGATACTAATCTTATAGTTTTAAGCGCTTGCGAAACAGGCGTGGGTAAACTTTATAAGGGCGAAGGGGCTATGAGTATTGCACGCGGTTTTCAATACGCAGGTGCCCAAAATCTTGTGTTTTCGCTGTGGCCAATAAACGATATGTCTACGTCGCAGCTTATGCAATCGTTTTATAAAAACTTAAACATCTCGCAATCTGCTTTTTATTCGAATCGCCAATCTAAACTCGATTACTTACAAGATAATACGATTAGTAATATAAAGAAATCACCGTATTATTGGGGGGCATTCGTTTATTACGGGGCGCTTGAACCCAACAAATCACAAGACCTTGTTTTTTATGTGGTTTTGGGTGTATTGTTTGTTTTGGTACTGGTGTTTTTAATTTTTAAGTATAAGTCTTCTGCGCCTTTTTTTAATGAAACACCTGCGAATATAACGATGAGAAAATAAAAATTTAAACCCTATTTCTCTCTAATAATTTCAAGTCGTAGCTAGTGTCTTCATAATTTAAGGTATTTTTTGTTAGTCGTAACACCATTTATACCCATTTAATTTCGAAATATCGTATTGTTAATTTGGTATTAAAGGTTAACACCCAGATTAAATCACCCTATTTTAGTCTATTACTTAATGATTTGGAAACATTGAATTAACATTGGTTTTGGTTATTTGCAACTGTTTTAACCAGATGTATTATTATGAAGATCAAATTTACATGTTTAGCACTCTGCTTTTTAGCCATTTCGACCTCATATTCTCAAGAGCTTGCAGCTCCTAAATTTGGAAATGGTTTGTTTAATTTAGTGGGGCAAGATAGTACTTGGACCATGAAAATTGGTGCAAGAATGCAGTTTCAGGCTTTATCTAATTGGGAAGATGGCGCAAGTAACGAGTCTAATTTTTTAGTGCGACGTGCGCGTTTAAAATTTGACGGTTACGCCTTAACGCCTAAACTGCGGTACAAATTAGAGCTAGGGCTATCTAACCGAGATATTTCTGGAGCCTCACCCTTTACAAGTCATGCGCCGCGTTATATTATAGATGCCGTTATGAAATGGAATTTCGCACCTGGATTCGAGCTTTGGTTTGGTCAAACTAAGCTACCAGGTAACAGGGAAAGGCTTATTTCTTCGGCTCATTTGCAACAAGTAGGGCGTTCGCTATTAAATAGTCAATTTACTATTGATAGAGATTTGGGTTTACAGCTACACTATCAATTTAATCTTTCAGATAGATTTATGATTAGAAAAGCTTTTTCCATAGCTCAAGGTGAGGGAAGGAACATAACCACAGGAAATCTTGGGGGGCATCAATATACCGGTCGTCTGGAAGTATTACCCTTCGGAAATTTTGTGAAAAACGGAAATTATAAAGGAGGCGACTTAGAGAAAGAGCAAAGCCCTAAATTAGCACTTGGTGTGAGTTACGACCACAATAACAAGGCCGTAAAAACCAGAAGTAATCAAGGAAGCTATATGTTTATTGATGACGACGCCCATTTTTTTGAAACTCACATAAACACGCTTTTTATAGACGCCATGTTTAAGTATAAAGGCTTTTCTTTTATGGCAGAATATGCCGATAGAATGGCAAAAGATCCCCTTGCAAAAAATTCTGATGGTACCTTAACAGGAGATACTGTGCAGGTAGGTAAAGGCTTGAATGTGCAATCGGGCTTGTTGTGTAGAAACAATTGGGAAATCTCAGGGCGGTACACTACGATAGCCTTAGATAAAAATATTACTGGAAAAAACACCGAAAATCAATATACATTAGGGGTTTCAAAATTTATTGCTGGACACAATTTAAAAGTACAAACCGATATAAGCCATTTAGAAGTGCACCACGGTAATAATCAACTCATGTGCCGCTTACAATTTGAGGTGTATTTTTAAAATATAACAATTACATAACATTACAAACGTAAAGACTCATGATATTTGTGAGCGATTTTAAGCATAAACAGATTTAAACTAAATTATGGAAAACATATACTTATACATGATAATTGCCTTAGCTTTTTTAGCTGTTGCAGATTTGGTTGTTGGTGTTAGTAATGATGCTGTAAACTTTTTAAACTCTGCCATTGGCTCTAAAGCAATATCCTTTAAAACGATTATGATTGTTGCCAGTATTGGTGTGGCCATTGGAGCCGTTTTCTCTAGTGGGATGATGGAAGTAGCGCGAAAAGGCATCTTTAACCCCGGAGAATTTATGTTTAGTGAAATCATGATTATTTTCATGGCGGTTATGATCACAGACATTCTTTTACTAGATTTTTTCAACTCGGTGGGTATGCCAACCTCGACTACCGTTTCTATTGTATTCGAGTTATTGGGAGCTGCTGTGGCCATGGCTTTAATAAAAATTGGAGCCGATGGTGGTAGTTTTACCGATGTGGTAAATTATATAAATACCTCAGAGGCCTCTAAAATTATATTTGGTATTCTGCTCTCGGTCCTCGTGGCTTTTTCCATTGGTGCCGCAGTTCAATGGGTTTCAAGATTATTGCTGTCCTACAATTTTGAAACAAAACCATCTTGGGTTGGTGCTTTATTTGGAGGTATAGCCTTAACCGCTATAACCTACTTTATTTTTGTAAAAGGACTAAAAGGAACGGCTTACTCCAGTGAGCCGCTCGATATTCTTGGAGGTAGTAACTTGCAGGTATTTTTAGAAGAGCAAGTCACTCTTATTGTTTTAGTAAGTGCTGTTATTTGGTCTTTACTAGCATATGCAACCATAGTTTTTTTAAAAGCAAATATTTATAAGCTTATTATTATAGTCGGTACTTTTGCTTTGGCGCTAGCTTTTGCTGGTAACGATTTGGTAAACTTTATTGGTGTGCCTATGGCGGCATACAGTGCTTTTAACGAGTGGGCGGCTTCTGGTGTGGCTGCTAACAGTTTTCCAATGGGTGCTTTGGCTCAAAAAGTACCAACAAATAACTGGCTGTTATTTGGAGCTGGAATGGTTATGGTATTAACCTTGTGGTTTTCTACAAAGGCCAAGAATGTGGTAAAGACCTCTTTAGACTTGGCGAGCCAAAGTGAAACAAAAGAACGTTTTCAGCCCAATTTTTTATCTCGTGGATTTGTGAGAACAGCGATGTTAATGTCGCAAATGTCCTCTTATATGCTGCCTAATTCTTGGCAAGATAAAATAGAGAAACAATTTCAAATTCCCGAAGCTAACACCCCGAAAGAAGATGCTAAAGATCTTCCTACTTTCGACTTGGTAAGAGCAGCCGTGAATTTAATGGTTGCGGCGGTGCTAATTTCTATTGCAACCTCTTATAAGTTGCCACTATCTACAACTTATGTCACGTTTATGGTGGCTATGGGAACCTCTTTAGCCGACCGCGCTTGGGGCGCAGAGAGTGCCGTTTATCGCGTGGCTGGGGTTTTAAATGTTATTGGGGGCTGGTTTTTCACAGCGTTAAGTGCTTTTACTGCAGCGGCTATTGTGGCTTATTTGTTAAACTTGAATATACAGGTCATGTTCCCTATTTTATTATTAGCTGCCATTGTGTTGTTAATAAGAAGTAGTGTCGCACATAATAAAAAATCTAAAGCCGTAAGTGCTGAAGACAGCCTAAAAAGAACCGGGAGTAAATCGGTGCAAGGGGTTATTCACGAAAGTGCAGGTAATATAGCGAACGTTGTAAAACGCGGGAACAGAATTTATACTAATGCTGTAAAAGGGTTAGCTAAACAAGATTTAGCATTGCTTAAAAAGAATAAAAAACAGGTTGATAAATTATCTGATGAGGTTGATGATTTAAGAGATAGTATCTTCTATTTTATTAAAAACTTAGACGAAACAAGTTTACGCGCTAGTAGCTTCTATATTAATATTCTTGGGTATTTGCAAGATATGACACAATCGTTGGAATATATCTCGAAAGTAAGCCATAAGCATATTAATAATAATCATAAGAAACTAAAGTTTAGTCAGATTAAAGAATTAAAAGATATTGATAATGCCTTAGAAATTCTGTTTAATGAAACCAAGGCTGCTTTCGATTCGCACTCTTTCGAACAAATCGGCTCTATTCTTAATCGTAAAAAAGAAGTATTCGATTTAGTAACCGATAAAATTGACAAACAAGTTTCTAGAACCAGAACAGAAGAGTCCAGTCCTAAAAATACGACCTTGTATTTTAGTTTGTTACTAGAAACAAAAGATTTATTAACTGCCACTATGAATCTTCTGGAAGAGTACTTTAATGCGCACGATGCCGATGTTAAACCTGCAACTATAAATGTTGTAGACGAAAAGAAGGACACCTTAAATAAATTTGAAAAAAAATAGAAGTTTGCAACATGAGATAAACGCACAAATTTTTAAAAAGTTATGTAAAAAAGCTATCTTTATTTTAAAGATGGCTTTTTAGTTTTGAAATAGTCGGATAACACAGGATAGTTAAACATTGAAAATCGTGTGATTATTAAGTTAGATTGATACAAATTCAAGGCTGTTTAGCGACCTCAGATGGAATAAACCAATTTAATTTCGAAATGTCGTATGCTTAAGTTGGTATTAGGCTTATCTTTAATACAAATTTAGCATCTTAACAAACAATATAGTAATGGGCGATACCTTTAAGACGATAGCCAGATTTCAATATTCTGCTGAAGCACAAATTATTAAAGGCAGATTAGAGGCCGAGGGTATTCAGGTGTTTTTGTCTGATAATCTTACTATAGACACCGACCCTTTGGTGAGTAATGCTATTGGTGGTGTAAAACTAAAAGTACTGTCTACACAAGCCCTTAAAGCGCAATATATTTTAGATACTATTAATAAATATTCTCTTGATGATGAGGGTGAAACCATTAAGTGTCCGCAGTGTAAAAGTGAAAAAATCGAATTATTTTCAACAATAAAAGACGTAAAATCTTTTTTCGCATTTATTCTCGGATGTCTCTTTGGCACCATGCCATTACATGCCAAACACAAGTACAGATGTGAAGACTGTAAAAAAGAATTCGATTTAAAATAAAATTTAACGAGTCTTCAAAACGAATTATTAAAAACGAAGTAAATACCATTTATTTTACTTCAGGTTTCTTAAACGGGTTTATTAAGCATGGTATACTTATAATAATGAACCAAGTTTTTAAAATCTAGAAAAGAAATGCTATATTTATTGGAACTAATTTTACAGCCATGCGTTTTTTCTTTTTAGTCGGGATTATTATCTTAATAAGCTGTAAAAGCGAAATTAAAAATCCCATCGAAAGGGTGATGACTTCTCAAAACAGTCAAATTAAAGCGGTGTTCGACGCTATAGAAGACCACGAAGTTCAAATTCTATTTACCGAAATTAAAAGACAACATGATACCGTATATTTTGAAGATCACGTCTATCAGGTAGACGACAGCTGTTATTTTTATCCAGCAAGTACCGTAAAGCTTCCCATTGCTATACTGGCCTTAGAAAAATTAAATACCAACAAACTAATAGACAGAAACACCGTTTTTAATTTAGAAAACGATAGTATAAAAACGACCGTCTCTAAAGCGATTGAAAGAATTTTTGCTGTCAGCGACAATACGGCTTTTAATCAATTATTTGAATACTTAGGAAAAGACTATATCAACCTAAAGCTTAAAGAAAAAGGCATAAAAGGGAGCGTTTCTCATCGTTTATCGGTTACAAATTCAGACGATTTAAAAACAAAACCACTTGTATTTTACAACAATAATAAAGTCGTTTTTAAAACGAGTTCGCACATAAACGACCCTATTAAGCCTCTAAAACTTAAAAAGCTTAAAAAAGGAAAAGGGTTTAAGGTTGGCGATAGTTTGGTAAATGCGCCTATGGACTTTGCTTTAAAAAATTATTTGCCCTTAACAGCTTTGCATGGCATAATGAAACGCATTATGTTTCCGGAGCTATATCCTAAAAAAGCGCAGTTTCATTTAACTGAAAACGATAGGAATTTTATAATACAGGCGATGGGGATGTTGCCACATGAAGCAGGTTACCTATCTAAAGAATACCATGAAAGTTATGTCAAATTTTTAATGTTTGGCGACTCGAAAGCTGCCATTCCAAAACACATAAAAATATACAATAAGGTGGGTAGTGCTTACGGTACTTTAACAGATTGCGCATATATAATAAACGAAAAAACTAAAAAAGAATTTATTATGACGGCAACAATACATGTGAATAAAAACCAGGTCTTTAACGACAATATTTATGAGTACGACACTATTGGATTGTCGTTTTTAGCCGAGTTAGGTAGACAATTGGTTGATTGAGGTTTTGTTAGGCTTGTTGAAATTTCAAAATAGTTACAAGATTAGCTTGAAAACAGCGGTTTTTCACTTAAAACTTACCGAGTATAATAGGTGTTATACTAAAGTTTAATTCAATTTAAATCATCATACAAGAATGCACCTTGGGAAACCTACGAAATTAGTAAAAGCCATCAGACTTATTTAAATCGAACCAACCCAACCAAACAATAAACCCCGAACTCGGTTTTGTTGAAATTAACTATATTTGAAGCTAATAATTTATTGTTTTAACAAAAGTCGCCTAGATGACTTGAATTAACCTACCCATATGAAATATTTTAAAATCATTGTATTAGTATTCGTTTCAGCCGTTTTTTTAAATAGCTGTAAAGACACATCTGAAGCACCAAAGCAAGGCGCTTCAAAATCACCCCAAGCATTGGATGTAAAAACGCCTACAAAGTCGGCCACAACCCAACCAATATCGGCAGATTCTGGTCAAAATGCTTTAGGTATTTGGCATTATACCTGTATAAAAGGTTGTCCAGGGGGTGCTGGCACCACGGGTAAATGTAACAATTGTGGAAGTCTTTTAGCGCATAATCCAGCGTATCACGGAAGTGCTAACATGAATAGCGCTCCAGCGTCTTCGGCGCCTTTTGCTAATCCACCTGTTGCAGCCCCAACTGCTCCAGCTGGTCAAAATAGTGCGGGCGTTTGGCATTATACTTGTAGTAAAGGTTGTGCTGGGGGATCTGGTGTAGTTGAGCCTTGTGCTAGCTGCGGGGAAACATTAGTGCATAATGTAGCGTTTCATCAGTAAAGAAAGAGGCCTTTTGTTTTTAGATTTTTAGAGAGAGCGTTGTTTACAAGACTGTTTTACAATCTTGAGATACATAATTTTATAGAAACCATTCCACCAAGAATCTATTATGTTAGAACGAGTATAATAAAGGCCAGCCCGTTTCATATCAAAAAACCCAAAAGCACAACCTTTGGGTTTTTTTTATTGTCCCTTACTAAAATAGCGATACACTAAATCCTTAGTGTAATCAAAATATCTTTAAACACTGGTTATGTAAAGCTTTTGTCTTAAGATAAAAGACCAATAATAATTGTCATATCAATGCTATTTTGGGCGTGGTTTAAGCCTCGGGATTCTTTTTTCTTATGTTCTTATATAACTTAAAACCGAGCATGATTAATACTCCTAAAACAAAAATGCCAACCACACCAAACACCCAGTTTAAAGCGTTTTTTAAGAGGGCTAAAAACACAACGGCAAAGAGGATAAAAGTGGCGCCTTCATTCCAAATTCGCATAAAGCTCGATGATTTTTTAATTACATCGTTCTGTAATTGTTTAAAATATTGATGCGTTTTAAAATGGTAAATAAAAAGCAGTACCACAAACACGAGTTTAACATGCATCCAAGGTTGTTGCAGTAAACTAGGGTTTATAACAAATAAAACTAAGCCAAAAAGCGTGGCTAAAATTGCCGAAGGCCAAGTAATAATATGCCACAATCTTTTGGCCATAAGTTTTAATTGTTTGCCCAGAATTTCCTTATCTGGTGAAGGTTTATCAGCAGCTTCTATTTGATAAACAAACAAACGTGGAATGTAGAATAAACCTGCAAACCACGTTATTATAAAGATAAGATGTAGCGCTTTTATATAAAAGTAGTGCTCCATGTTTTATACTGTTTCCACTTTTGCGCTTACCCATGTGTTTACCCATTTGGCGAGTAAGGCAACCCATTCATCATCATCATTTAAGCACGGGATCGTCGTAAAATCCTTCCCGCCAACTTCGTGAAATATTTCTTCACCTTCCATGGCAATTTCCTCTAATGTTTCAAGACAATCACTCACAAATGCAGGGGTTACAATGGCCATATTTTCAATGCCTTGTTTTCCTAAACGTTCTATGGTTCTATCGGTATAAGGCTGTAACCATGGGTCGAAACCTAAACGCGATTGAAACGATGTGGAATATGTGCCCTCTTCAAGGCCTAGCTTTTCGCCAACGAGTCGTGTAACTTCTAAACACTGGTGTCTGTAACAGTATTGGTGCGCCTTACTTGGTGTTGCACAACAGCTTCCATCTATTTTACAATGAGATTTTGTGATATCACTTTTACGAATGTGTCGCTCTGGTACACCGTGGTAAGAAAACAATAAATGCTCATATTTTTTACCTTCTAAATGCCTTTTAATAGAGTTTGAAAGCACTTCAATATAATCAGGTTTATTGTAAAAGGCCGGAACAGAGTCTATAGAAATTTCAGGAAAATGTTCTTGGCGGAGCGATTCGGCGAGTACTGTAATTGTTTCTGTAGTGGCCATGGCAAATTGAGGGTATAAAGGGAACAATAAAACCTCATTAACGCCTTTGTTTACTAGTTCTTGAAGGCCTTTTTTAATGGTCATGCTGCCATAGCGCATAGCCAAAGCTACAGGTACATCTACCTGTTTTTGAAGTTTCTTTTGTAATCTTTCCGACAATACAATTAAGGGAGAACCTTCGTCCCACCATATTTTTTTATAAGCTGCAGCCGATTGTTTTGGGCGCGTATTTAGTATAATACCTTTTACTAAGGCAGTTCTCGCAAGTAACGGAATATCGATAACGCGCTCGTCCATTAAAAATTCACCTAGATATTTTTTAACATCTTTAGGTTCGGGACTGTCTGGAGACCCTAAGTTTACTAATAGTATTCCTTTCATATGTTTTTTTTGGTTCCTTGATTTTTTTTCAACCTAACGGTTTTAATTTATGTTTGAGACATTAAATACTTTTTTGGCGTGGTACCATATTTTTTTTTAAAAGCGGCAATAAAATGACTCGATGTGCTGTAGCCCACCTTAAGGCCTACTTCGTTGACATTAAGTTCGCCAGTTTCTAATAGTTTTCTGGCGACCTCCATCTTGTAATCGATTAAAAAGCTAAAAACGGAGTCGCCATAAATTTGTTTAAATCCTTCTTTTAATTTTTTCAAACTTAATCCTATTTCGTCTGCTAATTCTTGTAAGCTTGGTGGCTCTGACATTCTTGAAATAATAATATCTTTAGCCTTTCTTATTTTTATAACATTGGTTTCATCTTCTAAAAACGGGCACTGCTCAATATCTGTGTCTTCACTTCTATTAAAATACAGGCTTAACAGTTCGTAAGCTTTACCTTGAAAGTAAAGTCTTTTTATTGACGGATTTAGGTTAAAGCTAATTAACTGGTTTAAAACAATAGCCATAGACGGCGAAATAACCCCTTCTTTGTAATACTTTTTATCCTTGTTGTCTTCATTTAAAAATGAAATATAATCGGCTTCTAAAGAAAACAGACTATGAAATTTTTTAATTGAAATAAGTAGAGATACCACCCAAGAGTTTGGGTTTAATTCTAAATTAATGGGTAAATTTTGCTGGGGGTTGTATAGTAATAAGGAGTGATCTTCCTTAATGTTTAAACCGTATGTGCCTTGGTTAAAAACAAATTTGCTTAGACCTTTTAAGCAAAAGTGAAACTGAATGAATTTGCTACCAATTTCTTTTGATACCTTTTCAACTTGATTACTATCATTTTTGTAGGTAAAGACGAAAAAACCATCATCTACAACCGTTTTATTAAAAGTACCGCTAGCGACATTTTTTTCGATAATTTCCTGATTATTCATTTTTGCTTTATTTAGATTCATTCTAAATCAACAGAGCTATAAAGCTCTATGGGCTTACAAAAATAACGTTTTCGAGTCACATTATTAAAATAAAATACCAAAAAACTACAAGCGATATTAAAAGTTCTTTTGGCGTTGTTTTTTGACTAACATACTTGCTATATTTGTTAGGCAATTTTTTCAAACTGTAAATGTTAAAATACAATATATCACGAAGTAGTTTTTTTTATGCTATTGGGCTAAGTTACAAAAAAGCCGATGCGAATGTTAGAGGGCGTTTTAGCCTCGATGAGAATGCTAAGCTTGCACTTTTAAATCAAGCCAAAGAAAATGGTATTGAGAGCTTAGTAGTGAATTCTACCTGTAATAGAACTGAAATTTATGGTTTTGCGCAGCATCCCTTCCAGCTTATTGAGTTGCTTTGCGACAATACTAGAGGTAGCGTTGAAGAGTTTAAAGAGGTGGCTTATATTCATGAAAACAAGGCGGCTATAGCACATATGTTTCGTGTAGGTTCTGGATTGGATAGCCAGATTTTAGGTGATTTCGAAATTATTAGTCAGCTTAAAAAAAGCGCTAAACTTTCTAGAAAATTCGGTTTGCTTAATCATTTTACCGAACGCTTAGTAAATGCTGTAATTCAGGCTAGTAAACGCATTAAAACCGAGACTAATATCTCATCTGGTGCCACATCGGCATCTTTTGCGTCTGTACAATACATTTTAAACACCATTGAAGATGTCTCCAGTAAAAATATTCTGCTCTTCGGAACAGGTAAAATAGGGAGAGATACTTGCGAAAACTTGGTAAAACACACGAAAAACGACCATATAACCTTAATTAACAGAACAAAAACTAAAGCCGAACAAGTTGCAGGTAAGTTTAATTTAGTGGTTAAAGATTATGCGAATTTACAAGAAGAGCTTAATGCTTCAGATGTGTTAATTGTAGCTACAGGGGCGCAACGTCCAACCATCGATAAGCAACTTATAACTACTAAAAAACCACTTTTAATTCTAGATTTATCTATTCCTAAAAATGTAGATGATAACGTGAGTGAGTTGGGCAATGTTTCTTTAATTCATCTCGATCACTTATCGAGATTAACCGATCAAACCTTAGCTGAGCGGAAAAAGCATATTCCTTTAGCAGAAACTATAATTGAAACGGTTAATTCAGAATTTAACGCTTGGTTAGAAACCCGAAAATTTGCTCCTACAATTAAGGCTTTAAAACTTAAACTGAATGATTTTAAAGTAGCTGAGTTAGATACCCAACGTAAAAAACTTTCAGATTTCAACGAGCAGCAAGCCGAGATAATTAGTAATAATATCATTCAAAAAATTACAAATCATTTCGCACATCATTTAAAAGACAACGAAGTTTCTACCGAGGAAAGTCTTGAGCTTATTAAAAAAGTGTTTCAGCTGGAGAATCCACCAAAAAAAGCTGATATTGCCTAAGCTGTAAAACAAGCTTAAGTAAAGCTCGTTTTATTTTGTTAGCTTAGCACGCTTATAAAGCAGGCTAAGCATATTCACCTTGTTTTTTGCCTTCAATTCAATTAAATACAACTCAACTAATTAATTCAGCATTTTGAAATCCCACCAAGAAAGAATCATAAGAATTGGCACCCGCGATAGTGAATTAGCCTTATGGCAAGCCAACACCGTAAAACAACAGCTCGAAAATTTAGGCCATAAAACAGTTATAGTCCCTATAAAATCTAGAGGCGATATTGTTTTAGATAAACCGCTCTATCAACTGGGTATTACTGGTATTTTCACGCGAGCTTTAGATTTATCTATGCTTAATAAGGATATTGATATTGCGGTGCACTCTTCAAAAGATGTGCCCACTATTTTTCCTAAAGGCATTGTACAAGCGGCGGTTATAAAGCGCGGTAATGTAAACGACACCTTAGTATTTAAAAACAACGAAGAGTTTTTAAGTGCTAAGCATGCCGTAATTGCAACAGGTAGTTTACGCCGTAAAGCACAATGGCTTAACAGATATCCTACACATACTATTGTAGATATTCGTGGTAACGTAATTTCTAGAATGCAAAAACTTCAAGATAATGAAGATTGGAATGCTACTATTTTTGCAGCCGCTGGTATAGGTCGTATTGGTGTGCGACCAGAAGATGCCATTAATTTAGATTGGATGATTCCTGCTCCTGCTCAAGGGGCTATTATGGTTACTGCGCCAGCAGACGATGAAGAGGTTTTAGCCATTTGTAGAGAAATAAATCACGAAGAAACAGAGATTTGTGTGGGTATTGAGCGTGAATTTTTAAATAAATTAGAAGGTGGGTGTACGGCACCCATTGGTGCATTGGCATATATTAAAAATGAAGAGGTTAACTTTAAAGGCGTTTTATTAAGCGGTGATGGTTCGAAAAGAATTGATGTAACACGGGTAAAAAAGCTTGGCGAGCATCACGATATAGCACAGTATTGTGCAGATTTTGTAATTGAGCGCGGTGGTAAACGTTTAATGGATAGTATTCGAGGTGTCGCCAAAAGAACGAATGTATATTCTACCAAATCACTTACCGAAACGCAGCGGTTGCTGTTTAAGGATAAGGTGCATGTTGAAAGTGCCGATTTTATAAAATTTAGCTTAAACAGAATACCTGCTAGACTGTTAAAGAACCAAATTGAAAACGTTATCATTACCAGTAAAAATGCTGTAGAGTCGTTAATTACCAATTATTCGGCAACCGAATTGCAATTTAAAAATATTTATTGTGTGGGCAGGCGTACCAAGCGTCTAGTTGAACAAAAAATTGGGAAGGTAGCCCATGTAGAAAATAGTGCTAAAAAATTAGCAGACTATTTAGTTGAATTCATGGAGGGTACCGAAGTGACTTATTTTTGTAGTGATTTAAGGTTAGATGATTTGCCAAACATATTAGAAGAAAATCATATTAAAGTCAACGAAATTGAAGCTTACCAAACCAAGTTCGATGGTATAAAAGTTATAGATTCGGTTGAAAGTGTGATGTTTTTCAGTCCGTCTGCAGTAAATAGTTTCTTGCAAATAAATAACACCGATGTTATCGCTTTTTGCCTAGGAGAATCGACTGCAAACGAAGCTAAAAAACATTTTAAAGACGTTAGAGTGGCCAAAATGCCAAGTGTAGAGAGTGTTATTGAATTGGTTAATGAACATTACGTGTGATACGGCATTACGAGAAACCCAGTGACGTGGTAACCTCTTGACTATTTAAGATTAACACGGCAAAGTTGTTATCGCCAACAGTTAGTAGTATGAATTATGAGAGACTTTAAAAAATTAAACATCTGGAAAAATGCAATAGAACTCGTAAAACAGGTTTCTTTTCTGTTTGATAAAATACCCACAGATGAAAGGTTTGGATTGAAAAGTCAATTTAACAGAGCGCTAGTTTTAGTGCCTTCAAATATAGCAGGAGGATGCATTAGAAATAGCGAAGTTCCGCTAATAAAAACCTGTGAGGTTCTCGCGAATAAATAGATTTAATCTCTAAAAGCATCACGCATTATTAATTAGGGTTAATATAGTTGAAAGAACTGATAATCATTTTTGATTTAATTCAAAAAGAAGCTAAAATGATCAATAGTTTAATTAATAGAATAAAAAATAGCTGATAAGCCAAAGTGAAAAGCCAAAAGCCATCAGCCAAAAGCTAGATATGAAAAACGATTTATTTTTAAGAGCCTTAAAAGGCGAAGTAGTGGATCGTCCACCTGTTTGGATGATGCGTCAAGCTGGGCGTTATTTACCAGAATTTATGGCCATTCGTGAGAAATACGATTTTTTTACACGGTGTAGAACCCCAGAATTGGCAAGTGAAATTACGGTACAGCCCATTCGCCGCTACGGTATGGATGCCGCGATTTTGTTTTGTGATATTTTGGTTATTCCGCAGGCCATGAATATCGAGGTGCAAATGAAACCTAATTTTGGCCCTTATTTACCAAATCCGGTGCGTACTCAAAAAGATGTCGATAATGTTATTGTTCCCGATGTTACGGTAGAATTAGACTATGTGTATCAAGCGATAAAAGCCACAAAAGAATTATTAAACGATGATATTCCATTAATTGGTTTTGCAGGATCTCCGTGGACTATTCTTTGTTATTGTGTGCAAGGTCAAGGCAGTAAAAATTTTGATAAAGCGAAAGAATTCTGTTTTACAAATCCTGTGGCAGCACATCAATTATTACAGAAAATAACCGATACAACCATAGCCTATTTGAAAGAAAAAGTGAAGGCGGGTGTAAATGCGGTTCAAATTTTCGACTCTTGGGGAGGTATGCTATCCCCTGCCGATTATCAAGAATTTTCGTGGCAATACATCAATCAAATCATTGAAGCTTTAAAAGATGAGACACCGGTTATTACCTTTGGTAAGGGCTGTTGGTTTGCGCTTGGCGATATGGCAAAATCTAACGCTTCGGCATTGGGTATAGACTGGACCTGCTCACCAAAAAACGCACGTGCTTTAACCGGCGGCAACATCACGTTACAGGGTAATTTTGACCCCTCACGTTTGTTATCACCACCAGCGGTAATCAAGAAAATGGTAACCCAAATGATAAATGAGTTTGGGAAAGACAAGTACATTGTAAATCTTGGTCACGGTATTTTACCACATATTCCTTTAGATAATGCAAAAGCCTTTATTGATGCTGTAAAAGAGTATCAAAGTCCTTCGTAATCTTTCTCAAAGGAATAAATTATAAATATCAAGAAGATTTGCATATTTTAAGAGATAAACCTTATTAATACCCGTTCCACAAAGAGCGGGTTAGCGAAAAATATTATGCTTAAAAACATATTATTAGGAGTGAAAGCCTACTTTGGCGCTTTTAGTTTAATCTCCAAGCTTAAACTCTGGAAATACTTTGCTATACCTGTACTTATTAGTGTGGTAACGGCTATAGCTATTGGAGTTTCGGCCTATGGGCTTTCCGATAATATTGGCGGATTAATTTCCAAATTATGGATTTGGGAATGGGGAAAACAAACCTTTATAACCATTGGAAATGTTATTGGTGGTTTATTTATTATAGTGATAGGGTTAATACTTTATAAACATATTATAATGGCCTTATCGGCTCCGTTTATGAGTCCAGTTTCCGAAAAAATTGAAATGCATTTAACAGGAGTCTCAAACCAATCGGATAGAAATACCTCGTTTTTCGATCAACTTTGGCGGGGTATTAAAATAAATGTGGCCAATCTAATAAAAGAACTCTTAATAACTATCCCTATTTTATTGCTTAAGTTTATCCCAGTGGTCAATATGTTTTCAACCATTTTATTATTTATTGTACAAGCTTATTACGCTGGTTTTGGTAATATGGATTATACTTTAGAGCGGCATTATAAATATGCCGAAAGCACAAGATTTGTTCGTAAGCATCGCGGTTTGGCCATTGGTAACGGTTTAGTTTTCATGTTGTTTTTGTTTATTCCCGTTATTGGGGTTATTATCGTGTTGCCTTTATCGGTAACCGCTGCTACTGTTAGAACGGTTGAAGCGCTTCAGCTTAATAAAAAAATTGAGAGTACCATTTAATTTGTAGAACAAATTTGTTTAATGAAAAAATAAGGAGCGTTGTATATTCAACAATAAGGTTTAATCGCCATCGAAACCTTTTCAAAATAAAAAAATAAATTATTATGTTTCCAATAAGAAGAAATAGAAGATTCAGAACCAACGAAGCCATGCGTGCATTAGTTCGAGAAACCAGTATCACGCCAAACGATTTTATAGTACCCATATTTGTAGTTGAAGGTCAAGGTGTTAAGGAAGAGATTGATTCCATGCCCAATTACTTCCGGTACAGTTTAGACTTGCTAGAGAATGAGGTTAAAGAACTTTGGAGTCTGGGATTAAAATCGGTTTTACTCTTTGTAAAAGTACCCGATAATTTAAAAGATAATGCAGGTAAAGAAGCCTTAAACCCAAACGGTTTAATGCAACGCGCCATAAAAACCGTTAAAAATACTTGTCCGGATATGTTGGTGATGACGGATGTGGCTTTAGATCCATACTCTATGTACGGTCATGACGGTATTGTAGAAAACGGTAAAATTCTAAATGATGCTACCGCCAATTTTTTGGCTGAAATGAGTGTGTCTCATGCTCAAGCTGGTGCAAATATTGTAGCTCCAAGTGATATGATGGATGGAAGAATTTTGGCAATTCGCAACGCCTTAGATGGTCAAGGTTTAATAGATACTGGTATTATGAGCTACTCAGCTAAGTACGCCTCTGCTTTTTATGGCCCTTTTAGAGATGCTTTAGATTCTGCACCAGTAGATTTAGAACATATTCCAAAAGATAAAAAAACCTATCAAATGGATTTTGCAAATCGCATTGAAGCCCTTAAAGAAACCCAAATGGATATTGATGAAGGTGCAGATATTGTGATGGTAAAACCCGGATTGTGTTATTTAGATATTGTTCGCGAAATTAAAAATGATGTCGATGTACCTGTGGCGGTGTATCAAGTTTCGGGCGAATATGCTATGCTAAAAGCTGCAGCCGAAAAAGGCTGGTTAAACCACGATGCTGTTATGCTAGAACAAATTACCGCGATAAAACGTGCTGGAGCCGATATTATAGCGTCTTATTTTGCAAAAGATGTTATTAAACTTATTAATCGTTAAAATAAATTTGTGTCCTATTTTTTTTCGTACCAAAAGGGAGATGTTGCTATATGATAGCAATTTGTCGTACTTTGCGGATAATTAAAAATAAATTTATTTTTCTGAAGGCTTTACAAGCATGGCAAAAGAGTGTTAAAAAATGATTTCGTAACTTTAAAGATACTTATTTTTTATATATGATTCATTTTAAGGTTTTTGCATTATGCTGTTTTTTGTTTCATGCCCAAATGACACAGGCGCAATTAAGCTATGATGTGCCAGAATCTGTTGGGTTGGATTCGACTTATATCAAAACTAAAGTCGACTCTATTCTGCAGGATGCCATCACTCAAAAAGCATTTCCTGGCGCACAATTATTAGTTGCTAAACAAGGCAAGATTATTTTTCATGAAACATACGGCTACCATACTTTTGATAGTATAACAAAAGTAGCTAAAGATGATGTTTACGATCTGGCATCGGTAACCAAAATAATGGGGCCATTGCCAGCATTAATGAAACTTTACGAAGACGGTAAGATAGATTTAGATGTACCTTTTAGTACTTATTGGCCCGAATGGAAAAATAAAAAGGATAAAAAAGACATTAGCCTTAGAGCACTTTTAGCGCATCAATCTGGAATGCAGCCGTATATCGTTTTTTTAGATGAGGTTGTAAAAAACGGAAAAATAAAAAAACGCTTCGTAAGAACTAAAAAAAGTAATCGGTTTTCAAATCAGGTTTACAACGGTTTGTATGTAAAAAACAGATTTAAAAATAAGGTGTATCGAAAAATTAAACGGGTTAAAGTGAACGACGAAAAAGAATATCTCTATTCTGGAATTGCTTCATTAATTTATCCGCAATTAATCGAAGATATTACTGGAGTACCTTATAGACGCTATATCCAAGCCCACTTTTATGAGCCTTTAGGTTGTAAGACACTTGGTTATCTTCCGAAGGATAAAAATTTTAAAAACGCTATAGTACCCACAGAAATGGATACTGTTTTTAGAAAACAACTTGTAAAAGGCTGGGTTCACGACGATAATGCGGCACTTTTTGGTGGTGTGTCGGGTAATGCTGGTTTATTTGGTAGCGCTACAGATATGGCCATATTTATGCAAATGTTGGTACAAAACGGAACCTACGATGGTAAGCAGTATTTTAAACCCGAAACCGTGAAAGAATTTACAAGAATTCAATATCCAGAAAATAATAATCGTAGAGGTTTGGGCTTCGACAAACCATTAATAGGTAACGATACTTTAAGTATTAAAGATGCTTACCCTGCGCCACAAGTAAGTCCAGAAAGTTTTGGTCATGCTGGTTTTACGGGTACTTTTGTTTGGGCAGACCCCAAAGAAGAACTTGTTTTTATTTTTCTTTCCAATCGCGTTTACCCCACAAGAACACATCGCCATCTTTATGAACTAAATATTAGACCTAAACTACAACAACTATTTTACACCAGTAGTAAAGATTAATATAATTTCTCATTTGAAATTAGTAATTTTGATTTTAATAAAAACACGATATGGGTTTACTTCTATTATATGCTTTTGTCTCTACAGGCTTCTCTTTTATTTGTTCTATACTTGAAGCGGTATTATTGAGCGTAACACCAACATTTATAAATTTAAAAAAGCAAGAAGGAAATGATTATGCCTACACCCTTGAGGCTTTAAAAAAAGACGTTGATAGACCATTAATAGCGATTCTTACCTTTAATACTATTGCACACACGGTTGGTGCTATTTTAGTTGGTGTTCAAGCAAAGGTAGCTTATGCTGAAATGTATGGTTCGAAAACTGTAAATTTTTTCGGATTAAAATTTACTGAAGATTTAATGGTTGGGGTGGTATCGACAGTAATGACGGTTTTAATTTTAGTGGCTTCAGAAATTATACCAAAAACCATTGGTGCTACCTATTGGAAATCGCTGGCAAAATTTACAACCAAGACCTTAAAAGTGCTTATGTTTCCATTAAAATGGACAGGTGTTCTTTGGGTGCTTCAGCTTACCACAAAATTAATTGGAGGCACTGGTCATGGCAGTATATTAAGTCGAGAAGGGTTTATGGTTATGGCCGATATGGCTCATGAAGAGGGGGTTTTCTTGGAGTCTGAAAGAAAAATTATTAAAAATCTATTAACCTTTAAAGAAATTAAGGCTAAAGATGTGATGACCCCACGTACCGTTATGAAGTTGGAGAATGAAACCATGACGGTTGAAGATTTTTTTAATAAAAATTTAGATTTACGTTTTTCTAGAGTACCTATTTATACCGATACCGAAGATAATATTACAGGCCTAGTTTTAAAAGACGATGTGTTTAAAGAAATGGCATTAGGAAACGGCAATAAAACCCTGCTAGACCTTAAACGTAACATTATTATTGTAGATCGCGATATGGCCATTCCCATATTATTCGATAACCTTATCGAAACCAAAAACCATATGGCCTTAGTGGTCGACGAGTATGGTACAGTGAGCGGCTTACTAACTATGGAAGATGTTATTGAAACCTTGCTGGGCTTAGAAATTATGGATGAAAAAGACAACGTGTCAGACCTTCAAGTGCAGGCTAGAAAAAACTGGAAATTAAGAGCTAAGAAATTAGGGCTTCTAGGGGAATCAAATCATGAAAAGTGATGGAAAGCTGCATCATTAAATCGCCTTTAGGGTTTACCAAAATAATTGGTGATGCAGCGGGTGTAGTTTCGATTACAGTATTAAATTCTGAAGAAAAACCCACAGATATTATTCCGCTTGAATTAGAAGATTGTGTCATTCAGCTTAACGAATATTTCGAGGGTAAACGCAAACAATTCAGTGTAAACCTTAACCCAAAAGGCACTAACTTTCAAAAACGCGTCTGGAAAGCTTTAGAGCAGATACCCTTCGGAAAAACCATATCATATTTAGAATTATCAAAACAACTGGGCGATGTAAAAGCCATTAGAGCCGTTGCCAATGCTAACGGTAAAAACCCAATCTGGATAATTATTCCCTGCCATCGTGTTATTGGTAGTGATGGCAGTTTAACGGGATATGCGGGCGGGTTGCACCGCAAAAAATGGCTCTTAGAACACGAAAGCCCAAACAAACAACAATCACTATTTTAAATGTACAAAACAGTTACTAAAATCGCAAAACGGTATTTTACCGATGCCCAAATATATAAATACGGCTTTAATTGGTCGCCAATGTACAGACGCACAACAGGCAGAGTTATTGAGGTGTCTGAAGACGGGTATTATGTTAAAATAAAAATTCCCTTAAGTCTAAAAAACAAGAATTATATGGGGAGTATTTTTGGAGGTAGTTTATTTTCGGCAACCGACCCGATTTATATGATTCAACTCATAAATATATTAAAAGACGATTATGTAGTTTGGGATAAAGAGGCCACCATACGATACAAGCGTCCCGCAAAAGAAACCGTGTTTACAGAATTTATTTTTACCCAAACAGATATAGAGCATATTAAACAAAGCGTTGCCAAAAATGGAGAAATGGATATGGTTAAAAATACAAACATTGTTACTAAAGATGGCTTGGTAATCGCAGAGCTTAGTAAAACTATTTATGTTGCAAATACGGCTTATTATAAATTAAAGCGCAAAAGTAAACTGGCAGCTAAATTAGCATCAACCCATTAATCACATTATGGTATAAATTTTCTTATATTTAGTATCTAAAAACAAAACTTAACCAATGACATTCTTAAAAAAAATTGTAAAGTGGCTTATAATCCTATTGGGTTTATTAATTGTAGTGCTTTACGCTACCGATACCGATTACTTACTTAAAGCCGTAAGAACCATTTATCTTAAAGGGCACTCTACAGCCTATTTAGAAGATTATAAAAAGTTCGATAACCAAGTGGTTAACAATGGCACGCCACAACCCTGGCCCAATCATAAAGATTACAATACAATTCAGGAAACCGAAAGTTTAAAACAAATTAATAACACCAACGGTACTATTGCTTATGTCATTATTAAGAACGACAGCATTTGGTTTGAAAAGTACTATGATGGATTTGATGAAAACTCTAAAACCAATTCGTTTTCAATGGCTAAAAGCTATGTTTCTGGTCTTATGGGCAAAGCTATTGAAGACGGGTATATAAAAAGTTTAGACCAGCCAGTAAGCGATTTTATTCCAGAATTTAGCGACGGGCTTGCTGCAAAAATGACAGTGGGGGATTTATCATCTATGGCATCTGGAACCAATTGGGACGAGAAATATTATTCGCCCTTATCCATTACAACACGTGCTTATTTTGACGACGATTTAGAAAAAGTTATTCTAGGCTTAAAAGTTGTTGAAGAACCAGGCAAAGCTTATAAATATTCTAGTGGCGATACACAAATGCTCGCTATGGTTATTGAAAAAGCTACAGGAAAAAAGATGTATGACTACCTAACCGAGAGTTTTTGGAAACCTTTAGGTAGTGAAAACCCAACACTTTGGCAAGTTGATAGTGAAGCCAACGATTTGGTTAAAGCTTACTGTTGTATTGCTAGTAATGCTAAAGATTTTGCGCGTTTTGGAAAACTTTATAAAGACCATGGCAAATGGAACGGTAAACCAATATTAGATTCCACTTTCGTAGCAAAATCCTTAACACCTCGTTTTCCTGAAAGTCCGGAGTACGGTTATGGTTGGTGGTTGAAAGACATAGGAAAAAAACATTTTTTTATGATGCGTGGACACCTCGGTCAGTATGTTTTTGTGGAGCCTAAAGACAATATTATTATTGTGCGACTTGGGCACTCTAAAGGGCCAGGAGATGCCATTGCATCGTTTACACCAGATATCCAAACGTATATTGAAGAAGCATATAGTATGTTAGGTTATGATTTATAAACTAAACTTAGAAAATATCTTATTTCTAGACATTGAAACCGTTCCAGAGGTAGAGCATTTTTCTGATTTAGATGAAACCAAACAAGTCCTTTGGGAGCATAAATCACAATACCAAAGAAAAGACGATTACACTGCCGAAGAATTTTATCCCCGTGCTGGCATCTGGGCAGAGTTTGGAAAAATAGTTTGTATTTCGGTGGGATATTTTACAAAACAAAAAGATGGTAGAAAATTTAGGGTCACCTCTTTTTATGGTGAAGAAAAAAAGATTCTTGAAGACTTTAAAACCCTCCTAACTTCTCATTTTAATAAAGCCAAACACTTACTCTGTGCGCACAACGGCAAAGAATTCGATTTTCCCTATATCGCACGACGTATGATAATTAATAATTTAAAACTTCCAGAAAAACTTAATTTGTTTGGTAAAAAACCTTGGGAAGTACCACATTTAGACACCTTGGAGCTTTGGAAGTTTGGCGACTATAAAAATTATACCTCATTAAAATTATTAACGAACGTTTTAGGCATTCCTTCACCTAAAGACGACATAGATGGAAGCGAAGTTTATAAGGTGTATTATCAAGAAAATGAAATAAACCGTATTGTAACTTACTGCGAAAAAGATACCATTGCAGTCGCTCAAATATTTTTAAGATTATGTGGCGAGGCACTTTTAAGCGAGGGTGAGATTATTCATGTATAATGTATACCCGTATTATTTTAATGGCTGTTCAATATTTTTTTTTAACTTTAACAATTAATTATAAAACAATTCAAATATGTCAGATGAAAAAAATTTTAGTGACAATCTAGACGATAAGACGGATAAAGCTAAAGAAGGCGCTAAAAAAGCGGGTGATAAGGCAGGAGAATTTGCCCAAGGTGCTAAGGAGAAAGCTAAAGATTTTGCTGAAGAAGCTAAGGAAACAGCTTCAGAATTTACCGAAAGTGCAAAGGAAACATTCGGCTCTGGTGAAAATAAAAAAGTGTTAGCAGGTATTTTAGCTATTTTATTAGGCTCTTTAGGGGTGCATAAATTTATTTTAGGGTATAACAAAGAAGGGATTATACTTTTAGTAACAACTCTTGTACTAGGTACTGTTACTTGTGGTTTTGGTGCTGGTCTAACATATCTTGTTGGGTTAGTAGAAGGTATTATTTACTTAACAAAATCTGATGAAGACTTTTATAATACGTACCAGGTAGGTAAAAAACCATGGTTTTAATAAGCCTGTGATACCACAAAATATTAAAAGCCAAAATAAATTGTTTTGGCTTTTTTTATACCCGATATTGTGGCTTATACCTTCATATAAAAACGTCTGCTTGCAGTTAAAATTTCGCTTTAATAAAACGTAAAATATCGTTTTTAAATGCTTCAGTTTTTTAAATTCGCTGTGTTATACCAAATTAACCATGTCATGTCGCCTATGGCTCGTTTACTCACATCTTTCTATTTTATAAATAGGTGTTCATGATGTGCTTCGCAGTTCTTTTTCGTCCATATTTCGGTTTAAAATCAAACCATAACTTAGGCTATGCTTTGATTTTAGCTCACGCCCTTATTATAGTAAAATAACGAGTTCGTGAATCTGCGATTTCTATCTCATCGAATCAAAAAATAATTCAAACTCACCATACGGCATTTCAAAATTAAATTGGTACTAGAATCAAACATTTTAAGCTATAAAAATTAAAAACTGGTATAATTGTTGATTCAAAACTCTTCGACCTCATGAGGTTGTTAATAAAATTATTTAATCATAAAAATTTAATATCATATGAAAAGTCCTATGAAATTTTTAGTGCTCACATTTATTATGTTTTCAGTAAGTTTAACAAGCTTTGCTCAAGATAAAATTATTCCAGCAAGCGAACTGCCAAACGAAATTAAAAGCTATTTAAGTAAGCATTTTCCTAATAACTCAATCCTGCAAGCTCAGGTTGATAAAGAATTATTTTCCACATCTTATGAAGTGATTTTGCAAGATAATTTTAGTTTGGAGTTCGATTCCAAAAACAGAGTGACAGATATTAGCGGAAAATCACAACTGCCAAATAGTGTGATCCCTAAGTCTATTTTAGAGTACGTAAAATCAAATTACCCAAACAACATTATTTTAGACTGGGAATTAGACGATAAAAACCAGCAAATTGAACTGGATAACGGATTAGATTTAGAGTTTAATATGCAAGGAGCGTTTTTAAGAATTGATGGCTAGATAGCTTCTAATAAGACCAATAAAGAACAGATATTGTAAAAATTTAATCTGTTTATAAGTAAAAATAAGCCAAGTACTTTTTTAAAAGTACTTGGCTTATTTTATATGCAAGAGTTAGACCTTAAAGGTAAAAAAGTCGTTAAACAGACACCTTTTTTTGTTTTTAATAAAGGGTTTTTTATAAAATGAAACTATAACGTTTTAGTGGTTTTATTCGTTAAGATTACGATAAAGGTATCACAAGTAAAAATTTTAAATATTATCTTTACAATTATTAACAACTAAGGCATGTCTGTACATAAACTTATTTTAGATGATGTTTTTGAAGAAGCCCTGTACACCTTAATAGCCATTCACTGTTCTATAGAAGATTATAGGTTAGCTTATCTCCTCAATAAAAATTTGGGAATAAACCTCGTAAGAAAACCTAGAGACTTAGACTGTTCTAAAAATGGTTCTTTTTATTCCATCTTCCAATGGGAAGATCAAAAACAATTAACCACCTGGAGTTTGGTATCTAATATTTGTAATACAATAGAGGCTTCTCCACAACATAATCATCAATCGTTATTTAATGCAGAAGGGCAAATAACAAAAACATTTAATCTGTTGCCAGAACACAAAACCGTAAACTATTTTCTAAAAATAGATAACGACACTAATTTTTATGATGACGCTTATGTTTTAAATAAGATTTTGAAAATTTCGAAAGTTACAACAGCTTTTATTGTGGATGTTGATCAATTAAGATCAAAAGATAATTTAATTTTTTACTAAATGTTAATAAGAAAAAAAACCAAAATAGTAGCGACCCTGGGTCCAGCTACAAGTACTAAAGAAACGCTTAAAGCTATGCTTGAAGAAGGCGTAGATGTTTTTAGAATTAACTTTTCTCATGCCGATTATAAGGATGTTGAAGCACGTATTAAAATGATACGTGAACTCAATGACGAACTGGGCTATAGTGCCGCAATTTTAGGAGACTTACAAGGGCCAAAGCTTCGTGTAGGTGTTATGAAGGAAGATGTCGTGGTGCAAGAGGGTGATGAAATAATTTTCGCAACTGGCAAACGCTTTGAAGGTACAAAAGAGCGTGTTTTTATGACTTACGAAAGGTTTCCTCAGGACGCTAAACCTGGAGAGCGCATTTTATTAGACGATGGAAAATTAATTTTTGAGGTTGTTTCCACGAATAAAACAACCGAGGTTAAGGCACGGGTTATTCAAGGAGGACCTCTAAAATCTAAAAAAGGGGTAAATCTTCCTAATACAGCCATATCTCAGCCAGCTTTAACCGAAAAAGATGTAGAAGATGCGATATTTGCTATAGGTCAAGAGGTAGACTGGCTGGCCTTGTCTTTTGTGAGACATGCCGAAGACTTATTAAAATTGCGCGATTTAATTAAAGAGCATAGCAAACATAAAATTCCTATAATCGCTAAAATAGAAAAACCTGAAGCTGTAAAAAATATCGATAAAATTATTTCGCATTGCGATGGCCTAATGGTTGCTCGGGGTGATTTAGGCGTTGAGGTACCCGCTGAAGAAGTGCCACTTATTCAAAAAGAATTGGTGTTTCGGGCTAAAAAAGCAAGAATTCCGGTAATTATCGCTACACAAATGATGGAAACCATGATTTCTAGTCTCACACCCACTAGAGCCGAAGTTAACGACGTAGCGAACTCCGTTATGGATGGCGCAGATGCTGTGATGCTTTCTGGAGAAACATCTATTGGAAGCTACCCCGTGCAAGTTATAAGACAAATGGCAAACATTTTAAAAAGTGTAGAGAATTCAGATTTAATTAAAGTACCTGAACTGCCACCACACATCCGCACCAAACGGTACATTACAAAATCTATATGTTATCACGCCGCAATAATGGCAAACGAGATAAATGCTAAAGCCATTTCAACCCTTACCAATAGCGGTTATACGGCGTTTCAAATTTCGGCTTGGAGACCTTCATCACATATTTTAGTATTCACCTCCAACAAGCGTATTTTAACACAACTTAGTTTGCTATGGGGTGTTAAGGCCTTTCATTACGACAAATTTGTAAGTACCGACGAAACTATTGAAGATGTAAATAAAATTGCTTGCGATAAGGGATATTTACAAACTGGAGATATGCATATAAGCTTAGCGGCCATGCCAATTAAAGAAAAAGGGATGGTAAACACATTGCGAGTTACCGAAATTTCAAACTGCTGTGATTAATGGTTTTGGGCGTGACTCTTTTTTGCTAAGATAAAAAAGGTCACGCTTTTAGTCTTCGTTTTTTATTTTGAGTTAAGTACCCGTTCTATAGCGATACACTTAAATCTTATCACAAGCACAACAAAAGCATGCTGTTGTAAATGCAAACACCATGACTATGGGAATTTGAAAGCCTTGGTTTTTAAAAAATAAGGGCATATCAAGACGAGTGAATCAAAAAAGGATCAAAAAAATAATTGTAAACCGTATATTTGCAATCTTAAAATTTAATAACTAGGTGAGTCAATCTATCCTCTCGCAAACCTATGCACAGACTTTGCAAATGCAAAATCTGCAAACTGCCATTGCCAAAAACAAACCTTTAGATCCTGCACAAGACCAGTCTAAAATACATTTAAAAGGACTTGTAGGATCGTCTTTTTCTTTCGTGATATCGAATGTTTTTAAACAAAGTAAGAATCCTTTTTTAATTATTTTTAACGATAAAGAAGAAGCGGCACACTACCTAAACGATTTAGAGCAATTGTGTAACCCAAAAGATGTGTTGTTTTATCCAGGTAGTTACCGCAGGCCTTATCAAATTGAAGAAACCGATAATGCTAATGTACTGCTTCGTGCCGAGGTGTTAAACCGTATTAACTCTCAAAAAAAACCAGCCATAATTGTAACTTATCCCGATGCGCTGTTTGAGAAGGTAGTCACTAGGAAAGAGTTGGAGCGTAATACATTAAAAGTCGCGCTAAACGATAAAATATCTATAGATTTTGTAAACGAAGTTTTATTTGAATATCAATTTAAACGTGTCGATTTTGTAACCGAACCTGGTGAGTTCTCAGTGCGTGGTGGTATTGTAGATGTATTTTCATTTTCGCACGACAAGCCATATCGCATGGAATTTTTTGGTGATGAGGTCGATAGCATTCGAACTTTCGATGTAGAAACCCAGCTTTCTTTAGAGCAAATAAAGAAAATTAATATCATCCCCAATGTTGCCAATAAATTACTAAACGAAAACCGCCAAAGTTTTCTAAAATATATCGCTCAGAAAACAGTTGTCTGTTTTAAAAACACCGATTTGTTCTTTGCGCGAATAGACGATTTTTATGAAAAAGCCCAAGACGCTTTCAAATCACTCGACTCCGAATTAAAACACGCGAAACCAGAAGCCCTATTCACGAATTCAGTTTTACTAAAAAAACAATTATTAGATTTTTCTTTACTAGAATTTGGAAGCACATCTGTTTTTAGAAACAAAGGCATGGCTAGCGAAACGAAACAATCTGTTTCATTTGCAGAGACTAGTGCGTCGCAAACGTCTCGTAACGAGGTAAAAGAAATATCTTTTAATACCACACCACAGCCTTCATTCAATAAGCAGTTTAATCTTTTAATAGAAGATTTAAATACGAATCATGAAAAGGGCTACACCAATTATATTGCTTGTGTAAGCGAGCAGCAAGCTAAACGCTTTCACGATATTTTCGACGATTCTAATCTTGACGTTAAGCAGTATCAAACTATTATTTTATCCTTATATCAGGGTTTTATAGATCACGACAGTAAAATCGTGTGTTATACCGACCATCAAATTTTTGAGCGTTATCATAAATTTCATGTTAAAAATGGTTTTGCCAAAAAACAAGCCATCACTTTAAAGGAGCTTACTAATTTAGATATTGGCGATTATGTTACGCATATCGATCACGGTATAGGACGCTTTGGTGGGCTTCAAAAAATTGATGTTGAAGGCAAAAAACAAGAGGCCATAAAATTGGTTTACGGGGAGCGGGATATATTATATTTAAGCATTCATTCCTTACACAAAATCACTAAGTTTAACGGTAAAGATGGTAAGGCTCCAAAAATTTATAAATTGGGCAGTAATGCCTGGAAAACCCTAAAACAAAAAACAAAAGCACGTGTTAAACATGTGGCTTTTAATTTGATAAAACTTTACGCCAAACGTAAAACCGAAAAGGGCTACCAATACAATCCAGATAGTTATATGCAACACGAGTTGGAGGCGTCTTTTATTTATGAAGACACACCCGACCAAAGCACAGCTACCGCCGATGTAAAGGCAGATATGGAAAGCACGCGCCCAATGGATCGGTTAGTTTGTGGCGATGTGGGATTTGGTAAAACCGAAGTGGCTATTCGCGCCGCATTTAAAGCCGTCGATAACGGGAAACAAGTTGCTGTATTAGTGCCAACAACCGTACTCGCCTATCAGCATTCCAGAACATTTAAATCGCGTTTAAAAGACTTTCCAGTTACCGTAGATTATGTAAACCGCTTTAGAACAGCCAAAGAAAAACGAGAGACTTTAGAGGGTTTAGAGAACGGAAACGTCGATATTATTATTGGCACGCACCAATTGGTAAACAAAAATGTAAAGTTTAAAGATTTAGGATTGCTTATCGTAGACGAAGAACAAAAATTTGGCGTTGCCGTAAAAGAAAAGCTAAAGACCTTAAAAGACAACGTCGATGTGTTAACCCTTACCGCTACTCCAATACCGCGTACCTTACAATTTAGTTTAATGGCAGCACGAGATTTATCGGTCATTACAACACCGCCCCCAAATCGATACCCTATAGAGAGTCATGTTATTCGTTTTAACGAAGAAACCATTCGTGATGCAGTAAGTTATGAGATTGAGCGTGGCGGACAAATATTCTTTATTCATAATCGTATAGAAAACATAAAAGAAGTGGCTGGCATGTTGCAACGTCTAGTGCCCGATGCTAAAATTGGTATTGGTCATGGGCAAATGGAGGGTAAAAAACTTGAAGAACTCATGCTGTCTTTTATGGATGGTGCTTTTGATGTTTTAGTGAGTACCACCATTGTAGAAAGTGGCCTTGATGTGCCAAATGCCAACACGATTTTTATTAATAATGCCAATAATTTTGGTTTGAGTGATTTGCACCAAATGCGTGGTCGTGTTGGTAGAAGCAATAAAAAGGCCTTTTGTTACTTTATAACTCCAGAGTATTCTGCAATGACCGATGATGCTAGAAAACGCATCACGGCCTTAGAGCAATTTACAGAGTTGGGTAGCGGTTTTAATATCGCTATGAAAGATTTAGAAATTCGAGGGGCAGGCGATCTACTTGGTGGCGAACAAAGTGGTTTTATAAATGAAATAGGATTTGATACCTATCAAAAAATACTTAATGAAGCCATTGAAGAACTTAAAGAAAACGAGTTTAAAGATCTTTACGATGAAGATGAAACCGATAAAGTGTATGTAAAAGAGGTAACTATAGACACCGATTTCGAGCTGCTTTTCCCAGACGATTATGTAAATAATATAGCAGAACGATTAAATTTATATACCCAACTTAATCAGTTAAAGACCGAAGTCGATTTGCAAAAGTTTGAATCGAACCTCATAGATCGTTTTGGAGAATTACCATCACCAGTAGTCGATTTGTTAGATAGCGTTAAGATAAAATGGATGGCTACAACATTAGGATTCGAAAAAGTTATTATGAAAAAAGGTAAATTTATTGGGTATTTTATAACCGATCAACAAAGTAAATTTTACCAAAGTGATAGTTTTACTAAAGTACTTAAATTTGTACAATCAAACCCTAATATTTGTAAGATAAAAGAAAAGCAAACTCGAAATGGTTTAAGGTTATTGCTTACTTTTGATGCAGTTAAAACAGTACAGCAAGCCTTGGCGATTTTAAAACCCATTACGGCTTAAGTAGTGTTGACGAAATTTAAATTTAGAATCATGTTGAAATTATTTCTTGCCTTAATCTTAATATTGCCAAATATGCTTTTTGGTCAACATACTATAAAAGGTAAGTTTACACCTGCGCAATCCTATAATATGGCTTTGTTATACCGAGTAACACCAACGGTTTCAAAGTATGTTACAAATGCCGAAATTAAAAATGGACTATTAGAATTTAAACTGGATTCTACTATAAAAAAAGGCATATTTAAAATTGTATACGCTATTCCGCAAGAAGATTATAATTTTGATATTATTTACAACGGAAAAGAAAATATAGAATTCACATTCAACTCAGAAACTGGTGTTAAATTTCAATCCTCATCAGAAAATAAATTACTAGCGTCTTATACTAATAGTATGTCAATGATAACGCATAGTATCGGTAATTTTTACAGAGAAGAAAGCAAAGATTCCCTAACTCTTAACTCTATTTTTAAAACGCAGCGCGAAGCCCAAGCGAGCTACGAAGCCCTAGCGAAAGGGACTATAGCACTAGAATTTATAAAAGCAAACCGGCCTTATATTCCTAAAACATTCGAAGATGTAGAAACCTATGTAAAACATTTAAAAAAGCATTATTTTGATCATGTTGATTTTAATAACGACATTTTACAGAGTTCAGATTTCTTTCAAGAGCGAATGCTAAATTATATATTTGGTTTATCGCAGGATAACGAAGATGAAATCACTAATTACAAAAAGAATATCGACGCTTTTTGCCAGGCCATGACAAAGGCTCCAAATGAAACAAAACGGGTCTTGCTAATCGATTTATGGCAACAAATGATTGATCTAGGTTTAGAGGAGGTTGCAAATTATATTTCTGAAAAGCATTTAATTAACATTGCAAAAAAATTAAACGATACCGATTTAGTTAGGGATTTAACCGTGTTTAAAAACACTTCAATTGGAAATAAAGCCCCAGATTTCTCTTTTGAGATTACAAGCGCATCAAATAAAATCACTAAAAAATTAAGTGAGTTACTTTCAGCCGAACATTACGTGATTGTTTTTTGGAGTAGTACCTGCGGGCATTGTTTAGACGAGATTCCGGAATTGCAAAAGTTCATAAAAACAGTAAATGCCAGCAAGCTAAAAGTGCTAGCTATTGGGCTAGAAAATGAACCTACGGCATGGAAGAGTTTAATCAAAAATTATTCCGAATTCACACATATTTATGGCGAAGGTAAATGGGATAATAAAATTGGTAACGCTTATGGAGTTTATCAAACACCAACCTATTTTATTTTAAATAGAGATAAAGAAATTGTGGCTAAGCCATACGATTTTGAGGCTTTAAAATCATTTTTTGAAGTTGAGTAGTTTGTTGGTGTAAGTCTTAAAAATGATAAAAAGCATTTTCTAGGTGCTCAATTTTAAAGCTGTTTGGTTCTTTAACAATGGCAATAATATCAAAACGTACTTCCACGTCTAAATCTTTAGAGTTTACATACTCATCTACTGCTTTTACGAGTCGTTGTATTTGTTTGGGTTTTACAAAATCTTGCGGATTTCCAAAATCGGTTGTCGATCGGGTTTTAACTTCAATAATGGCGAGTATATCTTTTTTTTGAGCAATAATATCAACTTCAGCTTTATCAAAACGATAGTTACGCTCAATAATGTCGTATTTGTTTTTCAACAGAAAATCTACTGCGAGTTGTTCGCCCTTTTTTCCAAGTTCGTTATGTTTTGCCATATTGCTAAAATAAATATATTAAATGAGATTGCCACTATCTCTCAACAGGAGGTACAACTGAAGCACATTTTTTAACGCGTTTTTAAATTAATCGTCATGGCGAGGAAGCATGACGAAGCCATCTTTCAATTAAACGGCAATTAAAACGATGAGATTCTTCGCTGTGCTCTGAATGACAGGTTGTGCTCTGAGAGACAAGCTACGCCCAATATAACAACCAGCTTTAAAGCAAAGCACATCATAATAACCCGTCATGGCGAGGAAGCATGACGACGCCATCTTTTCAATTAAACAACAAGTAAAATCATAAGATTCTTCGCTGTGCTCTGAATGACAGTTTGTGCTCTGAGAGATAAGCTACGCCCTATATAACAACCAGCTTTAAAGCAAAGCACATCATAATAACCCGTCATGGCGAGGAAGCATGACGAAGCCATCTTTCAATTATAACAACAAGTAAAATCATGAGATTCTTCGCTGTGCTCGGAATGACAGTTTGTGCTCTGAATGACAGTTTGTGCTCTGAGAGACAAGCTACGCCCTATATAACAACCAGCTTTAAAGCAAAGCACATCATAATAACCCGTCATGGCGAAGAAGCATGACGACGCCATCTTTTCAATTAAACGGCAATTAAAACGATGAGATTCTTCGCTGTGCTCTGAATGACAGTTTGTGCTCTGAGTAACAAGCTACGCCCTATATAACAACCAGCTTTAAAGCAAAGCACATCATAATAACCCGTCATGGCGAGGAAGCATGACGACGCCATCTTTTCAATTATAACAACAAGTAAAATCATGAGATTCTTCGCTGTGCTCTGAATGACAGTTTGTGCTCTGATTGACAAGCTACGTCCTATATAACAACATGCTTTAAAGCAAAGCACATCATAATAACCCGTCATGGCGAGGAAGCATGACGACGCCATCTTTTCAATTAAACGGCAATTAAAACGATGAGATTCTTCGCTGTGCTCTGAATGACAGGTTGTCCTCTGAATAACAAGCTACGCCCTATATAACAACCAGCTTTAAAGCAAAGCACATCATAATAACCCGTCATGGCGAGGAAGCATGACGACGCCATATTTTCAATTAAACAACAAGTAAAATCATAAGATTCTTCGCTGTGCTCTGAATGACAGTTTGTGCTCTGAGAGATAAGCTACGCCCTATATAACAACCAGCTTTAAAGCAAAGCACATCATAATAACCCGTCATGGCGAGGAAGCATGACGACGCCATCTTTCAATTAAACGGCAATTAAAACGATAAGATTCTTCGCTGTGCTCTGAATGACAGGTTGAGCTCTGAGTAACAAGCTACGCCCTATATAACAACCAGCTTTAAAGCAAAGCACATCATAATAACCCGTCATGGCGAGGAAGCATGACGACGCCATCTTTCAATTATAACAACAAGTAAAATCATGAGATTCTTCGCTGTGCTCTGAATGACAGGTTGTGCTCTGAGTGACAAGCTACGTCCTATATAACAACCAGCTTATCATAATAACCCGTCATGGCGAGGAAGCATGACGAAGCCATCTTTTCAATTAAAAAAACAAGTAAAATCATGAGATTCTTCGCTGTGCTCTGAATGACAGGTTGAGCTCTGAGTAACAAGCTACGCCCTATATAACAACCAGCTTTAAAGCAAAGCACATCATAATAACCCGTCATGGCGAGGAAGCATGACGAAGCCATCTTTCAATTATAACAACAAGTAAAATCATGAGATTCTTCGACTCCGAATATATTCGGAATGCACTGAATGCCATTAGCCTCTGAACAAAAAGAAATCATCCTTCATGTGTTCTATTTTTGCATCTTCGTTGGTAATGATATAATCGATGGCTTGTGAGGTGAAATCGTCGCCTTTTTTAGTTAACGAGACGATCTGGTTTTCAATGACAATCATATTATTTTTTAGAGCCAAATCTAAAACGGTTTTTGATCGCACTTTTTGCCAATTAATATGCTCGTTTAAATGCTTTACATGGCGTTCTTCGAGTTCATTATGATTTTTTAAATGCAGTAAAAAAGTTATTAGAGAGACTTCTGTGCGTTGTTGTTTTTCTCTGTAAAGCACCGCAATAATGCCTTTGCTGGGCGCAAATAAATACACCATTAAAAAAAACAAACCCAACATGGTGGTTATCGAGCCCGCAATGGAAGCATCAAGCCAATGCGCAATCCAATAACCAGAAATAGCACCTAAAACGCCAAAACTTATGGCAAGCCCAAGCATTTTCTTTAAATTAGTAGTTAAAAGATAGGCGGTTGCGGCAGGGGCAATCATAAGTGCTACCACTAAAATAGAGCCCACCGCATCAAAAGCACCAACAATGGTTACTGAAGAAACCGACATGAGGCCGTAATGAATTATAGCTGGCGAAAACCCCATGGAGGCTGCTAAGCCAGCATCAAAGGTGCTTACTTTTAGTTCTTTAAAAAAGGCCAATAACAACAAAATGCTTACTATTAAAATACTACCAATAACCCAAAGTGATTTTGGTCCTACATCAACACCAGAAATAAGTAATCTATCAAAAGGAGCAAAAGCTAATTCACCTAATAAAACGGAATCTACATCTAAATGAATGTCGCTGGCGTTTTTGGCAATCATGATCACACCGATACTAAACAAAGCTGGAAAGACTAAGCCAATAGCTGTATCTTCTTTTACCAATCCTGTTTTTTGAATATACTCCACCAAAACAACCGTAATAATTCCGGTTAAAGCGGCCAGTAAAATAAGTAATGGGGAGTTGAGGTCTTGGGTTATAAAAAAACCGACAACAATACCCGGCAGAATGGAGTGGCTTATGGCATCGCTAATCATAGCCATCTTACGTAGCACTAAAAACACGCCTGGAATGGCGCAAGCCACGGCCACTAAACTGGCAATTAATTGTATTTCTATTTGCGCACTATTCATGAGTTTTTTGAGTGTATAAATTAGCAGCAGTCTTAAAGCCTTCTTCAGTTAAACTCCACATATTCCCGTCAAGTGTAACATAATTTTTTTTGACTAGCTTTTGAAGGGTTCCTCGGGTATACCCCTGAAAATTATTCAATATTTTAATGGCGTGGGGATGTGAAATGTTATCGTGTGTTTCTGCAATATGATACATGAAGGCTAATGTTTTATGAAGTTCTAAATCCCGTCTGTTATTTCTAAAACGAATTTGCTTAAATAATAAACCACGACTGGGTGAAAAAATAAATGAAAATATAACAAAAACAGAGGCCACTAAAACAATAACAGGGCCTGTAGATAAATTGTTTTGACTGGCGCTAATGGCTGTGCCAAAAACTCCAGAAAACGCTCCAAAAATAGCCGCAAGAAAAACCATGGTGCTCAAACTGTTTGTCCATTGTCTAGCCGCAGCAGCTGGAGCTAAAAGCATGGCACTCATTAAAACCACACCCACTGTTTGCAAGCCTAAAACAATAGCTAAAACAATAAAAGAAGTGATTAAAACATCAATGAATTTGGTATTAAAACCTAGGGTTTTTGTATAATCGGCATCGAACAAGAGCATTTTAAACTCTTTCCAAAAAAGCAATAGTACCAAGACACATATTCCTGTAACAATAGCCATAAGCCAAACATCGCGTTCAACTAGTGTGGCTGCTTGACCAAATAGATACTTATCTAAACCCGCTTGATTGGCGTTGGGTTGTTTCTGTATGAAGGTGAGTAGTAATATTCCGAAGCCAAAGAATAGCGATAAGATTAAACCCAAAGCCGTATCCGACTTTAGATGCGTTTTGGTGATAATACCTCTAATCCAAAACGTTCCAATTAAACCACTTACCAAAGCACCTAAAAGCAGTACATTCGTGTCTTTTGTACCAGTAATTAAAAAAGCAATAGCAATACCTGGTAAAGCCGCATGAGAAATGGCATCGCCCAAAAGGCTTTGTTTACGCAATACAGCAAAGCTACCAAGCATACCTGTTACAGCACCTAAAATAGCTGTGCCTAGCGTGATGGTTCTAAGTGTATAATCACTAAATACTAAAGAAAAATAGTCTTGTAAATTCATTACTCCTGAACACTTACTTTATAATTAATACCATAGGTTTTGGTTAAATTATCGTCGTTAAAAATATCTTTAATAGGACCTGTGGCAATTTTTTTTACATTTAAAAAGGTAACCCAATCAAAATATTCTGGAACAGTTTGTAAATCGTGATGCACGACAATAACGGTTTTTCCAGCTTTTCGTAATTCCTTTAAAATGTTGATAATAGCTATTTCTGTTGTGGCATCTACACCTTGAAACGGCTCGTCCATAAAATAAATAGAGGCGTTTTGTACTAGGGCTCTTGCCAAGAATATGCGCTGTTGTTGTCCGCCAGAAAGCTGACTTATCTGCCTATTTTTAAAAGCCAGCATCCCTACTTTTTCTAAAGCTTCGAGTGCTGCCTTTTTTTCTTTTTCCTTGGGCCGTTTTATCCAACCTAAACTGCCGTAAGTTCCCATCATCACAACATCTAGTGCTGTGGTTGGGAAATCCCAATCTACACTTCCTTTTTGTGGTACATAAGCGACGAGATGGCGTTGCTTTTCATAAGGTTTTCCGAAAATACTAACACTTCCGGCAATGGGTTTTAAAATACCCAAAATTGCTTTTATAAGCGTAGATTTTCCCGCGCCGTTTGGTCCTACAATAGCCATAAGTACACCTTCTGGGATTTCTAAATCGATATCCCAAAGTACGGGTTTGTAATTGTAAGCCACGGTTAGATCGTCTACTTTTATTGCTGTTTTTTGTTTCATCTTTTATGTTTTTAATGTTCATTTTGCCTTGATGCAAAACCCTTCGACTACGCTCAGGATAAACCAAGCCAAAAGATCATTTCAATCTGAGGAAATTCCTGCGGATCATTCACTCTCGGCTTAACGTTCTTGAAACTTCGTTTCGCATCTCCATTCCTTCGTTCATTATTTCTGCAGATTGATGATTCGGACTGGGTCCGAGATAGGGACTTTCTGTTCTGCTATCTTTCATTTATTATGCGATACTCTTTTTAATTTGAGTGAACATTGAAAACTGTGACAGTGATTAAAAACTTACTTTAAAGCGTTTATAATCGTATTCACATTATACTCGAACATACCAATATAGGTGCCTTCTAAAGTACCTTCGTTTCCTAAAGCATCAGAATATAAGGTGCCTCCAATTTTTACGTCATGGCCTTTGGAGTTTACTGCGGCTTGTAGGGCTTCTATTGTGCGCCTTGGCACCGAGCTTTCTACAAAAATAGCTTTTACGTTTTTTTCGATAATGAATGCCGCTAATCTTTGAACATCCTTTACACCAGCTTCAGTGGCAGTCGATAAACCTTGTAAACCAACCACTTCGAAACCGTAATTTTTCCCAAAATAATTAAAGGCATCATGTGCTGTCACTAATATTCTTTTTTCCTTTGGAAGCGTTTCAATAGTCGTTTTAATGTTTTCTTGTAGCCTATCTAATTTTGCTAGATATTGGTTTTGGTTTTCAATATAATTATTGGCGTTTTTTGGATCTTTTTCTGATAGCACTGTTGTTACCTTCCTGGCAAACTGCTTATAATATTCAATATTAAACCATACGTGTGGATCGAAATTCGACCCAAAATATTCAGAACCTATTAAGGTGCTTTTATCAATCTCTTCAGCTAAAGCAATGGGTGATTTGCTTTTCATTTTTTCAAAAACATCAACTAATTTACCTTCAAGATGTAAACCGTTGTAAAAAATAATATCGGCATTTACAAGTTTGGTAACATCGCCTTCGCTCGCTTTATAAAGGTGCGGATCGACGCCACTACCCATTAAACCTTCAATATTGATATAGTCGCCACCAATATTTTTTACCAAATCGGTAATCATGGTTGTTGTGGTAACAATATTAAGTTTTCCGTTTTCTTTTTTATCAGTTTTACAGCTAATAATAGTGCTAGCAATTAGCAGTATAAAAACTATTTTTTTCATTCCTCTAAATTTAATTTACGAAGGTACTAAAATTTAGTGGTTTTTTTATTGATTTTAAATCCAAACACCCTTATTTACAAGGGTTCTAATTTAATTTTTGTAAGATTTTCGGGTTGTGTTCTAATCAATTGAAGCGTACCAAATGAATAACGAGACATCTTATAATAATGGAATTCTTTGTCTTGTCTTATTCGGGGTGATAGGCTTATTACCGAATGCATTTCAATCTCTAATGTTTTTATTTTAAAGTATACCGTAATCCTAAAAACGCACGAATGCCTTGATTTGGCCCGTAAATATATGAGGGATCGAAAGTTAAGGCGTAAGGATTATTTGGGGTGGCAAGCACATTGCCGTTGGCATCAAAATCTACATTTTTATCAAATGGATCGTCTGCACGAGCAATAATAAAGGGGTTGCCTTTGTTTGGTGTCCAATTTAAAAGGTTTTTAACGCCACCATAAATTTCAAAATTATTAAACCCATCATAAGTCAGTTGTATATTTTGAATGCTCCAAGTTGGCGAGTATTCATCTCTTGGGTCTAGCTCACCTAAAATTGGCAAGCGCATAGGACCGTAAAGGTTCCCCGTATAATCTAAAGTTAAATGGGTGGGATAGTGCTTATACGATAATGCCCAAGTAGCCGTAAATTTTTCGGTTAATATTTGTCGAGATTTAATATCATTTTCAGTTTGCGAAACCTCTTGCAGTGTGGCTCCAATGGAACCACTAATACCGCTACCTAAAACAGCATCTATATTTAAACTTATGCCCTGTGATACTGAATTACCATCGAGATTAGCATAAATAATTTGATTGGGGTTGGTATCGTAATCTGGGATAATGGCATTGGTGAAATAAGTGTACCACGCCGAGGCATCGAACGTAAAAATCATGCCTTTTTTGGTGTACAGCTTCTTCAAATAATTTAAATTTACATTATATGACTGTTCTGGGTCTAAAGCTTCTTCAATAATAACATCACGCGCTCCTGTTAATGCGGCATGTTCTTCTGTAAATAAGTTAACCACTCTAAATCCAGTACCGGCATTTAATCGAATAATATCGGTTTTTGTAGGTTTAAATTTATAAGCAATTCTTGGTGTGACAATCGAGCCATGGCGATTATCATAATCGTAACGCAAGCCCAGAAGCACATTTTGTTTTTCAGATAACTTGATTTCATCTTGAACAAAAATAGAAGGAATGGTTGCTTCGTCTGCTGTAATAGTAGCCGTAGTATTATCGTCATAAAAGTTGTAACGCGCCGCTACACCAAACAAAAGATCGTGATTTTTCAAGGATTTATCCCAAAGCATTTGCCCAAAAGCGATACGTTGTTCTGCTAAGTAAGGGGTGTCGCCATATACAGAATTTTGATCGTGGTCTGAGTAGGAGAATTCAAAATTTATACTTTCATCAACTGGTAATTGGTATTTACCAAAAACCTCGTAGCGCGAGGTGTAAATACTTTCGCCATAAACTTCGTCGCTCCCTCTAAAACTCGGGTTCCATTGCATTTCTCCACCCCAGCGGTCTTCGTAAAAATAACGGGCAGCAAGCGATAATGTTCGGTTTTCTTTGCGTTTAAAATCCCATTTATTAAAAATCGAGATTCTATCTTGTAGGGTGACATCTGTAAAATTATCGTTGTTATTATCTATTTTATTACTGTAATTAAAATAATTAGTACCAAATAATAAGGTGGCCTTGTCGCCTACTTTAGCTTTAAAACCAGCATCTACATTAACTTCTCCCCATCCAGTAACATGGCTATCGGCAAAAACTATGGGTGCGTTTTCTGGTAGTTTAGTAATAATATTTATTAAGCCACCAACAGCCTCACTACCATAAAGTGTAGAGGCGGGACCTTTTACAATTTCAACCTGTTCAATTAAAGGATTTGGAATACCAGACAGGCCGTAAACCGTAGATAAACCGCTTACAATTGGCATGCCATCTATTAGCACCAAAGTATATGGCCCTTCTAAACCGTTAATATGAATGTCGCCCGTATTACAAACGCTACAATTTATTTGCGGACGCACACCGTTCACATTTTGTAAGGCTTCAAAAATATTTGGCGTCGGGTTTTTGTTGAAAAATGCGGGCGAATAGACCTCAACTGGCACGGCGCTTTCTAAACGGCTTACCGGCTTAAGCGTTCCTGTAACCACAACTTCATCTAAAGCATTGTCGTATTCCAAATCAAATACTAGCTTATTAATATTTGAAGACACTTTTACCGCTTTTGTTTGGGTTTTAAACCCTACAAACGATGCTGTAATGTCAAAATTACCCGCTGGAATGCGACTTAGTGTAAAATAACCATCATCATCTGTGGTTGTGCCGGTGCTGGAATTTTTAATATAAACGTTTACATAAGGCAAAGCTTCGTTTTCGTGAGTAACTCGACCTTTAATTTTATAATAATCTTGTGCATGAATATTTAAGCTAAATAACACTATCGCTAAGGTAATTAGTTTCATCTTAATTAGTTTTTATGCAAATATAAATATATTTTTAGATTAGCCTAAAAATATTTTATTAAAAAGTTTAACTTTATCTTTGCTAACATATACTTAAGGAGATGATCACACTAACAGAAGAAAATTATATTAAAGCCATTTATCATCTTGGTAAATACGGCAAAGAAACGGTTAATACCAATGCCATTGCCGAGGCCTTAGATACCAAAGCATCTTCTGTTACCGATATGGTTAAAAAACTTGCCGACAAAGAGTATCTCAATTACAAAAAGTATCAAGGTGCGGTTTTAACTGAGAAAGGAAAGCGTATTGCGGTAAATATTGTTAGAAAACACCGACTTTGGGAGGTTTTTTTGGTAGAAAAACTCAATTTTTCTTGGGATGAGGTGCATGATGTTGCCGAGCATTTAGAGCATATAAAATCTGAAAAATTGATTAACGAGTTGGATGCCTTTTTAGAATATCCTACCCGCGATCCCCATGGCGACCCGATTCCAGATAAACACGGGAATTTTAAAACCATTGATAAAATTACCTTGGCGCAGTCTGAGATTGGCACCACGTACCAATGTATTGGTGTAGTCGATACCTCTTCAAATTTTTTGAAGTATTTAGACAGCAATAATATTGGATTGGGCACCACTATAGAGGTTCTTCATAAAGAACCTTTTGATAAATCGGTTAAAATAAAATTACACAACACCGAAATGGTGGTTTCTCAAAACGTAGCGAAAAATCTCTATTTGAAAGCGCTATAAATATTAATTTAATCGCATATTTGGTATTATATTTTTAAAATTACTAACTTCCCGTTTTAATTTTTAAACGCGTCGTTATGTATCGGTTATTTTATGTAGTACTCTTGGCTTTAAGCTTCCAATTTTCTTTCTCTCAAATAGAAAAAACGCCATTTCAAGCTTTAGATGTTTTTGAATTGGAATGGGCATCAGATCCTCAAATTTCACCTAACGGAACACAAATTGTGTACAAAAGAAACGGTTTTGATATTATGACGGATGAACCTAAGGGCAACCTGTGGATTATAAATGCTGATGGCACATCTCACCGTAAATTAACCACCAGAGAGGTTAACGAATCGCAGCCACGATGGTCGCCAAGTGGCGATAGAATTGCGTTTACAAGTACGACTGAAGCAGGATCAGAATTATACATGTATTGGGTAAATACAGGGCAAATTGCAAAGCTGTCTCAATTAGAAAAATCTCCAGCTTCATTAACCTGGTCGCCAGATGGAAAACACTTGGCATTTACCATGTTTGTACCGCAAGAAGCTCCAGTAATTATAAAAATGCCCGCAAAACCTAAAGGTGCAAATTGGGCAAAACCGGTTAGAATAACAGACCGATTAAAGCATGAAGCCGATGGGAGAGGGTATCTAGAACCGGGATTTACCCATATTTTCACTATGCCAGCAGACGGCGGAACACCTAGACAAATCACCTCTGGCAATTTTAACCATAGCGGAAACTTTTCGTTTGCTCCAAACGGACAAACCATTTATTTTTCTGGCAATAGAAGCGATAATTGGGAATACGAGTTTAGAAACAGCGAAGTGTATAAAGTCGATGTAAATACAAGAGCAATTACCGCGCTTACCACTCAAAACGGGCCAGATTACTCACCTAAAGTTTCACCCGACGGAAAAACCATTGCTTTTTTATCTTACGAAGACAAAATGCAAGCCTTTCAAACCACAAAATTGAATATCATGAATGTTGATGGTAGTAAAAGACGTGTTTTATCCACCAATCTAGATCGTAGTGTGAACAATATTTCTTGGGACAGCTCCGGAAAAGGCTTATATTTTACTTATGATGATAAAGGGAATTCTAAAGTGGCCTATATTTCTAATTCAGGAAAAATAACAAAGCATGCCGATAATATGGGTGGCACCACACTGGGGCGTCCTTATGCATCGGGATCGTATTCGGTGTCTAAAAATGGCGTTATTGCGTTTACACAATCTACACCAGATTATCCTGCGGATTTAGCTGTTATTCAGAATAAAAAAGTCGCTAATCGCATAACCCGTTTAAATGATGATGTTTTAGCCTTTAGAACCTTAGGAACAACCGAAGAAGTTTGGTATAAATCGTCTTTCGACGGTCGAGATCTTCAAGGCTGGATTGTAAAACCACCGTTTTACGACCCCTCAAAAAAATATCCTTTATTGGTTGAAAATCATGGTGGCCCTATTTTAAACTATGGCGACCGCTTTACGGCAGAAATTCAATTATACGCTGCCGATGGTTATGTGGTATTCTACCCAAACCCACGTGGAAGTACGAGTTACGGCGAAGAATTTGCAAATTTATTATACCATAACTACCCAGGCGAAGATTATATAGATGTGATGGATGGCGTAGATTATTTAGTTGAAAAAGGCATCGTAGATAATAACAAACTTTATGTTACTGGCGGTAGCGCAGGTGGCATAATGACCACTTGGATGATTGGCAAAAACAACCGCTTTAAAGCTGCCGTAGTTACAAAACCCGTTATAAATTGGATTAGTAAAACATTGGTTGCCGATAATTATTATGCTTATGCCGACACGCGTCTACCTGGGCAACCTTGGGAGAATTTTGAAACCTATTGGAAGTTTTCGCCAATATCTTTAGTTGGCAATATTGAAACTCCAACCATGCTCATGGTAGGTATGGAAGATTTGCGAACCCCGCCAAGCGAAGCCAAACAATTATACCATGCTCTAAAATTGCGAAAAATAGAAACGGTTTTAGTAGAAATCCCAGGTGCTGCCCATGGTATTGCCAGAAAACCTAGTAATTTAATTAGTAAGGTGGCGCATACTTTGGCTTGGATTAATAGGTATAATGATTGATTTTTAAAATGAGTGAATAAGGATTGGCTTTCATTGCGTTTATGCATCGTTATAAAAGTTACAGCTAACTAACATATATTAAAAAAATGAAAAATAACACATACAAATATATTACGCCATACCTAATTCTAATGTTAGTATCTTGTAAAACTACAGTTGTAACTCCAGTAGACAAGCCAGAAGATATTGGAAAACAATTGTATTCAATTGTTACAAAAATCCCCTCTTCTACACAAGAGGAGTTCTTATCCCATTTTTTAAAGCTTGAAGAATTGAGAACGTTTGTTAATAATCCCGAAATGAAAATCAGTCAAGAAACTAAAAATAAGGTTACCTCATGGCCCAAAGATGAATACTATGGTGATTTTATTGAGAAATACGATAAGATAAAAGAGCGTGCTGCCTCTTATGAAATGGACCTTTCTCGAATAACTTATGATGATTTTACATACAAGATCAACGAGGTAAACGGATTAAAATTTTGTGACGGCGTACTCCATTTTAACTATAATGAGAAGGACTATAAAATTGAAAGTGCCTCTATTTACACTAAAAATAAGTATGAATTATTTAGAATAGGAAGATTGACTGAAAATTAAATAGTTTGACTTCAGTCTTAATAACCGTTATCAAACCTTGTAATAAAATGAACTAAAAATTTTACTACTCTGAATAAAATCAACTACACCCACAACCGCCATCACCTCCGCAGGCTTTAACCGATTTTTTCTTGGGTTTCCACACAAACTTTTTTACTAAGAAAACGATAGCAAAAGCAAGAACAGTAAAGGCCAATATGTTTTGTATAATAGTATTCATAAGTGGTGTAAATCAATCAATTAATAAAATTAAGGCTTTTTTTCAATTTAAAGATTACCGCGTCGTAAAAACTTTTCGCAAAGACAAATTATTTTAGAAGCTGAAATGCTATTAATGCCACCACATAAGCAAAAGCACTCATAATAACCAGTTGCCACATGGGCCATTTCCAGCTGTTAGTTTCCTTTTTAACAATGGCTAGTGTACTCATACATTGCATGGCAAAAGCATAAAATAACAGTAATGAAATACCAGAGGCAAAATTAAATAAGGGCCCACCTAAAATGGGGTTTACCTCGCCTGCCATACGGTTTTTAATGGTTTCTTCTTCATCGCTTCCTACGCTATAAATGGTAGCAAGCGTGCCCACAAACACTTCTCGTGCAGCAAAACTACTTACAATCGCAATACCAATTTTCCAATCGTAACCTAAAGGCCTTATGGCGGGCTCTATGGCTCTTCCTGTAATACCAATAAAGGAATGTTCCAACTTATAAGAAGCGATTTGTTCTTCTAATTCGTCTTCGCTTAAATTTTGAGCAGCATATTCGGTTTTTACAATGGTTTCTGCATTATTGAATTCTTCACCAGGGCCATAAGAAGCCAGAAACCAGAGTATGATAGATATAGCAAGAATAATTTTACCAGCGCCAAAAACGAAGGCCTTTGTTTTTTCAACAACGGTTAACCCTACGTTTTTAATTAGGGGGAGTTTATAATTTGGCATTTCAACAACAAAAAACGTTTTGCTTTTTATGTTTAAAATTTTATTCAAAATATAAGCCGAACCCACTGCAGCCCCAAAACCAATAAGGTATAACAGCATTAATGTTAAAGCTTGGTAACTTATTACTCCTAAAAACCGACCTTCGGGAATAATTAGCGCAATTATTATTAAATATACCGGTAAACGTGCTGCACAAGTTGTAAACGGCGTGACTAAAATGGTAATTAAGCGTTCTTTCCAGCTGCTAATATTACGTGTCGCCATAATGGCTGGAATGGCACAAGCGGTACCAGAAATTAAAGGCACCACACTTTTTCCACTTAAGCCAAAACGCCGCATGACTTTATCCATTAAAAAGACTACACGACTCATATAGCCACTCTCTTCAAGTATGGCTATAAACAGGAATAAGAAAGCAATTTGCGGGATAAAAATCACGACGCCACCAAGACCAGGTATAATACCTTCGGCAAGTAAATTTGTAAAAGTACCCTCGGGTAAGCTATTTTTAGTCCATTCACTTAAAGAAGCAAACGTACTGTCGATAAAATCCATAGGGATGCTTGACCAATCGTAAATAGCTTGAAAAATAAGAAGCAATATGAGCAAAAATATGAAGTACCCCCAAAACTTATGCGTTAGTATTCTGTCAAATTTTGTGCGTAAATCTTTTGCTTTAGAAGCATCAATAATTTGTCCTTCTTTAAGCACTTGGTTAATAAACTGATAGCGCTTTATGGTTTCTTTTTGCTGTAATCGTTTTAGGTCGCTTTTGCTTTTGGTTTTAAAATCGGCTACGTCATCAAATTCATTTCTGTTAATGGTTCCAAAGTTTACATCTTGGGTAATAACAAGCCAAAGCTTGTAAAGTAACTGATTTGGAAAGGCTTTACGTAAATTTTCAAAATACGCAGCATCAATATCATTAGCGTCTATGCAAGACGAAACAGGAATGCTTTTGTAATTCGCTATGAGTTCTTTTAAATCATTTATCCCTTCATTTTTACGTGTACTTACTAAGGCAATTTTAGTTTGTAGTTGTTTTTCTAAATATTCAATATCTAACGAAATGCCTTTGTAGTGCATACGGTCACTCATATTAATGACTAGTATGGTAGGGATCTCTAAATCCTTTATTTGCGTAAAAAGCAGAAGGTTTCTTTTAAGGTTTTCTACATCGGCAACAACCACGGCTACATCTGGGAAATCTTTGTCGTTTTTATTAAGTAGGAGTTCGATTACTACATTCTCGTCTAACGAAGAGGCATTTAAGCTATAGGTACCCGGTAAATCAAGAATGTGGGCTTTAACGCCACGTGGTAATTTACAGATGCCTTCTTTTTTTTCGACCGTAATACCAGGGTAGTTGCCAACTTTTTGGTTTAGACCAGTAAGGGCATTAAATACGGATGTTTTTCCCGTATTGGGGTTTCCTATAAGGGCTACATTAATTTGCTTACTCATGTGCTACTTTGTCTATTAAGATGTGAATAGCAGTCTCTTTTCTTATCGCTAGATGCGTACCATTTATATTTAAATACATCGGGTCTTGAAAAGGAGCGAGCTGTAATAGTTGTACAGGATTTCCTGGTAAACATCCCATTTCTAAAAGTTTTAAAGGAATATGTACAGATGAAACATCGGTAATAATGCCACGTTCTCCACGTTTTAAATCGGCTATTGTATGCTGCAAGCTTATTTAGATTGGTTTTAAAGAAGTAAATGTAAGGCAAAATTTTTTACTGAAAAAATACTTATCACACTATTTGGTGTACTCTTCTTTGAGAATTTTTAAATCCTCTAATAAACGTTCTATTTCCTCTCTGTCTGTACCATCATAAAACCCGCGAATTTTTCTTTTTTTATCAATAAGCATAAAGTTTTCGGTATGAATCATATCGAATTCATCTGCGCTGCCATCATCTAAAACCGCTAAATAGCTTTTTCTGGCAAGTTGATAAATTTGTTTTTTATCGCCAGTCACTAAATTCCATTTCGCATCAATGACGCCTTTAGATTTGGCATATCGTTTTAGCTGTGCAACGGTATCAATTTCTGGAGTTACGGTATGCGAAAGTAGCATAACTTCATCATCATTTTTAATTTCTTCTTGTATTAACACCATATGGTCTGTCATGATCGGGCAAATGGTAAGGCAGGTGGTAAAAAAGAAATCGGCAATATAAATTTTATCCTTGTAATGGTCTTGGGTTATGGTTTCTCCATTTTGATTGATAAGTTTAAAATTAGCTATTTTATGATATTTTTTTTTATGCTGAATCGTGCTGTCTACCAACTCTGTGCTCACCATTGCAGGTTGATAAATTGGCAGCGGTTGGTACACATTTAAGGTATTGTAAATTATAATTAATATTATTAATGAAATAACACCAAAAACAATTGCAAACCCTTTGTAGTCTTTAAAAAATGAAAGCATAAGTAGTGGTTAATAAATAATTATAACAAAAATACAATGAATCTTTCTAGGCTAAAAGATAAAAGTATTAAGATTTACTTAAACTTAAATTCCTGTTAAAAATTTACACATCAAAATAATAGCCTTCCTTAAGTTGGTTTAAAAGTGTACTTTTGCACGATTAAAAAATTATACTGAAGTATATGGAGTTTGTTATTAAAATATCTCAATTTTTATTGAGCCTTTCTTTATTAATTGTTTTGCATGAATTGGGTCATTTTATTCCTGCAAAGCTTTTTAAAACTAGAGTAGAAAAATTTTATTTATTTTTTGATGTTAAGTTTTCTTTGTTCAAAAAGAAAATTGGAGATACCGTTTACGGCATTGGCTGGTTGCCTCTAGGAGGTTATGTTAAAATTGCTGGTATGATTGATGAGAGCATGGATACCGAGCAAATGGCTAAAGAGCCACAGCCTTGGGAATTCCGTTCTAAACCAGCTTGGCAGCGTTTAATTATCATGCTTGGCGGTGTTACAGTTAACTTTTTATTAGCCATATTCATTTATATTGGGATGAGTTATTTTTATGGCGATAATTTTTTGCCTAATAACAATATTAAGGATGGGGTATTAATTGAGAGTACAGTTGCTAACAACGCTGGACTTTTAACTGGTGATAAAATTTTGGCTGTTGATGGAAATTCCATAGAGAATTTTTCTGAAATTTCTGAAAAAGTGCTTTTTGGTAAACAAGTTACGGTTGAAAGGGACGGAGAACAAGTTAGCATAACCTTACCTGAAGATTTTTTAGCACAATTAATAGATGCTAACGAGAGCCGATTTATAAGTTTAAGACAACCCTTTGTGGTTGTTCAAGTTCCAGACACCTCTGCAAATAAATTAAGTGGACTTAAAAAGGGCGATGTTATCGTTGGGCTTAACGACTTTAAAACTAAATATGCCGATGAGGTGATACTCGGTTTGGAAAAATATAGCGGACAAAACGTTTCTGCCACTGTTTTAAGAGATGGACAAGAAACTAAGTTGCCTTTATCTATTAGCGAGGATGGAAAGTTAGGTCTAGTATATGCACCAGCATCTACCCCTAAGACTTTAGAAGCTTTAGGATATTATAAATTTGAAACTAAGAAATACGGGTTTTTTGAATCTTTCCCAGTTGGCCTAACAAAAGCTAAAGATAAATTGTCGTCTTACTGGGATCAGCTAAGCGCTATATTCTCTCCTAGTACTGGTGCTTATAAGGGTGTTGGTGGTTTTAAAGCCATTTTTGATATTTTCCCTAACGTTTGGAATTGGCAATATTTTTGGAATATTACAGCTTTTCTATCCATCATGCTAGGAGTTATAAACCTATTGCCCATTCCAGCTTTAGATGGCGGTCATGTCGTGTTCTTATTATATGAAATAATTTCTGGAAGAAAACCAGGAGATAAATTTATGGAATATGCACAGGTGGTGGGATTTGTTATCTTAATCGCTTTGATGCTATTTGCGAATGGGAATGATATTTATAAAGCAATTTTTAAATAAATTTAAATATATGTTTTGTAATATCTAAAATTAAATATATATTTGCGCTCGCTAAGACGAAATAGCATCACAATAAGCCGTTAAAATTAATGCTTATTTAAAAGATGAAAAAAAAATTAGCGACGTTCCTATTAGAAAGTAAAAAAATATTTACATTTGTAAATTCAAAATAACAGTCCTCCTTAGCTCAGTTGGTTAGAGCATCTGACTGTTAATCAGAGGGTCCTTGGTTCGAGCCCAAGAGGGGGAGCAAACAAAGTTCAACAGTGATGTTGGACTTTTTTGTTTTTAGAAGGTTTTTAAAAACACCGCGTAAAAAAAAAGAGGACTCCGTTTTTATCTCGGAGTCCTCTTTTAGTTGGTATGAGATAGTTTTGATTATTTCCTATTGAGAAATTTTTTTATTAAAAGTACACCACCCAGTTTTCCGAATATTTGTATTCCGGATTGAATCCAATTAAGTGGTTTTAAATCTTCTTTATATTGCGCTTTTAAGTTTTTAAATTCTTCAACAGCAATTTTACGCTCAAGATGCAAAATTTTTAAATCGCGTTCTAAACTCTCTGTATTTCTGTATTTTTTCATCTTAATCAAAAAACTTTTCAGATAATTTTTTTACTGTCATATTATTAATGTGCTTTCTTAAAAGTATTGCTATTACCGAGAGCACTGTAAAAACAGCGCCAACAATAGCAAACCCTAAGGCATAGTTACCAGTAGATGCTCCTATAATTAAAGCTAAAGCTGCACCTAAAAAGCAAACGCCCAGAAGCAACAAGCCACCTATAACTATAGCTTTAAAAACCATACTAATAGAAATGGTTAATTGCTGAAAAATTTTAAGCCTATAGTATTCGTATGATTTCTCTACGTATTTTTTACCAATTTCAGAGGCTTTGGCATTAGTATCGCTTAGAGATTCAAATAAACTCATATATTATGATGTTTTTTGTAATCTTTTATTTTTCTCTTTTAAGTCCTTTAGTTTTTTCTCTAAAGTTGTAATAATATCATCGGCCTTATAACTTGCGTTTGAAATTAAAGAATCTACCTGCTCTTCAAGCGTTTCTTTTTTTTCTGATGCCGCAGAGACCATTTGGTCTTTTAAATCTGTAGCTTTATCAGCAAGTTTTTGTTTGGCTAATTGCGCTTCGTCACTAATGCGCTGTCTGGTATTGCTTCCTTTATCGGGTGCGAATAGAATTCCTAATGTTGCCCCAATTGCTGTTCCTGCTAAAATACCTAAAACTGTGTTTCCGTTATTACTCATGATTCTTTATTTTTTTAATTAAACATTAACTTAACTTGTACATTAACAAATATATAGCTTAATAAGTGTATTTCTTGACGCAAAAGAAGTAATTGTTAGCCTATTCAGAAAAACGGGTCTTATAAACACTATTTTTAAGAGAGTTTAACTTTAGCGGCTTCAACTACCTTTTTAGAATTCCCTATAAAAATACAATCATCGGCAATAATTACAGGTCGTTTTAAAAATGTGTAATGCTCTAAAATATAATCTTTATAGTCGTTTTCTTCAAGAGGTTTATTTTTTAAGTCGAGTTCCTTGTATAGTTTAGCGCGTTTATTAAAAAGCGCTTCGTAGCTGCCTGCAAGTACTTTCATGTCTTCTAATTGCGTCGTCGTGATATTCTCGGTTTTAATATCTTGTAGAGTAAAATTTGAAGATAAATTTAAATCCTTTAATATTCTGATACAGGTGCTGCAAGTTTTTAAATAGTATACTTTTTTCATTGTTATTTATGATTTACTACAACAAATTAAAACTATATTTATCACAAAACTAAATATAATGAATTTTACATTTGATCTTATTAAAAATATACGCAAAATCTTAAAGGATACTGTTGAGTCTACTACCTTAGAAGACTTAAATAAAATACCTAAAGGTTTTAATAATAATATAATCTGGAATATTGGGCATATTGTGGTTATTGAACAGTTATTAACCTATAAGTTATCGGGCTTAAAGCCAGTATTATCAGACCAAATGATCGATAAATATAAAAAAGGGACTAAACCAGAAGGTCAAACCACAGAAGAAGAAGTGCGTGAGATAAAGCAGCTGCTAATCTCTACGCTCGAGAGTACAAAAAAAGATTACGCAAAAGGTCATTTTAAAGATTTTAACAGCTACACGGTTTCTACAACTGGAAACACATTAAACAATATTGACGAGGCTTTACAGTTTGTGTTGGTTCACGATGCGATTCACTATGGCTGCGTTTTAGCCCTGTTAAAGGCTGTTAATACCAAGTTAACTTTGTAATGTCGTGTAAATAAATTGAATTATTTTTTGATTAATTGAATTGAAAAATAAATAACATAGCATCGTTACGGTAATTATTTTTGATGAAAAGGAAGCAAAAAAGAAACTATTTATTACGACATTATATGGTTAAATTGGTATAACAACTAAATAAGGTGCGGCCTCTTCAAACGGGATATTAAACTCAAGTATACCTTCGGTATAAGATTTTATTTCAGAGTTGTTATAGAGTAGAATTAAACCATCGTCACTGTAGGCTATATTTTTGGGTAGCACAAAACTGGCATCATCAAAAAGAGGATCTTCATCTTCTAAAGCCAATTGAAGATGTTTTTTGGCTAGATTTTTAAAGCCATCAATATCTACAAATAAATCGCTGTTATTTAATAACGTCCCTGTTGCGGCGTTAAAATTTAAGAATGAAATATTTAAAACGCCATGTGCCCCACCTGTATTGGTGTACGATGTTACGGCAATACTTATAATTTCTGGTGTTTTAAAAATAACTTCACCATCAATTTGGGCTTCCCATTCTTGTAAACTGTTAGGAAATTCATTTACAAAAGATTGGTATTCGGCATTAAAATTCTCAATAGATTCCTCAATAGTTGCGGTAGAACTGTGTTGTTGTCCAATCTGTAGCACTTCGGCAACATGATTAGAAATTAACCCATTAATAGATTTTGCAATGGCGTTATTCTCAATTACTAATGGGATGTTAACTTCAACAATGGTATTATTTGCTGAGGTTATATTTGTTTCAGAAAAGTGAAGTGTCGCATCATCTTCACAGTTAAAAAGCAATGCAAAAAGGCAAGCAATTATTACGAATTTAGTTTTAAACATCAAATCTATATTTATAGTATCTGCTAAAGATAATTATTGTGTTTGAATTGAAAAAGTATTTCAAGACACATGTCGATATTTCATTTAGAAAAGCATTTTTTAAAAATAAAATCAACCAATTAAGACTCTAAAGAGGAATTTAATGACTCTGAGAAAATTATTTTAAGTAAAACAAATTAAAAGCTACATTTGTAATAAACAGCAATTATGAAATTCAACACAAAAGTAATACATGGCGGCCAAGAACTAGATCCAGCTTACGGCGCTGTAATGCCTCCAATATATCAGACAACAACCTATGCGCAAACCACTCCTGGTGGCCATAAAGGATATGAGTATTCGAGATCGCACAATCCCACAAGAAACGCTTTAGAAAAGGCCTTTGCCAGCATTGAAAATGGAAATTACGGTCTCGCTTTTGGTTCGGGACTTGCTGCAATCGATGCCGTTTTAAAACTTTTAAAGCCTGGTGACGAGGTAATTTCTACTAACGATTTATACGGTGGATCGTTTCGTTTATTTACAAAAATATTTCAAGATTTTGGTATTAAATTTCATTTTGTAGGTATGGGAGAAGCTGTAAATATCGAATCGTACATGACGAGTAATACCAAGCTTATTTGGGTAGAAACACCAACTAACCCCATGATGAACATTATCGATATTAAGGCGGTATCTGCCATCGCTAAGAAACATGAGGTTTTGTTAGCGGTCGATAACACTTTTGCAACGCCTTATTTACAGCAGCCATTAGATTTAGGTGCCGATATTGTTATGCATTCGGCAACTAAATATCTTGGTGGGCATAGCGATGTGGTTATGGGAACGCTTGTTGTAAAAGACAAAGCGTTGGCAGATCAATTGTATTTTATACAAAATGCAAGTGGCGCTATTTGTGGTCCGCAAGACAGTTTTTTAGTGCTAAGAGGTATAAAAACATTGCATGTTAGAATGCAGCGCCATTGTGAAAATGCCAAAACAGTAGCCCAATATTTAGCCAATCACCCTAAGGTCGAGCAAGTCTATTGGCCTGGTTTTGAGAGTCATCCAAATCATCAAATAGCGAAATCTCAAATGAAAGATTTTGGAGGGATGATTTCATTTACCTCAAAAGACAATAATTATGAAAATGCTATAAAAATAGTTGAAAATTTAAAGGTGTTTACTCTAGCTGAATCCTTAGGTGGAGTAGAATCACTCTCTGGCCATCCAGCAAGTATGACGCATGCTAGTATTCCCAAAGAAGAACGTGAAAAAACAGGCGTTGTAGATTCTTTAATACGCTTAAGCGTTGGAATTGAAGATATAGATGATTTAATTGCCGATTTAAAACAAGCCTTAGGCTAATGTAAGCGATTGTCCTGTCTCACACATATCTCCTGAATAAAAAAATCCGAACCGTTCGGATTTTTTTATTCAGGAGATGTTTTAAATGTGACTACCAAAGGGTATCCTGTAACAAACATTTAAAATGTTAAAGCTTCGTATGGTCTTTGTCATGCCAATTTAATTTTGAAGTGTCGGTTAATTTGAATTATTTTTTGTTCAGATAAGATAGAAATCGCAGATTCACGAACTCGTTATTTTACTATAATATGGGCGTGAGCTAAAATCATAGCATGGCCAAAGTTGTCGTTTTATGTTATACCGAAATATGGGCGAAAAAGAACTGTGAAGCACATCATGAACACCTATTTATAAAATAGAAAGATGTGAGTAAACACATTATATGCCAGATGATATGGTTAATTTGGTATAATACACCAAAACCTTGTGTGTTGTTGATAGAACGAAAAATAGTTTCACTATGTCGTGAAAATCTTGTTTTTTTAGGGCTTGTTTCTAAGTTTGTTATGCAATACATTCTAAATCACTCAATTCTCAAACTCGCCACAAGGATTTTTTTCTGTGTTTATATCAATTAAAAATAATTGCAATAATTGAATAAAAATTTAGGGATACCGCAAAAATTAAAAAAAACGGAATTTTAAAAAATCATTTTTTTTTGGAAAATGTATATTTGTTAAGCAATGTAGCACATAACCAATTTAATTTGTTTTTATGAAAGATAAAATTCGAGCATTTTTAGACCTGGTACAAGAGCGTAATAGTCATGAGCCAGAATTTTTACAGGCTGTTGAGGAAGTCGCAGAAGCCATAATCCCATTTATTGTAAAAAACGAGAAATACTACGGTAATAACATCCTTTTAAGAATGGTAGAGCCAGAGCGTTTAATTTCCTTCAGGGTTTCATGGATTGACGACCAAGGAGAAATTCAAGTGAATAGAGGGTATAGGGTACAAATGAATTCTGCAATTGGCCCATACAAAGGTGGTTTGCGTTTTCACCCGAGTGTAAATGCAAGTATTTTAAAGTTCTTGGCCTTCGAACAGGTGTTTAAAAATGCCCTTACAACCTTACCTATGGGTGGTGGTAAAGGCGGATCGGATTTTAATCCTAAAGGTAAATCTGATGGTGAAATTATGCGTTTTTGTTACGCCTTTATGCAAGAACTCCATAGGCATATTGGATCAAACACAGATATTCCAGCCGGTGATATTGGTGTTGGAGCAAGAGAAGTAGGCTACTTGTTTGGTATGTACAAAAAATTAAGAAATGAGTTTACGGGCGTGTTAACAGGCAAAGGGATGACCTACGGGGGCTCACTTATTCGTCCAGAGGCTACAGGATATGGTACGGTGTATTTTGCTGAAAAAATGTTAGAAACCAAAGGCGATACTTTTAAGGGTAAAACTGTTCTAGTTTCTGGATCTGGAAACGTCTCGCAATATGCCGTAGAAAAATCTATAGAATTAGGTGCTAAAGTATTAACCATGTCCGATTCTTCGGGTTACATTTACGATGCCGATGGCATTGATACCGAAAAATTAGCGTATATCATGGAGCTTAAAAATGTAAAACGGGGTAGAATTAGCGAATATATTACCAAGTATCCTAACGCAGAGTTTTTTAAAGACAAAACACCTTGGGGGTGTTGCATGCGATATTGCCTTACCTTGTGCTACAGAGAACGAACTTAACGAAAACGATGCAAATATACTTTTAAAAAACGGTTGTATTTGTGTAAGTGAAGGTGCTAATATGCCTTCAACTCGAGGAGCGATGATGGCTTTTAATAAGGCAAGAATTCTTTATGGCCCTGGAAAGGCTGCAAATGCTGGGGGTGTGGCGACATCTGGTTTAGAAATGACACAAAATTCTATAAGACTTAGCTGGACTAGAGAAAAAGTAGATGCGATGTTAAAAGAAATTATGTGTAATATTCACGATACATGTATTGAGTACGGAAAAGAGGACGACGGTTATGTAGATTATGTAAAAGGGGCTAATATTGCTGGTTTTGTTAAAGTGGCCGATGCTATGCTTGCTCAGGGTGTGGTGTAGTAGAAAGCTTAAGGGATAAACTGTCTTCAGTTTTTGTCAAAAAAAGCATGGGTTTTACTCGTCTTAAAGTTTACTAAAATTTATAGGAATCAAGAAAGCTGCTATGGTCTGAGTTTTGTTTGAAGTGCTCAGAGTTGCTTTTAAGCAAAAGCTGTAGATGGTGTTAAAAAATGTAGTTAGTCATATTAATACATTTAGTAAGCATGCATAGTTAATGTATAAGGGGTTTTACTGAACCAGTGGTGCATTACAGTTATATCATTTAAATACTGTTTATTATTAGAAATATATCTGAAGTTATAATCAAATTTGGGTACTTTTGGTATTAATATATATTACCATTAATGGTTTTTAGATTTATATCATGTTACTTACTACAAATGCTATTGTTTTATCCAAACTAAAATATCGCGACAACGACTTAATTGTAAAATGCTATACCGAGCAATTGGGTGTTGTTAGTTTTTTGTTAAGAGGGGTTTTAAAAAGTAAAAAAGGTTATTCTAAAGCCGCATATTTTCAGCTATTATCTCAATTAGATCTTCAAATAGATTACAAGCCTAATCGCTCTTTACAAAGTATTAAAGAGGTTAAGCTAAAACATTTATATTCGAGTTTGCATTCCAATGTATTTAAAAGTGCCATTGTCATGTTTTTGGCCGAGGTTTTAACGAATACGTTAAAAGAAGAAGAGCAAAATAATACGCTGTATCGTTATATTGAAAATACCTTGTTATGGCTTGATGAACAAACCGAGTATTCAAACTTTCATCTCTTATTTTTGCTTAATCTCACAAAATATTTAGGATTTTATCCGTCTGAAATGAATGCAGAATACAATCATTTTAATTTGTTAGATGGTAAATTTGAACTCAAACCTTATGGGAAATATTCGGTTTCTGGTGATTCTTTTACCTTGTTAAAAACCATGTTAGGCACAACATTTGATGCCTTATCTTCAGTGAAAATTAATGCGAAACAGAGGCAGTCGTTTTTAAATATGATTTTGCTTTATTTTGAATTGCATTTGGGGAGCTTTAAAAGTCCGAAATCACTTCAAATATTTAACCAGGTTTTTAATTAAATTGCAAATAGGGCTTTAAAAGCTCTAGTTTTAAGGGAAAACAAGATTTATGGCTTCTATAAATTATACTAAACAGATGAAATTTTGTAACATTATTTTTTTACTGTTTTTAACCTCTCATATTTTGGTGGCTCAACAAATTAAAGTTGTCGATAAACTTACCAAAAATCCCATTCCTGGTGTGGCTTTGTACAATAAAGATAAAACAAAAAGTGCCATCACGAATTTAGATGGCGAGGCCCGTTTAGATGTTTTTTTAAGTGCAGAGATGATTTACTTTCAGCACCTGTCCTACTTGTTAGAAAAGTTGGAAAAATCTCAAATAGATTTAAATTCTCCTATTTACTTAGAGGCGAGTACCCATAGTTTGGATGAAATCATAATTTCGGCCTCAAATTTTAAACAAAGTGAAAGAGATATCCCGCAAAAGATAGTTTCTTTAAATTCTGAAGCTATTCAGTTTTCAAATGCACAAACAAGTGCCGATTTATTGGAGTCTACTGGGCAGGTATATATTCAAAAAAGTCAAATGGGTGGCGGTAGCCCCATGATACGGGGGTTTTCAACAAATCGATTGTTAATAACCATAGATGGTGTACGAATGAATAACGCCATTTTTAGGGGCGGAAATGTTCATAATGTGATTGCCCTCGACCCTTTTTCATTAGAGCGCACAGAGGTTACCCTGGGTGCTGGTTCGGTAATATATGGTAGCGATGCTGTGGGTGGTGTTATGAGTTTTTATACTTCAAAACCCAAACGCTCTGAGACCGATACGCTTTTAGTTCAAACTAATGCTACGGCGAGATACGCTACTGCAAATGCCGAGAAAACAGGGCATTTAGATGTTAATTTAGGGTATAAGAAATGGGCGTTTTTATCGCATTTTAGTTATTCAGACTTTAACGATTTAAGAATGGGAAGTCATGGGCCTTTGGCTTATTTAAGACCAGAGTTTGTGTGGGCAACAAAAGATGGCGATGTTGTGATTGATAATAAGAACCCTAAAACACAAAAACATTCTGGTTATAGTCAAATAAATTTGATGCAAAAAGTACACTTTCAATCTGACGATAATTTAAGTTTCGATTTGGGGTTACATTATTCTACAACTTCAAATATACCGCGATACGATCGTTTAATTAGATATAAAAACGAAGCTTTACGGGCTGCCGAGTGGTATTACGGTCCACAGCGTTGGCTGATGTCTAATCTTCAAATAACCAAGTTAAGTAGTCGATCTAATTTATACAATAAAATTAAAGCCACGGTGGCCTATCAAAATTTTCAAGAAAGCAGAACGAATAGAGATTTTCAATCTTCAATCAAGCACTTAAGGGAAGAAGCAGTGGATGCCTATTCCTTTAATTTGGATTTTGAGAAAAGCTTAAGTCCAAAAAGTACACTCTTTTACGGATTTGAATATGTATACAATAAGGTTAGGTCTTATGGTAATGAAGAAAACATTACTAATCATATGGTTTTTCCATCGGTATCTCGCTATCCCAATGGAGCGAGTTGGTTATCGGCTGCCCTGTATTCAAGTTTTAAGTATAAACCAAACCCAAAATTTGTTTTTCAATCGGGTTTGCGCTTTAATCATGTGGTGTCTAAGGCTAATTTTGAATCTAATAATGCGTTTTTGAATTTACCTTTTAAATCTTCTGAAAATAAAGCTGGAGCGCTTACAGGAACGGCTGGTATTAGCTGGTCGCCCAATAAAACTTTACAATGGAAACTTAATGCTTCTTCGGCATTTAGGGCACCAAATATTGATGATATTGGTAAAGTATTCGATTCTGAACCAGGTTCGGTAGTTGTGCCAAACCAAAATTTAAGACCCGAATATGCCTATGGTGCTGAGGTGGGGTTAAGACTTAGTTTTGGACCATCTTTTAAGTTAGATATGAGTTCGTATTATACCTATTTAGATAATGCTTTGGTGCGCAGACCTTATAATTTAAATAACGAAAGTAAAATTATGTACGATGGCGAGTTAAGCGAGGTGCAAGCCATTCAAAATGCATCGAAAGCGTGGATTTATGGTTTTGAGGTGGGTCTAGATATGCGATTTACTAAAAATCTTAAGCTTAGTTCGCAATACAGTGTTATTGGAGGTACAGAGGAACAGGATAATATAGAGGTTCCTATACGTCATGTGGCACCTAGTTTTGGAAATACACATTTGGTATGGAATTATAAAAATGTGAAAGTAGATTTTTTCGCTAATTATAACGCTGAGTTAAGTTTTTATCAACTCGCACCTTCTGAGGTGGAAAAAGATTATTTATATGCCAAAGATGCCAACGGAAACCCTTACGCACCGGCTTGGACGACTCTAAATATGAGAACACAATATAAAATAAACACAGCAGCAACACTTTCGCTTAGTTTAGAAAACATTACCGATAAGCGCTATAAAACGTATTCTTCGGGTATCGCATCGGCAGGTCGAAACTTAATTCTGGCCGTTAAATATAGTTTGTAACTTTAATTCTAGGAAAACCAACAGCTAGAAATCACATTGATTTACGGTCTTATTATGCATAAAATCAGTAAACTTTTGGTATAAACATCGCGCTTGGCATTAGTTAAATTACTTGTGGCTTCCAGTGTGCTCTTTTTAGTATGTGTATTTGTGCTTTATTTAGGGATCTATTGTATTTTTGAGGCATGTTTTTATCTAAAAAATCATACACTTTAGAAGAGGCCACTAAAAAGTTGGAACATTATTGCGCATACCAAGAGCGCTGTCATCAAGAAGTTGTAAAAAAACTTGAAGGTATGCAAATGATACCAGAAGTTATTGATGTGATTTTGGTGCATTTAATAACCCATAACTTTCTTAACGAGGAACGCTACGCCAAAACCTTTGTTAGTGGTAAACTCAGAATTAAGTATTGGGGTCGCCGCCGATTAACTTTCGAATTGCAGAAAAAAGACATTAGTAAATTTAACATCAACACGGCTCTTAAAAGTATTGATGAGGAAGAGTATATGGAAATATTTAATAGTTTGGCCCAAAAGAAGGCAGATTCTATTAGAGAAACTAATAAATATAAAAAGCGAAAAAAACTTATCGATTATTTACTTTATCGCGGTTGGGAATCACATTTAGTATACGATAAAGCAAATGAGTTGATTACATAAAAAAAGCGAATATGTTTCTGGCCTAAACTTATTCGCTTTTTTATTTGCATTACAGTGTTCTATAAGTTAAAACTGGCACCAAAATTCACAGTAAATTGATTGTGTATTTTCTCTGCAGGGGTTAAAGTTCTGGTTTTGTATTTCGCTAGAGGTGCGTTTAATTCTGTAAAAATTCCAAAACCACTAGTAAAAAAATAGCGCATACCTAAGTGTCCTCCAAAATTTTTAAGACTAAAACTCAACCCAGGATAAACATCAAAGTTGTCATCAATATTTACCACATTACCCAAATTGGCATTAAAACGTGCCTTAATATCAAATCGGTCACCAAAATCGGCATTTAAAGTATTTTCAACATTTAAAGCGTAGGTAGAAGAGACTCCAAAAGAAATGTTTTCACCAACGCCAAAATCGTAACTGGCATTAATACCCGTCGCATTATCTTGAAAGTTAGCGCCAACTTGAAATTTGTTATCTCCGCTGCCTAAAAATGCTTGAGCATTAATAAACGATGCACTGCATAGTGCTACTAATAAAATTATTTTTTTCATGATTAAGTTCAATTTGTTTTAGGGCAAATATATTATAAGTTAAATAGATAAGATAGTTTAATTTAAAATGCTTTATGTGTTCTAATAATAGCCTGTTCGTTTTTCCAATCTATCCAGTTTTGTCCTTTTAAACGTCGCATTAAGGTATCGTAATTACGCATAATTAAAAGGTTGTAAACAGCTTTACTTAAGTTTATTGGGTTTCTTGCTATAGCCCGTAAACTCATAGAGAAACCAGGTGTAATATACCGCATATAATGCCAATAGCCCTCTGGCATATATAAAACCTCACCGTGATTTAACGCTGTTTTATAGCCATTGGCTTTTTCTAGCATGGGCCACTTTTTTAAATCGGGATTATTAAAATCGATATCCTCTCTGGTAATTAAAGAGTGTGGTATTTTATATAAATAATTCGTTTGGTTTTGGTCGAACAAAATAATTTTCTTTTTTCCTTCGAAATGAAAATGAAAAATATTGGCCAAATCAATATCGTAATGCATAAAGGTATAGGAGTCTTTTCCACCAAAGAAAAGCATTGGTAGGCCTTTCATGAGTTTTAAGCCAAAATCTGGAAACGAAAAGTCGTGTTGAAGCTGAGGTACTTCTTTTAAAATATTCCACAGAAAAATCCTGTATTTTGTGGGTTCACGTTTTAACAAATCTATGTAATCGGCCATTTTCATTTTGGTGTGAGGCTCATTAAAACCATCGTTATGATTTACAGGTCTGTTGTCATAAAGGGGTACCGTAATCTCACCAGCAATGGTTTTCATATAATCTAAATTCCATTTGGTGTAAGCTGGCCAGTGGTTAACAAATTGTTCAATCACCACCGGTTTTTGGGGTTTAAAATACTGCTTTATAAAATCTTGTTTTGTAATGGTTTTTACGCGGGGTATATCTTGTAGGTGCCATGCCATTATTCTTGTTTTTAGGTAATTAAATGTAATAAAAAAATTAATGAAAATAAAATAACAACGCCCAAAATGCCTAACCGTTTTGGTTGCGATTTGCTAGCCATTTTAAAAATTTAGTAGGAAAGTCAGACTCTTGAGCTCTTGCTAAGTAACTACAATGTTTTATTCTATTAAATAGCTTGATGTAACTTGTTTTAGAGTGGCATTCTGTCTACTTTTGAAAGAAAATCTATAGACTATGAAAATTCTTCACCTAGACAGCAATCACGAGATATTAATAAAAGAACTTAGCGCTTTGGGCTATACTAACGATGAGGATTACACCTCTTCTAAGGACGCCATAATGAAGAAAATTGCAGGGTATGATGGTATAATTATCCGAAGTCGTTTTTCGATCGATAAAGCGTTTTTAGAGGTCGCCACCAATTTGAAATTTATTGGACGTGTTGGAGCTGGTCTTGAAAATATAGATTGCGATTATGCCCGAAGCAGGGGCATTGAATTAATAGCGGCTCCAGAAGGTAACAGCAATGCCGTTGGCGAACATAGTTTAGCACTGCTACTGTCGTTGTTTAACAAGTTAAATAAAGCAGATAAAGAGGTTCGTGCAGGGAAATGGTTGCGCGAAGAAAATCGTGGATTGGAACTGGACGGAAAAACCATTGGCATAATTGGTTATGGGAATATGGGTAAAGCTTTTGCAAAAAAGCTGCGAGGTTTTGATGTTCGCGTGTTATGTTACGACTTAAAATCTAATGTTGCAGACGAGAATGCCATGCAAGTGACCTTGCAAGAACTTAAGGAACAAGCCGATGTATTAAGCCTGCACACTCCCGAAACCCCTTTAACTATTAATATGATTGATTCTGTTTTTATTAATCAATTTGAAAAACCATTCTGGCTAATCAATACAGCACGTGGTAAAAGTGTAGTTACTGAAGATCTTGTAGAAGCACTAAAAGAAGGTAAAGTTTTAGGTGCAGGATTGGATGTTTTAGAATACGAAAAGGCGTCTTTTGAAAACTTATTTTCCACATCGTTACCAGAACCGTTTGAATATTTAATAAAATCAGAAAATGTTTTGTTGTCGCCTCATATCGCGGGGTGGACGGTAGAGAGTAAAGCGCGATTAGCACAAACTATAGTAGATAAAATAAAAGCTAAATATGCGATTAGCTAATCGCATATTTAGCTTTTATTTTAAAATTGTTTTTAGTAGAATTACTAAAAAATACAACAAACTAATATTTATAACATAAATACCTTTTTGGTTAAGTATAGAACACCTCTTAAAAATTGTAAATTATCACGAAAAGAGGCTTTAATCTTAGAAATATTAGATGTAGGTTGTTCAGGTAGATTTGATTCCATATTTCTGTAGGTTAAGTTGGTGGTAGTTTGGTTTTAATTTTCTATGTTTTCAGATTTCGAATATACAATTATTTCTGAATAAATCAGATTAAAAACATATTAATTCGACGAAATGCATGTTTTTTGTGATTTTAAAAGAGAATTTTAGGGTTTTAGCTTTAGAATTTCATTTCAGGAATGTCTCCTTCAATAATTAATGTGCCTTCTGTAGCACTTTTAATTTGTTCTACAGTAACACCAGGAGCGCGTTCTAAGAGTTTAAAGCCGCTTTTAGTAACTTCTAATACGGCCAGATTGGTCACAATTTTTTTTACACAGCCAACACCGGTTAATGGTAAGGTGCATTTTTTTAACAATTTAGATGCGCCTTTTTTATTGGTATGCATCATGGCTACAATTATATTTTCGGCACTAGCAACTAGATCCATAGCACCGCCCATGCCTTTTACCATACGCCCTGGGATTTTCCAATTGGCAATGTCGCCATTTTCAGCAACTTCCATAGCGCCTAAAATGGTTAAATCTACATGCTGTCCGCGAATCATAGAAAAACTCATTGCCGAATCGAAAAAACTAGCACCAGGTAAGGTTGTAATGGTTTGTTTACCTGCGTTAATAACATCGGCATCTTCTTCGCCTTCAAAGGGAAATGGTCCCATACCAAGTACACCATTTTCACTTTGAAATTCGACTTCAATGTCGTTTCTAACGTAATTTGCAACTAGTGTCGGGATGCCAATACCTAAGTTTACATAATAGCCATTTTTTACTTCTTGAGCTATGCGCTTTGCTATTCCTATTTTATCTAACATGCTATACGTTTTAAATACTTACATTTTAAGTGCTTCAAGTTGTTGTACCAAGTCCTGATAATCGTCTTAGCCTCACAACTTAGAGTTTGAAATTTTAATTGTTTTTGGGTCTTACTGTTTTTTGTTCAATGCGTTTTTCATAGTTTTTTCCTTGAAAAATACGTTGTACAAAAATTCCAGGAATATGGATTTGATTAGGGTCTAAAGTTCCTAGAGGCACTAATTCTTCTACTTCTGCCACCGTTATTTTGGCGGCACCGCACATATTAGGGTTAAAGTTTCTGGCCGTACCCTTAAAGATTAAATTTCCGGCCGCATCTCCTTTCCAGGCCTTTACAAAAGCAAAATGGGCATCGAAAGCATGTTCTAGGACATACATTTTACCGTTAAATTCTCGAGTTTCTTTCCCTTCGGCAACTTCAGTGCCATAACCTGCAGGGGTGTAAATAGCTGGAAATCCAGATTGTGCTGCTCTACAGCGTTCTGCCAAGGTACCTTGAGGTATCAATTCTACGTCTAGCTCACCAGAAAGCATCTGCCGTTCGAATTCATCGTTTTCGCCAACATAAGACGATATCATTTTTTTTATTTGCTTTTTTTGTAATAACAAACCCAAACCAAAATCGTCCACACCAGCATTATTAGAAATACAGGTTAAATCTTTTACGCCGATTTTTACTAATTCGGCTATAGCATTTTCTGGAATACCGCAAAGTCCGAAGCCCCCAAGCATTAGTGTCATATTATCTTTAACACCTTGAAGCGCTTCCTGAACGTTAGCCACTTTTTTATTAATCATTTAATCTTTTTTTAAACCTCTATAAATTTAAGAATAATTGAGCGATATTAAGTGGTATATTTTTAAATAAACACGATTTATTAAAAAGAATGGGTGCTTTGGGTGGTTTTTTCTAAATGAATTATGGTTCTATCTTATTCCTGTGGGTTGGAATGTTTATTTATTGAATTTGATTTGATATAGGACGAAAGCACATAATACCAAATTATCAATACGACATTTCATAATTAAATTGGTATTCGAGTCTCCATAGACGAAAATGCGATACACCAATTAATCATGAATAAAAAACTATCATCACAGGTATTTTAGTTTGATGTCATAAATATAGTACATCGAAATTTAGTGTCTATAATATTCGAAAAACCTCAATTATAACATTATTAGCACCAAATACGAGTTAGGTTTCTTTACTTCAAACAAATAAAAAACAGGGTGTAAAGATTACTATGTTATCTCAAAACGAGAAAGTCTCGCAAAGATATTGTACTATTCTTATAGTGATATCAATTTGTGTTATTTTCCATAAACTTACGTTCCAGCTCTGCTTGGAATTCTTCCATTACGGGTCTTACGGTACTTTCGGGAAGATCGGCGATTTTAATATACATTAAGCCATCTACTGCGTTGTTAAAGAGCGGATCTACATTAAAAGCCACTAATCGCGCGTTCTGTTTTATATATTTTTTAAGTAATACAGGTAGACGTAATGCTCCAGGTTCGACTTCGTCAATAATTTTATCGAATTTGTTTAGGTCGGCTTCGGTAGCATCAAAAACGAAATCTTTATCGGCATCTTTGAGTTTTACTTTAAATTCTTTTTTAGGGTGAACATACTGCGCAATATAAGGATCGTAATAGTGCGATTTCATAAACTCAATCATCAATGATTTCGAGAAGTTCGAAAACTGATTGCTAATACTTACTCCACCAATTAAAAATTTATGCTCAGGATAGCGCAATGTAGTGTGTACAATACCTTTCCAAAGTAAAAATAAGGGCATTGGTTTTTGTTGGTATTCTTTTATGATAAACGCACGACCCATTTCAATAGACTGGCTCATCATTTTATGCAATTCTGGCTCAAATCTAAATAAGTCTTGTAAGTAAAAACCATCTATGCCGTAATTTTTGAAAATTTGAGACCCCAAGCCCATTCTATAGGCACCAGCAATTAAATTTTTATCATTATCCCATAAGAACATATGGTGGTAATAACTATCGAAGTTATCTAAATCTATAGACTCGTTAGTGCCTTCTCCAACTTCACGAAATGTTATTTCTCGTAAACGACCAATTTCTGTTAATATGTTCGGAATGCTATCAGCTGGAGCTAAAAACACTTCATAATTCTTACTAGTTAATAATTTACAATCCTCTTTTCTTAAGGTTTCAACTTCGGCAATCATAGTTTCTAAATCTACCGAGGTCACAATAGTTTTAGGCGCTCGAGACGGCTTAAGTGTATTCGATAAGTTGTCTAAAATTTTTGGTTTATCTTCAAAAGCATTCGAAAGCATATAGGTTTTTTGTCTTAAAAATGCTGTAAAATTGTTTAGTGAAGTGTGTTCTTTTTGGTCGTTTACCGAAATAGCTTTTCCTATACGCACTTTAATAACGCGTCGTTTTTGAGTAAGTAGTTCGGAGGGTAATTTCGCTGTTCTAAAAGTGTCGTTAATTTTAGATAACTTGTAAAACAACTTACTGTTTTTGGCGTGAAAATAGATAGGTACGATAGGTACCTCAGCTTTTTGAGCCAGTTTCATGGCGGCTTCTTCCCAGGGTTTGTCGACCACCAATTTACCATCGCGATAGGTTGAAACTTCGCCAGCTGGGAAGATGCCCAACGGATGTCCGTTTCTTAAATGGAGTATAGAATTTTTAAAACCAGCCAGACTCGATTTTACATCTTTTTTATCCTCAAAAGGGTTTACCGGCATGATGTAGGGCTTTAAAGGTGCTATTCTATGCAGTAAAAAGTTGGCTATTATTTTAAAATCTTGGCGTTGTTCGAGCATTAATTTTAATAGTAAAATACCGTCAATACCTCCAAGCGGATGGTTTGATACCGTAATGTATGCGCCTTCTTTTGGTAAACGTTTTAAATCTTCTGCTGGAATTTCAAATTTAATTTGGAAATCGTCTAAAATACCATTTAGAAACTCTAAATCAGTAAGGTGTTTATTTTTATTGTAAATTTTGTTAAGTGTAGATATTTTGAGGATTTTCATTAAAATCCACCCCAAAAATGTACCAATAAATCCGTATTTTTCTAATTGTATAGCCTTAGCGACTTCTTTGGCGGTTACTAATCCTTTATTTTGCTCTGTGGTCATGGGTGTAAATGTAATAAATAAACTATTTAGTTACTACCTGAATGGTTTCTGGTGTTAATTGCTTTAATAATACGGTTTTGTTTTGCTCTACCTGCTTAATGGCACTCTCGTTGTAATGTCTAATAGTGTAAAGCGATACGTTTTGATAACAGGTTACTTTAAATTTTGCTTTAAGATGATGTAAGAGCTCTTCTAGATTATTGTAAATATTTTCGATACAAACCGAAAAACTAATGGCCGAATTTTGAATGACATCGACTTTCATTTTATACTGGTGTAATAACTTAAATATAGAACTAATATTGTCTTCAACGATGTACGAAAAATCTAAGGATGATAACGAAATGAGAACTTGGTTCTTCTTTACAATAAAGCAGGGCACCTTTGGTTCTATAGTGGTGTCTTTGCATACCTTAGTGCCTGGTTGTTCTGGTTTTAAGAACGATTTGACATACAACGGTATTTCTTTGCGCTGCAAGGGTTGTAGAGTTTTTGGGTGAATTACAGAAGCACCATAAAAAGCCAGCTCTATCGCTTCGCGGTAAGAAATTTTATGGAGTAATTGCGGGTTTTCAAAATACCGTGGATCGGCATTTAAAATACCTGGTACATCTTTCCAAATGGTAACGCTATTGGCATTTAAACAATAGGCGTAAATAGCAGCTGTATAATCGCTACCTTCTCTGCCTAAGGTAGTGGTGAAATTATTAGAATCACTCCCCAAAAATCCTTGGGTAATGTTTAAAATGTTTTTGTTGAATTGTGCGTTTATGGCATCTTGAGTCGCTTCCCAGTTAACATGAGCTCGCCTGTAATAATTGTCGGTTTTTATATGGTTTCTAACATCAACCCAGTTGTTTTTTATGCCTATGGTATTTAAATAGGCGCTAATTATAGTAGTGGAAATTAACTCTCCAAAACCTACGGTTTGGTCGTACACAAAGCTGTAATCAGGAGATTTGTTTGTTTTTAAAAAACTATTTAATTCGTTAAAAAGTAAGGCTACATCATTAAAGATAGAGTGGTTCTCGTCGTCGAATAAATCTAGTATAATTTGATTGTGAAATTTTTTAACCTCTTGAATAGCGCTTTGTAATTCGGCGTTGTTTTCAAAATAGTTTTTTAAAACAAGCTCGAGCGCATTGGTAGTTTTTCCCATGGCAGATACGACAATAAGTGTATCGGTATACCCCACTTTTTGCAATAAAGCTGCTAAGTTTTTTACACCGTTAGCATCTTTAACCGATGCCCCACCAAATTTAAATACTTGCATGTTTTAAGGTATTGATATGTTGTGTTTTTAAGTGACTTGTTTACCATACTAAATGGTTTAACAAGATAATGAGAGTTTATTTTAACTGAGCAATATAGGTCTTAATGCCTTGTTCGTTTAAATGCACCACGTTCCAATCGCGTTTTACATCGGCACCTTTTTTTTCATAAAAAGTTATGGCAGGTTCGTTCCAATCTAATACTTCCCAACTTATGCGTTTAACCCCCAACTGAGCACCGTATTTAACGACCTCATCTAAAAGTGCAGTGCCTAATCCCGTGCCTCTCATTTTTTCACTTACCACTAAGTCTTCAAGATGTATAACAGGACCTTTCCATGTAGAATAGCGATTAAAAATTAAGGCAATTCCTTCTACTTTATGGTTTACTTCTGCAACAAAACAATGAAATTTCGGATTTTCTGAAAAACCATCTTTTTGCAAATCCTCTACTGTAATTTCTACAGCATCAGCTTCTTTTTCAAAAAGCGCGAGTTCCTTTATTAATTCAAACACGCGAATCATATCATGTTTGGTGGCGGTTCTTATATTATAGTCCATTTTATTAAATTAGGCTCAAATATAGTTTAAAGTTAAAAACTAAAATACATTAATCTTCTACGAAAACCTTGTAGTTAGATAAAAATAATTGATATTTGTGGAACTAAAAATCCGTTTTCATGTCTCGAAAAAATCAAACTTTAGGTGAGTTTATTATTGAAAATCAGGCCTCGTTTAAGTACAGTTCTGGCGAGTTATCTCGGCTTATTAACTCGATACGATTGGCTGCCAAAGTTGTAAATCACGAAGTAAATAAAGCGGGATTAGTTGATATTATTGGTGCGGTGGGCGATACTAATATACAAGGTGAAGACCAGCAGAAGCTGGATGTTTATGCCAACGAAAAGTTTATACAAGCACTAACCAAAAGAAATATTGTTTGTGGTATTGCCAGTGAAGAAGAAGACGATTTTGTTTCTATAAACAGCCAAGATGAAAACAACCAAAACAAATATATTGTTTTAATTGATCCCTTAGATGGTTCTTCAAATATTGACGTAAATGTCTCTGTAGGAACTATTTTTTCGGTTTACAGGCGTGTAACACCTGTGGGAACCCCCGTTACATTAGAAGATTTTTTACAAAAAGGAAGTGAGCAGGTAGCTGCGGGTTACGTGGTTTATGGCACCTCAACAATGCTTGTATATACCACTGGCCATGGTGTGAATGGTTTTACTTTAAATCCTGCTATAGGGTCGTTTTACTTGTCGCATCCCAATATGCAATTTCCCGAAGATGGTTCTATTTATTCTGTAAATGAAGGGAATTATATTCATTTTCCGCAAGGCATAAAAGATTATATTAAATATTGCCAGCAGGAGGAGGGTGACAGGCCCTACACGAGTAGATATATAGGGTCTTTGGTTTCAGATTTTCATAGAAATATGATTAAAGGCGGTATTTATTTATATCCGCAGAGCTCGAAAAACCCTAACGGAAAATTACGATTATTGTACGAATGTAATCCCATGGCTTTTCTGGCAGAACAGGCTAACGGAAAATCTAGCGATGGTTTTACCCGTACTTTAGATGTGGTGCCTACCACATTACACCAGCGTGTACCCTTTATTTGCGGTAGTAAAAATATGGTAGAAAAGGCTGAAGAGTTTATGCGGAATGCCCGTGGCTAGGAGTGTGGGCTTAATAAATTTTAATTTCTATATCGAAATTACTGGAAATAAAGCCCGATTAGGTTTTAGTTTCTTAAAGTTTAACCAATTGCTAGTTTAGCGGCATCTTTCCATAAATAGTGAGGCATGGGTTCTTGAAGCTCCCAATTTATGCTCATTGGTTTAGATCCATAATAATTTTTTAATTCGCCTTCACCGATAAAAACATAACCTAAACTATTACCGTATTCATTTTTTGCTTTTTCACGTACAAATAATAGTATTCGTTTTTTGTTTTTTTTATGATTAACATAGGAGAGTCCTTTACCTAAATCTGGTCTTGCAGTATTTTGAGTTTGCCAATGAAATAATAATTCATTTACAGCATAATCATCGTACATGGTTGTTGGTGAAAAATCTTCTTCTGATTTTATAAGATTAATGAATAATAACTCTGTATTTAGTTCTTTATTTTCAGCGGTACCTTCTCTATTTGAAGATTTTTTTTCGAAACTACTAAATCTAAATGCTGTTAAAATTTGGTCTCTGGTGTAACGACTATGAAGCATTAGTGGTTGTTTATAAGGAAGTTTAATAGCCGATTCTTTAAAGTCTATTTTTTCTATTAATAATTTTAGTAATTCCTTAATTTCTTCTACTAAAACCTTGTTTGCCCCAATTTTGTTTATACTTTTTTCTAATGAATCAAATCCACTTGCTTTTTGCCACACGTCATAATGTAACATTAGGAGCATAATCTTTTCATTTGTATTAAATTGAGAAATATTTATGTTGAAGTTTTGCTCAGCAATTCGCAATATGAAAGTAAAGTAACTTAAGGAGTTTGTAGAAAGCCACTTATTTGATATTGCAGAAACAATTGCTTTTTCATTCTCAGTATCATAATCTTTTATTTTTCCTGCAAGTTGACACATGCGTTTCCAACTCCCTCTCTTATAAATAGATTGTAACGGAATATTATAAAACTTACTAAAGTTACCTATGGTTAATGGTAAAGAGGATTCATGTTGGAACTGTTGAATTCTTTGAATCAACTTATTCTTATTTAAAGATGTAGCAGAAGAAATATTATTTAGAATTGTTTCTTTCGCTCTTTTTTCCAAAATTATAGAACATCCAAGAGGTAAGTGCGGAAAGTTGTCTTCTAATTCTTTAATAACTGTTGTATTAGTTTTTCCAATTAATGCTCTAAATTTACTTTCAAAATTATATTCAGAATGCGAATTTCCTACAAAATCTAAAACTGTTAAAGAATCTTTTTCGTCATAGAGTCTTAAACCTCTTCCTAGTTGTTGTAAAAATATAGTTAGACTTTCAGTTGGTCTTAAAAAAAGTAGCGTATCAATTTGTGGAATGTCAATGCCTTCGTTAAAAATATCAACCACAAAAAGATAATTAATTTCCTTTCGTTCTAATTTTTGCCGAATAGAAATTCTGTTTTTACTGTTATTACTTGTTAAGAAATCAGCTTTTAATCCTGCCAAAGTGAATTTTTCTGCCATGTATTTAGCGTGTTCCATCGATACACAATAACCTAATGCTCTAACATCGTTAATATCTTTGGTGTATTTTTCTAATGCATCAATTATCTCTCTAACTCTTCTGTCACTTTCGGTATAAATGTTTGTTAATTCACTCGCTACATATTTTCCTCTTACCCAACTTACATTTGTTAAGTCGACACTATCGGTAATTCCAAAATATTGAAAAGGGCAAAGCAACTTTCGATTCATTGCTTCAGGAAGTCTGATTTCTGCTGAAATTTTGTTGCCAAAATCCTCCAAAATATCCCCACCATCCATCCTTTCTGGAGTTGCTGTAAGACCAAGAAGTATTTTTGGTTTAAAATAGTTAATTATTGCTCTATAGCTTTTTGCTATTTGATGATGGCATTCGTCAATAATTATATAATCATAATAATCGGCTGATAAATTTGTGTTTTCAAGTTGATTGTTTACAGATTGAACGGAAGCGAATACAAACTCAAAATTATCTGGAACAATACCGTCTACCCATAATTCTCCAATATTATTGTTTCTTAAAACTCCTTGGAAAGTGGAAAGGGACTTTTGTAATATTTCTTTTCTATGGGCTAGAAATAGTAATTTTGAAGATTTATTTTCTCGTTTGAAGCGCTTATAATCGAACGCAGAAATAACTGTTTTTCCAGTACCTGTGGCTGCAACTATAAGGTTCTTGAATCTATTATGAACCCTTCTCTCTACTTCTAATTTTTCTAATACTTCATTTTGATAAGGAAATGGTTTGATGTCGAAAAAAGCAGCTGTGTTTTCATAAGGTTTACTAATTTTGCTTTGTTTTAAAGCATCTATTAGTTTTATCTGATGTATAGAGTCATCAAATAGCTCAAAGTCATTACTTCGCCAATATGAGTCAAATGTTTTCTGAAATTTGTTGATAATATGACTTACCTCTTTAGTGGTAACTTTTAAATTCCATTCTAATCCATCCGTTAATGCCGACCTTGAAAAGTTGGAAGAACCTATGTAGGCAGTGTGAAAACCGGAATCTCTATAAAATAGATATGCTTTTGCATGTAATCTTTCGTTTTCTGTATTGTAAGATATCTTAACTTCTGTATTTGAGAGACTGGACAATAGCTTTATAGCTTTATAATCTGAAGCTCCCATGTAAGTCGTGGTTATTACTTTTAATTTACCACCACGTTCTGTAAATTCTCGCAGTTCTTTTTCAAGAATTATAATACCTTTGAATTTTATAAAAGAGACTAATAAGTTTATTTGATTCGATGATAAAATCTCTTTTTTCAACTCACTTTCTAATGATAAACTGCCATTTCCACCAGTAAATAATTCACTATGAGTTAATCTTGTGTAAGGCGTAATTTCTTTTAAATGAAGGTCTAGGTTGGAGAAATGTTTGTCTGTTTTAGAAAAGACAGCCTTTAAAATTTCTCCTTCAATATTTACTAAATCATCATTAAATTCTTGATTTTTGAGCTCTTCTTTTAATAAACGAATTACTTTGTTTGCAATTTTAATTTGTTCTTCTACTTTATTTTCACCTTTTATTAATTGAATGGCATGTTTTAAAGTTGATGATAAATGATTAGAGAGAATTGTAGAGGCTTCTTCTTTATCTATTAAACTTTTCTTTAAAATGAATTTGTCTTTATCAAGTTCTTTTAATTTCTGAGATACGAGCTGTGTAATTAGTTCTTCATATATGCCTTGATTCATAATTCAATAATTTCTTTTAAAATTGGTATATCAGCATCAGCCCAATCTAAATTCAGCAATTCTTCCTTATTGGCAATTTTAAAATTGCAATGTTCTTTAAGCTTCAATTCTCCTGAAACATATTCAGCCGTAAAAGGAATCAATTTAATTTTAAAACCAGGGTATTGGTGAATTACTGGAGATAATCTTTCTTGTACTTCGATTGTAATATTTAATTCTTCTAAGACTTCCCTTTTAATACAATCAATTTCAGATTCTCCCGCTTCAATTTTACCACCAGCAAACTCCCATTTTAAAGGAAGTTTCATAGTTTTACTTCTTTGTACAGCTAAGATTTTATTCTTGAAATAAATAATTGCACAAGCGACAGGGATAATTTTCATTTAATTCTAATTTTTAATGCGCCTCCAACCAATTATCACCAACATCCATTTCAACATCCAAAGGTACTTCGAGGGTATAAGCTTGCTCCATTTCGGTTTTAATCAAGGTTTTCATGTCTTCAAGTTCTGGTTTAAAGATGTCGAAAACCAATTCATCATGCACTTGTAAGAGCATTTTAGATTTGTATTGGCCAGCTTCTAGCTTTTCGTGAATTTTAATCATGGCAACCTTAATAATATCGGCGGCACTACCTTGTATGGGTGCATTTATGGCATTTCGTTCTGCACCGCTGCGCACCACAGCATTACGAGAATTAATATCTTTTAAATAACGGCGTCGCCCTAAAACAGTTTGCACATAACCATGATCGCGAGCAAAATCCACCTGCCTAGTCATATAGGCTTTTAGTTTTGGGTAGGTTTCGTAGTAGGTATCGATCAACTCTTTGGCTTCACCACGCGATAAATTCGTTTGATTGCTTAATCCAAATGCCGATACGCCATAAATAATTCCGAAATTAACAGTTTTGGCATTAGCACGTTGTTCTCTGGTGACTTCGGCAAGCGGTACGTTAAATACTTTCGATGCGGTGGAGGCATGAATATCTTCCCCATTATTAAAGGCTTCAATCATGGTCTCCTCTTGACTTAAAGCGGCAATAATGCGCAGTTCTATTTGCGAATAATCGGCAGCCAATAAGGTGTAATCGTCATTACGCGGGATAAAGGCTTTTCTAACTTGGCGACCACGTTCGGTACGTATTGGTATATTCTGTAAATTGGGATTATTACTACTTAATCGGCCAGTAGCTGCAACAGCTTGCATATACTCGGTATGAACACGGCCTGTACTAGGTTCAACTTGCAGCGGTAAAGCATCAACATAGGTGCTTTTTAGTTTGGCAAGGCCTCGATATTCTAAAATATCTCGAATAATGGCATGGTCTTTTGCTAAAAACGATAAAATATCTTCGCCAGTAGCATATTGCCCTGTTTTGGTTTTTTTAGGGTTGTCAACTAATTTAAGTTTTTCAAACAGAATAATACCCAATTGTTTTGGTGAAGCAATATTAAACGCTTCACCTGCAACCTCATAAATTTGCTTTTCAAGCGTAGCGATGTCGTTATTGAGGTCTTCCGATAAGGAATTTAAAAACTCCGTATCTAAATTAATACCTTCCAATTCCATAGCCGCTAAAACGCGCAATAATGGGATTTCAATCTCATCGAACAATTTCTGTGTATTGGCTTCGCCTAATTCTTTTTCAAAATGTTCTTTAAGTTGCAAGGTAATATCGGCATCTTCAACCGCATATTCGGTTAGTTTCTCTAAAGGCACTTCGCGCATCGAGAGTTGGTTTTTACCTTTTTTGCCAATCAGTTCGGTTATCGAAATGGGCGCATAATTCAAATACGTTTCGGCAAGCACGTCCATATTGTGCCGCATATCTGGATTTATTAAATAATGCGCCAACATGGTATCGAATAATTTGCCTTTTACATCCACATTATATTTTGCTAAAACCTTAAGGTCGTATTTTAAATTCTGACCCACTTTTTCAATGGTTTCACTTTCAAAAAAGGGTCTAAATTGCTCAATAAGTTCTTGGGCTTCGGTTTTATCTTCTGGAAAAGGCACATAAAAGCCCTTGCCAACTTCCCAAGAAAAGGCAATCCCAACCAACTCGGCCGTTATGGGGTTTAAGCCTGTGGTCTCGGTATCGAAACACACGGTGGTTTGCTTCATGAGGTTGTCTAAAAACAATTTTGTGGCAAATCCAGGGGCTACACTTTGGTAAAAATGCGGGGCGGTTTCAGAGGTGTTTCTAGTGTTGCTTGTTTGCGCTTCCGCGGAATTATCTTCTGCTCCAAACAAACTAAATTGTCCAGCTCCAGCCGATTTCACTTCACTCGGTGTGGCTTTTGTTGGCGTGCCTTCTGAAGCTTTTTCGGTAGCATTTCCAGCTTGAGGTGTTACCGCCTCAGCAGAAAATGTTTTCGTGAAATTATCGATTAAACGTCTAAATTCTAATTCCTGGAAAATCTCGGTAACTTTCGGAATATCGGGTTGGTCTAATTCAAAATCTTTAGCGTTAAACGTAACCGGAACATCCAGCATAATGGTGGCTAATTTTTTAGACAGCATACCCAATTCTGCATTGGCTTCAATTTTCTCTTTCATTTTACCTTTTAGCTCGTGTGTATTCGCTAAAAGATTTTCCATACTGCCGTATTGCGCTAAAAACTTTTTCGCCGTTTTTTCGCCAACACCAGGTAAACCAGGAATATTATCGGATGCATCGCCCATCATACCCAAAAAATCAATCACTTGTAAAGGGTCTGTAACTTCAAATTTTTTCTGCACTTCTGGAATGCCCCAAGTTTCGTATCCGCCACCAAAAACGGGGCGATACATAAAGATATTTTCTGAAACCAGTTGAGCAAAATCCTTGTCTGGCGTAACCATAAACGTTTGGTAGCCTTCTTTTTCGGCTTGTTTGGCTAGTGTGCCAATAACATCATCGGCCTCGTAACCCGTTTTTACCATAATAGGAATGTGCATGGCTTTTAAAATATCTTGAATTATGGGAACAGCAATTTTTATGGCTTCTGGCGTTTCATCTCTATTGGCTTTGTAGGATTCAAAAATTTCTACCCGATCGGAGCTACCACCTTTATCAAAACAGACGGCGAGATGCTCAGGTCGTTCGCGTTTTATAACATCTAAAAGCGAATTCATAAACCCCATAATTGCCGAGGTATCCAAGCCTTTCGAATTAATTCTTGGGTTTTTTATAAAGGCATAATAGCCACGAAAAATTAATGCATAGGCATCAACTAAAAAGACACGTTTGTTATCAGACATTTTCTTGTTTTTTTGAAGTTTATAAAACTACAAAAACTTATGCTTTAAACAGAAATTAATTGGATTTCTATTTGCAATTTTCATGAGAAGTGTCCGCTTCAAGAGCTCGCTTTGTTGAGACCAAAAGTATTAAGTGTAACCATTATAAATATATAGGGGCTATCGTGTGTAAAAACCTTTTTTATTTTGGGGAAGCCTATTCAACTGCGATATTTTAGAAATCAGACTGTAGAAAGAGAGAAAAAGGCGATGTGCGGTTGGTGGAATTTGTAAAAACCAGGGCATTTTGCGATTGAAAAAGGATGGGCTTTTAAGTCAAAATCAAGTTTTATAGCCTAAAAGTAAGGCACAATAGTATTTATTCGAGATTTAAATTATTTGAATAGGTATTAAATTGTATTTTTAAGTTCAAAAAGGCAGAATAGTTTAAAAGAAACACGAATTTATCATCATAAAATATGAGTCAAACATTGCAGGAGTTTTTGCTCGATAGAGATTATACTAAAGTAAAACTAAAGCTTACCAAAACCAATCATTTTGAAGTAAAAGCAACCATTAATGGGGTAAAAGGTCTTTTTATCTTAGATACAGGAGCTTCTAATTCTTGTGTTGGTTTTGAGGCGGTGGAAACCTTTAATCTCTTTGCCGAAGATTCTCTAATTAAGGCCGCTGGTGCAGGCGCTATTGACATGGACACCCAAATGTCTAAAAAGAACAAATTAAAAATTGGAAAATGGAAAAACGATAAAGTGGTTTTAGTGTTATTTAATTTGTCGCATGTTAATACCGCTTTAATTAGTCATAACGCAAAACCTGTTGATGGTATTATTGGTGCCGATATATTAAAAAAAGGAAAAGCTATTATTGATTACGATAAGAAATATTTGTACTTAAAACTTTAATGTATTTTTTAATAGTAAAACGAGTTAAAATAACTAGATAATGACAAGTAATAGCATTGTTATAGCAGACGACCACCCGCTTATGCTTAGGGGGTTGTCTGATTTTTTAATCTCTAAAGGATTTAATGTTGTCGGTAAAGCTCAAGATGGTAATGTTGCCTATAATCTTATCGTGAAGTTAAAACCTAAAATTGCCATTTTAGATATTAGAATGCCATACAAAACGGGATTAGAAATTGCCGAAGCTTGCCAGAAAAACAATCTGGACACTAAAATAATTTTAATAACATTCGACAAAGAAGAAGACATTTATGATAAAGCCGTTGCGCTTGGTGTTTATGGTTATATTTTAAAAGAGTTTGCTATTGAAGAGATTGAAACGTGCATCGCACATGTTGTAAAGAACAAATCTTATTTTAGTGAAGAAATAGCCTCCTATTTAAGTCGTACTAATTTAGAAAACAAACCCAAAGGCCTAGAGCTTTTAAGTAAGTCTGAACTCAAAATTCTAAAACTTATTGCAGAAAATAAAACCAGTAAAGCTATTGCCAACGAGTTAAGTGTTTCTGTGAGAACGGTAGAAAAGCATCGCAGTAATATGGTAGCCAAATTGGGTTTAGATAAAAAACCAACTTCACTTTCCGTTTGGGCCAGTTTAAACCGAAATTTTTTATAGTCTTTAAAACATGGGCTTATGCTAGTAGACCCTTAAAATAGATTTCGCTCTTACTACAAATTAGTTGTTATACCAGTTTCATTTTAAAATGTCGTATGGATAATTTGGTATGATACCCTTAAAAGAGCTCTAAGTTGTTATGATTTAGAGCTTTCTTCAATTATAAGACTATGCGAAAGTGAAAAAAATACGTAGAACTACGTATTTCAGGTAAACAAGCTATAACATATCTTTATAGAGCTGTTAATAGAGTGATTTTTTCCTGAAATAATTTCCATCACAGCACCTAAATCATAGAAATACCTACAAGTAAAACCGTTATTTATATGTATGCCATGGAAAATGAAAATGTGCTTCAAAAATATGTTATCATGGGGATAATTATTCTAGCTTTTATTACGGTATCCCTTAATATTATGGTGACTTTTTTTATGTTTAATTAGATCATTAAAAAAAGCGAATAAAAAAAGCGAGCTACCTAAAATGGTTTAGCTCACTTTTTTCAAATCATATTAGTTTTTATAACTCCAATGCTTTTTTAATATCATCGTTCATTAACAGTTCTATAGGGTTTTCTAATGCTTCTTTTATGGCTACTAAAAATCCAACAGACTCTTTACCGTCAATAATTCTATGATCGTAAGATAAGGCGACGTACATAATTGGTCGTATAACAACCTGACCATCTACGGCCACTGGACGCTCTACAATATTATGCATGCCTAGAATAGCACTTTGTGGCGGATTAATAATTGGTGTAGACAACATGCTGCCAAACACCCCGCCGTTAGAAATTGTAAAGGTGCCCCCTGTCATTTCATCTACAGTTATTTGACCGTCGCGCGCGCGAATAGCCAAGCGTTTCACCTCAGATTCTACCCCTCTAAAACTCAAGTTTTCTGCATTTCGCATCACGGGTACCATAAGACCTTTTGGTCCTGAAACGGCAATACTTATATCGCAAAAATCATAAGAAATCATGTCTTTCCCATCAATCATAGAGTTCACTGCTGGATACATTTTTAAGGCACGAACTACGGCCAATGTAAAAAAGCTCATGAATCCTAAACTAACCCCATGTTTTGCTTTAAAGGTTTCTTTATACTCGGTTCTAAGCGCAAAAATTGGCGACATATCTACCTCGTTAAATGTGGTTAGCATAGCTGTGGTGTTTTTAGCCTCAACCAAACGTTCTGCTACTTTTCTGCGTAACATAGACATTTTACTTCGAGAACTGCCACGGTTGCCACCGGTTGGTGTACCCATACTTGGTACGGCGTTTAAAGCATCGCTTTTGGTTATTCTGCCATCTTTTCCTGTGCCAGAGACTGTTGCGGTATCCACACCTTTTTCGGCTAAAATCTTTTTAGCTGCCGGACTTGCAGTACCTGTCGCGTAGGTTTTAGTCTCGGTTGCTGTTGGCTTTGGGGCTTCTGCTTTTGGTTTTTCTTCCTTTTTTTCCTCTTTTTTAGGCGAGTCGCCTTCAGGTTTTGCTGCACTGGTGTCGATTAGGCACACTACGGCACCTACTGCCACGGCATCACCTTCTTCCGCTTTAAGCGTAATAATCCCACTAACTTCGGCAGGTAGTTCTAGGGTAGCTTTATCACTATCTACCTCTGCAATAGCCTGGTCTTTTTCTACATAATCGCCATCTTCAACTAACCAGGTGGCTATTTCTACTTCTGTAATGGATTCCCCTGGCGAGGGTACTTTCATTTCTAAAATCATACTTTATAATTTTAATTGTATGTTATAATTATCTTATCAATTTTCAATATTAAACACGGCATTAATAACGCGTTGTTGTCTCCTTTTATCTCGAGCACTCGAGCCCGGTGCAGGAACAGAGTTATAGGGTCTAGAACAAACCTCTAATGTTACTAAATTCATGCGTTGCATCATATAGCTCCAAGCTCCCATGTTTTGAGGTTCTTCTTGAGCCCAAACGTAATTTTCAACGTTTGGATAACGCTTAATCACGTTCTCAATTTTTTCTAAATGCAGTGGGAATAATTGTTCTATTCTTACCAATGCAATGTCTTTGGTTCCTAGCTTCTCTCTTTCGGCTAATAAATCATAGTAAAATTTACCAGAACAGAATACTAGTTTTTTAATGTTTTTAGGGTTTAGTGTGTCGTCAATAACTTCTTCAAACTGCCCTGTTTCTAGATCTTTTAATGAAGAAACCGCTTTAGGGTGACGCAGCAAGCTTTTTGGAGTAAAGACGATAAGTGGTTTTCTAAAATCACGTTTCATTTGTCGGCGTAACAGATGGAAAAAGTTGGCCGGCGTGGTACAGTTTGTAACCACCATATTATCGTCGCCACACAGTTGTAAGTACCGTTCTATTCTAGCCGAGGAATGCTCTGATCCCTGACCTTCGTAGCCATGAGGTAATAATACAACGATACCATTTTGTGATTTCCATTTATCTTCAGCAGCCGATAAATATTGGTCGAAAATAATTTGTGCCCCGTTGCTAAAATCGCCAAACTGGGCTTCCCAAATGGTTAAGGTATTAGGGTTTGCCATTGCATAACCATAGTCGAAACCTAATACCGCATATTCAGATAATAATGAATTGTAAATATCCATTTTACCTTTATTATTAGGGTTTATGTTTAGCAAATTAATGCGCTCTTCAGAAATGGTGTCTTTTAAAATAGCATGACGATGACTAAACGTACCGCGTTCTACATCTTGTCCAGAAATGCGAATATTAAAACCTTCTTCTAACAAACTTCCATAAGCTAAAGTCTCTGCCATACCCCAATCGAGTCTATCGGTTTCAAAAACCATTTTTGCCCGACCTTCTAAAATACGCTCGGTTTTTCGTAAAAACTTAACACCTTTGGGTACAGTAGATACGACTTTAGAGATGTGCTCTAAGCGGTCTTTAGGATATTTTGTGTCTTCTGGCTCAAGCAAAGCCTCTAATCCTTTGCGTTGGAACGCCGCCCAGCGTTCTTGCATAAAGGGTCTAACTATAGAGGCCTCTTCTTGTTTAGATTTTTCGTACTCACTTTCTAAGGTGTCTCTAAAATCTGCTACTATTTTATCTAAATAGGCTTTGTCTATGGTGTTTTCTGCTAAAAGTTTGTCAGAGTAAATTTTAAACGGGTTAGGGTGTTTTGCTATATTTTTATAGAGTTGAGGTTGCGTAAACCTTGGTTCGTCACCTTCGTTATGGCCGTATTTTCTATAGCCTAATAAGTCGATATAAACATCTTTTTTATAGCGCATTCTGTATTCTAAAGCCATTTCTACGGCGTGTACAACGGCTTCGGCATCATCGGCATTAACATGTAGAACGGGCGATAGGGTGACTTTTGCAATGTCGGTACAATAAGTACTTGATCGTGCGTCTAAATAATTGGTTGTGAAACCTATTTGATTGTTTACTACTATATGTATGGTGCCCCCTGTTTTGTAACCTTTTAGTCGGCTCATTTGGGCGACTTCGTATACAATGCCTTGGCCCGCAATGGCAGCATCACCATGCACTACTATTGGTATTATTTTAGAATTATCGCCGTTATAATCGGTGTCTATTTTTGCCCTTGTAATACCTTCGGCAACCGATGCTACCGTTTCAAGATGAGAAGGGTTAGGTACTAAATTCATCTTGATATTCTTTCCGTTTTGGTAAGTTTTATCAAGGGTTAATCCTAAATGGTATTTTACATCACCATCAATATATTCATCTTCAAAATCTTTACCATCAAATTCACTAAAGAGTTCTTTTAAAGGTTTTCTAAAAATGTTTACAAGCGTGCTTAATCGACCACGATGCGCCATTCCTATAACACATTCTTTAACACCATATTTTTCTACAGAGTAAAAAAGCACATTACTTAAGGCCGGTATCAAAGATTCGCCACCTTCAAGAGAAAATCGTTTTTGGCCTACGTATTTGGTTTGCAGAAAATTCTCGAAGGAAACCGCTTGATTGAGTTTTGAGAGTATATATTTTTTGGTATCGGCCGAGAAATTAGGCTGATTTTCGTTTTTATTTAATTGTTCTTGCCACCATTTTATAACTTCTGGATTGCGTAAATACATGTATTCTACACCTATAGAACTACAGTATACTTTTTCTAAATGCGCAACAATCTCGCGCAAGGTTGCTGCTCCAATACCTAGATTTTCTCCAGCATTAAAAACCGTGTCTAAATCACTTTCAGCGAGATTAAAATTCTTAATATCAAGTGTAGGTGCGTATTTACGGCGAGCTCTAACAGGGTTTGTTTTGGTAAACAAGTGCCCTCGCATTCGGTAACCGTCAATAAGTCTTACCACCTGAAATTCCTTTAAAACGTGTTCTGGGATTTGTGTAGTTTCCGTTTGGATTGTCTCGGGTTCTAGACCGTAACTTTGAGATCCAAAATCATAACCTTGAAAAAAAGCTCTCCAACTAGGCTCGACGGTATCGGGGTGTTGTAAATATTGGTCGTATAAATCGGCGAAATAGGCCGAATGTGCTGCGTTTAAAAATGAAAATTTATCCATTAAGTCAAATTAATATAGTGAAAGATTGATTAAACACTTTTCAAAAATACGACATTTACCAAAAAAAGAAGTTTCTTTTGTTATATTTATCATGAATTACTAGAAATTTAAAAATAAGTATGACTTTATCTCTAAATATAAGACAAATTGTTAAGGTTTTATTTTTTGTGTTCTCGGTTAGCCTCGCAGTCGCACAACAAAAACCACAACAGACAAACGATTTTTGGGATCATGTAAGGTTTGGTGGAGGTATTGGTTTAAGCTTTGGTGATGCTTATTTTAGTGGGACAGTAGCTCCTAGTGCCATTTATCAATTCGATTCAAATTTTGCCTTAGGCTTGGGGTTTAACGCCACATTTAACAAGCAAAAGAATGCGTATAAATCTACCATACTGGGCGGTAGTGTACTGGGCTTATTTAATGTGATAAATGAATTACAGCTCTCTACCGAATTTGAGAATCTTCACGTTAACAGGCGCTATGATATTAATTTAAATTTGGAGCGGGATACCTATTGGGTACCGGCTTTGTTTTTTGGAGCGGGATACAGAAGCGGCAACATCACTTTTGGTGTGCGATACGATGTGTTGTACGATAAGAGCAAGAGTATTTATGCCGATGCTTGGGCGCCTTTCTTTAGGGTGTATTTTTAACTTAAAAAGATTGTGGGATTTAGTTTGTTTTGGTGTAATTAGTTGATGTTCTTTTGGTTAAAAACACAAGGGGTCTATTGAAAATAAAATAGGACTAATATGTCTTTTTTATGATAAATATCATGTTTTTGCGTATCTTTAAGCATTATATTTGTTATATAAAAATGTAATTAAACTTCAGAACTAGATGAAAACACTACTAAAATTAACGACCGTTTTATTCGTAACATTACTTTTAAGTTGCGGGGGTAAGGAAGAAAAAAAAGAAGAAGGATTCACATATCAAAAGAAAGCTCCGGCAGAGAAATCTGTGACGAAAAAAACAGATAAAGTGCCGCCTTCTAAAAGAGTAGATTTAACAACCAAAGGTGTAGGGCCTATTACCTCAGTAACCTTAGATGTAGAAATAAATTCTGCCATGGCTGCCAAAGGTGCCGAGGTGTTCAAAACCATGTGTACCGCTTGCCACAGACCAGATAAAAAGTTTATTGGACCCGCTCCCAAAGGTATTATGGAAAGACGTACCCCAGAATGGATAATGAACATGATCTTAGATCCTGAAGGTATGGTTAAAAACGACCCATTAGCTAAAGAATTATTAATTGAGTTTAATGGCTCGCCAATGGCAAACCAAAACCTTACTGAGGAAGAAGCTCGTGCTATTTTAGAATATTATAGAACGCTTTAATATTTCTAATTCAAATAAAAACCACTATTCTATGAAAACTTTAAAATTTCTATTTTTTGGGTTTGCTTGTTTAACATTGATTTTTTCCTGCAAAAATGTAGAAAAAGAAGAAACATCGACGCCCAATACTGAACAAACCGAAAAGGAGTCTCCAGAAAGAACAGGTCAGGCTTTTATTGAAGATGATGGCTCTACACCTAATGTGCTGCAAATTGCAATAGGCTCTGAAGACCACACAACTTTAGTTGCTGCGGTTCAAGCTGCACAATTAGAAAACGCCTTAGTTAATGCAGGGCCCTTAATGGTTTTTGCACCAACAAACGAGGCTTTTGCTGCATTGCCTGAAGGAACTGTTGAAAACTTATTAAAACCTGAGAATAAAGCGGCTTTGGCCAATATTTTAAAGTTCCATGTAACGCCGGGGAACTATTCTAAAGACTTTTTAAAGAGATTTAAAAAACTAGGACAAGCAAATAATGCTTATGTACAAGTTGAAGTGATAGACGATGAACCCATTATTGGAGGGGCAAAAATTATAGCGAGTATACCTGCAGGAAACGGTGTGGTGCACGTTATTGATAAAGTATTACTACCTCCTACCGAATAACAAAAACACTAATCTAAACTAAATAAAAATGAAGAATATATTAAAATCAACCTTATTTTTAGGCCTTCTTGTAGCATTTACAAGTTGTAATAACTCTGGGAAATCTGGAGGAAACGGAGCCTTATCAAATAATATAGCCGAAAAAGTATATGTAGCCCCAGGCGAGCACGACTCCCATTATGCCTTTATCTCTGGCGGATACAGTGGTAACCTTACGGTTTACGGCTTGCCATCTGGAAGAATGTTTAAAGAAATCCCAGTATTTTCACAGTTTCCAACAAACGGATATGGGTATTCTGAAGAAACCAAGCCAATGTTAGAAACTTCTTATGGTTTTATACCTTGGGACGATTCGCATCACCCAGACATTTCTCAAACTAATGGCGAATTAGATGGGCGTTGGGTTTTTATTAACGGAAACAATACACCACGTATCGCTAGAGTTAGTTTAAGATCGTTTGAAACAGAGGAAATTATTGAAGTACCTAATAGTGCAGGTAATCACAGTTCTTCTTTTATTACAGAAAACACCGAGTACGTTGTGGCGGGAACGCGTTTTTCTGTACCCGTACCACAAAGAGACATGCCTATTAAAGACTACAAAGGGAATTTTAAAGGGGCTTTAACTTTTATCTCTGTAGATCCAGAACATGGGCATATGGATATTAAGTTTCAAGTGTTAATGCCAGGTTTTAATTACGACTTGTCACACCCTGGACGTGGGAAATCTCATGGGTGGTTCTTCTTTACCACCTATAATACAGAAGAAGCAAACACCTTATTAGAGGTTAATGCCTCTCAAAACGATAAAGATTTTATTGCAGCCATTAACTGGAAAAAAATTGAAGAATATGTAAATAATGGCGGTGGTACTATGATGCCTGCAAATTATGCACATAACTTACTTGATGAAGCTACTCACATTGTAACTTCTACAATGAAAAAGGAAGTAAGGGTTGTAAATCCTTCAGAAGTTCCTGGAGCCGTATATTTACTGCCAACACCAAAATCACCTCACGGTTGTGATGTCGATCCTTCTGGAGAATACATTGTTGGTAATGGAAAATTATCGGCGAACTTAACGGTTCATTCCTTTACTAAAATGCTTGATGCTATAGAGAACGAGAAATTTGCTGGTGATGCTTACGGCATACCAATTTTAAATTTTGAAGATGTTTTAGCAGGCTCTGTAGAGCAACCAGGATTAGGCCCTTTACATACCGAGTTTGATGGTAAAGGTAATGCCTATACAACCTTCTTTATTTCTTCAGAAGTTGTAAAATGGAAGTTGGGAACTTGGGAAGTTATCGATAGGAAACCAACGTACTATTCTGTAGGACACTTGACAATTCCTGGAGGAAACTCAAGAAAACCTTTTGGCAAATACATGTTTGCTATGAACAAAATCACCAAAGATCGCTATTTACCAGTAGGGCCAGAAATGGAGCACTCGGCGCAGTTATATGATATTTCTGGAGATAAAATGGAGTTGCTTTTAGATTTTCCAACCCATGGTGAACCACATTACGCCGCAGCTATTCCAGCCGAAATAATCAAAGAAAATTCGCTGAAATTTTATAAGCTAGCCGATAACAAACACCCGCACAAAGCGACAAACGAAGGTGAAACTAAAGTGGTTAGAGATGGTAAAAACGTACATGTTTACATGACTTTAATACGCAGTCACTTTGCACCAGATAATATTGAGGGTGTAAAAGTAGGAGACAAGGTTTACTTTCACATCACTAATTTAGAGCAAGATTTTGATGTGCCACACGGGTTTGCTATAATTGGCGCTAATAATGCAGAATTATTAATAGCTCCAGGACAAACAAGAACGTTAACTTGGGAGCCAAAGCAAGTTGGTGTATGGCCATTTTATTGTACAGATTTCTGCTCTGCGCTACACCAAGAAATGCAAGGCTATGTGCGTGTGTCTCCAAAAGATTCTAACATCGAATTATCTTGGTCTTTAGGTGACGATATATAATAAGTTCTCAGACAAATACAAATAGGGAAATTTTGTTTTAGTGTTTATTTTCCCAATATAAGGCGAGAGTAGATTTATCGCTCTCGCCTTACTATTTGTATGATTATAAACCGCTTCATACAGAATCCTTATAAAAATTTCACAAAAAACATTTAGTACCATGAAAAAGGCTAGCATTATAATGATTATAGGCTCGTTACTGTTATTAGGACTTTTTAAATTTCCTTTGTGGAATATCATGCTTGGTGCACCACAATATCCAGAACCATTAGGAATGAATATTTATATAGATGGTATTGAGGGTGTAGAAGAATTTGATTTGCAGAATATCGACGGCCTTAACCACTACATAGGTATGAAAACCATACCTAAACCAGACGAAATGTGGGAATTCTCAGTGTTTCCTAAGGTTGTTTTAACCATGGTGATATTGGGCGTAATTATTGGTATATTTGGTTATCTTGAAAAAATAAATTACAAATTGTTTTTAGGATGGTTTCTATTAATGTCCGTTTTAGGTATATTAGGTATGTACGATTTTAATAATTGGTTAATCGATTACGGTAGTAATCTAGATCCTAATGCCATAATAAAAATCACCAATCCCGACGGCACACCAATGTCCTATAAACCGCCTTTATTAGGTTTTCAAAAATTATTAAACTTTGATGTTACTTCTTTACCTCATATAGGAGGATACCTGATGTTTATCGGGATGTTTTTAACCCTTATTGCTTTTTGGATGGGCAGAAAAGCAAGCCTAAGGCAAACAAAAGCATAATTATACAATTATTTATAAAAGTTCTAAAAATCATGCAAAAAATACATTATTATTTTAAAACAATAAAGACTACATTAATTATGAAAGGTATAAGTCTAATGGTTTTGGTGTTCTTACTTTTTAGTTGCGAGGTGGCTCCAAAAAAGATAAATTATGGTAGTGATACTTGTTATTTTTGTAAAATGACTATTGTCGATAAAGTTCATGCCGCTCAAATTGTAACTAAAAAAGGTAAAGTTTATATGTTTGATGCCACAGAATGCATGATTAATTTTATGGATGAATTCGATACTTCGGAAATCGCCTTATACCTATCCAATAACTATACAGAGCCAGAAGCCCTTATTGATGCGACAAAAGCTACCTTTTTAATTAGCGAAAACATTCCTAGTCCTATGGGAGCATTCCTATCTGCCTTTAAAAACAAAGCTGAGGCTGAAAAGTTTCAAGCAGAAAAAGGCGGCCAATTATACAGTTGGGAAACCTTGCTTGTAAAATTCAAGGATTAGATAAATGAAACATCTATTCGTTTTTTTAGCAGTTGTTTTATTAACGAACACCACCTTTGCTCAAAGCATAGAAGTGTGTAAAACCTGTCCCATTTCAACTTTAAAAGAAGGTATTGCGCAAGCCAAAGATTTCGATACCATCGTGGTAAAAAAAGGCACTTACAAAGAGCATAATGTTATTGTAAATAAGCCCTTAACGATCATTGGTAAAAATTATCCTGTAATAGATGGGGAGTCTCAAGGCGAAATTATTACGGTTATTTCAGATCATGTTACGGTCGACGGTCTATTCATAATAAATGTTGGTAATAGTTACACCTCAGATTACGCCGCCATTCGGGTAAAAAACAGTAAAAACTTCCTCATTCAAAATCTAGTGTTAGAAAAACTATTTTTTGGTATTTACATAGAAAAATCTAGAGACGGAAAAGTCTTTCATAATAAAATAATTGGCGATGCTGTAGAAGAGTATAATTCGGGCAACGGCATACAGCTGTGGTACAGTAAAAATGTTGAAATTGAACATAATTTTGTACAGCATGTTAGAGATGGTATTTATTTAGAGTTTTCAGATTTTTGTACCATTAAAAACAACGTCAGCTCTTTAAATGTGCGTTACGGTTTGCACTTTATGTTCTCAAACGATGATGTATACCAAGACAATGTATTTGAAAATAATGGCGCCGGAGTGGCCGTGATGTTTTCAAAACGAATCGAAATGTACAACAACATTTTTAAAGAAAATTGGGGAACCGCTTCTTACGGCCTGTTATTAAAAGAAATTAACGATGGCGAAATTGAAGGGAATACCTTTACAAATAACACCATTGGTATTAACGTAGAAGGTTCTAACCGCATTAATTACAAAAAGAACACTTTTGAGAATAATGGCTGGGCCATTAAAGTAAAAGGAGCATGCTATACCAACATATTTACAGAAAACAACTTTTTGTATAATTCCTTCGATGTGGCCTATAATAGCAAGGTTAACGATAATGAATTCGATAAAAACTATTGGAGCAGTTATACGGGTTACGACCTTGATAAAGACGGTATTGGAGACATCCCTTACCGTCCCGTAAAACTCTTTTCTTACATTGTAAACCGTACACCAGAGACTATTATTTTACTGCGCAGTATGTTTATAGATATTATTGATTTTTCTGAAAAAGTATCGCCAGTTTTCACTCCAGACGATTTATTGGATAACAACCCACAAATGAAAAAGCTAACATGGTAATTATTGAAAATTTACACAAAAAATTTGGCAAAAATCAAGTGCTAAGTGGATTAGATTTAACTATAAATAAAGGCGGCATTTTTGCCGTTCTCGGTCCAAATGGTTCGGGAAAAACCACGCTAATAAAATCTATTTTAGGTATGGTGATTCCAAATAAAGGTCATATTTCTGTACTTGGTGACGACATAAAGAAAAATTCAGATTATAGATATAAAATTGATTACTTACCACAAATCGCTAACTTTCCTAGTAATTTAAAGGTGAAAGAATTAATCAAAATGATTAAGGATTTACGTAAAAACACCGATGAAGACGAGCGTTTAATAAAGCTTTTTAGATTGGAACCTTTTCTAGATAAAAAACTAGGCAACCTCTCTGGAGGCACAAAACAAAAGGTAAACTTGGTATTAACCTTTATGTTCGATAGTCCATTAATTATTTTAGATGAACCAACAACGGGTTTGGATCCCATTTCGCTCATCCGATTAAAAGATTTAATTCAAGCCGAAAAAGCCAAGGGGAAAACCATCTTGATTACATCGCACATTATGAGTTTTGTTGAAGAAGTTGCAGACGAAATCGTGTTTTTATTAGAAGGTAAAATTTACTTTAAAGGCACGATTTTAGAACTGAAAAACAAGACCAATCAACCCGATTTCGAACATGCCATAGCATCAATACTTACAGAAAATCATGCTTAAAATATTAAAATATAGTTTCTACGATTTAATGCGTAGCCGTTGGAGTTACGTCTATTTTGCTTTTTATTTATTGCTTGGTATCTCGCTCTTGTTTTTAAACAATGATTTATCTAAAGCTGTGATTACCTTAATGAATGTCATTATCGTTTTAGTGCCTTTAATTGGCACCATTTTTGGTGTGATGTACTACTACGATTCCAAAGAATTTACCGAGTTACTACTCGCGCAACCCTTAAAGCGATCGTCCATATTTTTAGGCCAGTATTTAGGTGTCGCGTTATCGCTTTCCATGAGTTTAATTTTGGGTTTAGGCATTCCGTTTGCACTTTATGGTTTGTTTGAAAGCAGTGCGATTTGGGATTTTTCGTTACTCCTAATTACAGGTACATTTTTAACACTAATATTTACAGCTTTGGCTTTTAATATTGCCTTATCTAACGAAAATAAAATTAAAGGATTTGGTTACGCTATCTTATTGTGGCTGTTTTTAGCAATTATTTACGACGGTTTGTTTTTAATGACTTTAGTGATGTTTGACGATTACCCGTTAGATAAACTATCGTTAATTGGTACCATGCTAAATCCTATCGATTTATCAAGAACACTTATTCTTTTAAAATTAGATATTTCGGCATTACTAGGTTATACAGGAGCGGTTTTTAAACAGTTTTTCGGAACAGATTTCGGATTAATCGTATCTGTTATGATGCTAACAGTTTGGGTAATTTTACCAGTGACAAGAATTGTATTTAAATCAAAAAAGAAAGATTTTTAATTCGTTATCCTGAATTAATAAACCCAAAACCCATCAAATAAAACAGATGGGTTTTGGGTTACAAGTTTAATTTTTAAACGTTTTTTACGCTCTACAATTAAAAAACTGCAGCAATTCTACTTGATTATTAGAGACCGTTACCGTAGCCGTTCCTGTTGTGGGGTTAGATGGCAGCCAACCTGTTTGATTTACTATTTCGATGGTATAAGTCCCGTTTGCTAAGCCAGAGAAAAAAGCATCGCCATTGGCGTCTGTAGTTTCTGTTCTGATAATAGTTCCAGAAGCATCTTTTAAATTAAAGGTCCAACCGCTTCCTAATTGATCGCTACCGCTATCAAATTTACCATCACAATTTTCCTCCAAAATATTTAAAACACTTATCACGTTGTTTACACAACAACCTTCAATATTGTTAGAAATAGAGGCGTCTCCATTGCCTGTGGTTAAATTACCAAGCATTGAAAATCCTAGAACAATAGCATTGGTATTCACTAAAAAAGCGCGTATGCTATAACTTCCAGCAGATAGACATAGATTTGATTCCGTCCAGTTTTGCGCTTCGGTACTGGTCCAAATATAAGTTGGGCTAGTAGATAATACAGCGTTGGTAGCATTATCTATAAGTTGTAAATACACTTGATCGTCTCCTTTTAAACTAAAATTAAAATCGATACAAGTGTCTTCAATAATACAAAAAGGTCTCTCGAACACATAAGGCACTCTTACGCCTTCATTATTTAGTGCATTATTACAGCCAAACGAATCGCTTGTGCCTAAATCTATGGGCGCTAAAGTGGTAGTGCCTGTTTGGTTCACCCATGCATCGGCACCAAAATTAGCGAAATTAATAAGGTAGGCACTACCATTTATTGTAGAAACTAATGGACTAGTACAATTTAATAAGGGCGGATTATTAATAACGCGCCAAAAAGGATCTATTATGCCTTTCCCTGGGGGAATAACGTTACCACCAACATCAATGCCGGTTGATAAATTAAGTTCAGACTGTAAATTACAATGAATAGAAGGGTCTGGCTCAGTGTTTGGTAAATAAGCACAAGCTTCTTCGTTACTGCAGGATAGGCTTAATAGCAAAATGAAAAGGCAGGCTATCTTGAATGTGTTATTAATGATTATATTTAAAATTGAACGCTGTGGTACGAGTTCTATATTTGTCATGATTTATAAGTTTTATACAAGGCAGCAGCAATCGGCTGCCTTGTTGAGGTTAATGTGAGATATCAAATTAAAATGAACGGTATTAAAAACACACCACTTTAAATTCGGTTCTTCGGTTGATGCGGTGCTCATCATCTGTACAGGGTGCGTTATCTTTACATTTGGTGTTTTTTAGTTCGCTTTCACCAGCACCACGGGCTATTAATCGATCTTTAGAGATGCCTCTGTTTACAATATAATTTACGGTTGCATCGGCACGACGTTGCGATAATAATCTATTGTATTCATCGGAGCCTTGACTATCGGTATGCGAAGACATTTCTACCTTTATATTGGGGTTATCCTGCATCAGCTTTACAATACGCTCTAGATCTTGAATGGAAGCTGGTAATATTTCAGCTTTATCTAAATCGAAGTTAATATGGTCTAAACTTATGGCTTTACCACAAGGGTCGATACACATTTCGAAAGCGATAAATAAAGATTGATTTCGGTTGTATGAGCTTGTTAAAACCTCTACTTTGTTGGAGTAATAGCCGTCTTTTCTACCCTTTAGTGTAAACCTTGAGGCTTGTTTTAAATGAAAAATAAAATGACCCTCGGCATCAGAAAGGCTCTGTTTTTCTGTGGCATTTATTTGATCTGTAAGTGCGATATCTACGCCTTGTAAACGTTCGTTATTATTACATTCTGTCACATGACCTTTAAGAATAAAGTTTTCATTAGTGTAATAAATTGTTTTTTGAATGTGATGTCCTGTTTCCTTGCAGCTTGTAAAGGCATCTTTTTCAATAGCTTCATCTTCTAGATTAACACCGTAAAGTTTTCCGCTTATGGTATAGTGGTCATCAATAACATCGTTAAACACAATAACACCAAAGGCATTGGTAGTGCCACTTTGAACAATATTTCCGTTAAGGTCTTTTAAAACAACGGCTGTATTTGGTAGCACTTCGCCAGAAAACTTGTCTTTAGCAGTTATGGTTAAACCGCAACCACAAGTGGCACAACAATGCGGTGTATGATTGTTGTTACAAACTGGACAAATATTTTTAGGTTCGGCCTTAGGTTTTGTGAATTTATAAGTTAATCCCGCAAAAACTCCAATAGACGAAATATCACAATCACAGGGTTCTTCTCTAGACAGCGTTTCGCCTAACCAATTGGTTGCTGGTTCATCTGCATTGGTAACCGTTCTAAATGTTTTATAACCTGCTGAAATCCCGGATTCGTTTAATTCTTTAACGCCAAAATGTTGCATAAAATAACCACCGGCATGAATCCCCCAATTTTTATTAAAGAAATAAGTAAAACGCAGTTGACCTTTAAGAGAAAGTACGGCAGCATCTTTATACCCAGCATGAAAATTTAGTGGATATGTATTTGTGCCCGTTAAGGTGGTTGCTGTACCTTCTAAATAGGTTCTGCCGCCTTTTATAGAAGCTAGTCCTGCACGTGTATTTAATTCTGCAGTAAACTTTCCGTTTTTATGCCTAAATTGAACATTGGGGCCAATACCGTAAAACAGACGTGTTATCTTATCTTCTGTTAAGCTGGTCGCACTTATTGGCACCGATATATCGCTTGCAAAAAGGTTTGAAGTTGGGTAGGTACTTTTAGGCACGTTTTTTATGTAATCTACGTCGGCACCTAAGCCAAACCAGTTCCAGTAATAGTCTAAGGAAAACCCTAAATCCAAGCCACCTTTATAATCGATGTAGGGTGTGTTGTTTTTATAAGTTGGAAAATCGTAACCCACTCTTGGAGCGACCTGAAAATAATTGTGTTCTAATGGCTCTTGTTGAGCCATGGCAAAAAATAAGTTGGTAAAAACAAATAGAACAAGTAGTAATTTGGATAAATTCTTCATTATAACAGTGCTTTAAATTATACGTTTGCACTTATATAAAGCGAACTTATCTTTTGTTACCCTAATATTCCCGAAGATTTTTTTTCTTGAAATTTCACTATTGTAAATTATAGACCTAATGCCTTGTTAGATTTTTATAGCCTGAATAAAATAATTGAATTGTTTTAGGGTGTGAGAATTTTAAAAACCAACTTCTATGTGGTTTTATTAGATTTAGAATGAAAGGGCATTTATTATGTTTAGGGCTTCTCGTTTTTTAAAACTAAAATTACCTGAAGTTTAAGTTTAAAAAAATGATAAAACAACAAATGAAGCCTAACCTAATTCAGAAGTATAACTTTTATTAAAAATACAGTTATGTTGTGTTTAATGTGAAGAAGCAATTAACGAATACAATTGCTTAATAATGAAAATTATGTTATATTTGACTTTATAATCAAAAAGTTATGGCAACTCTTTCAGCAAAAAAAATAGAAGGAAAAGATAAAGAAGAAAAAGCTTCTAAAGTTAATACTCCAGAAGTTCGTAGTGCTATTGTTCGAATTGCTCATAAGCTTTCTGCAAATAGCTCTAAAGGACAAGTAGTAAAAATAGGTAACAAATATTATCGCATCAAGGAGCTCGGATAGTAAATGAATATTGCATTTACATCTATACTTATTTTTATTCTTTTAGCCCCAGGCTTTCTATCGAGAATTGCCTTTAACTCTTCCAAATTAAGTGTCCGTAATCCTAATCGAAATCTTATTAATGAATTAACTTGGTCAATAATTCCTTCATTGACAATTCATATTGTTGCAATCACTTTGATTGAAAGGTTAAGTAATTATTACGTTGATTTTAATCAATTAGGCAATCTCATATTAGGAGTAACTTCGGAAAATACAGTTGGGAAAAGTTTTAACCAATTAAGAGAGTTTATTTATCCTATTTTCTTCTACAATTTTTCAGTTTTTACTTTTTCATTTTTGATTGGATACGGAATTCAAAAAGTCATCAGGAAGTTGAGATATGACAAATCAATTAGGTATTTAAGATTCTCAAATAAATGGCATTACATATTTACAGGAGAGTGTTTAGATTTTCCAGACGTCCCTGATGACTTTGAAGAAATAACAGATAAGATTATTAATGTTTTATGCAAAGTTAATGGAAGAAATATTCTTTATACGGGTGAATATTTCAACTATTATATCGACAGCAATGGAGACCTCGAAGCTATCCATCTGAAATATCCAATTAGACGGTATTTGGAAAAGGATAATGGTTCTATTAATGATTATTATCAAATAGAAAGTCGGTATTTAGTTATACCTAATTCTGATATTATAAATATTAATTTCAGATACTTTAGTAGAACAGAACTGTCCGAGAGCGATTTAACCGCTGAAGAAATTAAAAACCTAATAACTCTTACTGGAGAAGAGTAGCTTATACAAAACACTACACTCAACACGATGCTTTAAGCAATCCTTGGTTTTGTGCTAAATCTAAAAGCAGTTGTATATTTATAAAGTGAGTACTAGCTTGAAAATGAGTCCTTTTTTTTTGACGCACTGCTCATAGCCCAAACGTTATGTCTAACCAGTAATTTTTGAGAAAAGCATGAGTTATCTCCAAAATTCATCATCTATCTTGTCTTCAAAGGCTTCTGTTTGATGAATTTTTTCAATTTGAAGCAATTCTTCCTCTGTAGCTATGTTTTGAATTTCTGGGAAGAGTATCCGTTCTTCAAACCGAATATGTTGGTCGAGTTCTTGTTCAATTTTACTTAATGTTTTGGTATCATTAGCAGTTTCAGCAAACAATTGTTTTATGCGTTTATGGTCTGCCAAAGCTTTTTTTATGAGCTCGTGATTCTCTTCTAAAATAGGGAAAATGTGTGTTTCTTCCATTTCAAAATGCGGAATCAAATGATTTTCATAGAACCAATTTGCATAAATCCTGATGCGTTCTGGAGCAATATTCTTACTAAATCCAGAGCGTATTTTCCAAGAGAGTAATAATCCAAAATGATGTTCTCGGCTTAAAGGTTGTAAGGCTTTATGTCGTTTTTGTGGTTTCTGTTGCATGATTTTTACAGGTTATAATATTGAATAATAAAAAGGCAATTCCTAGTGGCAATAAGATGCTAAAAAGAAAAAGTAATAGGTAATACTGAGATAGTATCCCGTAACCAAAATAAAACTTGGCACCTTGAATAACCAATAATAGTTCGGTTAAAAGAAAACCAATAATAAAAATATAAATACCAATATAAAGACTTTTGGTGTATTGAACTAATTGGCTTTGTAAAATAAAAGAAAACAGGAAGCCCGATATTACACCGAGCATAACTAAATGAATAAAGCCGACTACAAAATTATGGTGTTTATAAACTACTGCTGCAAACTCTGGAAAAACTGATAAAGATTGAAGGCCTATTTTTAAACTAAAACAAAGCAGAGCAAAACCATAGGTATAAAATACCAGTTTACTTTGTTTAAGTTTAAGCCATTGAAGCTTAGGTTTTATTAGTTTGAAAAATAAAAATAACACGAAGACTTGCAGGAAAACGCCAAATCCATTAATCCACAGCAGCACGACATGCGGCGCATGCCATTGCACAGGTAAGGCTAATGTTAGTAGGGTTGATAGTATGAGTAATGCAAAAAACGCCCTAAAAAGTTTAGAATCGGGAATGTTTAGAAAATGAAAAAACACAGCAATAACCGCTATTAAAAACCAGCCGTTAAACTGAAAATGTAAAAAGAATTGTATGGCTATTTGATAAAAAGCCGAAGCTTGCCCAAGCATGGAAACAGCAGGGCCAAGACACCATACCCCCAAGGTAGACATAAGCATAAACAACAGAGATGTTTTTAATAAGCGCGAGGTAGCGGTCGACTTGGTTTTGTGGTGTCTCCAAATTAAATACACAAAGTAGTAACTGCAAAAAATATGTAAGGTTGAAAATGTTATGGAAATGGTAGCGTAGCCTTGAATGGGGAAGCTTATCATCATCCCAATTACCGAAATCTCTGTAAGCCAAAACAAAAAATTAAAAACTTGATGTTTAACTGGTATAAAATAATAAACCAATAAAGCGTAAAGCATTAAATACACCCAGCCTAACATGGCTACATGCGAATGAGCATGAGTTAGAAACCGATAATTCACATGGATATCACCAATAAACGAATAGCGTAGCGCCAAACCCATTAAGGCGGCGATTAAAAAATTAATTAAACATACAATTGTGAGCTTTTTAAGCATCATATTATTTTTTTTAGCTTTATAAATTCATTTGTAAGAGTGAGTCAGCTTGAAATAATGCCAATAACAATGTTATAAAAAAAATTCCAGATGATTAATTGAATAACCTTCTGGAATAATTTACAAAACAGATAAAAATTGACTTTTGCTAAGCAAATTGTTGCTCTAGTTTTATAGCTCTAGGAAATAAAATGTTATTTTCTAAATGGATGTGTAGGTGTAAATCTTTTTCAAATTCTTCCAACATAGCAAAGGCTACTCTGTAGGTATTACAGGCGTCTGCTGGCGGGTTGTAATTATTTGTAAGTTCAGCAATTTCTCTAAAACGCTCCCCTTCGTTATCGTGTTCTTGCATCATCGTTTCAATTGGGTTTTCAACCGTTTGAAACTGTGGCGATTCTACTGCGGTTTGTTTTAATTTAGCAGCAACCAATTTTTTTACAAAAGGGAATAATATAAGTTCCTCTTTTTTTAAGTGTGATGCCAAATCGCCTACCGATGCGGTAAACAGTTCGTTTATTTTGTGTAATTCTGGATGACGCTCACCGTGTACACGGCATAATTTATTTAAAAACTGTTGTAATACAGGTGTTTTTTCCTCAATATAGCGGTGATGTTTTTTTTCAATATAATCGATTAGCAAATCTAATGGCCACGATTTATAATCTATAGACTGTTCTCCTTTAACGCTTAAAACGCTATGAAGTTCATCTATTAAAATTGCACTATCTATTCCTTTTTTTTCGCAAGCTTCTTGAATGGATCTATTCCCGTTACAGCAAAAATCTATTTTATATTTTGAAAATACTGCGGCTGTTCTATAATCTTCGGCTACAAATTGTGCAATTTGTTTTTCTGAATCTTTTTGTAATGTTTCCATAACTATTTATTTATTTCGGATATTCTTATCCTATTTATACTCAAATTTTTTTTATACTTTTAAAAAGGAAGTGCCAGATTTTATATCTAGTGCTAATTCCTCTAAACTAGTGTGCTCTAGCATGTGTTTTAACTCGTCTCGAATGGTTTTAAACTTTTCGTGTACAGGGCAAGGATGCGCTTCATTGCAAGTATGTAAACCCAGACCACAACCCTTGTAAATAGAATCGCCATCAATGGCATTTACAATATGACTAAGTTTTACGTTGGCAATTTTGTTTTTATCCATTTCAAAACCACCATGAGCACCTTTCACAGAGTTTACGATATTGTGTTTTACCAAGGCTTGTAAAATTTTCGCGGTAAAGGCCTGTGGTGAATCTATTTCTAGTGCTATTTCTTTAGGGCTCACGCGTTTACCCTCAAAAGAGTTTATAGCAATAAAAATAGATGCTTTAATACCGTATTCGCAAGCTTTAGAAAACATATTTTGCATGTAATAAGGCTACAAAGATAAAACTTTATTTTATATGGGATAAAATTATCTTAATTAAAAGTAGCTTTTAATTGAAATTTGATTGTTTTTCGTGTTTTTAAACATTGGTAACGAGGTTTTGCTGCGAGAGTTGTGTATTATTCTTATGCAAGCTTTTATTTTTTATCATTAATGTCCGACAAAAGACATAAGACCGCTTCGCTAATAGACATAAGAACCAAGACTTTATTCTAACTAACTGATAAACAGAAGTGCTTTAATTAACAAAATAGCTCCTTTAAATCTTAATAATTAATTCAAATAAGCAAGGTGACATTTTAAAAAACGTGCAAAGTTCTTAATTTTAAAAGGATTGACAGCATTATAATATTTTTAATCGGACACTAGTGATTTTTTATGGATATTTAGTTTGCCAGATAAATTTAGGGATTCGATAAGGCTGACTTGTTTGTTACCAATTAAAAAGCCCACGTAACGCATGTTTACGAGGGCTTTTAAGACTAAATCCAATAAAAACTCATGTTGATATTACTGCATTATGGTATTACAATTTTAAGTTCTTTTCGCGTCCTAAATCGGCCAGAAATGGGAACCTAAACCATAAGTAGTAATATTTATTTAGCCAAAAGTAATACTTATTTGTTGTTTAAAAAAAATCTTTTTAAGATGGCGACTATTTAAATATTTACTAATTTGAAATAGAGTTTGTTATCTATTAATTTTTGTGGGAAGAATTGTATCGGGATTAGGAAGTTTTTGTTTAAAACCTGTTTTTATACCAAACTTTTTGCCACTCGCGCTGAAGAATGAGAAAGGTAACTTCTTCTGATAGTTGCCGCATATCACTACCGTCTAAACGTTTTATTTTAGGTTCAGAAACATCAATAATGTAAAGTAGATTTAGGTATTCTGAAAAATTGTTTTGAATAAGTTTGTAAACGGTTTCGTGTAATAAAAGCTTTAAACTTGTGGGTAAAACTTCTTCATGGAAATCCATATCGATATTGGCCAATAAAAAATCTTTATTGAGTTGTTGGATCAATTTGGGGTACAAATTTAATTGATTGGCTTGGTCAACTAAAGCATCAAAAGTAGTTGGTAGTCGCATTAAACCGTTCTATTCATTAAGTCGTTGCCAAAGTTTTTTAGAAGTGTTTTTTTGTCCTCAGATATCTGTAAACCCTCTAAAACCAAAAAGGCTTTTTTGGTATACGCTTCAATGGCTTGTTTTGTGGCTTCAGCCGAGCCGGAAGCTTTAAAGATTTGCTTTACAATATCTATTTTATCTTTAGAAGCTTTATAGTTATTAGAGAATATTTTTTGCAATTCCTCTTGGTCTGCTTTATTCGAAAATTCAAGAGCTTTAATATATAGGTATGTTTTTTTATTTTCAATAATATCGCCACCTACCTGTTTTCCAAAGGTTTTAGGATCTCCAAAAGCATCTAAATAATCGTCTTGAAGTTGGAAAGCAATGCCTAAGTTTCTACCAAATTCGTATATGTTGTTTTGATCTTCAATAGAGGCTTGAGCCACAATAGCTCCCATTTTCAAGGCTGCCGCAACGAGGACAGCCGTTTTGTATTCAATCATTTTTAAATATTCACTAACCGTTACATCGCTTCTATTCTCAAAATCTACATCGTATTGTTGGCCTTCACAAACTTCTAAGGCCGTTTTACTAAATAGTTTTGCTAGAGTTTGAAAAGTGTTAGTCTCGTAGTTTTCAAACAGCTGATAAGCCATAATGAGCATGGCATCACCAGACAGGATACCAGTATTTATATTCCATTTTTCGTGTACGGTTTTTTGGCCACGACGTAATGGCGCATCGTCCATAATATCGTCATGTACTAAAGAGAAATTATGAAAGACCTCAATACTTAAGGCCGCTGGTAAAGCCTTTTGGTAGTCGTTATTAAAAATATCGGCTGCCATTAGTGTTAAAACTGGTCGTAATCTCTTACCACCTAAATTTAAAATATATTGAATAGGCTTGTATAAACTTAGGGGTTCTTTTACAATGGTATGATTGTCTAAAAATGAAATAAATTCTGCTCGGTATTTTTCTGTAGTATGCATGATGCAAAAATAACGTAAATCGCCATAATTAAAAACTGGAATGTTCATGTTATTAAAAAAATATTAAACTGAGGAAACTTTTTTGTTTTATAAAGTTTTCTGTCGTAATTTCGCAAGCATTATGAGGGAGAAAATATTAATTTGTGCCACAGAGTTGTTTTTAAACTTGGGATTTAAAAGTGTTACCATGGATGATATTGCTACTGCTTTAGGGATATCAAAAAAAACAATTTATCAGCATTTTGCAAATAAAACGAAACTGGTTGAGGCTGCTACCCACAAGTTGTTTGTAACGGTTTCTTGCGGTATCGACCACATTTGCGCTTTAGAAAAAAATCCTATTGAAGAGGTGTACAGTATTAAACAATTTGTTTTAGAGCATTTAAAAGATGAGAAATCGTCTCCGCAGCACGAGTTAAAAAAATATTACCCAAAAATATTTAAAGACATAAAAAGCAAACAATTTGAAATAATGCAAACCTGTGTAATTAGTAATTTAAATAGAGGTATTAAACAGGGGTTGTACAGAGATTCTATCAATGTCGATTTTATAGCGCGATTATACTTTAATAGTATGATTGTAATTAAAGACCGAGACTTGTTTCCTTTAGAACTATTCTCGTCAAATATGATTATTCACGATTATTTAGAATATCATTTACGTGGTATTTGTACCCCAAAAGGACTCGAAATATTAAAACAATTTATAACATCAAAGCCCAAAAAACAATGAAAAGCAAACTAATGTTAATTTTTAGTTTATTCTGTTCTATATTGGTATATGCGCAAGAAAACAAACAATCTTTTTCGTTACAAGAGGCCATAGATTACGCTATAGAAAACAGTAGAACCTCAAAAATTGCAGCCCTAGATATTAAAGCAGCAGAAAAAGAGAAGTGGGAAACGACAACCATAGGCTTACCAAATATTAGTGCTAATATAGATTATAATAATTGGTTAAAACAACAAGTCTCTTTGCTACCAGCAGAGTTTTTTGGGGGTAATCCGGGAGAGTTTGCAGAGGTGGCTTTTGGTACAAAACAAACGATGACTGGTACTGTGGTGTTAGATCAATTAATTTTTGATGGCTCTTATCTAGTCGCCTTACAATCGGCCAAAGTGTTTTTAGAAGTTTCAAAAAATGCCAAAGAAAAAACAGATTTAGAGGTAAGAAAAGCGGTGATTAATGCCTACGGAAATGTACTTCTTGCAGAAGAAAGTATAGGTATTTTACAACGCAATATTTCTGTTTTAAAGAATAATCTCAATGAAACGAGCAAAATTTTTGAAAACGGTTTAACCGATGAAGAAAGTGTTGAACAATTACAAATAACATTGGCTGGATTAGAAAGTAATTTAAATAATACCACGCGCTTAAAGACTTTGGCTTACCAAATGTTGAATATAACCTTGGGTGCAGATCTAAACACGAATACCGTCCTTACAGATAACCTAGAAAGTTTAACAGCGCAAAATCTGGGTTTAGATTTGCTTAACGCTGAAGAAAACATTGAAAACACCTTGGATTATAAAATTTCATTAAACGAAACAAAAGCTAAAGAGCTCTTTTTAAAACTAGAAAAAAGTAAAGCCTTGCCAACATTAAGAGCATTTCTTAATGCAGGGTATTCTGGGTTTGGTGAAGATTTCGATTTTTTAAAAAAAGAACAAAATTGGTTTGGTTCTTCCATGTTTGGTGTGAGCATGAATATTCCTATTTTTAGTTCTGGTGGTCGAGGCGCTGCAACACAACGCGCTAAAATTAATTTGGAAATAGCTCAAGAAACCTTAACCGAAACCGAACAGAAATTAAAACTTCAAATTGCATCGGCAAAAAGCGATTATCAATTTGCTGTTGAAGATTATTTTAATAAAAAGCAAAATTTAAACTTAGCCGAACGTATTGAAAAGAAAAACCAAACCAAGTTTTTTGAGGGTATTGCAAGTAGTTTTGACCTAAGACAGGCTCAAACACAACTATACACCGTACAACAAGAATTTTTACAAGCCATGCTGGATGTTATAAACAAAAAAGCAGCATTAGAAACGGTATTAAATCAAATAGATTAAAAGCAGTCAAAATAATAAGAAAAATAACGCACATGAAATTACTTTATTCAATTTTAATGGTAACGCTTTTTATAACCTCCTGTTCTGGCGATAAAAAACAATCGGTGGAAACTATAATAGCCTCAGATAATTTAGAAGCTATGCGGTTAAAACGAGCAGAGCTTGTTGGACAGCAGCAAAACATTGCAGCGCAATTAAAGCAGTTAGACGACAGAATTAGGGTTTTAGACACTGTTAAAAACGTGCCTTTAGTGACCACATTCAAGCTTAAAAAAGAGGTGTTTAAACATTATCTAGAATTGCAAGGAAATGTAAACACTAAAAATCTGCTCGTGTTGTATCCAGAATACAATGGCGTGCTTACTAAAGTTTATGTAAAAGAAGGGCAAAAGGTTAGAAAAGGTGAAGTTTTAGCAAAAATTGACGATGGCGGCTTAAGTCAACAATTGGCACAAGCCGAAATTCAAACCAATTTAGCCAAAACAACTTTCGAACGTCAAGAGCGATTGTGGAATCAAAAAATTGGAAGCGAGATACAGTATTTACAAGCAAAATCTAACTACGAAGCTCAAGCAGAGGCTGTAAATCAAATAAAACAACAAATTGCTAAAACAGTGGTTAGGGCACCGTTTTCTGGAATTATAGACGATGTGATCACAGATCAAGGTAGTGTTGTAAACGCTGGGCAAACGCAATTAATGCGCATTGTAAATCTTAGCGATATGTACATTAAAACTGATGTTCCAGAGAGTTATTTAAATGATGTAACAGTTAATAAAAATGTAAAAGTTGAGTTTCCTGTTTTAGGTAAAACTATAGACTCTAAAATAAGGCAAGTAGGGAATTTTATAAATCCAGCCAACCGAACCTTTAAAATAGAAGTTGCCGTGCCAAATAAAAATAAAATTATAAAACCCAATTTAACGGCAAGGCTTAAAATTAACGATTATACAAATGAAGAGGCGCTTTTAGTCCCTTTAAATATCATATCAGAAAATGCCAACGGCGATCAATACATTTATGTTGTGAATAATAAAAACGGAAATAACATAGGGGTTGCCGAACGAGTTATTATTGAAACGGGCAGAACACAAGGCGATATTATCGAGGTTTTAGAGGGTGTAAACGACGGTGCAGAGGTTGTTAAAGAAGGCGCTAGAACTGTTAAAAATGGACAGACAGTAAAAGTGCTAGATTTATAAATTAGAGGTTGTTATTAAAAATAAAAACACGAAAAATAAAAAAATAAAGTCTACTGCTAATGACTAAAAATAAAAAACAAATAGACAAAGAGTTTGGTTTATCGTCTTGGGCCATAAACAATAAAACGACCATGTATGTGGTTATGGGGATAATTTTGTTTTTAGGTATTTCTGCCTTTTTCGCTATGCCTCGTGAGAGTTTTCCAGAAATAAAAGAGACCAAAATTTATGTTAGTTCCGTTTATCCTGGAAATACAGCAGAAGATATTGAGAAATTAATAACAGATCCTTTAGAAGATAAATTAAAAACGGTAAGTAACGTTGTAGATATTACCTCGACATCTCAAGAAGATTCATCTATAATTATTGTAGAATTTGATGAGACTTTAACCATTGCCGAGGCCAAACAAAAAGTACGAGATGAGATAGATTCTGAAACGTCTAGTGAAGATTGGCCAACCTTTAATGGCGCAAAAGTAGAGCCTAACGTTTTTGCCTTGAGTTTAAGTGAAGAGATGCCCATTTTAAACATCAATATCTCTGGCGATTATACCGTCGAGAAGCTTAAGGAATACGGTGAGTATTTGCAAGACGAAATAGAAAATCTACTCGAAATTAAACAAGTAGATATTCGCGGTGTTCAAGACAAAGAGGTAGAGGTAGCGGTTGATATTTTTAAAATGCAAGCCTCTAAAGTAAGTTTTGACGATATTATTAATACCATTAACGGTGGTAATGTGACCATGTCGGGAGGAAATCTAATTTCAAGTGGCCAGCGAAGAACCATTCGTATTTTAGGAGAGATTGAACACCCCAATGAGCTTGAAAACTTTGTGGTTAAAAGCGAAAACAATAATCCTATTTATCTCAAAGATGTAGCTCAGGTGTCTTTTAAGTCTAAAGATAAGACCACTTATGCTAGAGAGTTTGGAAACCAAGTGGTTATGCTCGATGTAAAGAAACGTGCGGGCGAAAACATGGTAGCGGCCACAGAAGAGATTCGAGAGATTGTACAATATGCTATTGACAATGTATTTCCGCAAGACTTAAAAGTGACTATTGCCAACGATCAATCTAGAGTAACCATTGGTCAGGTTGACGATTTAGTAAATAATATTCTTTTCGGTGTTATTTTAGTAGTTACCGTTTTAATGTTCTTTTTAGGCTTTAAAAACGCCATTTTTGTGGGGTTTGCCATACCCATGTCTATGTTTATGTCTCTAATGATTTTAAACCTATTTGGCTATACCTTGAATACCATGATACTTTTCGGTCTTATTATGGGCTTAGGTATGCTGGTAGATAATGGTATCGTGGTGGTAGAAAATGTGTATCGCCTCATGGACGAAGAGGGCATGACGCGTGTTGATGCGGCCAAAAAAGGGATTGGAGAAATTGCGTTTCCTATTATTATTTCTACGGCAACTACAGTGGCCGCCTTTATTCCGTTGGGCTTATGGCCCGGAGTTATGGGCGAGTTTATGAAGCTTTTGCCTATAACCTTAGCTACGGTTTTGGGGTCCTCTTTAGTGGTGGCTATATTTTTTAATTCGGTGTTGGTGTCCGAATTTATGAGTACTGAGGATGTCGATATGCCACTTAAAAAAATAATTAAACTCACCGCTATAATGGCAGGTATTGGGCTTCTTATTTTTATTTTTGGAGGTGAAAATCGGGCCTTAGGTTCGCTCATGATTTTTACCGCAATCTTACTCTGGGGTTATCGTCTGTTTTTACGAAAATGGACTAATGGTTTTCAAAATAAAATATTACCTAAGCTGGAGAATTGGTACGAGAAGGAGTTGAGAAGCGCTTTAACAAATAAAAAGCCTTATTGGTTAGTGGGTTCTACTTTTGTTTTGTTGATTCTATCTTTTGTGGCTTTTGGAGCATCCCTAGCATCGCAACGTACCAACGTGGAGTTTTTTCCAGATAATAAGCCTAACCAAATTATTGTTTATATAGAATATCCTGAAGGTACAGATATTGAAAGAACCAATGCCATCACTAAAGAAATCGAAAAAAAGGTGTATGAAGTGATTGAAGATGCGCAATACAAGGATGGGGATTATAATTTTATGGTCGAAAGTGCGGTGTCTCAAGTTGGCGAAGGTGCTGGTAATCCGCAAACCGATGGGGGTTCCACTTCAGAAATGCCACATAAAGGTAAAATTACCGCCTCTATGCGTGAGTTTAAATACAGACGCGGAGAAGACAGTGAGTTGCTACGTCAAAAAGTACAGCAAGCTTTGGTTGGCGTTTATCCAGGGGTTTTAATTTCAGTTGAAAAAGATGCTGCAGGACCACCTGCTGGGTCGCCAATTAATATTGAACTTGAAGGCGACGATTACGACGAGTTAATTAATACGGCCGAGCGTATGCGCGAATTTATAAATTCTAAAAACATTGCTGGAATCGATGAGTTAAAAATTGATGTCAACAAGGATAAACCTGGTATGTTGGTGGTTGTAGACAGGAAGAAGGCTGGAGAGTTGGGTGTGAGCGCCTCTCAAGTGGGACAGCAAATACGTAATTCTATTTTTGGTGCAAAAGCTGGGGTTTATAAAGAAGATGGCGACGATTTTGATATTTATGTGCGTTTTAACGCAGAAAACAGATACAATACCAGCGCACTATTTAATCAAAACATAACGTTTAGAGATATGGCTTCTGGGCAGATAAAAGAAATTCCTGTATCTGCATTGGCTACAAGAAGCAATAACTCTAACTTTAGTGCCATTAAACACAACGATACAAAACGTGTTGTTACGGTGTATTCGGCCTTAGCTCCAGGTTTTGTCGATGCTGGTGCCATAGTCGCTCAAATTCAAAACGAAATGAAAGGTTTCGAGAATTTACCAGATACTATAAAAATAGATTACACCGGACAATTAGAAGAGCAGGCCAAGCAGCAAAGCTTTTTAAACGGTGCTTTACTAACAGGATTAGCTTTAATTTTCTTTATACTCATTTTTCAATTTAATTCGGTGTCAAGGCCTACCATTATCATGATAGCCATATTTTTAAGCTTTATTGGTGTGTTTGGTGGTATTGTTATTACTGGGGCTTCATTCGTTATTATGATGACCATGATGGGAATTATCTCCCTTGCTGGAATTGTCGTGAATAATGGTGTGGTTTTGCTGGATTATGCCCAATTACTCATTGATAGAAAGAAAAACGAATTGGGCTTAGAAGCTAATATATACTTACAGACTAACGATTTGTTTGAGTGCATTGTAAAAGCTGGAAAAGCGCGTTTACGTCCTGTTTTATTAACTGCTATTACTACTATTTTAGGGTTAATTCCTTTGGCAACAGGATTTAATATAAACTTTTTCACTTTGTTTAAAGATTTTGATCCTAACATTTATTTTGGTGGAGATAACGTCGTATTCTGGGGGCCGTTAGCGTGGACTGTGATATACGGTTTGCTAATAGCAACATTCTTGACCTTAATTATCGTGCCCGTGTTATTCTTTTTAATAACTAAATTTAAAATGTGGTTGTATAAAGATCGAGTGGTTTCAACTGATCAAGATTTAATTGCCGAGGGTACGATTAATAGGGATGCGGCTATAGATTAATTTGAAAACTAATTCACTTGGTTTTAATTGAATTTCATACAATTAATTGTAGATGAAAAATGAGAGTTTGATGCTTATTTAAAAGGACTTGTACCAAATTAACCATGTCATGTCGCCTGTAATGTGTTTGCTCGCATCTTTCTATTTTATAAATAGGTGTTCATGATGTGCTTCGCAGTTCTTTTTCGCCCATATTTTGGTAGAAAATAAAACCATAACTACGCCTTGATTTTAGCTCACGCCCATATTATAATAAAATAACGAGTTCGTGAATCTGCGATTTCTATTTCATCTGAACAAAAAACAATTCAAATTAACCATAGGCCATTTTAAAACTAAACTGGTATTAAACAAGTTGTAAAAGATTTTTGTTTTTAGGTCTAAACGACAATTTAATCATACAAAAAAAGCTCAGTGCATTATGCGCTGAGCTTTTTTATGTTTACTAACTAATAAGGCGGTTAATTTTATTAAAATTTAAAGGTAACTCCAGCATTAATGGTAGTGCCATTAAATCCAAATTGATTTACTTCCCACGGGTACTTGAAACGACCTCCCAGATCGGTAACCACATCACCCTTAGGATCTATAGCATCTGGATAGACATCTAATAAATTGCTTGCCGATACATTAGCAGAGAACTTCTCACTAAACTCATAGTTAATTACTAAATCGGTAATCACTTTACCAGAAAATGTCTGGTCGTTAGCAGGTGTTGTGGCATGCTGCCAAGTCACTTCACCAAAATAGGTGTTATTAACAATAAAATTCCATTTATTAATACCATAATCTAATCCTAATAAAATTTTAGATTTTGGTCTTGCCGATAATATTCTTGACTGCTCTTTTCTGTTAAAAATGTCATATCCATTGGCTTCTAACAATGCAGGGGTTCCTATTTTTCCTTTAATTTTAGTTTCGTTAAAGTTGGCCGCTAAAGAGGCGTTTAATTTACCATCACCCAATTCGATATTGCTGTAATTAAGAACGATGTCTACGCCTGTAGTTTCAGTATTTACAGCATTGGTAAAGAATTTTAAACTGGTAATAGAATTGTCTATTAAGACTTGCTCTACTGGATTTGTAGTCGTATCATCTCCATCAAAACCTATTTCTCCGGTAAACAATACGCGGTCGTCCACTTTTACGTTGTAAAAATCTACCGAGGCTGTAAAGTTGTTATTAAATTTATAGGTAATACCTGCAGAAATATTTTTCGAGGTTTCTGCCGTTAATTGGGGCACCCCTAAACCTGTTCTAATTACCGGATCTACATTATTAAAAGTACCTTGGTTAGAAATAGTTCCGCCAGAAACTAAGGTTTGAATATTACTTAAATATATTTGATGTAATGCAGGTGCTCTAAACCCTGTGCTATAAGATCCTCTTAAGGCACCACTTTCACCCAAAGAATATCTGGCATTAATTTTCCAAGAGGTATTATCTCCAAAATCGCTAAAATCCTCATATCTTACAGCGCCTCCAATTAAAAGGGCTTCTATAGGTTCCCATTCTACATCGGCGTAAACGCCATAATTATCTCTTGTGGCGGTAACCACATTACTCGGTTGTAGGCCAGGAAACGATTGTGCGCCACCACCAATATACGACGCTGGCTCTCCCGCCTTGGCTGTAAAGCGTTCGCCTTTAATTTCGGCACCAAAAGCAAGACTTAATGCACCAAAACTTCTAGACACATCAAAATTAGCTAGAGTATTACTAAAGGAATAAGCTCCAGCGTCAAAAGCTGTCGGACTGCTCGCTCCTAACGACGGGTTCAAACTATTGGTTATTTCGTAATCTACCGCATTTCTACCATAAGTACCGCTCAAATCAACATCAAATCCAAGCAGCCCCCATTTGGTTCCAACCGTAACATTATTATCTCTAATATCGGTTTCAAAATTTGGCTGAAACCCTTGGTAGGTGGTTCCTGCTTCGTGTAACAGATTAAAAGGATCTTGAACCCAATATGGGGTTCTATATAAGGCAAAACTCTTTCCTTTTCTGTAAGATAAACCTCCAAAAGTGTAGAACTCTCCTTTACCATTCTTAAAAGGCATACCTGCATTAAAAAACACATCGGTTTTCTTTAATTCTGGTTGGCCAACTATGGTTCCTAAATCTGCATTTTCTGCTAACCACGACCCAAAAGTAGGATCGTTAGCTGCAACTCCAAATAAAGCATCTGCTCCTGGTGTTCCAGATCTGTCTGTTTTATCTTGCTCGTAATAGCCAAAGGTTAAATTTAAATATCCTCCGGTTTCACCAGTAATGCCGGTATTTATATCTATGCCGTAGTTAAAGCCATCGCCTTCTGTGGTAATACCAGTTTTGGCATTAACTGTGGTATAGTCAACGCCTTTTTTTAAAACCATGTTAATTACTCCCGCTATGGCATCAGATCCGTATTGTGCTGATGCGCCATCTCTTAAAACTTCAATCCTCTCTATGGCGGCGGCAGGTATACTTTTTAAATCGACTCCAACTTCACCTTTACCTGGGGTGTCATTAATATAAACTAAAGCACTTTGATTTTTTCTTTTTCCATTCACTAAAACCAAAGTTCTACTCGGTCCTAATCCTCTTAAATCTGCAGGATCAAAATGTGCCGTTGCGTCTGAAACGGTTTGATTTGACGAGTTGAAAGATGGGACTTTATAAGTAAGCATTTTATCTACCGTAGGTTGGCCAGTGTTTTTCAATTTGCTTACTCCAATATTATCGATTGGCACGGGAGAATCTAATATCGTTCTAGGTTTGGCTCTACTTCCCACCAGCATAACAGCATCAAGTGCTACTCCAGATTGCAAAGTCACATTTAAGGTGCTTCCTGATACTATAACCTCTTGAGTTTCGTAGCCTACATAAGAAAAAACAAGGGTTTCTCCATTGTTTGCGTTTATAGTATAATTGCCATCAAAATCGGTTGTTGTTCCTGTTGTCGTGCCTTTTAGAACTACCGAAGCACCAGGTACAGGTTGCGAGGTATCGTCTGTTACTAAACCGGATACGGTTTGACCAAACATTAAATTAGAGACCACTAACAAGAGTACAACTGCTAGTGGTTTTAAAGGGATTAGGTTTTTCATAACTGTTTAGTTTTTTTAGTTGCTGCTAATATAAAAATTACCTTAATAAATGTGTTATAATCGGGAAATTAATAAAAGTGAATGCAATATTTTAGCAAAAATCTAATTAATTTTAGAATATTCTTAAAAAAAATGATTTAGTGTTGTTGTTTTTTTAAACGCTTTTTGAGGGTAAACTTAATATCTTGAACAAATATTTTATTGTTATTCTTTTTCAAGGAGGGTAGATCATTGTTAAGATGTGCATGATGTGTTGTAAATTAAAAAGCTCTGCGATTGCAGAGCTTTTTAATTAGATTCAAATAAAATCTTATTTTAATTGGAAGCTCACTCTAGCAAAAAGGAAGCGTCCTGCAATACCAAATTGTTGCGCTCTTCTAGACCAATCAAAACGACCACTACTTCTATTGGTGCCTCCGTTAGGTAAAACTTCGGCAGCTCTATCTGGGTAAATATCTAATAAATTATTAGCACCAATGGTAAGGGTTAAGCTTTCGGAAGCTTTGTAGCCAAAAGATAAATCGGTTACCACTTTCGATCCGTAAATCTCTTGCGTATCAATATTGGTTGTGGCTTCGGTAACTTCACCAAAGAAATTATTTCTTAAAAAGACATTCCATTTACCAATGCTTAAATTATTGGTTAAATTCACCTTAGTTCTTGGGACTGCTTCTTCTAAATAAACTCTACTGTCCTCTGGGAAATAAGTGCCTACTTGACCAGCATCTTCTAATATTTGGGAGGCGTTAATAGCACCTACTTGTTTTGTTTTAGAAAATGTTCCAGATAAATCAGATTTCAATCTTGCATTGCTGCCTATATCTGCTGTATGCGTAATAACAATATCTAATCCTTTAGATTCTGTGTCGATTGCATTTGCAAAAAATGAAGCCTTAGAGGCATTGGCTTGCTTTAATAAATTTGCTAATTCTGCATTAGCGGCGTCAATTGGTACGCCAGAGTCATCTAGTTTTGGAGAAAATTGTCCGGTATATACCACTCTATCGTCAATACCAACAAAATAACCATCTACCGTAAAGGTTAAGTTAGCATCTGGTATTTTTGCCGTAAAACCTAAACTTAAACTTCTTGAAGTTTCCTCCTTTAACTGTGGGATGCCTAATAATTGAGCGGCTCTACTATCATTCGAGAATGTCCCTACCTCTTCTGGCTCTCCTTGTTGGTTAAATAACGTTGAGGTAGAGTTAAAGTTTAATTGGTGTAACGAAGGCGCTCGAAAACCTGTATTTGCCGCGGCTCTAAAGTTTAGATTATCGCTAGCTTTTATTCTTCCTGCGAGTTTAAAGTTAATGGTCGACCCGAAATCTGAATAGTTTTCAAAACGTGTGGCGAAACTAAGAAGCAGTTTTTCGGTAATATCGGCTTCTAAATCAAAATACCCAGCAATACTACTTCGGCCTCTAGAGAGTTCGTTTTTAGTGCCAAAACCTGGAAATACTTGCGAGCCTCCTGGTCGAGCATTACCAAAGAAATCTACTGAAGGATTTTGAGTTGGGGTTGTAATAAGTACGCCAGCAGACGTATATTGACCGTAAGAGGCTTCTTCTCCAGCTTCAATTTCATAGTTTTCAGATCGATATTCGGCACCAAAGGCCACGTTTAATCCGTTCATTATATCATCATAAAACTGACTTATATCTAAATTTACGGTGTTTTGAACAAAGTTAAAGCCACCAGCATCAAATGTTGTTGGCGATGTGTTTTGAAGGGAGGCGTTAAACGTGTTTCCAATAGTGTAGAGAAATTCGTTTTTGCCATAGGTATTACTCAAATCGACATTCCAGTTGTTTACTTTTCCTTTAATTCCTACAGCTATAGATTTATCGCTAATCGTGGAATTAATTTCTGGTAAAAAACCGTTAATATAAGCTGGTGTGTAGGTTCTTGCTTGGTTTGGTAATCTGTAAAACCCTGCCGAGTTTCCTTTTCTTGAGCTCATACCAGCAAAGGAATATAATTCTGTGCCATTGTTATCCATCGGTATTGATAAATTAGCAAAAAAGCGGCCTCCACGAAGTTGAGATTGGCCAACACGCATATTAAAATCACTACGTTCTAATCCGCGAGCTGCTAGTTCGGCTTCCGTATTGTCGGCACTCAAAATACTTTGCAAATCTGCTTTTGTAGCTGCCGGATCTAAGCTAAAGCCAGCGGCATTGCCATATTGAATAACATCTGCAACATCATCATCTAATAAATTTGCGATATCGTAGCCATCATTATTAGCAAAACGTTCTATGGTGTTATATTGATTGAAGATGTTACCTTCCCAGGCTTTCATTCTATTGTAATCTTCTCTATAATCAAAATCACCAGTAAAATTAATAAAGCCTCCTTTTTCTCCTAATGGGATTCCATAATTTACACTAATGTTCACGGTTTCACCATCGACACCTCCAGTTTGTTTATTGGCATTTTTAGAGAAATTTGCACCCGATGTTACGTTAAAAGTAAGCTCGTTTACGCTGGTGTTTAAAACGATATTAATAACCCCTGCAATAGCATCAGAGCCGTATTGTGCAGCAGCGCCATCTCTTAATACCTCCAAGCGTTTAATAGCCCCAGATGGTATGGCGTTTAAGTCTGTACCCACGCTACCTCTACCAAAAGTACCATTAACATTAACTAAAGAAGAATTATGTCTTCTCTTGCCGTTTATTAAAACCAATACTTGATCTGGTCCTAAACCTCTTAACGAGGCAGGGTCGATATGATCGGTACCATCAGAAATGGTTTGCGTGTTTGATGTGAATGAGGGGGCTACAAAATTTAAAATCTGATTTAAATTTACTTGAGGTCCTGCAGCTGTGAGTTCAGAGATGTCGATAACATCAACAGGTACAGCAGTATCTGTCGCTGTTCTGCTAGGATTTCTTGAGCCAACAAGCACAACCTCATCTAAGGCAACCCCAGATTTCATGGTAACATTCATAATATTTCCAGTCACTGTAACTTCTTGCGTCTCGTAACCCACGTAGGAAAAAACAAGAACATCCCCATTGTTGGCAGTAATGGAATAATTTCCATCAAAATCGGTGGTGGTTCCTACAGTAGTACCTTTAATAATTACAGATACTCCAGGTACAGGGCCAGATTCGTCGGTAACCGTACCGTTTACTTCCTGCGCATGGACTGTACTAAATGAAGCGAATAGCGCGGAAATTATAAAAATTTTAAAGGTCAATAATTTATACATAGACTTTTTATTTATTAGTTAATTGTCGCCAATATAGCTTAAAAATGTAATAAAGAGGTTAATTTCGTAGTGAAAATCAAAATATTATGTTAATAAGTTGATGAAACAGTTTTTTAAAATATTGAGAATTTACCTTTTACGGAACTGATTTTAGTGGGATAAAAGCTTACACGAACTAAGAACATGATATGATAATACTCACATTCTTCACATGCTTACAAGAAGTAAACAAGTGCTAATTATAAGTTATTCTACTAAAGCATGAGAACCCTTTAAAAAGACTGTCAAAATAATTTGAACTCCATACTATTTAACTAAATTTGCACTTCAATTTTATTAAGATGTATAGAAGTCATAATTGTGGCGAATTAAACGCCTCGCACATAAATACGGAAGTGACCCTATCTGGTTGGGTTCAAAAATCTCGAGATAAGGGGTTTATTGTATGGGTAGATTTACGAGACCGCTACGGTATTACTCAATTGGTTTTCGATGAGGAACGCAGTTCTAAGGCTTTAATCGAGCAAGCTCAAAATTTAGGTCGCGAATTTGTAATTCAAGTTAAAGGAACGGTAATCGAGCGTGCTTCGAAAAACCCGAATATGCCAACTGGCGACATTGAGATTTTGGTTTCAGAATTAACTGTGTTAAACGAGGCCAAATTACCACCATTTACTATTGAAGATAAAACCGATGGCGGTGAAGATATAAGAATGAAATATCGTTATTTAGATATTCGTCGTAATCCCGTAAAAAACAGTTTGATTTTTAGAGCTAAAGTGGCTCAAGAAGTTCGCAATTACTTGTCGGAAGAAGGTTTTATTGAAGTAGAAACTCCGTATTTAATTAAATCTACTCCAGAGGGTGCACGTGATTTTGTGGTGCCTTCGCGTATGAATGTGGGTGAGTTTTATGCGCTTCCGCAGTCGCCGCAAACATTCAAGCAATTGCTCATGGTTGGGGGCATGGATAAATATTTCCAGATTGTAAAATGTTTTAGAGACGAAGATTTACGTGCCGACAGGCAGCCAGAATTCACGCAAATAGATTGTGAAATGGCCTTTGTAAATCAAGAAGATATTCTAAATGCTTTTGAAGGTTTAACCCGTCATTTATTAAAAGAAGTAAATGGGGTTGAGGTAGATAAATTTCCACGTATGCAGTATGACGATGCGATGCGTTTATACGGCAACGATAAACCAGACATTCGTTTCGGGATGGAATTTGGCGAACTAAACGCAGTAGCGCAGCACAAGGAATTTGGTATTTTTAATGATGCCGAGTTGGTTGTTGGTATTGCAGTTCCTGGAGGAAATAGCTATACCAGAAAAGAGATAGATAAATTAGTAGATTGGGTGAAGCGACCTCAAGTTGGTGCTTTGGGTATGATTTATTGCCGTTGTAATGAAGATGGTACTTATAAATCGTCAGTCGATAAATTTTACGATCAAGACGATTTAGCAAAATGGGCCGAAGTTACTGGTGCTAAAGCAGGCGATTTAATTTGTGTGCTTTCTGGCGAAACCCATAAAGTGCGTGCGCAGCTTAGTGCTTTGCGTATGGAATTGGCAGAGCGTTTAGGACTAAGAGACCCTAAAGTATTTGCACCGCTTTGGGTAATCGATTTTCCTTTGTTAGAATTAGATGAAGAAACTGGCCGTTACCACGCCATGCACCATCCGTTTACCTCACCAAAACCGGGGCAAATCGAATTATTAGATTCTAAACCAGGCGAAGTAAAAGCCAATGCTTACGATTTGGTGTTAAATGGCAATGAAATTGGTGGTGGTTCTATTCGTATTCACGATAAAGCCACACAAGCCATTATGTTGAAGCATTTAGGATTTTCTGAAGAAGAGGCGAAAGCGCAATTTGGCTTTTTAATGGATGCTTTTGAGTATGGCGCACCACCTCACGGCGGTATAGCCTTTGGATTAGATAGATTGGTGGCTATTTTAGGCGGACAAGAAACTATTAGAGATTTTATCGCTTTCCCAAAAAATAATTCGGGACGCGATGTTATGATCGATGCACCTGCTCCGCTAGACGAAACACAACTTAAAGAATTAAGCCTAAAACTTAATATAAAATCATAACCATTTAAAATCCTGCAAATCGCAGGATTTTTTAGTAGATTTATAAAATGCGCGCTACCAGTAAAAATATATTGCGGAAATTCTTAATTTGGAAATACAAATATATCTCCGAGCGGCAGTTTGTTTATATACTTAGTATTTTAGTGGGGTTTTTAGCGGGCATGGGAACCGTGTTATTAAAAAACTTTGTGCACTACATCCAGCTGCTTTTCGAATTGGATTTCTTTAACGATTACCAGAATTCGCTGTATTTTATTTTTCCCATTATTGGGCTATTTCTAGTTTATGTTATCAAACAAATATGGCTTAAAAAACACATTGGTCACGGTATTTCTTCCACCTTATATGCTATTTCAAAATTAGATGGCATAATTCCTAGATACAATATTTATGCAGCCTTAATTACGGCGCCTTTAACGGCTGGTTTTGGGGGCTCTGTGGGTTTGCAAGGGCCTGCGGTTAGCGTAGGAGCCGCCTTGGGTTCTAATGCGGCGCGTTTGTTTCACATGAATACCAAAACCAGAATGTTATTAATTGGTTGCGCTGTTGCCGGTGCCATGTCGTCTATGTTTCAAGCCCCTATTGCGGCTATTATTTTCGCCATAGAAGTGTTTAGCTTAGAAATCGCTTTGGTGTCTTTGGTGCCCTTATTATTGGCATCAGTATCGGCTGTTATCACATCTTATATGTTTTTAGGAACCGATGTTTTACTTCGGTTTGAATTGTTAGACAAATTTGAAATTAACGACATCGTATTCTACGCCATTTTCGGTTTAGTTACCGCCTTAGCTTCTGTATATTTTTCTAAAGTATTCTTTGCCATAACGAACTTTTTTAATCAATTTGAAAGTCGTGCGAAAAGACTACTTATTGGTGGTCTGGCTATTGGTGTTTTGCTTTATTTTATACCACCACTTTACGGAGAAGGCTATGGTATTATAAATAACCTTTTAAAAGGCGATCATATAGCAGCAATAGGTAAAACACCGTTTAATTTAGATTTGTCTAACGTTTGGGTGGTTATCATTTTATTACTGGGTATTGCTATCTTTAAGGCTGTGGCCATGACCACTACTTTTGGCGCAGGTGGCGTAGGTGGTATTTTTATCCCAACCCTAGTTATGGGTAGTGCTTTGGGTCATGTTTATGCCAAGATTGTAAATAATATTGGCCTAGGGTTTCACATATCAGAATCTAATTTTACCTTAATTGGAATGACGGGCTTAATGGCTGGTGTGTTACATGCACCACTAACTGCCATTTTCCTTATAGCCGAAATTACTGGAGGTTATGAGCTGTTCGTACCGTTAATGATTGTGTCTGCCACTTCTTTTGCTATTACAAAGTACTACGTGTCGCATTCTGTTTATACCTTAAGACTTGCCCAGCGTGGCGAACTTATGACCCATGATAAAGATCAAAATATTTTAATGGTCTTAGATATTGATAAAGTTATTGAAACCAATTTTATAATTTTAAAACCCGATATGAAATTGGGCGAAATAGTAAATGCGGCAGTTGCTAAATCTTCGCGTAATCATTTTCCTGTAGTAAACGATAAGCATGAGTTTTTGGGTGTTGTACGACTCGATGACATAAGGCATATTATGTTTAATAGAGAGTTTTACGATACGGTTGACGCTGCAAGCCTAATGCGGGCCGATGTGGGTGTAATTGATTATAATCTGGACTCTATGCAGGTTATTATGCATAAATTTAAAACCAGTGGCGCTTGGAATTTACCTGTAATTAAAGAAGGAAAATATTTTGGTTATATTTCCAAATCAAAACTACTGTCGGCCTACAGAGCGCAATTAATTAACTTTACGGCTTAAAGTCTCGGGCTAGTTTGGTATATTTAATAGTAATTTTTTATGAAATATCTAATTCTCATACTGTTTTTAATAACCTCTGGATCTATTTTAACTGGTCTTTTTTTAGACTCCATATACTCTGAAAAACTCATTGGTTTTGGTGTAATGGGTTTGTTTTTTGTTGTTTTTCCGTTATTTTCTTATCGCCATTGGAAAGATAAAAACTTAAAAGACTATATGCTTACCAAAGAAAATCTTGATAAAATGCGCGAAAATCAAGAGGATAAAAAAAGTTGATTTTTTAATTTGGGCGCAAGCCTGCTAGTTGGCAGGTTACCTAAAGGTCGGGCTTTTCAATACAATCTTTTTTTCGTGCCTCAAAAAAGGATTTCCATTACAATCCCTAACGCAAAAAGTTCACGATATAATAATTAATACCAATTTAACTTTGTAATGTCGTGTCAATAAATTGAATTATTTTTTGATTAATTGAAATGAAAAATAAATAGCATAGCAACGTTACGGTAATTATTTTTGATGAAAAGTAAGCAAAAAAGAAGCTATTTATTACGACATAATATGGTTAAATTGGTATAAGTCTGCAAGAATAATTGAAGCATTCAATCAATTCAAATTCCGTTTTTCAATAAAAAAACGTTTTAATAAGTCAGAAGCCTCATCAGCTAAAACACCACCTTTTATAGTGGTTTTAGGATGCAGTTTTGTGTTTAAATTTATACAGCCACGCTCCATATCTCTTGCACCATAAACAATATTAGAAATCTGACTCCAATACAAAGCTCCAGCACACATTTGGCAAGGTTCTAGAGTGACATACAACGTGCATTTTTGAAGGTATTTGCCTCCCAAATAATTCGCAGCAGCAGTAATAGCTTGCATTTCGGCATGGGCGGTAACATCGGTTAAGGTTTCGGTAAGGTTATGGCCACGAGCTATAATTTTGTTATCAATAACAATTATAGCGCCCACGGGGATTTCGCCTTTTTCAAAAGCAGTTTCAGCTTCCTGAAGTGCTTTTTTCATAAAATAATTATCGTCAAAAGGTTGTAACATAGTACAAAAATACAATTTCAAATGCTACATTTGTATATAAATGAAAAGCTTTTTAAATCATATCGATTCCCCAGCACAACTTCGTCTTTTAAGGCCAGAAGACTTACCGCAACTTGCTAAAGAATTGCGCGAATTCATCATTAATATTATTGCGACCAAAGAAGGGCATTTGGGTGCGAGCTTGGGTGTTGTCGAACTCACTATTGCCTTGCACTATGTGTTTAATACACCCAAAGATCAGCTTGTTTGGGATGTTGGGCATCAGGCCTATGGGCACAAAATTTTAACAGGAAGGAAAGATACGTTTGAAACCAATAGGCAACTTAATGGTATAAGCGGATTTCCCAACCGTGACGAAAGTGAATACGATACTTTTGGTGTGGGTCATGCCTCAACCTCCATCTCGGCTGCTTTAGGGATGGCGATTGCCTCACAATTAAAAGGTGAAGATAAACAGCATATCGCTGTTATTGGCGATGCCAGTATTGCTGGAGGGATGGCATTCGAGGGCTTAAATCACGCCGGAGTTGTCAATGCGAATTTGCTGGTTGTTTTAAATGATAATGCCATTGGAATCGATCCTAGCGTTGGGGCTTTAAAAATGTACTTAACAAACGTTAAAAAAGGCACACAAAAACAAGACAATATATTTGAGGCTTTAAATTTCGATTATTCAGGACCTATAGATGGGCATGATATTAACGCTGTGATTTCAGAATTAAAACGTTTAAAAACCGTTAAAGGGCCTAAGTTTTTGCATGTTATTACCACTAAAGGTAAAGGTTTAAAACAAGCCGAAGAAGACCAAGTGAAATACCATGCACCTGGAAAATTTAATGCGGTTACAGGAGAACTAATTACAAGATTGGGTTCTAGTCAAGAACCACCAAAATATCAGGATGTTTTTGGGCACACTATTGTAGAGCTGGCAAACAAAAACAAAAATATTGTGGGTATTACACCAGCCATGCCCACAGGAAGCTCGTTAAAATACATGATGCAAGAAATTCCCGAACGTGCTTTCGATGTTGGGATTGCAGAACAACATGCCGTAACACTCGCAGCTGGTATGGCCACACAAGGCCTAGTGCCATTTTGTAATATTTACTCCACATTTTTACAACGGGCGTACGACCAGATTATACACGATGTAGCTTTGCAAAAACTACCGGTTATTTTTTGTTTAGACCGTGCTGGTTTGGTAGGTGAAGATGGCGCAACGCATCATGGTGTTTTCGATTTAGCCTATTTACGATGCATTCCTAATCTTGTTATTTTTGCACCTCGAAACGAGCTTGAATTGCGTAACATCATGTACACCGCGCAACTTGGATTAGATAGACCTATTGCGATTCGATACCCACGTGGCCGTGGCATAACCTTAAACTGGAAGCAGCCTTTTAAAGCCCTAAAAATAGGTGTAGGTGAACAGCTTAAACAAGGAACTAAACTGGCTGTTTTAAGTGTAGGGAGTATCGCTAAGAATGTCTCTCAAGCTTTGGATTTGGTTGAGGATAAAGACGCTATTTCGCATTACGATATGCGCTTTGTAAAACCTCTAGATGAAAACTTATTAAATTCTATTTTTAAATCTTACAAACTTATCGTAACTGTTGAAGATGCTACGGTTGTTGGCGGTTTTGGTTCGGGTATTTTAGAGTTTGCAGCGACCAATCAGTATAAAAACACTATTAAGGTTCTGGGCATACCAGATGCTTTTATAGAGCATGGCAGTGTTCCTGAATTGCAGGCGTCTGTTGGTTTAGATGCCCAGTATTTGGTAAAGGTGTTTTTAGACATGTTGACCTCTATAACCGAGGCTTAAGTGGCTTCAAAATATGCTAAATAACACTTAAGCGCTATATTATACCAAATTAACCATGTCATGTCGCATATAATTGGTTTCTTTTTTGCCCATATTTCGGTATAAAATCAAACCATAGCTACGGCTATGCTTTGATTTTAGCTCACGCCCATATTATTTTATAATTACGAGTTCGTGAATCTGCGATTTCTATCTCATCTGAACAAAATATAATTCAAATTAATAATACGACATTTCAAAATTAAATTGGTATTAAACCAATATACAAGCCCATTAAAATAAAGGCTAAACCACTAAATTTATTCACCCATAAACCCAGTTTTGGATGGTGCTTGATTTTTTCAAAAAAAGTACTGGCCATTAGAGTGAGGCTTAAGTACCAAGCCATCCCAATTAGGGAAAATGTGAGGCCTAGAATTATAAATGGCATCGGGTTATGAAGCTGTTCTGGAGTAATAAATTGAGGGAAAAAAGCCAAAAAGAATAATGCAACTTTCGGATTTAATGTATTGGTTAAAAACCCCGACCAAAAATCGCTTTTAGTTTTCTGTTTACCTATCTCGGCTTCTGGTAAAAGCTCGTATTTCGCTTTAAGCTTTATAAAACCCATATAAATTATATAAATAGCACCGGCATATTTAATACCTGTAAAGGCAAAAGCAGATTTAGCGATTAAAACAGAGAGCCCAACAGCTCCAAATAAAGCATGAGTTAAAACACCGGTATTTATACCTAGTGTAGCATAAATACCAGATTTTCTTCCTTGACCAATAGATTTGTTTAAGACAAACATAGTATCAATACCAGGTGTCATTACAAAAAGCATAGCCGTTAATATGAAGGTCATAAAATTCTCGATGCCCATATCTTCTTCTGTTTAGTATTAAATAAAACTAGATTGCAAATAAAAGGTTTTGATGTCAATTAAATAATACATAGTTTTGGTCAACTAATGCGTAAAATGCATTAGTTAGTGTCTGGACGGAAACACAGCAAAATTAAATTTGTTTCTTTTTGCGTCCTCCCAGTTTATTTTTAATCGCTTGATGCTAAGGCATCAACTCATAAAAACTAAACAAAAATGACATCAAAAATAATTCAAATTATAAAAACCGTCTGTTTCCGACCAGACACTAATTATGAATACGCTACAAATCAAACATTTTTTAAGTCTGGCTAATGAATTGCATTTTTGGAGAGCAGCCGAAAAGCTATTCATATCCCAATCTACGTTAAGCAGGCAAATTCAATCGCTAGAAGAAGAACTAGGCGTTCAACTTTTTGAAAGAGATAAGCGCAATGTAAAACTTACTGATGCGGGTAAATTTCTTAAAAATAAATGGTCCCTTGTTTTAAAAGAGCTCGATCAAATTCACAGGCAGGCAAAAAAAATTGAAGAAGGCGTTTCTGGTCAAGTGTCAATTACCTATCCAGGCTCAATTGCTTTTAAATTTTTGCCAAAACTTTTGGAACTTTTAAATGCTGAATTGCCAGAACTTAAATTTGAGCTCACCGAGCCCATTGATGAGAATCATGAAAAATTATTACTCAGCTATCAAACCGATATCGCATTTAGTAGAGATGAGATAAAAAATAGAAACATTGATTCCTTAAAATTATCTTCAGAACCTATATGTTTAGTTGTGCCCGATAATCATTGGTTAGATGAAACATCAATACACAATTTAAACGCGCTAAGAGACGAAAAATTTATTATTTCGGGTTTGCATCAAAACACATTTTTTGCCTCACTTTTAAGAAACTTTTTCACCAAATATGATTTTGAACCAAAAACCATTATTGAATCTGATTTTGGAGGAATGATTTTAAATCTGGTATCTAAAGAATTGGGAATTTCTATTCTGCCGCTTTCGTTTAAAATGGCAAACACTCAAAACTTAAGATTTATTGAGTTAGACGAAACAATAGATTTGTACCTACATTGGAGAAAGCATGAACCCAATAAAACCATTCAAAAACTTCTAGAATGCATCCAATTTATTGAGGTTTAAATGAGGAGCAAACAAATTCCTATAAGATAGAAAGTATAAAATTTATACCAAATTAGCCATGTCATGCCGCATATAATTCGTTTACTCACATTTTTCTATTTTATAAATAGGTGTTCATGATGTGCTTCGCAGTTCTTTTTCGCCCATATTTCGGTATAAAATAAAACCATAACTCAGGCTATGCTTTGATTTTAGCTCACGCCCATATTATAGTAAAATAACGAGTTCGTGAATCTGCGATTTCTATATCATCTGAACAAAAAATAATTCAAATTAATAATACGACATTTCAAAACTAAATTGGTATTAAAGGTTTTATTCAGTCATAGTTTAGAAACTTTTATTAAAGTTATGAGCTCAAAATTCAATCCCTTTTATCTTTTTATAATCCAAAATAGCTTTACTGTCGGAGAGCAGAGATACATGATGGCACACACTCATTAAACGTTGGTATAAGCTAGATGTATTTGTTTTAACGCTAACCGGTAAGGCCCTTAAAATAAGTGCATCGTAATTAGAATCGGTTTTGTTAAAGGTGTTGTTTACTGCATTTGTGTAAGTGTCTAATAAGGTGTTTATAACCCCATAGCCCACAATCTCTTTATCGATAACCTCGTTAGATTGATAAATGTTATCAACACTTATTTTAATAATATCTTTTATTTGGGCGTTGTATTTACTTTTATCTAATAAGGCGCAATCAAATTCACCTTTTAAAATAGCGTCCTCATGGGCCATAAATATTTCGACAGCTTCGTTAATAAGTGTGCCAATGGCGAGGGCACGTAAATACCCTATGCGGTCTTCTTTAGTTGAAAGCCCGTAGTAACTTTCGGGTTTTATGGTGTCTCTAATAATTTTAGAGAGGTATTCTAGCGCGTATTCTTCTTGAATCAAGCCAAGATTTATACCGTCTTCAAAATCGATTATGGTGTAGCAAATATCGTCGGCAGCTTCAACTAAAAAGGCTAGAGGATGTCGAGAATAACTCATGTCGTTTCCCTCTGTTTTTAGCAAGCCAAGTTCTTCTGCAACTTGCTTAAATCGCTCTTTTTCACTCTGAAAAAAGCCGTATTTTTTGTGTGCAATATGGTTGGTAGGATGTTTTGGTAGAGACTCCTTCGGATATTTAGTAAAGGCACCAAGTGTGGCATAGCTTAAACGCAAACCACCTTTTCGGCCTTGCCTGTCTTGGGTTAAAATTTTAAATCCGTTAGCATTGCCTTCGAAATCACATAAATCTTGATACTCTTTGGCGCTAAGCTCGGGTTTAAAGGCTTTCCCTTTACCAGTTTTAAAAAATTCTCCAATCGCTTTCTCTCCAGAATGACCAAAAGGCGGGTTGCCAATATCGTGGGCTAAGGCTGCAGCGGCAACAATAGCGCCAAAATCATTCGTTTGGTAGCCGTGTACACGTTGTAAATGCGGGTGTTTTTCTAATAATTTCTGCCCAACACGCCTGCCAATAGATCGCCCTACCACACTTACTTCTAAGCTATGTGTTAAACGGGTATGTACAAAATCGGTTTCAGACAGCGGAATAACCTGAGTTTTGTCTTGAAGACTTCTAAATTCTGATGAAAAAATAATGCGGTCGTAATCTACTTCAAAGCCCAATCGTGTTTCGTCTTGTTCTTTTCTTATCCGTTTATTGGTGTCGCCATAGCGTTTTAAAGATAGTAGTTGTTCCCAGTTCATTTTACAAATTTAAGAGCTAGCAAGATAAGTAAATTAGGTAAAAATAGAGTCAAAAATTTACGAACATTACAGGGTTTGATGTATAGAAAACGCAGTCCTGTTTCATTAAGGCAAACCAACACATGTTTCTTGGGTTTTAAATTGGTTTTCATGATTTTTTGCTACATTTAGCTTTCTAATAGTTTAAAAATGAAAGTAGAAATTTGTGCTAATTCTTATCGCTCGGCAATTAACGCCGAAAAATCGGGAGCACATCGCATTGAACTCTGTGCCGAGTTAGCGGTTGGCGGTATAACACCCAGTTTTGGTTTAATTAAAAAAGTGATAACAACACTTAAAATTCCTGTATTTGTTTTAATACGCCCTCGAAGTGGAAATTTCACCTATTCTGATGATGAATTTGAGATTATGAAAAGTGATATTGCGCAATGTAAAGCCTTAGGGTGCCATGGGGTGGTTTCTGGAGTTTTAAATAAAAATAACACTATAGATGTTGAGCGCACAAAGGTTTTGGTAGAATTGGCAAAACCCATGGCGTTTACATTTCATCGTGCTTTTGATTGGGTTATAACTCCCGAAGATGCTTTAGAGGAACTAGCGAGTTTGGGTGTAAATCGGGTGTTAACATCCGGACAAGAAACTAGCGCATTATTAGGCCTAGATTTACTCACACAATTAAATGAACGGGCTAAAAACAGAATTATAATATTACCTGGGGGAGGTATCCATGCGGAAAATGCAAAAGCGTTTAAAACAGCTGGTTTTAATGAAATTCACTGTTCGGCCACCACAATAAAACCAGTCATTGAAACCCCAAAAGTGTCTATGCAAAGCTTGGCTTTTTTTGATGAAACTACCGAAGCCTTTTCAGATTCTGAAAAAATATCACAAATTTTAGAGCGCTTGCGATAGTGTAATGGATAAATAGAAAATTCTCAAAAAAAAGAAGTCCTTCAAATTATTAAGCTAAAGCCGCTATGTTAACAAATTGTTTTGAAAGTGGCTTTTAAAATAATATGTCATAACATTAACATAACGGTTTTATTACCGTTGTTTAATCTTGAGTTAACCTCTCCTTTACATAAGCTAGCTTTCTTTGTGGTATGAATTTAAAGAAACGCAAGCAACAAATAACAGTTCTGTTTTTAATACTTACAGGAATGTTTTTATCCGCTCAAGACACGGGTATAGTTACTGGTAAACTTATAGATAAGCAATTTAATAACGCGCCTTTAGCATTTGCCAATATTTTAATTAAAGGAACAACCCATGGCACCACATCAGACTTTGATGGTGTATTTGTTTTAAAAAACTTGAAATCGGGAAGTCACACCTTGGTTTTTAGTTTTGTGGGTTACAAAACACAGGAAATTAAAGTTGATGTAATCTCTGGAAAAACGGCAGAACTAAATATTATTATGGAAGCCAGTGCTGCTGCTTTAGATGAAGTCCTTATTACGACCACTACAAATCGGGAAAGAGAAACCTCACTGCTTTTAGAGCAAAAAAAGGCAATAGAAATTAAACAAAGTATTGGCGCCCAAGAATTATCGAGAAAAGGTGTTAGCGATGCGGCTGGCGCAGTTGCTAAAATTTCCGGTGTGTCAAAGCAAGAAGGCTCTAGTAATGTGTATGTGCGCGGTTTGGGAGATAGGTATTTAAATACTACCATGAATGGTTTATCCTTACCATCCAACAATGTGAGTAAAAAGAATATCGATTTAGATGTATTTACATCATCTGTTATTGAAAATGTATCTATAAGTAAAGCGTATGCTTCAAAATTTTACGCCGATTTTGCTGCTGGCAATATAGATATTTCCTCTAAAAATTATACCGGTTCTGGTTTTTTTGATTTAGAAATGGGCTCAGAAATAAACACCAATGCTATAGGGAAAGATTTTATAAGAAGCGAAGGTACGGGACATTTCGGATTTTATAATCGATATGCTCACCATCCATTTTCAGTTATTATATCGCACGGATTCGACCCTGTTAATGCTGGCACTCCAATAAACACAAGTTTTGGTGGTGCTTTTGGCACCTCGTTCAATTTTACAAATGGCGCCAAACTTAGTTTTTATGCTACGGCTGCGTTTAAAAACGATTACCAATACAGAAAAGGCGTTTCAATAGATTATACCAATGTTGAGAAAAAAGCTTTCGACCATGCTGAAGCCTTTGAGTACGGTACCACCACTGCCGCCATGGCATCTATTATTTACAGAATAGATACTAGAAACACCCTTAAATTTAACTCGCTTTTTGTAAATAGCGCCTCAGATAAAGTGGGGTATTTTGGTATTGATGGCCATGGGCGAAACCGAGATGCTATTATAAATACCGATAAAGGCTTTTATCAGCAAAACATTCAATTTAATCAAAATCTTATTTACGTCAACCAACTTATAGGATCTCATAATTTCGAAAATTTGGCTTTAGAATGGAGATTTGGGCACAACCTTGTTAATGCGCACGAACCCGATAGAAAACGTTTAAGCTTTGAGAATTATCATTTTGCTTTAGATAATGATGCAAGCACAAATCCTGTTTTTTATAGCAATGTAGATTTTGATAACCAACGTTACTTTCAAGACATTCAAGATGAAGAATTAAACGGTCGTTTAAATATAGCCTATAAACCTTCAGAAAAAATAAAAATTAATCTTGGCTATCATGCAAGAACCAAAGCGCGGCGTTTTAATAACGTGAGATATGGCTATGATATTATTGACAATAACGGTATTGATAACGTTAATAATCTAAACCAAATTTTTTCTTTAGATAATTTAAACTTAATTGATAATCAAGGTGATTACGAAATTAAAGTCATAAAACCGTACCCCAATCTTGGCAACACCAACAGACCTGGATTGGTCGAAAACACCTATAAAGGAAAACTAGATATCTACGCAGGTTATTTGAATACTGAAATTAATCTGAATGAAAAATGGTTAATTGTACCTGGCGTTCGCATCGAATCTTTTAAACAATATATTGAATACGATGTGATTAACCTAGGCGTTAATGGCATCGATAACATTGAAGCTTCAAGTGTATTGCTACTCCCAAGCTTAAGTCTTAAACACGCTTTAGCCCAGAACCAAAACTTGCGTTTCTCTGCGAGTCAAACGATGTCTCTACCAGAATTTAAGGAGGTTGCACCTTTTGTTTACGAAAGTGTTTCGCAGCGTATTGGTGGTAATCCAGACCTATTAGGACACCAAGCAGGAGAAACCTACACCAATGTAAAAGATGTATCGTATTCTAAAATTTTAAACCTCGATTTTAAATATGAATGGTTTGTAACAGCATCAGAATTAATTTCGATCGGAGCATTCTACAAACAGATTAAAGACCCCATAAATCAAGTGGTCGCTTTTGATGCCACAGGAACACAGCGCTATTTTAGAACAGGAGAAAAAGCGCAAATATATGGTGTTGAAGCAGAAATTAGAAAAAACCTAATCGCTAATAAAAACGATGAGTCTGAATTATCTATGGGTTTAAATGCCACTTATATGTATACCCAACAGGATTTATATAAAGCCATTGTGGGCAGCAATTTTAACGTAAGTTTTATAAATAATAACGCCGCATTACAAGGCGCATCGCCACTTATAGTAAACGCAGATCTTAACTACGCTCCAAAATATTTTGAAAATTATAAACCTAACGTCACCTTATCCTTCTCATACTTTTCAGATAGAATTGATGCTTTAGGCTCTGGACAATTAGGAGATGTAATCGAAAAAGGCATACCAACTTTAGACTTTATTCTTAACAACAAATTGGGCGACAAATTTGAAATTAATGTTGCTGCAAAAAACCTTTTAAATCCTAATGTAAAATATATAAGAGAAACAACACAAGGCGATATTACAGTTACATCACCTAACGGAAAAGATATTTCAAACTATAAAAAAGGAATCAATGTAGGATTACAGTTAAAGTATAAATTTTAAACAGGATGAATTTAAACACAAGAAAACTAAACTTAGAAATGATGAAAAATAATCTATTAGTAAAATTGGCAATTATAACATTGCTTTTTAATGCATGCGCTCAAGACGATACTGCCGATATTTATATTACAGATAACAGCATAATTAATAACAACAGTAATGGAAACACGAACGGAACTGATGAAGAAATTCCAATAAGTGCTGCCGAGTATACTTCCGATTTAACACTAGAAGCTAACCGCACTTACACCATTAACGGCCCTGTAATTATAACAAATGGCGCTACATTAACCATAAACGAAGGCGTTACTATTAAAGCTGTGGCCACTGGTGCCGATGTGTATATTGCCATATCACAAGGCGCAAAAATTATTGCAAATGGCTCTGCTACAAAACCTATTGTGATGACATCTGGAAATCCCAATCCTGCTGCCGGACAATGGGGCGGATTAATACTTTTAGGAAAAGCACCTATTAACTCTGTTACAGGGAATGCCACATCAACTTCAGAAATTGGAAGTTTGCCTTACGGCGGAACAGATGCAGCAGATAACTCCGGGGTTTTGCGTTATGTCCGTGTTGAATATTCTGGAGGTGCTGCTGATGGTTCTTCTGAAAACAATGGCTTCTCCTTTTATGGCGTGGGAGCTGGTACAACGATTGAGTATATCCAAGCGTTTGAAGGTGCAGATGACGGCATTGAATTTTTTGGAGGCACGGCAGAAGTGGCTTATGCGGTAGTTATTAACTGTCAAGACGATTCTATAGATTGGACTGAAGGTTTTACTGGGGCAATCACAAATGTATATATTAAACACGGTGCGGCGCACGATAAAGCTTTCGAGTGCGATGGCTATAATACTGATATTGGGAATCTTTCTAATCCAAAATTTTGGTCTAAACCTACCGTAACTCATGCTAGGATTGTGGGCTTAGGATCTGCCACGGGAAATGAAGCGATTAGATTAAGATCAGGAACTCAGGGGGTATTTAACAATATTTTAATTGAAGGTTTTGATGAAGGCTTCGATTTAGATGGCGATACGGGTGCCGCTAGCAATAACCCAACCGGAACAGGAGTTATAAATGGTAATTTGTACGTTGAAAACGTCACCTTTATAGATGTAAACACGAAAATGAAAAATGATACAGGTGACGTTTTTGGCGAAGCAGATTTTATTTCTGGAGACGGTAACGGCACCGGAACAGACTACGACATTTGGGGAGTGAGTTGGACGGTAGGTAACGATTAGTTTTTGTTTTAAAGCTATTATTTATTTTAACCAACTGCATTACAAACCTAAAGCTTTAATGTGGTGTAATTTTAACAAGACCTTAAAACACAGTTTGTTATTTAAGAATTATCTTTGTGTATATTCATAATGATATTTTATGGCTCAATGGATTACCGCGTTTTTTGCAGCGTCTATTCCAGTAATTTTACTGGAATATTACGCTTTTCAAGCCTTGAAAACGGTTGCGAAAAGCAACTACATTAAATGGTTTTGGTTGCTGGTCACTATTGCCGTTTATGCTTATTTTTCATATCATTTTTTCGCTATATCTGGAACAAAAGAGCAGACAAACAGCTATCAATTTGCAGCAGGTATTTTATTAACCTTTTTAGTGCCTAAATTATTTGTGGTAGCCATTTTGTTTAGTGAAGATGTGCTGCGAATGGCTCAAAAATTAAGGTCTAAGTTCTCAAGTAAAAAAACGGAGCCTTTAGCTGGGCGTCGAGAGTTTTTATCTAAAATGGCCTTGGGCATAGCGGCCATACCTTTTGTTTCATTCTTATATGGTATTGTTGAGGGACGGTACAATTATAAAGTGTTAAAATACCAACTAACTTTTGATGATCTACCAGAGGCCTTTAACGGTTTAACCATTACGCAAATTTCAGACATTCACTCGGGAAGCTTTACCAATAAAGAGAAAGTACAATATGGTATTGATTTGATTAATAAGCAACAATCAGATTTGATTTTGTTTACAGGTGACTTGGTAAATAGTAAAGCCGAAGAAATGGATGATTGGATTGATGTTTTTAAGAACTTAAAAGCGCCTCTAGGAAAATATTCAGTGTTAGGAAATCACGATTATGGTGATTATACCAATTGGGAAACCGAAAGCGATAAAGAAGTTAATTTTCGAGCTATTAAAGATGCTCATTCGAAAATGGGATTTGATTTATTGTTAAACGAAAATCGATTTTTAGAGAAAGACGGCGAGCAAATAGCGGTTTTAGGGGTAGAGAATTGGGGGAAAGGATTTAATAAGTCTGGAGATTTACAACAAGCTGCTCAAGGTGTTAAAAAAGAAGATTTTAAAATTTTGCTAACCCACGACCCAAGTCATTGGGAACATGTGGTAAAAAACGATGCCTTGAATTACCATCTTACACTTAGTGGTCATACCCATGGTTTACAAATGGGTATTGAAATACCAGGATTTTTTAAATGGAGTCCATCGCAGTATGTGTACAAGCAGTGGGCCGGATTGTACAATAATGTTGGGCGGTATATTAATGTAAATAGGGGGTTTGGCTACCATGCCTTTCCAGGGCGTGTTGGTATTTGGCCAGAAATTACCGTAATCGAACTTAAAAAGGGGGCGCAGCAAGCCTAAACCATAAGAATTGTTGTAGGCAACAGATTTTTATTTATATTTAATGGCAAATAGGTTTTAAAGAGATTAATTTTATTTTCAGGTTTTTCTTCTTTTTGATTTATTAAAAACATCTAAGATATGTCGAAATTTGGAGAACTTATAGATAGTGAAACACCTGTTCTTTTAGACTTTTTTAAAGAAGAGAACGCGCAATCTACAGCCATGCATCCCGTGCTTAGGGAGGTTGCAGCGACATTAGGCGATAAAGTAAAAGTGATTAAAATCGATATAGAAAAAAATGAGGCACTTGCCGACGCCTTGCGGGTAAAAGGACTTCCTACTTTAATCATTTATAAAGACGGCGAAATGAAATGGCGTGAAATAGGACCGCAAGATGCTCATACACTTATTACTATTATTGAACAATATTTCTAGCTGCTTAATGCAGGTTTCACTTGTGTAAAGCGGAACTCTTAATTAATAGGCTGAAACACATACCCTTTGTTACTGAAGTACTCCAACATCTTTGGTAAAGCATATTGCATGTTTCTTGAAGCTTTTACACTATCATGGAAGACAACAATACTTCCGTTAGTTGTTTTCGAGATAATGTTCTTGAAGCAGGTTTCTGGAGACACTTGTGTTTGCCAATCAAAAGATAGCACATCCCACATTATAATTTTGTAGTTCAATGCCAGAAGCTGTTTACCTTGTTTAAGTGTTATTTGGCCGTAGGGTGGTCTAAAAGTATTTATAAATTTCGTTTTCTGGTTTTTAGCATGAAATTCTATGAGATCTTGAGCTTGCTTTATATTGTCTAAATAGGGTCTGGTGTTGCTTTTCCAACCTTTTAGATGATTGTATGTATGGTTGCCAATGGCGTGCCCATCTTGTATAATGTTCTCAAAAATTTCAGGATGTTTTTTAATATTATTTCCAATACAAAAAAAGGTAGCTTTGGCCTGATATTGTTTTAATACAGTTAACGTCCAGTTGGTAATTTCTGGGGTGGGGCCATCATCAAAAGTGAGGTAAATGGTTTTACGAGTTGTTGGGATGTTCCAAATATAATTTGGAAACATCCACTTCACTAATTTTGGTGTTTTTACAGGTGTTAAACGCATTCCTAATCTGGAAATTAATTAACTGTATCTATTTCGATACTGTGGTCTATAGAGGCGTCTAATCCTGTGCCAGGTTGTTCGTCTTCTATCGCATCTTCACCATAAAAATGCATAAAAAGTTTCAAGTAATTATTAAAAATATCGCCTTCGGTTCTCGCGAAATCCATATCGTATTCCACTAAAACATCTACAAGACCCTTATAGCGTTGAATATCGGTATAGATCTCTTCAAATAAACGCTCTTGATTGGCAACCTTTAAACCGCTGTAATAACTTAAGTTCTCTTGATATTTTTGAGCCACTTCTTTAAACAATTGCTGTGCCTTTGCTTTGTTGCCAACCTCGTAATAGGCACTAATATACGGTTCTAAAAGGGTGTAGAAACCAAAGTAATCAACAGGCATATTAAGCATGGCGATATCGGCTATTTCTTCAGCTTTATCTAACTTATTTTCGTTGATAAGCTGCTCTATTAGGCGCGCTAAATTCCCTCTGTAAGTGATAGAATTTTTACGGGTTTCAACATCGTGGTAAATATCGGGACTCCCACTGTTGCCCCAATCCCAGTTTTTAACTTTCTGGTACATAAATTCACTGTCTACACGTCCCATATCAAAAGGATTTGCTCTATCAACAGGTGTTTTAATAGGGACTAACTTGTAAGCCATACCATCGAGTTGCAGGTAGTCTTTCATCCAGATATAATCGTCTTCCGCAAAGGCACCACCGGTAAAGTAAATGGGGCGTTTCCAGTCGTTATTAGCAACAATGTCTAGCATTAACAATCGGTTTTTGTAAACAGCGTCGGCCGTTATATTGATATCTATATGCGACACCATGTTATCGGCATCTTTTGGTTTTACAATACCGTATTTTAATGCGTTCTCCTTATTTACAGGAAGTCTTAAATGTCCTGTTGGGAAGTAATTCGCATTTAAATCTTGACTTCGCACTTGCGACACATCTACGCCTTGCTGTTGTAAGATGTATTGGTATTTAGATCGCGGATTGTTACTTGTTATAAAATTTAAAGCATCTTTAATTTCAAGCGTGTCCTGAATAACATTTTGAACAATAACATAATCGTTTGTACCATATTTATAATGTTCGTGAGTTAATTGCGACGGAATCGGGTCACTCTCGTAGGCCTTGCGTTTCATTTGATTAATATACCAATCGGTTTGAAATAAACTGGTATTTACCACACGTACATCGGTTCTAAAACCTTCAATTTCTTGAGCATACCACAGCGGAAAAGTATCGTTATCACCAATGGTAAATAATATGGCATTTTCTTCGCAAGAATCTAAGTATTTTTTGGCCATAGCTCTTGCGGTGTATTTATCAGACCTATCGTGGTCGTCCCAATTGTTGGCTGCTAATATTCCTGGAACCAATATTAAACACGCGATAGTAATTACTGGTACAGCGATTTTTTGTGGCAGGTATTTTTTTAAGGCATCGTAAAGGGCATACACTCCAAAACCAATCCAAATGGAAAACACATAAAACGATCCCACCACAGAGTAATCCCGTTCGCGAGGTTCAAAAGGACGCACATTGGTATAAAACTGAATAGCTATTCCTGTAAAAAGGAAAAACACGAGCATAGTCCAAAAGGTTTTTTTGTCTCTATTAAATAAGAAAAACATACCTAAGAGTCCTAAAATTAAAGGTAAGAAATAATAGGTATTTCGTGCTTTATTATTTTTCACATCGCTTGGTAAATTATCTTGCGAGAAGCCCAAGTGCCATTCGTCTATTGGTTTTATGCCACTTATCCAGTTGCCATGATTATCGTAACGGCCTTGAATATCGTCTTGTCTCCCAGTGAAGTTCCACATAAAATAACGCCAGTACATATACCCTATTTGGTATTCTAACATATAGAGGATATTTGCGCCTAACGAAGGTTTTTCAATATCTATATAGCTTTTAAAGCGTTTTAGAAAAATGTTGTAATCTTCGTAATCTACGTTCCCTCGAGCCACATCGGTTTTAAAATCGGATATGGCCTGACGAAGTTCGTTTTGCATCTGGTACTCTGGTTTTAGTTTAAAATCTAAATAACCAGAAAACATCATGTAATTTTCGGCGTGTTCGGCGCTCCACATACGCGGTAGTAAACCAGCATGTTTAGAGTTGTAATTTTGTTTTGCGTTTTTGTAATCGTTTACAATAACGTATTTGCCTTTTTCTTCGTCTTTTTCATATTTAGGTTTGTCGTCTACATACGGATTGTTTTCATCTAGGTAGGCGTATTGATCGGTAAACATTGGTCCGTAAAACAAATGTGTTTCTGGATATTGCTCTAAATTGTAATAGGCTAACAATTCTCTGGCACTCGAGGGCTCGTTTTCATTAACCACTACGTTGGCATTAGCTCTTATAGGGAGCATGAGCCAAGTGGAAAACCCAATAATCACAAAAGTTAAACAGAGTACCGCTGTATTTAGATGAATATATTGTTTTTTACGCGTGTATTTTAGAGCAAAAACGATAATAGCAATTAGAACTAATCCTGCAATTACAGAGCCCGAGTTAAATGGTAGGCCAACGCTATTCACAAAAAAGATTTCAAAAACACTAAATATTCTAAGAATGTTCGGGGCTAACAATTTAAAAACAAACAATAAAATACCAATCGAAACCACATGCGCTAAGATGAGGTTTTTTACGGTGATCGTTTTGTAGTTTTTAAAATAATAAATAAGACCGATGGCAGGAATGGTTAATAAGCCCATAAAATGCACCCCAAAAGAAAGGCCAATAATAAATGCGATTAAAATGAGCCAGCGGTTGCCACGTGGTTTGTGCATGTCCTGCTCCCAACGCAGTCCTAGCCAAAATAAAGCAGACATAATTAAAGTGGCCATGGCGTAAACTTCAGTTTCAACAGCATTAAACCAAAACGAATCGGTAAAGGTAAAGGCTAAACTTCCCACCAATCCACTACCTAAAATAGCCATGATTTGTGTTTGGTTTAAATCCTTGTTGGCACCAATTAGTTTCTTTAGTAGTAACGTAATGGTCCAAAACATAAAGAGTATAGTGAATGCACTAGCAGTAGCACTCATCATATTCATCATCCAGCCTATTTGCGAAGGCTCAAAAGCAAAGGTGGTAAAGAAGGCACCAAGCATTTGGAAAAAAGGTGCTCCAGGAGGATGTCCTACCTGTAATTTCGCTGAGGTTAGAATGTATTCACCAGCGTCCCAGAAACTAACGGTAGGTTCAACTGTTAAGCTATAAGTGATAAATGCAACTAAAAAAGAGAACCATCCTAAAATAGTATTCCATTTTTTAAAGTTTAAATGTGCCATAAGTATATTTCTTTGCTTGGCGAATTTAATAATAAATATGAAACAAGTCCTAAATATTTAGGATGTCTTAACATAAATCAATAGTACTGTAGCTGTTAAGGCTTAAGGCAAGCGCAGTGAATTACACAAAAATCATTTTTTAAAAATATTTTTCAAAAAAAGCTTGCATAAACATTATTTTGTTATACCTTTGCAAGCGCAATACTGAAAATGGCCTATGGTGTAACTGGCAACACGTTGGTTTTTGGTACCAAAGAGTCTAGGTTCGATCCCTAGTGGGCCAACAAAAATCCTAATCATTTATTTGATTAGGATTTTTTGATTGAGAATAATTTCTTACAATTTTTCAATGTGTCGGTATAAATTTTGTGCTAATGCATTAAAATTCAATTAAAAAATTATATCTTTGCGCCATTGAAAGATGAAAAAAAGATAATGAGGGGACAAAAAGTCCCCTCTTTTTATACTAAAAATGTTTAAAAACACAGTTACAGACTTATTAGAGGCCGCTTTGGCAGAGCGTTCAGATTTATTTTTAATCGATTTTTCTATCGACAGTGATAATCATATTAAAATCATAATAGACGGCGATCAAGGTGTTTTGGTTGAAGATTGTATCTTTATAAGTCGAGCCATCGAACATCATATAGACCGAGAAGAGCATGATTTTTCTTTGGACGTTATGTCGGCTGGAGCAACTGCCCCATTAGCGCATAATAGACAGTTTAAAAAAAATATAGGCAGAACATTAGAAGTGAGAACTGATGCTGAAAAAATAGAAGGTGTTCTGGCTCAAGCCACAGATGAGGCAATTACCTTAGAATGGAAAGTTAGAGAGCCTAAGCCAGTTGGCAAGGGTAAAACTACAGTAAAGAAGGAAGCAAACATTGCTTACAACGACATTGTAGAAGCAAAAGTTATGATTAAATTTTAATTTAGATTTATGGAGAATATAGCGTTAATTGAATCTTTTTCAGAATTCAAAGACGATAAGTTTATTGACAGAGTAACGTTAATGGCTATTTTAGAAGATGTATTTAGAAGTGCTTTAAAAAAGAAATATGGCGACGACGATAATTTTGATATTATTGTAAATCCAGATAAAGGTGATTTAGAAATTTGGAGAAACCGAACCGTTGTTGCAGATGGTGAAGTAGAAGATGAAAATCAAGAAATATCGCTAACAGAAGCTCGTAAAATAGAGCCTGATTTTGAAGTGGGTGAAGATGTGTCTGAAGAAGTAAAGCTCGTAGATTTAGGAAGACGAGCTATTCTAGCTTTACGACAAAATTTAATCTCCAAAATACATGAACACGACAATACTATTATCTATAAACAGTTTAAAGATTTAGTAGGTGAGATTTACACAGCAGAAGTACACCATATACGTCACCGCGCTGTTATTCTATTAGACGACGAAGGCAACGAAATTGTACTGCCAAAAGACAGACAAATACCTTCAGATTTCTTTAGGAAAGGCGATAATGTTCGCGGGGTTATTGATGCTGTAGAACTAAAAGGTGCCAAACCCACTATCATCATGTCAAGAAGCTCGCCTAAGTTTTTAGAGAAACTTTTCGAGCAAGAAATCCCTGAAGTTTTTGATGGTCTAATCACCATTAAAAATGTAGTTAGAATACCAGGCGAAAAAGCTAAAGTAGCTGTAGATTCTTATGACGATAGAATAGACCCAGTAGGAGCATGTGTGGGCATGAAAGGCTCTCGTATTCACGGTATTGTTCGCGAATTAGGAAATGAAAATATCGATGTCATAAATTACACTAATAATCCGCAGCTTTATGTCACTCGAGCTTTAAGTCCGGCACGAGTAACGTCGGTTAGCTTAAACGAAGAGACTAAAAGAGCCGAGGTTATTTTAAAGCCTGAAGAGGTGAGTAAAGCTATTGGTAGAGGTGGGCATAATATCCGTCTAGCCGGGCAGTTAACGGGTTACGAGATAGACGTGTTTAGAGAAGGCGCAGAAGAAGATGTAGAATTAAGAGAGTTTACCGACGAAATTGAAAGCTGGATTATCGACGAATTTAGCAAAGCAGGATTAGACACTGCGAAGAGTATTTTAGAATTAGATGTGTTAGACTTAGTTAAAAGAACAGATCTAGAAGAAGAAACAATTAATGATGTTCTTAGAATTTTAAGAGAGGAATTCGAAGAATAATACCTGACTATTATTATGATTGAACAGGTATAATATATATATTTGAGTATTTTTAAAGGCAATTTATGGCTGAAACAGTTAGATTAAATAAAGTATTACGTGAGCTTAACATCTCTTTAGATCGTGCCGTGGAATTTCTGGATTCCAAAGGTGTGGAAATTGAGAAGCGCCCGACTACAAAAATTTCTCAGGAGACTTATAAGATTCTTTCTGATGAATTTGAGACCGACGCTAATAAGAAGATGAAGTCTCAAAAGGTAAGTGAGGAGAAGCTGAAGGAGAAGGAAGATTTGCGTATTAAACGTGAGAAGGAACTAGAGGAAAAACAGAAAGCCCAAGCAGATAAAGAAAAAGCTAAGCAAGAAGAAATCGTAAAAGCTTCAAAACCTATAGCTGGTCCTAAAACCGTAGGAAAAATAGATTTAGAACCAAAAAAGGATAAAGTAGAATCTATAAAAGAGAAGACTCCCGAGGCTAGTTCTAAAAAGGCGGAGTCAAAATCAGAGACTCCTAAAAAAGAAGAGACCCAGAAAGAGGTGATTAAAGCGACCGACAAAACTGTTAAAAAAGAAGAGGCTAAAGCAGTAAAAAAAGCAGCCGAATCTATAACTGAAAAGCCTAAAGACCCAAAGCCAAAAGTTGAAGAGACAAAAGCCGAGGACAAACCAGCCGAAACTGTTAAAAAAGAGGTGGTTTCTAATGAGGATGGTGTGGTTATTGAAGAACGTGTAGAAACACAATACAAAAAACTTAGCGGTCCAAAAATAGCAGGCGAAAAGATTGACCTATCTCAATTTAATAAGCCTAAGAAAAAGAAAGACGATAAAAAAACCGATGCTAAAGCAGGTGCGGCGAACAAGAAAAAGCGTCGCCGAATAAGCAAAGCTGGCGCTCCAGGATCTGGAAGTACGCCAGGTAGACCAGGTACGGGTAGACCAGGAGCTGGTAAACCAGGAAGCGATAGATTTAAATCTAAACCAGGCCAAGGACGACGAAACGTTGTAAAAGAAGAGCCTAGTGAAGAAGATGTAAAAAGACAAGTACGCGAGACCCTCGAAAAACTGCAAGGAAAATCGAGTAGAGGAAAAGGAGCTCGCTACAGAAGAGACAAAAGAGAACTGCACAGAGAGCAGATTGAAATTGATCAGCAAATTGAAGCGGCAGAGAGTAAAATCATTAAAGTTACCGAGTTTGTTACGGCAAGCGAAATGGCAACGATGATGGATGTTGGGGTAACTCAAATTATTTCGGCATGTATGTCCCTAGGTTTGATGGTTACTATGAATCAGCGATTAGATGCAGAGACCTTATCTATTGTAGCCGAAGAATTTGGTTATAAAGTAGAATTTGTTGATGCCGATATTGAAGACGCTATTGAAGAGGTTGAAGACAAACCTGAAGACTTAGTATCTCGTGCACCAATTGTTACCGTAATGGGACACGTTGATCATGGTAAAACTTCACTTTTAGATTATATTCGTAAAGAAAATGTTATTGCAGGAGAGTCTGGTGGAATTACTCAGCATATTGGAGCTTACGGAGTACAATTAGAAAACGGTCAGAAAATAGCATTCTTAGATACACCAGGTCACGAGGCCTTTACGGCCATGCGTGCACGTGGTGCTCAAGTAACCGATATTGCTATTATTGTGGCCGCCGCAGACGATGCCATAATGCCACAAACCAAAGAGGCTATCTCGCACGCGCAAGCTGCAGGTGTGCCAATTGTTTTTGCCATTAACAAGATTGATAAACCAGAAGCCAATCCAGATAAAATTAAGGATGGTTTAGCCCAAATGAATTTATTGGTGGAAGATTGGGGAGGTAAAATTCAATCTCACGATATTTCTGCAAAAATGGGAACAGGTGTAAAGGAATTACTTGAAAAAGTATTGCTAGAGGCAGAATTGTTAGAGCTTAAAGCGAATCCAAATAAACCAGGACAGGGTACCGTTGTTGAAGCCTTTTTAGATAAAGGACGTGGTTATGTCTCTACGGTATTAGTGCAATCGGGAACCTTGCGTATTGGCGACTATATTTTAGCTGGCCAGCATAGTGGTAAAGTTAAGGCCATGCAGGACGAACGAGGTAACGATGTTTTAGAAGCTGGACCATCAACTCCAGTATCTGTTTTAGGATTGGATGGAGCACCTCAGGCGGGCGATAAGTTTAATGTATTTAAAGATGAACGCGAAGCGAAGCAAATTGCTGCTAAACGTGCACAATTACAACGTGAGCAATCGGTTAGAACACAACGTCATATAACCCTTGACGAAATTGGTAGGCGTATTGCGCTTGGCGATTTCCAAGAATTAAATATTATTCTTAAAGGAGATGTAGATGGTTCTGTAGAAGCCCTTACGGACTCCTTCCAAAAATTATCTACTGAAGAAATTCAGGTTAATATCTTACATAAAGGTGTTGGTGCCATTACCGAGAGCGATGTTTTATTAGCTTCGGCTTCCGATGCTATTATCATCGGATTTAATGTACGACCAGTTGGAAACGCTAGAGCAATTGCAGACAAGGAAGAAATTGATATTAGAACCTATTCTATTATTTACGATGCCATTAACGAACTTAAAGATGCGATGGAGGGCATGTTGTCTCCAGAGTTTAAAGAGGAGATTTTAGGTACAGCAGAAATTCGAGAAATTTTCAAAGTATCAAAAATTGGTTCTATTGCAGGGTGTATGGTCACAAATGGTAAAATACTTAGAAGCTCAAGCATCCGTTTAATTAGAGACGGTGTTGTGGTACATACCGGCGAGTTATCTTCTCTAAAACGATTTAAAGACGACGTTAAAGAAGTTTCTAAAGGTTACGATTGTGGTATGCAAATTAAAAATTATAACGATATTGAAGAAGGTGATGTTATTGAGGCCTTCCATCAGGTAGAGGTTAAAAAACGATTGAAATAATTTCATTTTTTTTCAGTATCAAATCTTACGCAAAAAGGCACTTGTATTATAGGTGCCTTTTTGCTTTTGTAAATTATTCTTCCATTACTTGGGTTTAACTGTATTTTAGTATTAATATAGGCCTACTGTCGTCTTTTAAACGGTTTGTTTTTTATATGCATACCAAATTAACAATACGACATTTCAAAATTAAATTCGTATCATTTATATAAGATGAGCTATGAAAAGAAAAGGAGGGTTTTTAGATGCGTACAAATTAAGCATTTTAAGTACTGTTCTAATAGATGGGTGAGCTTGGCTAGGCTGCAATTTTAATAAAACTGGAGTAAAAAAGAAATGCAAATTAGAGCATGAGAACCTTCAGAAAGTCATGGCAAAGAAGTGAATCCATGTAGTAGACCTGTGCATTAATTGGCTATACCGTCGGTGTTCGGTATGGGTTTATATCATTAAAAAGAGCTGATTTTAGTTACAACTGGAAATATATTTTGTTTGTTGTATAGAGCTAAGGGGTTTTTATGATATTGGCCTTAATTAAAGGAGAGAAAAGTGATAAAACAGCTTTCGCCTGTTTTGTGAGTGATGTGCGGTGGTCTTTACGCCTAGATTTTAAAAGCCTAATCGGCCACTGTAAATTTTTTTAAACAAAAAAAGTGACTATCGCCGTCACTTTTTCCAATCTAAATTTTAAAACTTTTATTTTTTAGGTTTAAAAATAAAAGCATTGGGAAAATTGGTTTTAATTTTTCGTAAGGCACGATCAGCCTCTAATCGCGTTCTAAAATTGCCTACCCAAATTTTAAAATCGGGTGTGTCGAATATAATTTTAGAGGGCCATTCGGTATAGTTCGTATTGAAATTCTTTTTAGCCAATTGAGCGGCAGCACGCGTGCCATTGTATATCTGTATTTTATATCTGTTAGGAGTAGCTTCACTTTTATTGAGTTCTTTTTTTAATGCGAGTAGAGTGGAAATATTCTGATCTTGATTTATGGTTACTGCTCCTTGTTGAGCATGGCAAACTGTGGCTATTAAAAGAAAGCAGAGAGCAGTTACCAGCTTAAATTTTAAATTTAACATCGTTATAGTTTTATTGTTTTTTACAAATGTATATCTTTATAAATTAATATGTCCATTTTTCTTATTTAGAACATTTCTAAACTAGCAATTAACACTTCTCTAACATTTCAAAAAACGACTTTTATCACTATTTTGCAGAAGATTATTTGGTAGCTTTTTTCAAATAATGAAAAAATTGTGCCAAGTTTTAGAAGTTAATTTAAAAAATAATATGATACAGGTAATTTACCGCAAACTAACCACAAAAATTCTTCATGTTGGTTTTGTTATTTTATTAACATGTACAGCTTCGGTCTCGGCTCAAGAAGGGGATCCTGTTAAGGGGAAGGCTTTATTTAATACAAATTGTGCGGCATGTCATGCTTTAGACCGTAAAATGACGGGGCCCGCTTTAAGACACACCGAAAGAAACTTAATTGAAAACGAAGGCTTAGACCGAGAATGGCTTTACGCATGGATTAAAAACAGTGCCGCCATGGTTAAGGCCGGAGATCCCTATGCTGTTAAGATTTTCGAAGAGTACGACGGTGCAGCAATGACGGCTTTTCCGCAGTTGTCTAATGAAGATATCGACGATATCTTAGCCTATACCGAGCAAGATAAACCTGCGCCAGTGGTTGCAGAAACTGCCGTTGCCACCGATGGCGCTGTGGTAACCTCAGGTAGCATTTCAAACGAAATCATATTAGGAGCCTTAGCTATTTTATTTGCTTTGTTGGGTGCGGGACTTTTTATTGTCAATAGAACACTACGCAGATTTGCGGCAGCTCAAAATATCGAAATTCCTGTGGCGAAACCGAAGCGCACACCTTTATGGAAAGCGTTTTTGCAAAATCAGTTTTTAATGATTGTAGTTGCCATATTTTTCTTATTGGGTAGCGCCTATTTTGCTTATGGATATTTCATGCAAGTGGGTATAGATCAAGGTTACGAGCCTGTGCAACCCATACATTTCTCGCACAGAATTCATGCCGGCGATAATGAAGTAGATTGTAATTATTGCCATTCTTCTGCACGAGCGTCCAAGCATTCTGGTATTCCTTCTCTAAATGTATGTATGAATTGTCATAAATCGATCTACGAAGTGGCACCAGAAACTTTAGCTGAGGGTAAAGAATTGGGTGTAGATTACAACGCAGAAATTCAAAAACTGTACGACGCCGTAGGTTGGGATGATGAAGAACAAGAGTATACTGGCGAAACACAACCTGTTAAATGGGTGCGTATTCATAATTTACCAGATTTTGTGTATTTTAACCATTCGCAACACGTTACAGTGGCTGGAATAGAGTGTCAAACCTGTCATGGGCCTGTTGAAGAAATGGAGATAATGTATCAGCATTCTTCTTTAACCATGGGTTGGTGTATAGACTGCCATAGAACATCGGAAGTAGATATGGGTGATAATGCATACTACACAAAAATACATGCCGAGTTAACAAAGAAATACGGTGTCGAAGAGCTTACTGTGGCTATGCAAGGCGGTTTAGAATGTGGGAAGTGCCACTATTAATGTTGTGATTGTAATTCCGCGAAAGCGAAAAGTAAATAATAAAAGAAGTAAATCCATTATAAAATATGTCATCAAACAAGAAATACTGGAAAAGTGTTGAAGAGCTAAACGAAAATAGCTCAATTGTTGAGACGCTAAAACAAAACGAGTTTGTTGAAGAAATTCCTGCGGATGAGTTTTTAGGAGATAAAAACACGCTGGAAAAATCCTCGACAACACGTCGCGATTTTCTAAAATATATCGGTTTTAGTACTGCTGCGGCTTCTCTTGCTGCTTGCGAAGGTCCTGTAGTTAAATCTATTCCTTACGTTTTGCAGCCAACAGAAATTGTGCCTGGTATTGCCAATTATTACGCGACTACCATTGCCAATGGTTTCGATTTTGCGAGTGTTTTAGTTAAAACACGTGAGGGTCGTCCCATTAAAATTCAAAATAATGCGCTAGCTACTACAAACGGTAATGCCAATGCTCGTGTTAATGCATCGGTATTAGGACTGTATGACAGTTTAAGAATGCAAGGACCAGTTAAAGGTGATACGTATGTAGATTGGAGTGATTTTTATACGGAAACCAACCAGTCTTTAACAGAAATTGTAGCTTCAAATAAAGAAATTGTATTATTAACGCAAACCTTTGCAAGTCCGTCAACCAGTAAATTAATTTCTGAGTTTGCGGCTAAATACACCAATGTACGTCATGTGGTTTACGATGCGGTTTCAGAGTCTGCGGCCTTAGATGCTTTTCAAGCCAAGTACGGCGAGCGCGCTTTAGCCAATTACGATTTTAATAAAGCGATGACTATTGTGTCTATTGGAGCAGATTTCTTAGGCGATTGGCAAGGCGGTGGATTTGATTCTGGCTACTCAAAAAACAGAGTGCCAAATCAAGGTAAAATGTCACGCCACATTCAGTTTGAGTCTAATATGTCTCTAACAGGAGCAAATGCCGATAAACGGGTGGCCTTAACACCAAGCCAACAAAAAACAGCCTTAGCTAAATTGTACAGCTTAGTGGTTGGCGCAGCTGTTTCGACATCAGATTTACCAGCAGCCATTGAAGATGCCATCACGAAAGCGGCGTCTCAACTTAAAAAAGCGGGAAGTAATGGTGTGGTTGTTACAGGCATTCAAGATGTAAATGCACAAACCCTTGTTTTAGAAATTAATGAGGCTTTAAACAGCAAGGCTTTCGATACTAAAACACCAATAAAAACAAGACAAGGCGACGATAAAGCAGTGGCTAAATTAGTGGCCGACATGAATGCCGGAAATATTGGAGCTCTTATAATGAGCGGGGTAAACCCGATGTACACACTGCCAAATGCTTCAGAATTTGCCGAAGGGTTAACAAATGTTGATTTGTCCATTACCTTCTCCATGAAAGCAGACGAAACGTCTTCACTCACCGACTATATCGCGGCAGCACCGCACTACCTAGAATCTTGGGGTGATGTAGAATTTAAAAAAGGGCATTACGCCTTAATGCAACCAACCATTCGTCCTTTATTTGATACCATGCAATTTCAAGAGGCCTTGTTGCAATGGACGGATAATACGATGTCTTATCACGATTATATAAGAGATACCTGGGGCACTTCTATTTTAGGGGAGAGTTCATTTAATAAAGCACTGCATGATGGTGTTTATGTTGGAACGATTGCCACAGTTACAAACAATACACAGACTGAAGAAGAGCAAGCAGATATTCAAACGCCTATTGATGCCGCAAGAAAGCTAGTGGCTTCAATTCAACCCGTTTCTGGCTTTGAATTAACTCTGTATACTAAAGTTGGTATGGGCGATGGCCAGCAAGCGAATAACCCTTGGCTACAAGAATTTCCAGATCCCATTACCAGAACGACTTGGGATAATTATTTAACCATGTCTCAAGCAGACGCCGATGCCCTAGGGGTTGTAAATAGGCATGAAGCCAACGGAGGGTTAAACGGTAGTTATGTGAATCTAACCGTGCAGGGTCTAGACACGCCTGTTAAAGCGCCTGTTATTATCCAACCAGGGCAAGCCAAAGGTTCTGTTGGTTTAGCCTTTGGGTATGGTAGATCTTTGGGGCTTAAAAGTGAGATGCGAACTGGTGTTAATGCTTATGCCTTATACCAAAATTTTAATACCTTACAATCGGTTACTATTGAAGCTCTAAAAGAAGAGCACGAATTTGCATCGGTACAGTTGCACACTACTTTAATGGGGCGTGGTGATATTATTAAAGAGACGACTTTAGAAATATTTAACACAAAAGATAAGGAATATTGGAATCCTGTGCCTAAAGTATCTTTAGATCACGTTGAAACTCCAGTAACCTCTCCAGAAGTAGATTTATGGACCGAGTTTGATCGCTCGATTGGACATCATTTTAATTTAGCTATCGATTTAAATGCTTGTACCGGTTGTGGTGCTTGCGTTATCGCTTGTCATGCCGAAAACAATGTACCCGTTGTAGGTAAAGAGGAAGTACGCCGCAGTCGCGATATGCACTGGTTGCGTATTGATAGATATTATTCATCTGAAGATACATTTACTGAAGATATTGAGAAAAAAGACCGTACTAAAGGTTTAGGGATAATTGGAGCTCTTGGAGAAATGGAAATTGCTGCTGAAAATCCACAGGTTGTTTTTCAACCTGTTATGTGCCAGCACTGTAACCACGCGCCTTGTGAAACTGTTTGCCCAGTAGCAGCGACAACCCATGGGCGTCAAGGCCAAAATCAAATGACCTACAATCGTTGTATTGGTACACGATATTGCGGAAATAACTGTCCATACAAAGTGCGTCGTTTTAACTGGTTCTTATATAATGGAAACGATGAGTTCGATTATCATATGAACGACGATTTAGGGCGTATGGTATTAAATCCAGATGTTGTAGTACGTTCTCGTGGGGTAATGGAAAAATGTTCGATGTGTATTCAAATGACTCAAAAAACAATTTTAGATGCCAAGCGCGACGGTCGTGAAATAAAAGATGGAGAGTTCCAAACCGCATGTTCGGCAGCTTGTAGTAACGGGGCAATGACCTTTGGAGATATTAACGATGAAGAAAGTAAAGTTGCAAAACTTAAAGAAGATGATCGTATGTATCACTTATTGGAGTATGTAGGTACTAAGCCGAATGTGCAATACCACACAAAAGTAAGAAATACAACAGAAGTATAAAAAAAGTAAAAAGCTAAGGCCTGGTGCTTTAGACTTTAAATAAATAAACATTTAAACAATAAAATATGGCGGCGTCTCATTATGAAGCACCTATTAGAAGACCTTTAGTTGCAGGAAAAAAAACATACCATGATGTAACTGTGGATGTAGCAAGACCTGTTGAAGGGAAAGCAAATAAACAGTGGTGGATCGTTTTTAGTATTTCACTTGCGGCTTTTCTTTGGGGTGTAGGATGTATCATGTACACAATAACCGAAGGTATTGGAACTTGGGGTTTAAATAAAACTGTAGGTTGGGCCTGGGATATTACAAACTTCGTGTGGTGGGTTGGTATTGGTCATGCCGGGACACTAATTTCTGCAGTACTGTTGTTATTTCGTCAGAAATGGAGAATGGCGATTAACCGTTCGGCTGAAGCCATGACGATTTTTGCAGTTCTGCAAGCCGGTTTGTTTCCACTTATTCACATGGGTCGACCATGGCTAGCCTTTTGGGTGTTGCCTATTCCCAATCAATTCGGATCGCTATGGGTTAATTTCAACTCGCCTTTACTTTGGGATGTATTTGCCATTTCAACGTATTTATCGGTATCCTTAGTATTTTGGTGGACGGGTTTATTGCCGGATTTTGCCATGTTACGCGACCGTGCGGTTAAACCTTTTCAGAAAAAAATATATGCCTTATTAAGCTTTGGTTGGTCTGGTCGTGCTAAAGATTGGCAGCGTTTTGAAGAAGTTTCGCTGGTGCTGGCTGGTTTAGCTACGCCATTGGTAATTTCTGTACATACCATTGTATCATTCGATTTTGCAACATCGGTTATTCCGGGTTGGCATACCACCATTTTTCCGCCATACTTTGTGGCTGGTGCCGTGTTCTCTGGTTTTGCTATGGTAAATACCTTACTTATTATTATGCGAAAAGTATCTAATCTTGAAGATTATATTACTATACAGCATATCGAATTAATAAACATTGTAATCATGATTACGGGTACCGTAGTTGGGGTAGCTTATATTACCGAGTTGTTTGTGGCTTGGTACTCTGGTGTCGAGTACGAACAGTACGCCTTTTTAAATAGAGCAACAGGACCGTATTGGTGGGCTTATTTATTAATGATGACCTGTAACGTGTTCTCACCGCAACTTATGTGGTTTAAAAAACTTAGAACAAGTATTATGTTCTCGTTCTTTATCTCTATTGTTGTGAATATAGGGATGTGGTTCGAGCGTTTTGTGATTATTGTAACCTCACTTCACAGAGATTATTTACCGTCGTCATGGACTATGTTTTCACCAACATTTGTAGATATAGGAACATTTATTGGGACCATAGGCTTTTTCTTTGTATTATTTTTGTTGTACGCAAGAACCTTCCCAATTATCGCGCAAGCCGAGGTTAAAACCATTTTAAAATCTTCAGGGCAATATTATAAAGAGATTCGAGAATCTGGCGGTAGTCTGGCCGGAGCAGCAGTCGATGTGAGAACTTCTGGAGGAAGTCCAATGCAAGTTTCAGAAGGTGTAAAAGAAAATAGTTCAGATAAAGTAAATGATTTGTTAGATAGTATAGGTGTTTTTGATGCCGCTACTCAAACAGCAGACGATTTAAAGAAGATTAGTGGAATTGGCCCTAAAATGGAAGATGTGCTCAATAGCATAGGTATTTATACCTTCTTGCAGGTTAGTAAGATGAGCAAAAAAGAATACGATTTGTTAGACAGCATCACAGGGTCTTTTCCAGGAAGGGCAGAACGTGATGATTGGTCGGGACAAGCTAAAAAATTAATAAATTAAAATAGTCTAGTTCATGGAAACTTCAAAAGTTATTCACGCTATTTATACGGATGATGATGTACTCATGTCGGCTGTAAAACGCCTTAAGGCCGAGAAGCATCATATCGAAGAAATATATACGCCTTTTCCTGTTCATGGTCTTGATAAGGCTATGGGCTTAGCGCCAACCCGTCTGGCCATCACCTCTTTTTTATATGGTACTGTAGGTTTAATAGTCTCGGTGGTCATGATGAATTATATGATGATTGAAGATTGGCCCATGGATATTGGAGGTAAACCTAGTTTTTCCTTTATGGAAAACTCGCCGGCATTCATACCAATTATTTTTGAACTTACCGTGTTTTTTGCGGCGCACTTAATGGTTATTACATTTTATTTAAGAAGCAGAATGTGGCCATTTAAGCAGGCTGAAAATCCAGATCCAAGAACAACAGACGATCATTTTTTAATGGAAATCCCAGTTCATGGTAACGAAAATGAACTGCAAGATTTATTAGTAGAAACTGGAGCGGTCGAGATAAATATAATTGACAAAGAAGAAGACAAAGAACATTAATTTGGAATGCGCAACCTGTAATCAATACATTGAAGCTGTTGCGAATGACATCTTATAAAATGAAAAATATAAATATACAGATGAAAGGCTTTATAAAAATAGTAGTAATAGCGATGGTGTTTGTAGCAGTATCTTGTCAAGATAAAGCGGCTCCAAATTATCAATATATGCCCGATATGCACGAGTCTGTGGGTTACGAAACCTATGGAGAAGCCGCATTTCCTAATGGTATACAAGCCCAATTACCAGCAGAGGGCACCATACCAAGAGGTTTTGTGCCTTTCGATATAGAAAACTCTACCGCTGGGTATAACCTGGCTAAAGAAACTTTAACGAATCCTTTGGACAGTACCGAAGTAGATTTTGAAAGAGGGAAAGTACTTTACGATATATACTGTGGTGTTTGTCACGGCGATAAAGGGGACGGCCAAGGTATTTTAGTGAAAAGAGAAAAAATTCTGGGCATACCAAGTTTTGACGATGTAGGGCGTGCCATAACGCATGGGAGTACTTACCATACGGTATATTATGGAAAAAACGCTATGGGCTCTTATGCAAACCAATTAAATGAAGAAGAGCGCTGGCAAGTCACCTCGTATGTGATGAAATTAAAGCAAGATTTAGAAAAATAAGTTTAGACCAGTTTATATACAACTATGTACACATTCTCAAATAAATTAAAAACATTCTCTCTGGCACTCATTGTTATTGGTGTCCTGGGTGTTGCTTATGGTTTTATAGATTCTAATAAATCTTTAGAAGATGTAAAAACAATGTTAACTGAAGAGGGCTCATCACACGGCAAAGCACTTACCGAAGCGACACAAAATGGTTTAGAACTGCACGCCGAACAAGCCAGTGAAAATCAAACTGAAGATCACGCTGCTCTAGAGGCTCATCATGATGAGGAACACGCAAAGCACGTGCAGCATCAGCTGGCCAACAGACCATGGGCAGCACTGTATGTTGCGGCCTTTTTCTTTATGATGATAGGGGTTGGTGTGTTGGTGTTTTACGCCATACAGATAGCAGCGCAAGCAGGATGGTCTGTGGTGTTGTTTCGAGTAATGGAAGGCATTTCTGCTTATGTTTTACCAGGCACATTAATTGTTCTGGGGATCGCTGTAGCGTCTCACTATATTGGGCATGACAATCTTTTTATTTGGATGAACCCAGATATTACCAATCCCGAAAGCGATTATTACGATAAATTGGTAGATAATAAATCATCGTACTTAAACCTGCCTTGGTTTATTATTAGGGGCTTAATTTTTATTGCAGGCTGGGGTCTTTATCAATATTTTTCTCGTAAGCTTTCTATAGCTCAAGATACCGCAGAAGACAATTCGAATTTTAAAAAATCATTTCGATTTGCTGCCGGGTTTTTAGTGTTTTTTATTTTTACCGAATCGGTGATGTCTTGGGATTGGATTATGAGTTTAGATCCGCATTGGTTCTCAACACTATTTGGTTGGTATGTATTCTCTAGTATGTTTGTAAGCGGTGTTACAGTAATTGCACTAATTACCATCTATTTAAAATCTAGAGGTTATTTAGAGGCTGTTAACGATAGCCATTTACACGATATCTCGAAATATCTATTTGCTTTTAGTATTTTCTGGACCTATTTATGGTTTTCTCAGTTTATGCTTATTTGGTATTCTAACATTCCAGAAGAGGTAACCTATTTTGCATCGCGTTTTAACGATTACCAACTACCATTTATAGGTATGGTGGTTTTAAATTTTGTATTTCCTTTTTTAATGTTAATAAATTCCGATTACAAGCGAATACCTTGGCTTATTGTAATATCGGGTATTGTGGTGTTAATAGGCCATTATTTAGATGTCTTTGTTATGGTTATGCCAGCTACGGTTGGCGACCAATGGTTTATAGGAATTCCCGAGATTAGTTCTGTGTTACTTTTTGCAGGATTGTTTATCTTTGTAGTATTCACTGCCCTAACAAAAGCGCCATTACTCGTTAAAAGACACCCTTTAAAAAAGGAAAGTGAAAATTTTCATTATTAATAAATTTAAATAAAGACGAACAAAATTAATGACTGCTTTATTAACCATTATAGTAATTATATTTATCCTAGTAGCCGTTTGGCAAATGGTTAAAATATATGATTTAACCCAGACTAAAAAAGAAAATAACCAAATTGCTACAGATAAAGACAATGCAGTTAATGGCTATCTCATGATAGCCTTTCTCATCTTTATTTATGCCATTACTATTGTGTCTTTTGTAAAATGGGGAGATCTACCGCTAGTCTCTAATGCGGCATCAGAACATGGCGAGACCATAGATAATTTGATGATTATTTCAATGATCATCATTTTTACCGTACAAATTATAACCCAGTTTTTATTACACTATTTCGCGTTTAAGTACAGAGGCGAAAAAGGAAAAAAAGCCTTGTTTTTTGCCGATAATAATAAATTAGAAGCCATATGGACACTTATACCTGTAATTGTTTTAGCTGGCTTAATTATATACGGCTTAAACACTTGGATTGATATAATGGGTGTTGAAGAAGACGAAGAAACTTTGGTGGTAGAGCTCTATGCACAGCAATACAATTGGAAAGCGAGATACGCTGGTACAGATAACACTTTAGGTAAGGCAAATGTGCGTTTAATTGATATTGACCGCGCCAATATTTTAGGTTTAGACGAATCGGATCCTAATGCGCAGGACGATATCATTACGACAGAATTGTACTTGCCAGTGAACAGACAAGTTATCTTTAAAATGCGTTCTCAAGATGTTTTACACTCGGCTTATATGCCGCACTTTAGAGCACAAATGAATTGCGTTCCGGGTATGATTACACAATTTGGATTTACACCTACGGTAACAACGGCAGAAATGAGACAACGGCCAGAGATTGTTGAAAAAGTTAATAATATAAATCGAATTAGAGCAGAGAAAAGCAAAGCTCTAGAGGCTAAAGGAGAAGTGCCTCTTGATCCTTACGAGTTTAATTATTTATTGTTATGCAATAAAATATGCGGAAAATCACACTATAATATGCAAATGAATATTATTGTGGTCACACAAGAAGAATTTGATGCTTGGATAAAAGAGCAAAAAGAATTTATAGATTTTTTAGTCAAAGAATAAAAGATAAATATCACGAAAAAGTATGTCAGCACACCCAGATAATCACGTTCAAGACGAGAATCACGAACACCATCATAAAGAAACTTTTATCACTAAATACATATTTAGTCAAGATCATAAAATGATTGCAAAGCAGTACCTTATTACGGGTACTATTATGGGGGTTATCGGGATTTTAATGTCTTTGATATTTCGTATACAATTGGCATGGCCAGAAGAGCCCAATGTACTGTTCGAATTCTTTTTGGGCAAATGGGCACCAGACGGAGTTATGGATGCCGATATTTATTTAGCCTTAGTTACTATTCACGGAACCATTATGGTGTTTTTTGTGTTAACCGCAGGTTTAAGTGGAACCTTTAGTAACTTATTAATACCGTTGCAAATTGGAGCGCGGGATATGGCATCTGGATTTTTAAATATGCTGTCCTATTGGTTATTTTTCATATCCAGTGTAATCATGATAATATCCTTATTTGTCGAGGCAGGACCAGCAGCAGCCGGTTGGACCATTTATCCGCCTTTAAGTGCATTGCCTATGGCACAAGGAGGTTCTGGTTTGGGTATGACACTTTGGTTGGTCTCTATGGCAATCTTTATCGCATCATCTTTAATGGGATCATTAAACTATATAGTTACCGTTATTAATTTACGTACCAAAGGAATGTCTATGACGCGGTTACCCTTAACCATATGGACGTTTTTTGTAACAGCTATAATTGGGGTGGTATCCTTCCCGGTATTGTTATCGGCTGCCTTATTACTCATTATGGATAGAAGTTTTGGAACCTCTTTCTTTTTATCAGATATATTTATTCAAGGTGAAGTTTTGCATTACCAAGGTGGTTCGCCAGTGTTATTCGAACACCTATTCTGGTTTTTGGGCCACCCAGAAGTGTATATTGTGATACTACCAGCCATGGGATTAGTTTCAGAAATTTTGGCGGCCAGTGCACGTAAACCCATTTTTGGTTACCGCGCCATGATTGCTTCGACGCTAGCTATTGCCTTTTTATCTACCATAGTTTGGGGTCACCACATGTTCGTTTCGGGTATGAATCCGTTTTTAGGCTCGGTATTTACATTTACTACCCTATTAATCGCAATTCCATCGGCCGTAAAAGCTTTCAATTGGATCACCACTATTTGGAAAGGTAATTTGCAAATGAATCCGGCGATGTTGTTCTCCATTGGTTTTGTGTCTACCTTTATATCAGGTGGTTTAACAGGTATTATTCTAGGCGATTCTGCTCTAGATATTAATGTACACGATACCTACTTTGTGGTCGCGCATTTTCACTTAGTAATGGGTATTTCTGCGCTTTATGGTATGTTTGCGGGTATCTACCATTGGTATCCTAAAATGTTTGGTAGGATGTTAAATAAAAATTTAGGCTATATTCATTTCTGGATCACTGCGGTTTGTGCTTATGGGGTGTTTTTCCCGATGCACTTTATTGGTATGGCAGGATTACCAAGACGTTATTACACCAACACAAGATTCCCATTATTCGACGATTTAGCTAATGTGAACGTTATAATCACCATTTTTGCTTTAGTAGGTGGTGTTGTTCAAATTATCTATTTATACAACTTTTTTGCCAGTATGTTTATTGGTAAAAAAGCCACTCAAAACCCATGGCAATCTACAACCTTAGAGTGGACCACTCCAGTGAAGCATATTCACGGAAACTGGGACGGACCAATACCTCACGTTTACCGCTGGCCATACGATTACAGTAAGCCTGGGCATGATGTCGATTTTGTGCCGCAAAACGTGCCCTTAAAAGAAGGTGAAGAAGAGTTACAACATTAAAGTGTTTTTTAATAATATTGAAAAGCCTTTCCAATTCGGAGAGGCTTTTTGTTTATCTTTGCTTCTAGTGAATTTGAGCACTACCAAAAAGGAAATGTCTAAAGTATGGATGCTCGATTTATAGACTCTGTCATCTCAAAAAGAATGTCTTTAGTTGATGATACAGAAATTTACGGGATTTTAACTAACCGCTAAAAGAGGAAGTGATTTTTCGAGATATTTTTCTAATGAAACAAGTTTCAGACTTATTAGTTTAGTGACTATGAATGAAAACCTAGATCCAACAGACGAGAATTTTTCACCTGAAGAATTAGATGTAGAAAAAAAATTAAGACCTTTAGCCTTTGATGATTTTACGGGTCAAGATCAAGTATTAGAAAATCTTAAAATTTTTGTTCAGGCCGCAAATTTACGTACCGAAGCATTAGACCATACGTTGTTTCATGGTCCACCAGGCTTGGGTAAAACCACGTTGGCACATATTTTGGCAAACGAGCTTAGTGTGGGCATTAAAGTGACTTCTGGACCTGTGTTAGATAAACCCGGAGACCTTGCTGGATTGCTTACAAATCTAGAAGAACGCGATGTGTTGTTTATAGACGAGATTCATCGTTTAAGTCCTATAGTAGAAGAGTATTTATACTCGGCAATGGAAGATTATAAAATTGATATTATGATTGAGTCTGGTCCCAATGCCAGAACGGTTCAGATAAATTTAAATCCTTTTACCTTAATTGGAGCCACAACACGATCGGGATTATTAACCTCGCCCATGCGTGCACGTTTTGGTATACAGAGCAGACTGCAATACTACAAAACCGATTTACTAACAACTATAGTGCAACGAAGTGCCACTATTTTAGAGGTGCCCATCTCCATGGAAGCCGCCATAGAAATAGCTGGTAGAAGTCGGGGCACACCTAGAATTGCAAATGCTTTACTGCGTCGGGTTCGCGACTTCGCTCAAATTAAAGGCAATGGTAAAATCGATATAAAAATAGCAAAGTATGCCTTAGAGGCTTTAAGTGTTGATGCCTATGGTTTAGATGAAATGGACAATAAGATTTTATCGACCATAATCGATAAATTTAAAGGCGGTCCTGTGGGTATCTCGACCATTGCAACGGCCGTAAGTGAGAGTCCCGAAACTATTGAAGAGGTTTACGAGCCTTTCTTAATACAACAGGGGTTTATTATGCGTACACCACGCGGGCGTGAAGTAACCGAGCAAGCGTATAAGCATTTAGGTAAAATAAAAGGTGCAACACAGGGCGGTTTATTCTAATTATAGAAGAACATGGAAAACTTAAAAGAAGTCCCTACAGTGTCTTTGGCTCAATTTGTAAAACACGCTTTAGAAATTTTAAAAAATCCGTTGCCTTTTCATCATCGCAATTTTAATAAGCACGGTGATGTTTTTAGACTGAAAGTGGGTTTTAAAAACAGTGTATTTTTTGTTAGAGATGCGGGATTTGCCGAATATGTGCTTCAGAAAAAGCAAAAAAATTACGTAAAATCAAAAATTCAAACCGAAGATTTAGCCAAATATGTAGGCAAGGGTTTGTTAACGGCAGAAGGGGAGCATTGGCGCAAACAGCGCAAGCTTATACAACCAGCTTTTGATAAAAAGCAGCTTGAGCAGTTGCTAGACACCATTAAAAGTGCGATAGTTTCAGAGTACAAGAGAATAGAACCAAACCAGAGTATCGACATTTTCCCAATTTTAAATGACCTAGCTTTTCAAACCGTCGTGAAATCATTATTTAGTAGTGCGGTAAATCAGCAGGAAATTAATCGGCTTCAATTTATTACTGAGGCGGCACAAAACATGATGGTTAGAGAATTGCGGCAACCTTATTTAGGGTGGTGGTTTAAAGCCAGTGGCGAAATTGAAAAACACCTCGAGCTTATGAGGGAGTCTCGGGCGGTTTTAAAACAAATTGTCGCGCAACGTAAAGCTTCGAAAACCCGTGAAAACGATTTGCTCGATATGTTATTGGATGCTCGGTATGAAGATGGTAGTGCGATGAACGAGGAACAACTCATCGATGAAATCCTTATTTTGTTTACGGCAGGACACGAAACCACAGCCAATGCCTTAACATTTACCCTGCAGCTACTTGCTTTACATCCAGAATGGCAGGAGAAAATATATGAAGAGCGTTTAAATTTAAAGAGCTCTAACGAAGACTTGATGGGGCGTATAAGAGCTTCAAAAGTATGTCAACAAGTTATTGAAGAGGCCATGCGCTTGTATCCGCCAGTATATTTTATAGACCGTGTAAATCTTACAGACGATCATTTTAACGGGTTAGGTTATAAAGCGGGATCAAATTTACTGTTTTCTATTTACGAAATTCATCGCCATCCAAAATTATGGGATCAACCTATGGCCTTTATGCCAGAGCGCTTTGCCGGTGGTGGTCGACAATTTTCATCGCATTATTTTCCCTTTGGAGCGGGGCCTAGAAAATGCATAGGGAATAACTTCGCGATGTACGAAATGATTATTGCCATAACCGAATTGGTTTCAAAATATAAAATCCATCCAAACTTTAAAACCATTGCAGTAACGCCCTTAATAGCTTTAAAACCTAAAAATGCGCTGCTCACATTTGTAAAGCGTTAAGATTAAACAACTATGAAGTTTCTTTATAAGGCTATTTTTAAAGTGATATATATGTTTATCTTTGGGTCTGAGCTATCTTAAACTAGAAAGGCCTTTAAAATATAAAACCTGAGCATGTTAGAAGTTTTATCAAGCCAACAAATTATAATACCAATTTAGTTTTGAAATGTCGTATTATTAATTTGAATTATTTTTTGTTAGGATAAGATAGAAAATAAAAGCATAGCCATAGTTTTATCTTATATCGAAATATGAGCGAAAAACAAACGGATTATATGCGACAAGACATGGCTAATTTGGTATAACTTGCAGAAAGCATGTAAATATTAATATTAAAAACACAAACAAATGAAAAGAATTGCATTATTATTCGGACTTTTTTTAAGTGTTCTCCTAGTCCAAGGACAAGAAGTAATGACCCCAGAACGCCTTTGGCAAGTAGAGCGCTTAAGTGTTTTGGGTTTAAACAATGAAGGTGATGCGTTATTTTACCGCGTGAGCGTTCCAAATATGGAAACTAACGGTTTTGATTATAGTTATTATAAAATTTCTATAACAGGAGGCGAATCTGAAAAAATAACTAAGGATGAAGTCGCTGTTGTAGATAAGAATATCTCGCCAAATGGTCGTTATCACATGTTCGATAAACCGGTTGCTATCGAAGCAATTCACAGTAAAGATGTTTATAAATCTTTAACAAAATCTGATGCCTATATTTATACAGATTTAGATAACAGACATTGGGATACCTGGAACGACGGCAATTACAATCACGTATTTTACAAAGAAAAAAACGCTGATGATGCCACGGCTATAGATATTATGCCGAACGAACCGTATTACACACCGCAACGTCCTTTTGGAGGCGATGAGGATTACGTTTGGGGGCCAGATAGTAAAAGTATTTATTACGTAAGTAAAAAGTTAAAGGGAAAGGCCTACGCTACAAGTACGAATACCGATATTTATAAATACGATTTAGCAACAAAAACAACTACAAATATCACAGAAAAGAATCTTGGATATGATGTTGCTCCAAATTTTTCGAGCCAAGGAGCTTTAGCTTGGTTGCAAATGAAAACCCCTGGTAACGAAAGTGATAAAAACGATATTATCGTATTAGAAAACGGGGTAGAACAAAATCTAACAGCACGTTGGGACGGAACCGTAAGAAGTTTTAAATGGAGTAACGACGGCAGGAATGTTTATTTTACAGCGCCTGTAGATGGTACCATACAGTTATTCGTTGTTAATTATCCTGGTAAAAAACGTATTGCACCGGTTGTAACACAATTATCGGAAGGTCATTTTGATGTGACTAGTATCATTTCTGAAGCAAAAAATGAACTTTTAGTAACCCGAACAGACATGAATCATGCTGCTGAGGTTTTTAGTTTCGATTTGAAGAAAAAAACGTTTAAACAGATTACTGCTATCAATACCGAATTGTACAGCACAATCGATATGCCAAAAGTCGAAAAACGCTATGTTACCACAACCGATAATAAGCAAATGTTGGTTTGGGTAATTTTACCTCCAAATTTTGATCCGGCAAAAAAATATCCAACGTTGTTATATGCACAAGGGGGACCACAATCGCCGTTAACACAATTTTATTCTTACCGTTGGAATTTTCAATTAATGGCATCTCAAGGTTATATTGTTGTGGCTCCTAACCGTAGAGGTATGCCAGGACATGGTGTAGAATGGAATGCGGCCATTAGTAAAGATTGGGGCGGACAAGTGATGGACGATTATTTAAGTGCTATAGACGATCTTGCCAAAGAGCCTTATGTCGATAACGACAGGCTAGGAGCTGTAGGAGCCAGTTTTGGTGGTTATTCTGTGTTTTACCTCGCAGGAATGCATGAAAATCGCTTTAAAACGTTTATATCGCATAATGGTGTTTTCGATAACCGTAGCATGTACGGCACAACCGAAGAATTATTTTTTGTAAATCACGATTGGGGTGGTAGCTATTGGGACAAAGAAAATGCCGTAGCGCAAAAGGCCTACAATGAGTTTAACCCTATTACTAAGGTATCTAACTGGAATACGCCTATGTTAATTATTCAATGCGGAAAGGATTACCGAGTGCCTATCGAGCAAGGATTAAGTGCCTTTCAAGCGGTACAACTTTTAGATATAAAAAGTAAATTAATTTACTTCCCCGAAGAAAACCACTGGATTCTCGAGCCACAAAACGCCATTGTCTGGCAAACAGAATTTTTTAAATGGTTGGAAGACACCTTATAATTTTTTAAACCCCTTTTTTTATTAAAAAAAGGGGTTTTTAATGTTTTAGTGTTACTTATCCAAACGCATTAATATGTGCTAATGAAATCAATAAACTTAAAAAAAATATTATCTTAGTGCACATAGTGTGGATATAGACAATTGACTATATCCAATTGTTGTGCAACATATGAGAAACGAATGAGAATTTTAATTTATACAATATTATTTTTGACTTTTAGTCAGTCTTTTTCTCAAAAAACTTTGAGTTTTGAGAATATTCTTGCTGAATTAGAAAAGTCATCGGAATCTCTAAATACAACTCTGATTTCACCAAAATCTGACTTTTATATCGGAATTACAAAAGATGCGATTGTTGAAAATCCCGAATTGAATTCTTGTATTGACATTGAAACAAACGAAAAGAAAAACGAACAAATTATCGGAATATTAAAAAAGCATAATTTATTGGATAAATTGTACGTGGAAATCGAAAATGAATACTCTGATTTAAGTTCTGACAAAATATTCAAACCAACTGAAACTGAATTATATTTGGAATTGTTTTTTAAAACAAAAGGTTTTGGAATTATGAGCTGTTTTGTTCCCGTTTTCGAAAAAAAGAAAGCCAAAGAACTGATTTGCGATTTGGACAAAATATTTGATTATAAATATTGTTTTAAGAAATTGAAACGGAAAATATAAATACGTTGCACAACACCGTATATAATTTATTGCTAGTTCTAGCCTACTTACGAAAATCCTCGCGGATTTTATATTCGGTTTTTATTTGCTAAATTACGTGCTAAACCACGCAACAAACCATATACAAACACGTTGCCCACCATATGAAAAAAACAATCATCTACATATTATTTGTTGTTTTGACTTTGAATTTAAGTTGCAAAACGGACAAAAAAACTGATTTGAAAACATTAGATGCTCAAAAAACATCAGAGTTAATCACACAAATTTTAAATGACGAAAGAGATGGCTATTTATCATCGAGTTGTATGACCGAAAACCCAAGAGCAGTCTCTTCCCCAATGATTTCGAATTTTGATGAATACGTAAAAAAACTTTTAAATATAAAAGATTCTTTGCATTACAAAACTCAATCACGCTTATCTAAAAAATTCAAAATTACAGCTGACTTGGCGCCAGAAAAAAATATTTTGACAAAAAAACAGTTTGATGAATTTGAAAGAAAGTCTGAAAAAGGTGGATTTAGTTTTTGGGATTGGTTAGATGCAAATTGCGAAAATGGATATTGTTCAATAAGTAAACCGATTTTTAATGAAACTTTTAACTTAGCTTATGTCCGTATCGGAACAGTTTGTGGTAGATTATGTGGTGGTGGAGAAGAAAGAATCTATGAATTTATCGACGGAAAATGGATTGAAAAAGAAAGCCTTGGAAGTTGGGTAAGCTGAATAAATACGGTGGGCAATAACTAAGCATTCGTGTGGTCGGTACGACCCAACATGAATGCCGTGTTGACTGAACCGGTGTTTGTCGGTTCGCCCTTATGGGGAATGGTCTGTTTTGGATTGGATTTTTAGGAGTTGGTTTTTTCTGTTTTGGGAGTTTTGCCTCCCTTTCTTTGGAATATTAAAAGAACATGGCAGATTTAGGACTTACTTTTCCTTGTTCATTACTGCTTTGATGTGTTTTCTTCAGTTTTGGCCATAGCAGTCCCGTTACGTCGGTTTTGCGTTTTTTTCATATTGGTCTGTTTAGGTGTTTCTCGATCTCTTCGCGCCAACCATTCGGTGGTCCACGAGCGGGGAAGGTTGCAATGGTAACCAGGTTTCCTTTTTTACAGCTGGGACACTTGCGGTGCTTTAAAGTACTTTTTCCGCTAGTTCTGGCCTGCCCAGATCTTTTTGTAGTTCTGGGATTATGGTTCTTTTATAATAGCTGCTCAAGATACCATAGTGCCGGATGCGGGTAAACCCTTTGGGCAGGATATGCAATGAAAAACGCCTGATGAACTCGGCATCGGATAGTGCAAGTACCGACTTCTTACCCCCTTGGCGATAATCCTTTACCATAAACCGTACGTTTCCACTTTCAAGACTTTTTATACGATGGTTGCTTATCGCAATTTTATGGGTATAGCGCCCTAGATATTCCACTACCTGTGAAGGCCCAAAGAATGGGCGTTTGCAATAGACCACCCACTGGTTTTGAACAGGCTTTCGTAAAATGAAGCGGGTTGTGATTTTCCAAGCTCTTTGCGCAGCCCAGCAACAAACCGAGCCCTAAAAACTATGCTCATCGCCTTTACCGGAAACAGGTACTTTCCCTTGCTCTTGGTGTTCTTCCATTTGCCAGTCTTGGTAATCCCACCTCCCGGGACAATGCAGTGCAGGTGTGGGTGCAACGAGAGGTTCTGCCCCCAAGTGTGCAGTATAGCGACCATTCCCATCCTGCCACCCAAGAACTTGGGATTAGCGCCAAAATCCTTAACGATGCCCCAGGCCGTTGTGAACAAAAGGTTGTACACCAATTTTGGCTCGTACAGAGATAACCTGTTCAGCTCACAGGGCAGGGTAAAGACCACGTGGAAGTAAGAAACCTTTAATAAATCTGCCTCCCTTGCCTGGATCCATGCTTCCTTCTTGTGTCCCTGGCACTTGGGGCAATGACGGTTACGGCAACTGTTGTAGCTAAGATGGAGCTTATAACAGGCAGGATTATTACAACAATCAATGTGGCCGCCAAGGGCCGCGGTGCGGCACTTGCGCAGGGCATGCAGGGTGCGGACTTGCCAACTGTTGGCACAATGATTGGCAAGGTGCTCCCTGTTGCGCTCCAATACGTGCGCTACTTCATGATCGGGACAGCACATCCCTATTGACCATAAAGCCTATCCAGCGGACTGAACGGCTTTTGCCTACCTGATTGTGCCACATGGAGGTAGATAAGAGTGGTCTGAATATCTGCGTGTCCCAAGAGGTCCTTCACGCTCATAATGTCCAGACCCATTTCCAAAAGATGGGTGGCATAGCTATGGCGCAGGATATGGGCGGTAATCTCCTTTGTAATACCGCTTTGCTTGCGGGCCTCACGCACGATCCACTGTATCCCTTGCGAGGAAAGCTGCGCCGGACTGCCTGTTCTATCATTGCCGTAAAGCACCAAGTGACCGGATTCTCTGCCTGTAGGTACTTCTTAAGGCCACGGATCTGTATCTCGGATAAGGGAACATAGCGATCCTTGCGCCCCTTGCCCTGGCGCACGTGCAGCAACTTCCTGTCAAAATCTAGATCCCTGCGTTGTAGGTTGCGAAGTTCAAAATTGCGGAGCCCACAGCCATAGAGCATGGCAAGTACCAATCGGTGCTTGAGCAGTCTTGGAGTGCGAAGCAGTTTTTTTACCTCCCTTTGGTTTAATACCACGGGGAGCTTCTTGGGGCGTTCAATAGAAGGAAGTATGACCCGCATTTCTTTCATCCCAAAGATGCGATAAGCATAGCGAAGCCCATAAACAGTGTGCTTGAAAAAACTATCTGAGGGGGTCTTATGTTGTGACTTTAAAACGTGTAGATAATCTAAGATCTGTTCCTCATCGAGCTCAAGTGGACTACAGTTAAAATGGAGTGCGATGTGCGCCAGACAGCGAGCATAGTTGGTAAGTGTGCTCTGGCTTTTGCCAGCGAGCTCAACGGAGCGCTTGAGTTTGTGGTAGAGTATTGCAAACTCTGGAACGGAAATAATGGCTCTTTCAATGAGAGTGTCATTTTTTTTTCATAATATTGAGTATTAGATTAAACCTTGATCCTAAAGGTAGTGAATCGTGATGTAACTGTCTCGTGAAGCTACCTTTAGGTTTAGTTCAACAATGTATATACGTCCATCCCTCCCATACGGTCGGCACGGCGCATATACGGGGACGTTGTAAGTAATTTGAGAAAAACGCTAAACATACTGTTAATTCTGTCATTTGGACTTTTTTCTTGCAAGTCTGAAAAGAAATACTCGGACTATGACGAAACCGATTTTTATGAAGTTCAAGGAATTATAAATTATGCAAATCCGACAAGTGACCCTTTCGACAGTACAATCGAAAAAAATGTGAGTTTTACCTATTTTTTAGACCGACCAAATCCGAAAACGGGAATTGAGAATAACTTGGAAATGTTTGAAGCACAAAACGGATATCCTTTAATAGTTCTTGTGCATAAAGAAGACGAAAACATAAGTTTTTATGGTCGAGTTGGAATCCTTGAAAATTTAAACGAAAAGGAAAAAGAATTTCTATCTAAGCACATCGAAAAAGAAATGTCTAAGCTAAAGAAAAAGACACCTGAATATATTTATAATGCACTAATAAAAGACTCTGTAAAAGAAAATAAAACGGACAAAAAATAAAAAACTACTTACAACACCGTATAAAAAAAATTGCTAGTTTTAGCTAGACCAAAGTTAGTTGCTCGTTTGCTAGCTTCTGATTTTCCTTCGGAAAATCCTCGCACGCAAACACGCAACTTTCCTTATACATAAACGTTGCCAGTAATTTGAGAAACAGAACTAAATGGGAGTTTGGAACACAGAAATAAAAGGAAACGATACTACACTTGACATTTATTCGAACTTTTTCGATAAGTACAATAATGGAGGAAATCAAGTTTGGGTCTCGAACGAAATCAAAGCGGAATTTGAAGATTATTTTTCAGATTCAGACGACAGAAATAATTCATTATTCGGACTTGCATTAGCACAATGGGAAACAAAATCTTTAGAACCTGAAATTTATAAAACCGTTAAAGAAATAATTGAAAACGGAACGGATTTGGACTTATGGAAAGAGCTTGGAGCTGACAAAAAAACTCTGAATGACAGAAAATCGGAATTAGAAAATTTCTTAAAACTAATCTCGACCGAAAAACCAAAAGCGAAAAGACGAGTAAGACCAAAATTTGAGTTTACTACAAACGAACTCGTTAAAATTAGAACGATTGACGGAACAAAGGAATTTAGGATTAACGAAGAGTTTACAAACGGAAAATATATCCACACAAGCGGCATAATGGAATGGAGTTCTGGTGGTGGAGCTGGAATAATGTATTACACAGGAGAAAGTAAAAGCATTTCTGCCAAATGGACTGACAATAACAATCTGGAAATAATTCACGAACCGAATTTGACTTTTGACAAAAAAGAGAAAGAATCTTTTTTTCAAGGAGATAGAGTGATAATAAAATATAAAACGGAATAAAAACTACTGGCAATAACTAAGCATTCGTGTGGTCGGTACGACCCAACATGAATGCCGTGTTGACTGAACCGGTGTTTGTCGGTTCGCCCTTATGGGGAATGGTCTGTTTTGGATTGGATTTTTAGGAGTTGGTTTTTTCTGTTTTGGGAGTTTTTGGCCTCCCTTTCTTTGGAATATTAAAAGAACATGGCAGATTTAGGACTTATTTTTCCTTGTTCATTACTGCTTTGATGTGTTTTCTTAAGTTTTGGCCATAGCAGTCCCGTTACGTCGGTTTTGCGTTTTTTTCATATTGGTCTGTTTAGGTGTTTCTCGATCTGTTCGCGCCAACCATTCGGTGGTCCACGAGCGGGGAAGGTTGCAATGGTAACCAGGTTTCCTTTTTTACAGCTGGGACACTTGCGGTGCTTTAAAGTACTTTTTCCGCTAGTTCTGGCCTGCCCAGATCTTTTTGTAGTTCTGGGATTATGGTTCTTTTATAATAGCTGCTCAAGATACCATAGTGCCTGATGCGGGTAAACCCTTTGGGCAGGATATGCAATGAAAAACGCCTGATGAACTCGGCATCGGATAGTGCAAGTACCGACTTCTTACCCCCTTGGCGATAATCCTTTACCATAAACCGTACGTTTCCACTTTCAAGACTTTTTATACGATGGTTGCTTATCGCAATTTTATGGGTATAGCGCCCTAGATATTCCACTACCTGTGAAGGCCCAAAGAATGGGCGTTTGCAATAGACCACCCACTGGTTTTTGAACAGGCTTTCGTAAAATGAAGCGGGTTGTGATTTTCCAAGCTCTTTGCGCAGCCCAGCAACAAACCGAGCCCTAAAAACTATGCTCATCGCCTTTACCGGAAACAGGTACTTTCCCTTGCTCTTGGTGTTCTTCCATTTGCCAGTCTTGGTAATCCCACCTCCCGGGACAATGCAGTGCAGGTGTGGGTGCAACGAGAGGTTCTGCCCCCAAGTGTGCAGTATAGCGACCATTCCCATCCTGCCACCCAAGAACTTGGGATTAGCGCCAAAATCCTTAACGATGCCCCAGGCCGTTGTGAACAAAAGGTTGTACACCAATTTTGGCTCGTACAGAGATAACCTGTTCAGCTCACAGGGCAGGGTAAAGACCACGTGGAAGTAAGAAACCTTTAATAAATCTGCCTCCCTTGCCTGGATCCATGCTTCCTTCTTGTGTCCCTGGCACTTGGGGCAATGACGGTTACGGCAACTGTTGTAGCTAAGATGGAGCTTATAACAGGCAGGATTATTACAACAATCAATGTGGCCGCCAAGGGCCGCGGTGCGGCACTTGCGCAGGGCATGCAGGGTGCGGACTTGCCAACTGTTGGCACAATGATTGGCAAGGTGCTCCCTGTTGCGCTCCAATACGTGCGCTACTTCATGATCGGGACAGCACATCCCTATTGACCATAAAGCCTATCCAGCGGACTGAACGGCTTTTGCCTACCTGATTGTGCCACATGGAGGTAGATAAGAGTGGTCTGAATATCTGCGTGTCCCAAGAGGTCCTTCACGCTCATAATGTCCAGACCCATTTCCAAAAGATGGGTGGCATAGCTATGGCGCAGGATATGGGCGGTAATCTCCTTTGTAATACCGCTTTGCTTGCGGGCCTCACGCACGATCCACTGTATCCCTTGCGAGGAAAGCTGCGCCGGACTGCCTGTTCTATCATTGCCGGTAAAGCACCAAGTGACCGGATTCTCTGCCTGTAGGTACTTCTTAAGGCCACGGATCTGTATCTCGGATAAGGGAACATAGCGATCCTTGCGCCCCTTGCCCTGGCGCACGTGCAGCAACTTCCTGTCAAAATCTAGATCCCTGCGTTGTAGGTTGCGAAGTTCAAAATTGCGGAGCCCACAGCCATAGAGCATGGCAAGTACCAATCGGTGCTTGAGCAGTCTTGGAGTGCGAAGCAGTTTTTTTACCTCCCTTTGGTTTAATACCACGGGGAGCTTCTTGGGGCGTTCAATAGAAGGAAGTATGACCCGCATTTCTTTCATCCCAAAGATGCGATAAGCATAGCGAAGCCCATAAACAGTGTGCTTGAAAAAACTATCTGAGGGGGTCTTATGTTGTGACTTTAAAACGTGTAGATAATCTAAGATCTGTTCCTCATCGAGCTCAAGTGGACTACAGTTAAAATGGAGTGCGATGTGCGCCAGACAGCGAGCATAGTTGGTAAGTGTGCTCTGGCTTTTGCCAGCGAGCTCAACGGAGCGCTTGAGTTTGTGGTAGAGTATTGCAAACTCTGGAACGGAAATAATGGCTCTTTCAATGAGAGTCTCATTTTTTTTTCATAATATTGAGTATTAGATTAAACCTTGATCCTAAAGGTAGTGAATCGTGATGTAACTGTCTCGTGAAGCTACCTTTAGGTTTAGTTCAACAATGGCTATAATTAATACGGGTTTTGGTGCTTAACCCAAGGTTTAGTGCTTTAAACTAAGTCCGCCAAATCTTTTGATTTGGCTTTATAATAAAAAAGATAAAACAAAATAAAAAGATTCGGCTAAGTGCTTACTCGGAAATTCATTACTTTTAATTCCCGTACTAACCATAGCCGAGACGTTGCCAGTAATTTTAAAAAACCAACTGCTAATGAAAAAATCAATCTTACTAATCCTATTTCTTGTTTCAATAAAAAGCATTGGACAAAAATCGGAACTGAAAATCACGATTGACGAGCGGATTGAAACGCTTTATTCTGTTGCCTTTTTAGACAATTATTTCTTGATTGGAAAACACGACAACCTTTACAAACAGAAGCTCGTAAAACAACTTCAACCACTCAAACAACATAAAGCTGTTCAGCTTTTTGACAGTTTATCAAAAAACCACCATTTTACCTATTATCGAACCGTAGAATGGGCTTTGCAACATTCCAACTTTCCTGAATTCAGAAAAATCAACAAAAATTTAGGCGACAACCAAACCTTACTTGAAGAGTTTAGGGAAGAACTCATAAAATTCAATCAAGACAGTCTTTTTCAACACTATTGGGAAGTGGTCAAACCCATAAACGAACAAATCATTTCCCAAATCAAAAAATCGGAAACGATTGACGAATTACCAATCTATTTGGAAAAATATTACGGTAAAAAATTAAGTTCATACAACCTAATTCTTTCCCCATTACTCCATTCCGGTGGATTTAATTCGGAAATAACCGACCAAAACGGAAAGAAAGAAGTTTACGCCTTAATCGGTCCGAACGGAGAAATTGATTTTGTGCCTTATTTCGACAAAAACTATATGGAAACTGATATGATTTTGCACGAATTTGGGCATTCGTTCGTGAATCCATTAGTAGAAAAATACGATATAGAAATTGAACGACTAAAATCCAAATATTTTACGCAAAAACTCGAAGAAAATGCCAAACTTCAAGGCTATGGCGAATGGAAATATGTGTTTAATGAACTTTTGTTGAGGGCAACAACCATACAAATTGCCCAAAAACATTTCGGAAAAGAAAAAGCCAACAAACTTCTGGAATACGAAAAATCAATTGGGTTTGAGTTAGTCGAAAAAATTTTGGAAATTTTAAGAGAATATGAAACAAATAGAAATAAATACGTGGACTTTGACAAGTTTTATCCGATATTAATCGAACGAATGAAATAAAAAACTACTGGCAATAATAACTAAGCATTCGTGTGGTCGGTACGACCCAACATGAATGCCGTGTTGACTGAACCGGTGTTTGTCGGTTCGCCCTTATGGGGAATGGTCTGTTTTGGATTGGATTTTTAGGAGTTGGTTTTTTCTGTTTTAGGAGTTTTGGCCTCCCTTTCTTTGGAATATTAAAAGAACATGGCAGATTTAGGACTTATTTTTCCTTGTTCATTACTGCTTTGATGTGTTTTCTTCAGTTTTGGCCATAGCAGTCCCGTTACGTCGGTTTTGCGTTTTTTTCATATTGGTCTGTTTAGGTGTTTCTCGATCTGTTCGCGCCAACCATTCGTGGTCCACGAGCGGAGGTTGCAATGGTAACCAGGTTTCCTTTTTTACAGCTGGGACACTTGCGGTGCTTTAAAGGTACTTTTTCCGCTAGTTCTGGCCTCTGCCCAGATCTTTGTTGTAGTTCTGGGATTAAGGTTCTTTTATAATAGCTGCTCAAGATACCATAGTGCCGATGCGGGTAAACCCTTTGGGCAAGGATATGCAATGAAAAACGCCTGATGAACTCGGCATCGGATAGTGCAAGTACCGACTTCTTACCCCCTTGGCGATAATCCTTTACCATAAACCGTACGTTTCCACTTTCAAGACTTTTTATACGATGGTTGCTTATCGCAATTTTATGGGTATAGCGCCCTAGATATTCCACTACCTGTGAAGGCCCAAAGAATGGGCGTTTGCAATAGACCACCCACTGGTTCTTGAACAGGCTTTCGTAAAATGAAGCGGGTTGTGATTTTCCAAGCTCTTTGCGCAGCCCAGCAACAAACCGAGCCCTAAAAACTATGCTCATCGCCTTTACCGGAAACAGGTACTTTCCCTTGCTCTTGGTGTTCTTCCATTTGCCAGTCTTGGTAATCCCACCTCCCGGGACAATGCAGTGCAGGTGTGGGTGCAACGAGAGGTTCTGCCCCCAAGTGTGCAGTATAGCGACCATTCCCATCCTGCCACCCAAGAACTTGGGATTAGCGCCAAAATCCTTAACGATGCCCCAGGCCGTTTGAACAAAAGGTTGTACACCAATTTTGGCTCGTACAGAGATAACCTGTTCAGCTCACAGGGCAGGGTAAAGACCACGTGGAAGTAAGAAACCTTTAATAAATCTGCCTCCCTTGCCTGGATCCATGCTTCCTTCTTGTGTCCTTGGCACTTGGGTCAATGACGGTTACGGCAACTGTTGTAGCTAAGATGGAGCTTATAACAGGCAGATTATTACAACAATCAATGTGGCCGCCAAGGGCCGCCGTGCGGCACTTGCGCAGGGCATGCAGGGTGCGGACTGCGCAACTGTTGGCACAATGATTGGCAAGGTGCTCCCTGTTGCGCTCCAATACGTGCGCTACTTCATGATCGGGACAGCACATCCCTATTGACCATAAAGCCTATCCAGCGGACTGAACGGCTTTTGCCTACCTGATTGTGCCACATGGAGGTAGATAAGAGTGGTCTGAATATCTGCGTGTCCCAAGAGGTCCTTCACGCTCATAATGTCCAGACCCATTTCCAAAAGATGGGTGGCATAGCTATGGCGCAGGATAGGGCGGTAATCTCCTTTGTAATACCGCTTTGCTTGCGGGCCTCACGCCGATCCACTGTATCCCTTGCGAGGAAAGCTGCGCCGGACTGCCTGTTCTATCATTGCCGGTAAAGCACCAAGTGACCGGATTCTCTGCCTGTAGGTACTTCTTAAGGCCACGGATCTGTATCTCGGATAAGGGAACATAGCGATCCTTGCGCCCCTTGCCCTGGCGCACGTGCAGCAACTTCCTGTCAAAATCTAGATCCTGCGTTGTAGGTTGCGAAGTTCAAAATTGCGGAGCCCACAGCCATAGAGCATGGCAAGTACCAATCGGTGCTTGAGCAGTCTTGGAGTGCGAAGCAGTTTTTTTACCTCCCTTTGGTTTAATACCACGGGGAGCTTCTTGGAGCGTTCAATAGAAGGAAGTATGACCCGCATTTCTTTCATCCCAAAGATGCGATAAGCATAGCGAAGCCCATAAACAGTGTGCTTGAAAAAACTATCTGAGGGGGTCTTATGTTGTGACTTTAAAACGTGTAGATAATCTAAGATCTGTTCCTCATCGAGCTCAAGCGGACTACAGTTAAAATGGAGTGCGATGTGCGCCAGACAGCGGGCATAGTTGGTAAGTGTGCTCTGGCTTTTACCAGCGAGCTCAACGGAGCGCTTGAGTTTGTGGTAGAGCATTGCAAACTCTGGAACGGAAATAATGGCTCTTTCAATGAGAGTGTCATTTTTTTTTCATAATATTGAGTATTAGATTAAACCTTGATCCTCGTAAAGGGTGAATCGTGATGTAACTGTCTCGTGAAGCTACCTTTAGGTTTAGTTCAACACCGTGTATAATTAATGGCTGGTTCTCGCCTACTTACGAAAATCCTCGCGGATTTTCTATTCGGTTTTTATTTGCCAAATTAGGTGCTTAAACACGCCACTAATCATACACAATCACGTTACCTGCAAGCTGAAAAACAGCAAAAACATAATCGAAAAAATGGCAAAAAAGAACATTGAAAAAGTTTACGAGAAATTAAGCAACGAGTACGAAATATTTGCCGAAAACGATAATGAATGGGAAAAAAACGGACTTAACAGTACGGATTTTAAAAGTTTGGTCTCTGTAATGCTTTCAACAATGACACACACAAAACGGGTAATCCGAGCGTGCAATGCCCTATATGATAAAGCTACAACACCAAAAGAAATATTGGATTTGTCAGATGACGAACTTACCGAGTTGATTAAACCTGTGGCACATTATAATCGAAAGACAAAACATTTAAAAGAAATGTGCCAACAGTTAATTGACAATCACAACGGAGAAGTACCACGAACGGAAAAAGAACTTTTGGAACTACAAGGTGTGGGACGGAAGTGTACAGATATAATGATGAATTTTAATTTTGGTGGAGACACCATTGCAGTTGACACACACGTACACAGAGTTTTGAACCGACTTGGAATAGTGGAAACTAAATCCAATGAAGATACCGCTGACGAAATAAACAGACTTACACCAAAAAAATATAAAAAACACGCTCACGAGTGGCTAATACAGCACGGAATGAACATCTGCATATCAAGAAAACCGAAATGCGAAGAATGTATCGTTTCCAGTTTATGTGACTATTATGAAAAAGAATTTTAAACTAAACAATAAGTGAAAATTAGAAAAGTAAATATCCAAGACATTGAAAACCTAAAGGAAATCGGGAAATTGACTTTTGCCGAGACATTTTCTTCCGATAACAGCGAAGAAGATATGCGAAAATATTTGGAAGAAGGATTTTCGACCGAAAAACTGAAAACTGAACTGACAGACGAAAACGCTGAATTCTATTTTGCGGAACTTGACGACAATGTGATTGGGTATTTAAAAGTGAATTTCGGACAATCACAAACAGAAATAAAGGATAAAAACGCACTCGAAATTGAACGGATTTACGTGCTAAAGGAATTTCACGGAAAAAAAGTCGGACAAATTCTTTACAACAAAGCGATTGAATTGGCGAAAGAAAAAAACGTAGAATATGTTTGGTTAGGCGTTTGGGAGCAAAACCCAAGAGCAATCAGATTTTATGAAAAAAATGGATTTGTAGCATTTGACAAACATATTTTCCAATTGGGAAATGATGAACAGACAGACATAATGATGAAACTAAAACTGAAGAAAAAAGCCAGCAGGTAACAATGTATATAAAAAATAGGCGAAACAGGAGTAAAATCAAGAGTTGTGGCTCGTATCAAGCTTTGTGCTTATCCAAAAAGTTTGGTGCTTCGAAATCGCCTACTTTTCATAGTGTGTCGAGCAAGCAATGAGCGGCAACAATAACTCATTGTGAACTGTAAATAAGATGGTGGAACCGACCCACCAATGTTGCTTTATAGGAAGAGGCATTAAACCACCTAAAGGTGCTTTGGTAAAGAGCCAAGGTATTGAGCGTTTAGGAAACGGCGAGTCAAGAACTGGTCAGGTACGGATAAAAGAGATGAACGCAAGTGAACCCCTTTCGAGGTGTCGAGAAGTTGCTACATTCTGTCAAAAGCTACGGAGTATGATACGGAGTTATAAGTATAGCGGTCACCTATTTTATTGGCTATACGGCAGGCGTCATTCAGGGGGCATGACTTTTATCTAGGCTTATTTACGGAACTCGAGAACCTGATTATAAATGTTAAGGGAAATACACAATAGAAACAATCTAAAGGTAGAATACCGATGTTATAGTTCAGGGGCGGACTAGTCCGTAGTAGTGATGATGTTTCTGTAATGGAAATGGAGCGAAGGGATTAGGTTATACAGTTGCATTACATTTAACAACTCAATACATTGAGGATGAATTTATGGAATGAAACAAAATCAATACCTATAAGCAGAACCATGGTATGGGAAGCTTATAAGAAAGTGCGAGCCAATAAAGGTAGCGCAGGTGTAGACTCGATTAGCATGGAAGAATTTGATGCACATCGTAGAAAACACCTGTACAAACTTTGGAATCGGATGGCATCGGGTAGTTATTTTCCACCAATGGTTAAACAAGTAGAAATCCCAAAGAAGGATGGCAACGTTCGAAAATTAGGCATTCCTACCATAAGCGACCGACAAATGGTTATAAAGATGTACATAGAACCTCGATTAGAAAAAGTATTCAGTCCTAATTCCTACGGATACAGACCACACAGAAATGCACATCAAGCATTAACAGCTGTGAGGAAAAACTGTTGGAAGTCCGATTGGGTAATAGACCTAGACATTAAAGGATTCTTTGACAATATTGACCATAACAAACTGATGCTTGCAGTAGAGAAGCACATTCCAGAAAACTGGGTGAAACGCTATATTGCACGATGGCTCGCAAGCCCTGTTTTGACCAAGACAGGAGAAATCATAATAAACAAGGGAAAAGGAACGCCACAAGGCGGAGTTATAAGTCCTGTGCTGGCAAACCTGTTTCTGCATTATGGTTTTGACAAATGGTTGGAACAAAACGATTCTACAATAAACTACACACGTTATGCCGACGATGTAATTGTACATTGTAGCAGTCAACAACACGCAGAACGAACGCTGAGCACCATCCGAAACAGAATGACAAAAATAGGTTTGGAATTACATCCAAAGAAAACCAAAATTGTGTATTGCAAGGACTATCGAAGACAACAGAAATATCCAATTGTTAAATTTGATTTTCTAGGATACTCATTTCAACCTAGAACATCAAAATCAAAGAAAACAAAAAGATTATTTTTAAGCTTTGACTGTGCAATAAGCATAAGTTCCAAGAAACGCATTGCAGATAAATTAGGAGAATTGAAGGTACATAGAATGACCGTTAAGAGTATTGTAGGAATTGCCTACTGCCTTAATCCAATGATTAGGGGTTGGATACGTTACTATGGAAAATTTAGAATCTCTATGTTACACAAGGTTTTCAAATTACTCAACAATCGTTTAGTGAGATGGGCAAGAAAAAGGTATAAACGCTATAAAAACAGTATAAAGCGAGCTTATCAGTGGTTTACAAGAGTACAGGAGCAATTCCCTAACTTGTTTTATCATTGGCAAATGGGCTTTATTAAGTAAGATAGTTTAGATTTGTATAACAAGAGCCGTATGATGGGAGACTATCACAGCCTGCCCCGCACTTGATGCGGGGTACGGTTATGTGAGAGGCTTAGGGTAAAATTCCCTTTGCCTACTCGACTACGGAGACGTTGGCAACAAGCAAAAAATTAAAACTTATGAAATACAAATTTAATCGTAAAACAAAATTTGAATTCCAAAATTTCATGGTCATTTCAACCATATTTATTATTTTACTATGTTTTTCTTGTAAGGAAGAATCCAACTCGTTAAAAAACACAAAAAGTGATTTAATGACGAAAATAAATGCTGTTCAGGAACAAGTAATGGCACAAGGAAATATGACAGAAGCAGAGCAACAGGCTTTATTAAGTTTATGCAGCATAGTATCGCAAGATGATGGTATGGCAATCTATACTTCTGACGATAGTATAATATTGAATGATGTAGAAATTGCGCCAGTATATAATGGCTGTGAAGAACTCTCAATAGAAGAAACAAGAGAATGTTTCATTAATAAAGTATCGACATTTATTAAAAGAGAGTTTAACTTGAGTGTATCTAAAGATTTAAATCTGTTAGAACCAAAGCAAGTAGATGTGTTTTTTATAATCGACGAATCTGGAAAACTGACTGGAATGAAAGTTAGAAATTCAGAAGTAACCGTTCAAGCAGAAATCTTAAGAGTGCTTAGAAAAATGCCTATAATGAAACCTGCTGTTCACAATGGAGAAAGTGTTTCAGTATTATGTTCTATCATAGTAAAATATGGAAATAATGTAGAAGTTGATGTTGTTTATATTCCTGAAAGACCCGATTGATCTTTATTGATATGAACTAAAAAAGCCAGTTGCCAATAACTAAGTATTCGGCTCGCCGATAGGCTAGAGCTGAATATTGTGTTGACGAATCCGGTTAATTTGCCGTCTATGGGTATAACGATAGATTTATGTCAGGATAAATGTGATTAGATTTTTTTTGAGAGGCTAAAATGTATAAAACTCAGTCATTTTATAAGGTTAAAAGGGCTGTTTTGGTGGTTTTAATTTATAAACTCTAGTTTTTATCGTTTAATTTTTAGGTTAAAGCATACCAGATCCAGTCCGCATCTGCAGATAAATTTTAGTTGCTCCTATTCAATTTTTTATCTTTTAGTAAAACGTGCCAATTTTCGGGAGGTCCGCGGTCATTAAACAGTAAAATGGTATGCAGTCTTCCTTTTTTACAAACAGGACATCGACGGTGTAAGAGAGGGCGCTCTGTTTCAACAAGCACTATCTTTTGGGTAGCCAATTCAGCTTGTAGCTTTGGCAACTTGTTCTTTTTCCAACTGCTGCTTAAAATACCATAATGTCGTATTCGTGTAAAACCCTTGGGTAAAATATGCAAGCAAACCTCCTGATAAACTCTTGACTAGATAAGGTTAAGTTGGTTTTCTTTCCTGCACGACGATAATCTTTAGCTGTAAATGTCACCCTGCAATTTTTACGGTCAATATTGGTAATGCGATGGTTACTAATGGCTATTTTATGGGTGTATCTACCTAAATACTCAATGACATAGTGGTTTGGCATAGACCTCCCACTTTTTTCGGAATACTTCATTATATACCTTTTGAGGGATTTTTAACCCGCTTTTTCTAAGCTCAGCGACATACTTTCCTCTAAATACCTTGCTCATGGATTTTACATTAAATAGGTACTTTCCATTGTTCTTTGCCTTTTTCCATAGCCCTGATTTGCTCAGACCACCTCCTGGCACAATGCAGTGCAGGTGCGGATGCAAAATCATATTTTGACCCCAAGTATGCAACACCGCAATCATACCCATGCGACCGCCCAGATGTTTGGGATTATACCCAAATTGCTGCAAGGTCTGCCAGGCAGCTTTAAATAAACTGCCGTACACTATTTTACCATGGCTCAAGGCGTAGCTGTTAAACGCACTTGGAAGGGTAAACACCAAATGAAAATAAGGCACATTAAGAAGTTCGGACTCCCTTGCTCTGATCCACGTTTCGCGTTTGTGACCTTGGCAGCTTGGACAATGTCTGTTCCTACAACTGTTATAACTGATGTGTAATTGATGGCAACCATCGCATTTATCAATGTGTCCGCCCATAGCTTTAGTGCGGCATCTGCGTATCGCTTGTAAAGCACGATAATGCCAAGAGGTTAAACTCAATCTTTTAAGCTGTAGCTGCTCCATTTCTAAAATGTGGGCTACCTTATGCTCGCCAGACATTAATCGTAAAGCTTGTCTAGTGGAGAAAACTTCGAACCACTGGGGAGATTGGCCACATGTAAATAGGTTAGGGTCATTTCTATATGCGCATGCCCTAAAAGCTCCTTTAGGCTAACGATGTCAACACCATACTCTAACAAATGTGTGGCAAAACTGTGCCGCAAGGTGTGGGCTGTAATCTTTTTGGAACTTCCTATTTTACTTCGGTTTTCGTTTATCACCCATCGAACGCCATTAGTGCTTAGTCCTCGGGGTTCCCCTTGTTTGGTAACCTGACTATTGAAAAGATAAATCTGAGGGCTTTCCGTTTTAATATAGGTCTTTAAACCATTTACTAAATATTTGCTTAAAGGAATATACCAGTCTATCTTACCTTTTTTCTTAGGAACAAAAACCGTTTTGCGATCAAAGTCAATATCTGCCAATTTTAGATTGCAAAGTTCGTAACTGCGCAGTCCACACCCGTAAAGCATCCCTATAATTAAACGGTGTTTAAGATACTTGGGGGCTCTTAAAAGACGTTTAACTTCGTCTTGGCTAAGCACAGTTGGTAATTTTAAGTCCCGTTTAATCACTGGCAAAGCCACGCGTTTGGCCGGCATACCCATAACCTTGTAGGCCGCTCTAAGTCCGTAAATGGTGTGTTTAAAGAAACTCTCAGAAGGTGTTTTGTGTAGTTTTTGGCAATAATAAAGATAAGACTCCATACTCTCAACCGAGAGCGTTTCTGGGCTTTGTTTAATAGTGCAAAGCTAGGTGTGCCAAACATCGCAGGTAATTACTTAAGGTGCTTTTAGCTTTACCATTAATAGAAAAGCTCCGTTCTAATTTGCTTTGAAGGGTGCTGAAACCGGATACTTCCTCGAAAGCGCGTTCAGCAATGGTTTTACTTTTTTTTAAACATCATAATAAATTTAAAATTTAGCTACAAATTAATAAATATATTACATTTACAGAAAGAATGTAATAACTAAGCAATAAAGATGGGCTTCCGACCGGTAGGGAGGATTCGTTCAACAAAGATGTGTATAAGTAATAGCGGTTTAAATCATAAAAAGAAAGTATAAACATAAAATAAAGGTCTATACAAAACCGAAAGGTTTGTGAGTAGAAATCCGCTACTACTCATACACGAGACCGTTGGCAATAATTTAGATGAAAATCAGTCACGAAGAATTTCAGAAAGCTAGAAGAATTAGCAAAGCAATACAGGAACATCTTGAACAAATAAATGATGACGGTTTGAGAAGTACAGACTTGTACCCTATTTTAGCTAGAAAAAAACTGATTGAAAAAGACAAAAATAATGGGAGTCAATTCAGAAAGTTTTTAAGGCAATTAAAAGAAAAAAATGCCTTAAACTTAATACCACAATGCAAGTTTCAACATAGTAGCAGAAATCCAAAACATTTTGAATGGCATTTTTATAGAACTACGAATAACATAGTTGAAAATGAAACAAATAATGAAACTAAAAATATTATTACCCCAAAATTACCAGAAGATGAAATAAATGTACTTATTGAAAAAGCGCAAGAATATGTTGAGGGTTTTCCTAAAAAAGATGATACCAAATTGACATTACCACAAATTGAAACCAGAAAACTTTATGAAAGAGCTTATGAAAATTGGAGTAACAATGAAATAAGATTAATGAATAGAGCTTTTGAGGCCTTTGGTAGGATTGACAAAGTAGCAGAATTATTAAAAAGACAACCAAGTGTTGTTAGAAAAAAAATAGAAATGGAATGAGTTATTTAGATTTTGATTATACTGAGAATTCAATTTTAGTATGTAAAGGCGATTCGAGAAATAGAAAAAAAATAACAATCAAAAGAAAGTATCCTGATTATTCAGAATATTTCTTAAATGAAGAATTTAATGGAATTGAAATTACTGATTTTTTATCAACTATAGAACAAGATGGTTTAAAAGGAGAGTTGAAATTTAAAGAACTTTTAGATAAAAACAATATTCCTTATTTATATATCGGTCAAGGACCATTTGGAATAGAACGTTCAGGAGTATTAATTGACAAAACAAAATCAAAGAGAGCAGATTTTTTAGTAAATATAAAAGATATGGGAACTATCCTCTTTGATGCTAAATGTAGAAATAAAATAGGTTTTCATAATAGTAAAGATAAATATTTCACACTATTTACATCAGAATTTGAAGCATTAAGGAATTTACAAAACTCTATTTTAATGCCTGTTTGGTTGGCATTTACAGACAGACAACAAATAAACACTTCAAAGGAACCTACTTTTTATTTTATATCTATATCCACTATAGAAAAATATTGGTCTGGAATATGTGATTTCTTTACAAGTAATGAGGATTTTGAAAGTAACAAAGTTATTAGAATTCCTAATTCATTATTTACAAAAATAGAAGATAAAATAATTTTTGAGGTTGGATTCCTAAACATTGAAGATGATTTACTCAATGAATATGCTAAAAAATATATTGGTTTAAATCGAATAATCAAAGACAAGATTAAAGATATTATTCGCAACAATAATTGTTACAAATCTAACATCTATAATGAATTAACAAAAAACAAAATTCATTATTGTTATCCTTATGAAGTAAATAACTGTGTGAATAATATGATTGAAAAGCGGATTATAGAATATAAACCTAAACAATATTTGAAGTTAGTTGGAGAGTAAAACTATTGCCAATAACTAAGTATTCGGCTCGCCGATAGGCTAGAGCTAAATATCGTGTTAACGAATCCGGTTTATTTGTCGTCTATGGGTATAACGATGGATTTGTGCAAGGATAAATGTGATTAGAGTTGTTTTGTTTCAAGAAGCACTATCTTTTAGTTAGCTATTTCAGCTTGTGGCTATAAAGACAAACCATCAATGATTAATCCTAGTTTAAAACTAATTCTGTATTTTAGTTCGTGAATTAAAAATTATGGTAGCGTTATTAGTCTTACTGCCCATATTTACAAAAAAATCTAATGCCAATTAATGTAAATTTATTTTTTTTAATCTTATTTTTCCAATTATTAATAGTTGAAAACGAACGTGAATTGGTACGAAATGATTTGCACGTGATTTCTTATAAATGCAAAAACGAAACCGTGGAATTCACTTTTGATCTCATTGGAGATGAATCAAATAATATCGAAGGAAAATGGCCAAGAATAGATCATTACCACATTTGGGTTGATTTCAATAATAATAAAGTAATAGATTCATTGACTGATAGAGCTTTCTCCCCGTACCAACGAGAGAATAACTATCAAGTATGTAAATCATTAATATATACTGAAAGTATACTAACAACATGCAACTTTGAGTCAGGATCAACTTGTGAAAAGAACTTTGGAGTTTCAGAAAATTCAAAGAAAAACCATGTTATTTTCAAAATAGTAATTCCAAAAAAAGAGCTTTCTAACTCCGAAAAATTCAATGTATATTTTGAAATATTTGATGGGGATGGCTTAAAAAGTTGTTATCCAATAAGAAGTCGGCTATTCAAAGAAACATTTGAAATAACGTGCAATAATAACAGTGCATAACAACTAAGCATTCGTGTGGTCGGTACGACCCAACATGAATGCCGTGTTGACTGAACCGGTGTTTGTCGGTTCGCCCTTATGGGGAATGGTCTGTTTTGGATTGGATTTTTAGGAGTTGGTTTTTTCTGTTTTGGGAGTTTTTGACCTCCCTTTCTTTGGAATATTAAAAGAATATGGCAGATTTAGGACTTACTTTTCCTTGTTCATTACTGCTTTGATGTGTTTTCTTCAGTTTTGGCCATAGCAGTCCCGTTACGTCGGTTTTGCGTTTTTTTCATATTGGTCTGTTTAGGTGTTTCTCGATCTGTTCGCGCCAACCATTCGGTGGTCCACGAGCGGGGAAGGTTGCAATGGTAACCAGGTTTCCTTTTTTACAGCTGGAACACTTGCGGTGCTTTAAAAGTACTTTTTCCGCTAGTTCTGGCCTGCCCAGATCTTTTTGTAGTTCTGGGATTATGGTTCTTTTATAATAGCTGCTCAAGATACCATAGTGCCGGATGCGGGTAAACCCTTTGGGCAGGATATGCAATGAAAAACGCCTGATGAACTCGGCATCGGATAGTGCAAGTACCGACTTCTTACCCCCTTGGCGATAATCCTTTACCATAAACCGTACGTTTCCACTTTCAAGACTTTTTATACGATGGTTGCTTATCGCAATTTTATGGGTATAGCTCCCTAGATATTCCACTACCTATGAAGGCCCAAAGAATGGGCGTTTGCAATAGACCACCCACTGGTTCTTGAACAGGCTTTCGTAAAATGAAGCGGGTTGTGATTTTCCCAGCTCTTTGCGCAGCCCATAAACAGTGTGCTTGAAAAAACTATCTGAGGGGGTCTTGTGTTGTGACTTTAAAACGTGTAGATAGTCCAGGATCTGTTCCTCATCGAGCTCAAGTGGACTACAGTTAAAATGGAGTGCGATGTGCGCTAAACAGCGAGCATAGTTGGTAAGAGTGCTCTGGCTTTTGCCAGCGAGCTCAACAGACCGTTTGAGTTTGTGGTAGAGTATTGAAAACTCTGGAACGGAAATAATAGCCCTTTCAATGAGAGTGTAATTTTTTTTTCATAATATTGAGTATTAGATTAAACCTTGATCCTAAAGGTAGTGAATCGTGATAAAACTGTCTCGTGAAGCTACCTTTAGGTTTAGTTCAACACCGTATATAATTAATTGCTAGTGCAAGCCAACTTACGAAAATCCTCGCGGGTTTTTTTTGTCAGTAATTATTTATTAAATTAAGTGCTAAATTCAAGGAACAAATCATATGTAAACACGTTGGCAACAATTTGGAAATGATTCGAATTTGGTGTATATTTACACCAAATAATGAAATTATGTCAAGACAAAGTATATCATTTACAAAGCCGAACGATGAATGGCTAAAAACTCAAGTGGACAATAAAGAATATTCAAGCAAAAGCGAGTTAGTTAACGATTTGATTAGACAAGCCCGAAAACAACAAGTTCAAATTGACTGGATTCGAGCAAAACTAGAAAAGGCTGAAAATAGTGGATTTACAAATGATAGTAAAGAGAGTATTTTAGCCCAATCAAAGTCCTTGCTAAATGGCTAAATATAAACTGACAAACGAAGCAAAAAATGACTTGATATGGATTCATCATTACGGAGTTGAAAAATTCGGAATGACGCAAGCGGTCAAATACTTTGAGTCATTTTTTGAATATTTTGACATTATTGCCGAACGACCTTTTTCTTTTGAATCGGTTGACTATATAAAAAAGGGATATAGAAGATGCGTATGTGGAGTTGATAGTATTTATTATAAAATTAATGAAAATATTGTCGAAATAATAGCAATTGTAGGAAGACAAGATTTGAATGAAAAATTAGAATCTGAATAAAATACTATGGTAACATCAGTAACCGTTGCACAACCCTCTAGGAAAATTTAACTAAAACTGATTAGTCACCGTTTTTAAAAACATACCATTTATGTCAAGGGTATTTAAGACTTGTTTAGAATGCTTTATATAGCCTTTTATTAGCCAGTTTACTTTAGTTTAGAATACACAAATAACCCCTGCTATGCTTTTGGGCTTTTTGTTAACAAAATTTATATATTTCTTTAAATTATAGGCAATTGCAGACATGTGCATACATTTATTAGTTTGTGCTAGTCCCAAAGTGTTTACTTTTCCCATTGCTAAAAACTGAGTTAAGGTTCCAAATACAGGCTCTACTGTACTTTGCCGCTTCCCTTTCATATAACGCCCTTTAGGACTGTTTGCTCGGGCTATATTGCGGTCGTACTCAGCCTTGTAATATGTAATGGTGAACTTTTTTTCTTGCGCCGATTTCCCTAAACAAGCACTGCGAATCGGGCAGCCCATACAAACCTTTTTTAAGGCACGGCATGCCTTCTTTTTTGTTTGATTTTTCTTTTCTTAAATTTAAAGAAGACTACCAGGTCAATGCTTTTCTGAAAGCAGCTACATAATACACTTGGGTTGCTCTATGAAGGAATTCTAAATTTAAAACCGATGATAATCTGCGGTAAAAATTGTCTTTTGGAACGCGAGCGCTCAACTGGAAATTACTAAACAGCTTTTCTTGAAATATTTTTGTGTCTTGCATTAATACAAATACGAAATTCCTGTATATTTAGCAAACAGTTGTGCAACAGGCGCAATGTGTATAATTAATGGCTAGTTCTTGCCAACTTACGAAAGTCCTCGCGGATTTTCTTGGTAGGTGATTATTTGCCAAATTAGTGCTTAAACACACAAAAAACCATAAACACAAACGTTAGCAATCATTAAAAAAACAGACTTATGAAAAAACTATTTTGCATTTCAATTATTGCTTTCGTTATGGTTAATTGTAAAAACAAAGGAACTACGTACAGCGACCCAGTCCCGATATACGAGAGTTTAACAATTACTTCTAATTTGCTAAATGAAGATAGAATAATCAATATTTGGACACCGCCTAATTACAATCAGTCAACCGATAGTTTGACAGTTGTATATATGCCAGACGGTGGAATTAAAGAAGATTTTCCGCATATTGCGAATACAATAGCTGAACTCGTTGAAAATGGAAAAATTCCGCCAGTTATATTAGTCGGAATTGAAAATACAGAACGTAAAAGAGATTTAACTGGTCCAACTGAAAACGAAGAATAAAAAAAAATAGCATCTAATGTTGGAAAATCCACAGAATTTCGAGCATTCATTCAAGAAGAACTGAAACCCGAAATAAATAAAAGGTATCGAACAAAAAATTATGAAGGAATTATTGGAGAGTCATTGGCAGGACTTTTCGTTGTAGAAACATTAGAACTTGCCCCCGAAACTTTCGATTTCTATATCGCTATGGATCCAGCCTTATGGTGGAACAACCAATCATTAGTAAAAAACGCAAAGGAGAATTTTAAGAATAATACGCGTCATAATATGAAGAGATTTTGGTTTGCAGGTTCAAGTGTTCAAAAAGAAACCCCTTTTATTACTGAATTAAGTGAAATCATTAAAACCGAACAACCAAAAAATATAACATGGAAATATTCAGATGAACCAAACGAACAACATAGTACTATTTTTAGAGCCACAAAAGAAAAGGCATTAATTTGGAGTTTGAACGAATAAATAACGAGTACCAAAATACAACTTAATTTGAATCAATAACCTGTAGACGTATTTTAGGACGAGACAGCAAAACGAACAGCGATGAAATTAGTAGCTTTAGGAATATTTTTATTATTGATAACGTCCTGTAATGAAAGAACTGATACTGAATTTTCTTTGACTGGAAAAACAAATGGAATCGAAAACGGAACATGGGTTTATTTGGACAATGCGGACAGTCAAAGTGTTGACCTTATCGATTCTACACTAGTTGAAAATAATGCTTTTGTTTTCAAAACAAAATTAACAAACTCACCATTGCACGTAGTAATACGAACAAATGACGATTCCAATTACCGTTTTCTTTGGCTGGAAAACAATGCTATGGCCTTTGATGCTTCGCTGACCGATTTTGAAAATGCAATTGTAACTGGTTCGAATGAAGAAAATTTAGGACAAAAATTACGCAAAGAACTAGAAAATCTATCAGAAGAAAATCAAAGAAAAAAAGAAATAGAATTTATTCAAAAACATCCAAATAGTATTGTTAGTGTTGAAACGCTATCTACCTACTCAACAACTTTCGGGAAAAAGGAAACTAAAGAATTGTTTGACCAACTTTCAGAAAAAAATAAAACATCTAAATACGGGAAAATAATTGAAACTTACATTAAACTGAATGATGTAGCAGAAATTGGACAACATTTTATTGATTTTGAAATGAATGACAAAAATGGGAACTCAATAAAACTTTCAGATTTAAAAGGCAAAACTATACTTTTAGAATTTTGGGCTTCTTGGTGTGCACCTTGCAGAAAAGAAAACCCAAATCTTGTAAAAACTTACAATAGATTTAAAACTAAAGGATTTGAAATATTTGCTGTTTCCTTGGACGAAAACAAAGAAAAGTGGATAAAAGCAATTGAAAAAGACAAACTAAATTGGTATCACGTAAACGATTTTAAAGGCAACGGAAGTAAAGCCTCTTTGATTTATGGAGTTGAAGGAATACCAGACAGCTTTCTGATTGACCAAAATGGAAAAATAATAGCGAGAGATTTGCGAGGAGAAGAATTGAACGAAAAATTAACAGAGCTATTAAAATAATGCCAGTTACCAATAACGAAATATTCGGCTCACCTAGTGGCTAGAGCTGAATATTCTGTTAATTTGCCCTCTATTGGTAGAACGATGAATTTGTGCAAGGATAAATGTGGTTAGAGTTGTTTTGTTTCGAGAAGTACTATTTTTTTCGGTTGGCAATTCAGTTTGTCACTATAAAGACAAACCATCAATGATTAATCCAAGTTTAAAACTAATTCTGTATTTTAGTTCATGAATTAAAAATTATGGGAGCGTTATTAGATAGACTGCCGTTACATTTAATTATGAAAAACATCTTGCTTGCCATAATATTTTTACCTTTTTTGACTTTTAGTCAAACAACTAAAACCTACTTGGAATTAATTGATGAAGCAAAAACAAATAAAAGTGCAGACCAAATTGAGAAACTGATTATAGGAACGTGGGAATTTGATAAACTTACAGATAGTAACGGAAAAACAATATCTGAAATCATGCATTTTATAAATGACACGATAACTGCAAATGAAATTGTTTGGCGACCAAATATGCGGATTGAAAAAGATGGAACATACAAATTAATGGGCTGTGAAAACCCCTATAATTGCGAATCTGGAAAATGGGAATATGACCGAGAGCACAAACTATTTCGAATGACTTATGACGAACCAAAATATAATGTTCCGATTGATAAACTTGCACCAGGACTTTTGGAACAATTAAAAGAGTCTGGTTCATTAATAGAATTTACGAAAAACGAAATAGAATTTGCGGAAATCACTCAAACGGAATTGAAAGTATTTGAGCCTTTAGAAAGTGATGGAACCGAATTTAAGTATAATTTAATAGTGTATCGGAAAAAATAACTACAGGTAACAATTAAGCATTCGTGTGGTCGGTACGACCCAACATGAATGCAACATGAATGCCGTGTTGACTGAACCAGTGTTTGTCGGTTCGCCCTTATGGGTAATGGTGTGTTTTGGATTTTTAGGAGTTGAATTTGTTGAGACGGTAATGAATAAGTTGACCACAACACCACATCAAAGACTATAGTGCAGGCAAAAGGCTAGTACAGGCATCTTCTGCATATGGAGAACGTAAAATAAACAATTGATAATAAGTTAAAAAACGTAAAAGCAATTTTCACCTAGAACCATATTTTAGGAAAGATCTTAATGGAAAAGCTTGAAAATGAATAAAATGGGATGGCTTCAATACTAATATAGGCACAATACTAATATAGGCACAATTTTGCTATATTTGTTTTAACTACTTAATTGAACACTTTGTGAGATACTACCTTTATTAAACCTTACAAGTATGAAATATTGGCCGCACATCCTCTCTTTTTTAGGAATAATTTTATTTTACTTTTTAGGAAAAACTTATAAATCTAGAGGTTTGGGAGATATTACTTCTCTGTTTTTCTATGCAGGTATGATTATTTGTTTTATCAGTTTAATTGTTTCTTTTGTAATGCCTTCGTCATTCAATGCTTTTAAGAAAATATTTTTAGGCCTAATTATTGGTATTATAAGTATGGCAATAATTGTTTATGCCATCATTCTGTTTGAGGACACCTCATCTAAAAAAATGGGAAAAGAGAGGAGTTTGGCTATTGAAAAACAGAGCAACCAATACACAAAAATAGATGTTATTAAAAGTTTTCAAATTAAAGCATTTATCGACTCAACAACTTCACCTCATAAAAAAGCAGTTATATTTCAACTGGAAACAAATCAAGATAGCTTAGTTAGAAACTGGAACATTCAGTTTTTTGGCTTTTTAAAAGCTGAAGAACATAAATTGTTACTTGACTTAAAAGTGATAGAAAGTGAGATAATCTCTCTTGAGAACTTTATGGAGATTCCTGTGTTTTTAACAGAGAATACATTACAACAGGATCGATTAAAATCAAGTGATAAAAACAAAGAGGCTCTTGAATATATTATTCTATTGACTAATCCTAATGACAAATATGATCCCTTAAAATTTAACGAAGGTATTGCATATACCTCTTTGAGTTCAGAAGAAGTCAAATTAAAAGGTGCTATGTTTACGCACATGCAAAGTAAAACATATCATATGTACCATCACCCAAAACTACAATTAAACCAAAAGCTGTATTTAAAGGATTTTCTAAGTTTAAATAAGAAGGGCAATTAACTAGCTGATAAACAGCAGTGCTTTAATTAAAAAAAACAGCTCCTTTAAATATTAATAATGTTTTTAAAATAGGCAAGTTGACATTCAAAAATGATGTGTAAAATCATCAATGCCTAGATAAAAGACATAAGACCGCTTCGCTTTTAGAATTAAGAACAAAGACTTGATTCTAACTAGCTTATAAACAGTAGTGCTTTAATTAGAAAAATAGCTCCTTTAAATATTAATAATGGTTTAAAAATAGGCAAGTTGACATTCAAAAATGATGTGTAAAATCATCAATGCCCGATATAAAGACATAAGACCGCTTCGCTTTTAGAATTAAGAACAAAGACTTGATTCTAACTAGCTGATAAACAGCAGTATTTTAATTAAAAAAATAGCTCCTTTAAATATTAATAATGGTTTGAAAATAGGCAAGTTGACATTCAAAAATGATGTGTAAAATCATCAATGCCCGATAAAAGACATAAGACCGCTTCGCTTTTAGAATTAAGAACAAAGACTTGAGACTAACTAGCTTATAAACAGTAGTGCTTTAATTAGAAAAATAGCTCCTTTAAATATTAATAATGGTTTAAAAATAGGCAAGTTGACATTCAAAAATGATGTGTAAAATCATCAATGCCCGATAAAAGACATAAGACCGCTTCGCTTTTAGAATTAAGAACAAAGACTTGAGACTAACTAGCTTATAAACAGTAGTGCTTTAATTAGAAAAATAGCTCCTTTAAATATTAATAATGGTTTAAAAATAGGCAAGTTGACATTCAAAAATGATGTGTAAAATCATCAATGCCCGATAAAAGACATAAGACCGCTTCGCTTTTAGAATTAAGAACAAAGACTTGATTCTAACTAGCTGATAAACAGCAGTATTTTAATTAAAAAAATAGCTCCTTTAAATATTAATAATGGTTTGAAAATAGGCAAGTTGACATTAAAAAATGATGTGTAAAATCATCAATGCCCGATATAAAGACATAAGACCGCTTCGCTTTTAGAATTAAGAACAAAGACTTGATTCTAACTAGCTTATAAACAGTAGTGCTTTAATTAGAAAAACAGCTCCTTTAAATATTAATAATGTTTTGAAATTAGGCAAGTTGACATTAAAAAATGATGTGTAAAATCATCAATGCCCGATATAAAGACATAAGACCGCTTCGCTTTTAGAATTAAGAACAAAGACTTGAGACTAACTAGCTTATAAACAGTAGTGCTTTAATTAAAAAAATAGCTCCTTTAAATATTAATAATGGTTTGAAAATAGGCAAGTTGACATTAAAAAATGATGTGTAAAATCATCAATGCCTAGATAAAAGACATAAGACCGCTTCGCTTTTAGAATTAAGAACAAAGACTTGAGTCTAACTAACCGATAAACAGCAGTGCTTTAATTAGAAAAATAGCTCCTTTAAATATTAATAATGGTTTAAAAATAGGCAAGTTGACATTAAAAAATGATGTGTAAAATCATCAATGCCTAGATAAAAGACATAAGACCGCTTCGCTTTTAGAATTAAGAACAAAGACTTGAGTCTAACTAGCTTATAAACAGTAGTGCTTTAATTAGAAAAATAGCTCCATTAAATCTTAATAATGGTTTGAAAATAGGCAAGTTGACATTCAAAAATGATGTGCAAAATCATCAATGCCCGATAAAAGACATAAGACCGCTTCGCTTTTAGAATTAAGAACAAAGACTTGATTCTAACTAGCTTATAAACAGTAGTGCTTTAATTAAAGAAATAGCTCCTTTAAATATTAATAATGGTTTGAAAATAGGCAAGTTGACATTAAAAAATGATGTGTAAAATCATCAATGCCTAGATAAAAGACATAAGACCGCTTCGCTTTTAGAATTAAGAACAAAGACTTGAGTCTAACTAACCGATAAACAGCAGTGCTTTAATTAGAAAAATAGCTCCTTTAAATATTAATAATGTTTTCAAAATAGGCAAGTTGACATTAAAAAATGATGTGTAAAGTTCTTTGTTTTAATAGTATTGTACAATATTTTATCGGACATCATCGATTCTAAATAAAATAACAGCAATCAAATAAGTACGGGTGTTATCGATTGGCTTGGTAATACAGTCCGAATTTAATTAAAATAAGCACCATAAAAATTAGGTTTAAAAACTGCACTAAACTAAAAAAACCAACATTAATATTGCTGGTTTTTTAGTGTATAAGTTTTGGGATTTTAATCTAAAGCTGGAATACGTAATACTTGTCCGGGGTAAATTTTGTCTGGATCTTTAAGCATGGGTTTGTTAGCTTCAAAAATTACAGGGTATTTCATAGCGTTACCGTAGTAGTTTTTAGCTATTTTACCTAAAGTATCTCCGCTTACAACGGTATGGAACTGTGCTTCGGGTTCTACATGTTCTACAGTCATTTGGTCGTTTACAGTAGCAATACCACTAGAGTTTCCTACCACTAACACCACCTTTTCTTTGGTGGCTTGATCGTGAGCTAAGCCTTTAATGGTAGCAGCATCATCGTTAATGTGAACCTCTAAACCTTCAACTTTTAATTGTAAGTCGTTAATCGTTTCTTCTAGTTTTTTTGCTGCAGCCTCTTCAAGTTTAAGTTTGGCAGCCGCGCTTTCAGCAGCTTCTTCGGCCTCTGTTTTTCCTATTCCGAAGACCTTAGCTCCAGCGTTTTTAATAAATGAAAATATGCCCATGTTGTTTTAAATTTTAAGGGTTAATAAGTGATTTATGCTTGTCACAAAATACGTAATTTTATTCAAATTACAGTTTTGTAAACGAAAGAATTTTCATAAAAAAACAAATGCTAAGGCGATAAAACCCTAACAGTTGTTCAACTAAAAATCTAAATTTAAACCTATGTTGTTCTTGTGTTTTCTCTAGGGTTATTTACTTTGTTTTTTGGTGCTTTACGCATGTCGTTTCTTTTTACAGCCGACTTAGTTTGAACTCCATCGTTTTTCATAAACTGTATGTACCCGCGACCTTGAAACTCGTACACCGTTTCAGATGCTGGATGAAACAATTCTATCGTACCGTCGTCTATAACACTTAATTCAAAATATTCGTTGTTAAAATAATCATAATCTAAGCTTAGTGTTTTTAGATTGGGGTTACCAACTATATCTCCAACTCCATAAATACCAGTATAATCCCAAAGTAAGCCATTTATAGGTGTACCATTTAAATCTTGAGAGCTTCTAAAGGTATCGTCTGTACCGCCAGCTACAAACTGCAGGAAGTTTTCGTTATCAAAGTCGTTTATCGCACCAAAATTACTCGTAAATGTTTTTTCCCACGCCACATATTCTTGCAGGAAGTAATGAATATTATCATAAAATACAAAGTCGTAATCAAAATTACTGCGTTGGTAACCATCTAGAAAATAAGAGGTATCGTTATTCGGGTTGTATAATTCTATAGTATTATAATCTATTTGAAAAACATCAAAAGTTTCGAAACCATCCACATCATGTACCACATCTAAAATCATATCGTAGGCATCGTAATCGGCCACGGCAATACCATAGCCATTACCCGTACTCCCAATTCCTACTAGGTTATTATTGGCGAACATTATGCCATTTTTAAACGATAAGGTAAATGCTTTTTGTAAAAATGGTGTGGTGCCATAGCCTTTCGTACTGTTAATGTCTACATACCACAAATCGTAACTGCCTAGTAACTGGTTTATAGAAATTCTCGGTGTCTCTTCGACTATGTTCGATTCTACATAGCATGATGTAAATAATGTCGTTGCTAAAGCAAAGCTTAAAAGTATTTTTATAGTCTTCATAATCAAACATTTTTGAGTTCTGTTGTATTCATTTTCAAAACACGTGCCAAAATACAGTTTTAAGAAATATAATGATTTAATGTAGCTTGTTTTTTTTGTGTATTTTTGGGCACAAGAAAATAACACCATTTATGGATAAACCTTTAAAATACGCAGTTTTTGGCGCTGGAAGTTGGGCAACCGCCATTGTAAAAATGCTTTGTGAAAATTTAGATGAGGTAGGTTGGTATATGCGAAGTGTTTATACCAAAGAACATTTATTAAGAGAGCAACATAACCCTAATTATTTAAGCGCGGTCGAATTTAACTTAGACCAATTAAAAATTAGTAACGATATTAATGAAATTGCCAATTATGCCGATGTTTTAATCTTTGTGATACCATCGGCTTTTATGCATTCAGAACTAGAAAAATTAACAGAAAACATTGAAAATAAAATTATTGTTTCTGCCGTAAAAGGTATTATGCCGGAAACTGGCTTGCTGGTTGGCGAGCATTTCCATGAGGTTTACAATATACCTTACGATAATATCGCCGTAATCGCCGGGCCCTGTCATGCCGAAGAGGTGGCCTTAGAGCGTTTATCGTATTTAACAGTGTCTTGTTCAGATTCAGAGAAAGCACAACAAATTGCCAACAAGCTCTCTAGCCACTATATTAAAACAACCATTAGCGACGATATTATTGGTATTGAATATGCCGTAATGCTTAAAAATATCTATGCTATTGCTGCGGGTATTGCTCATGGTTTGGGCTATGGTGATAACTTCCAGAGTGTGTTAATGAGTAATGCCATTAGAGAAATGAAACGTTTTATTAAAAAACGCCATAAAATGAAACGCAATATTAATAATTCGGCATATTTGGGCGACTTATTAGTAACAGGTTACTCGGTATTTTCCAGAAACCGTATGTTTGGAAACATGATTGGTAAGGGGTATACTGTAAAATCTGCTCAAATGGAAATGAATATGGTTGCCGAAGGCTATTACGCCACAAAAAGCGCCCGTTTACTGCACGAAAAAAATGGCAAAAAGGCTAAAATTCCTATTATAAACGCTGTTTACGAGATTTTATACGAAAATAAAGAGCCTAAAAAGGTGTTTAAAAAATTAGCCGATAAATTAGATTAATGTAGTCGTTCTAATAAGCAAATTTAACTGGTCTTTTAACTTTATTTGGGCGTTACCCCTAAAAAGGGGTCGGGCTTTCCAATACAATCTTTTTTTCGTGCCTCAAAAAAGGATTTCCTTTTCAATCCCTAACGCGCTAGTTTGTAATGTTAGTTTTTTGGGGTGTAATTTTAGTAAAATCACAAAAGGTAAAAACCTTTATTTGAAATAAAATAGGTTATTCTGCAAGGTGTTTTTAAATCTTGTAGCGAAGTGTTTGACAAAAAATAATTTAGAGCATATACTGCTATCTGTTTATGCGTTAACAAAGGCCTAACCGGTTTTCAAAACCGGTTAGGTCTCAGTGCAATCTTGCAGGATGAGCTAAAATTATCCCTAATTATTTTTCAACCTCAACCCATTGGCCTTTGGTTCGTACTAAATAGTCGTTATCGTACATGGCTTCGGCTTGAATACCGGGTAAATAATAGGTGCCAAGGTACGAAGCGTTTAACATGACATGAAATGTTTTACGACCTTGTTTTCCTTTTTCAGCTAAATCAAAATAGAAATTTACGCGGTCGTCTCTAATATCGGTAAAACGCGCTTGGCTGGTTGTGCTGCTTCCAAAATCTGTAAATCTGGTATTCACAATTTCCCATCCCGAAGGGAAAATTTGGGTTAATGCCACATCGTTAACATACTCATTTTTTAAATTACTTATGGTAACGCTCGCAACAAAATCCTGACCTTGTTTAAGTTTTGAAATAGAAATAGCATTGCCGTTTAAATCTTTAAAAGTATAGGCTACACTTAAACCACGTTGCTCCACTAGCTCTTCACCTAAGGGTAATTTACCCGAATTTAAAACACGTACATAAACAATATTGTCTTTATTATTTGTAAAGGATAGTTCGTTGCTGCCATCGTTTATTTGCAGTTCACGCTGGGCAATAGCACTTTTACTATCTATGCTTTTAGTTTTTCCGTTAATGGTGTAGTTTACGTGTAATGCTTTTCCGCCGTTAGCATTTACCATTTTAGCCATCGCCAATAAACTGTAAGCTGTAGTTTGGGTGCTCATCCAACGGTTACTCGATAAATCTTTCGCAATGTACTCGGCTAATTCACGTTGCTTTTCGTTTTTAGTAAGCACCATAGTTTCTAAAGCCATTGCGCGATTTCTATCTCGAGATCCGTAGGTGTAATAATTGTGCTTAACCGGTTTGAATTCAATATTTGCCGACTGCGAAATTTTGTCGCTCGCTTCTTTTTGGCCCACTAAGGCAAATGCTGCAGCCAAACGCCATTTTGCTTCATTAGAAATTTCTGAGAATTCACGAAGCCTATTCATACTTGCTAAATCTGGGCTTCCAGCCAATGCTAAAGTGTATAATCTGTAAGCCTGAGCCAAATCAGAATTATATGTTCTATAGCTAGGTCTCCAATCTCTCGCCGCTTGTTTTTGGTAAGCCATCCAATTGCTTTTAAAGGTTAAGGGTAAAACATAGCCTTTCTTTTCGGCTTCTATCATAAAATGCCCCAGCATAACTGGTACTCCAATCGTCTACGGTATTTTCACCCATCCAATAACTCAAACCGCCATTCGGCAATTGGAAATGCGCTAAGCGCGTAATACCTTTTTCTATATTATTTTGAATCTCTTGCTTTTTGTCTTGTGTTAAATCGAAAATATCGCTTAAAAATAACTGCGGGAATACCCCAGATGCCGTTTGCTCTAAACAGCCATGTGGGTACTGAATTAAAAACTGTAAGCGGCGCGAAAAATCCATGGGTGGTAAGGTCGAAAACTCTAAAGTAGCCGTATTTGTTCCAGGAACACCAAATGTTGACAGCGTAATCGCTTCAGTTTTATTGGCAGATAGGGTTATATCTGTTGGTTTTGATGAAATGGGATTCGGATTTACAACATCTAATTCGACTTTATAAGTAGATTTCTCGCCATGTCCTGTTGCAATAACTTCAACGGTATTTATACCTTTTGCCTTGCTTACATCGAGCTCGAAATACGCCATTTTTTCGTCTGGTTTTGAAAAGGATAAAGATTTCTCTTTTGCTCCAACTACAGCAATACCATCACTTAATTTTAAATTAATGTTTACATTTTTCACCTTGGTTTCCATGGCAAAAACAGTAACGGGTAGTATTACTTTCTCGCCCGGGCTTAATTTCCGCGGCAGCGAAGCTAAAACCATTAAAGGTTTTTTAACTTCCACAGATTTATCGATGCTTCCGTATGCTTCATGGTTTATATCGCCTGCAATTACCATGGTTCGCACGGCACCAATATAGTTTGGTAATTTTAAAGTGTGTGTTTTCTCTTCGCCAGCTTGTAAATTAAAAGGGCCTAAATAAGTAACAACAGGTTTAAACCGATTGGCCTTTTTGTTTTTTCCGCCTTCCATATAGCCGTCTCCACCAATAGCAAACACTTGGTCGATACTACCAGAATAAGCGCCAATAACAGCATCGAAAATATCCCAAGTTTTTACGCCTAAAGCCTCACGTTTATAGAATTCTTCCCATGCGTTTGGTGTTTTAAAGTTAGTTAAACTCAATAGGCCTTCTTCTACCATAGCAACAGTGTAGGTCATGGGTTTCTTATTTTTTTCTGAAACAGATATCTTAAAAGATTCTTTAGGACGCAGCACATCTGGCATTTGTAATTGTGGCTCTAACTTGGTATTTGGGTCTTCAACGCGTAATGGAATAACACCAAATAATCGAATTGGTAAATCGTTAATCGAAATGGCATGTGGCTGTAAAAGCGATATATTAATGAATACATTGGGTGCCATTACCGATGTTATTGGAATATTAACCGTGGTTTCTCCTTGTTGCGTTTTTACCCATTTGTAGTCTAAAACTTCTGTGCCATTTTCTATACTTACCAAAGCACGACCTGCGCTACCCGATTGGAAGGTTATTTTTGCAGTTTCACCAACATTATATTTTTCTTTATCGGCTGAAAACACAAGCATTTTTGCCGCTTCTTTATCTCCAGAGCTAGAATTGCTCCACCAATTTTTGTAAAAATAGGCGGTTCTTCCCGTGGCATGCCCACTAACTGGATCGAAAATTCTAATCAAGTATCGCCCACGATCTTTATCTGGGATATTGATGTTTAAGGTGCTTTTTCCGTTAGCATCGGTGTTTATTTTAGAGTTTAAATAGGGTTTATGGTAGCTGCTAGCTACATAACTAGACAGATTGTCGTAAGAGGAATTCCACCACCAGCGCCATTCAATTTTATAAACTTTTACTTCAAGATTATCGCGTTTTACAGGTTGTCCTTCAGCATTAACCACCACCACATCGAATGTTTGGTTTTCGTCTGTAAAAAACGAACCATAGGCATTTCCTTCTGGCGAACGTAAACCCACAAACGATTTGTACGGGGCATATGGTTTGGTAAAAGCATCGATTGAAAAATCGCCGCCATTCTCGAAAGCACGTACTAAAAATTGCGCGTTAAGCATGCCCGGCGCATTTTTACCAATATTTAATTGCTTGTTTAATCGCGCTAAACCATCCCCATCAACCTTGCCTGTAAAAACAGTTATTTCTTCGGTGTTAAAACGACGTGTAGGATCGTTAAAAGTGTATTGGCTATAGTTTTTAAAACTGGTGTTCGAGGGTGAGAATTTCGCTTTAATTTCCGCTTTTAAGTTTTTTCCTGGCGCGCCATGAAGCCATTTTACATCTAGAACTCCTTTTAAAGGGGTCTCACTGGTTAAGATCTCATCTTCAAAATCTACTTTAATTTTTAAACGGTTTGGTTTAACGGTTTCAATTTTTAATTGTTTGTAAAATGCGGCACCACCAACCGAAACTTTGGCGTTGTAGTTTCCAGTTTTGTCCTCCTGAGCGGTTGGTACTGTAAATTTGTAAAAGTTATTAAGATTAGCCGAGGTTATATTTTTATAAACTAATTTTCCTTCAGGACTTGTAATCTCCATTTTAACAGGATGTCCTTTGGGTAGTTTGTTGTTGGCGTCGTTTAATAAAAAGGTTAAATGCAGGGTGTCGCCTGGTCTCCATACCCCACGTTCTCCGTATATGTAGCCTTTAAGTCCACGTTGTAAACGGTTTCCAGAAACGTCAAATTTACTTAGGGATAAGGAATTGCCGTCGTCTAGTTTTATATAGGCACTGTTTTGCCCTTTAGAAACAATAGCAAAACTAGCATGTTTATCAGAATCTATAGTTATTAAACCTTGTTCGTCGGTAGACCTGCTCTCAATCTCTTGTTGTTGGTAGTTGTAGAGCGTCACCTTGGCATTAGCTTCTGGGTTGGTGGTTAAAATATTAGTAACTGCGAAGTAATAAGAATTGTTTGTGCCGCGTTTTGCAATAACACCTATATTTGAGGCCAACAGATTTTGAGAGACTATTTTACGTTCGTTATAATAAGCATCGTGGCAAGGGTTCTCTTCTTCACGCCAGTTATAGTTGTAGTTTTTGTAGCGGTAAAGTAAGTTGTCCCAATAGGCCTCTTCTTTTAAATCCTCGTCGTACGAAGCAATGTCGTTTAAATCGCTATAAAAATCGTCTTCATAATAATCGTTATAGCTGTCTTCCTCAGGGCTTGTATTATTTGAGTTTAAGGCACAATCGTAAAGCGAGTAGGTTTTATCGAAGCTCAGTTCTACGCGATAAATAGCACCAGGATCGGCTTTAAAAAACGTTGACAAATCAATACTGTAAGCTTTCCATTTCCCTGTGTTTTCGGCAGCAGTTTGTAATTGAATTGTTTGTTTGGCAATGCGTCTTCCAACTTTTTTTATCTCGTAGGTATTGTTGCTGTTTATGGTGTTTTCTTGAAGAAATTGAAGCACATTGTCTTGAAAAACTTTAATAACCCTAACATCTACCGCACTTAAATTAACAGCTTCAAAATTAAATTTTAGAGCCTCAGAATTAGGTAGGATGCTGCCATTGCTTATTAAACGAACTTGAGGTTTTAAGTCTTCAAAAGTAATGGTTTCGGAAAAAGGATGCTTTAGTTTAAAATCATCTGTGTTTTTAATCCCTTGAAAAACATCAACTTTTATTGCGCCTACTAATTTACTGTCTGGATAAATTTTTAAGACATTGCCTTGCACAATATATTTTAGGTTTTTGGTTTTTTCAATGGCTACCAAACCATCAAAATTCTGTTGTTTTTTTAAAGGATCCGAGAAATTAATCGAGAGATATTGTTCTGGAGATTGCACGACATCTACATTTACAATCGAGAAATTATTTATGCCAGGAATAGCAATCGTGTTTTCTCCAGAATTTGGGGCACTTATGGTTTTACCACTCCATTTAATTAGAATTTTACTGTCTTCTATTTGCCTGTTTATACTGTCAATTTTAAATTCAAAAAATCTAGATAGCGAATCGGTTTCATTAAAAACCAAGGTTAAGTTTTTATCATTTTGAGATGCTTTAACTAAGGTTTTAGCATCTTTTAAAGCGATTACATCGGCAGATTTAATAACGCCTTCAAGGTATTGCCAGTTTTTACTGTAAGATTGCAAATGGTTGGTTAGTACATTAAAACTAGGTGCAATTGTTTTAAATTGAAAGGTGTAGTCTTTAAAGTCTTGAGGCATATCGGTATAAATGCGACCAAGTTTTAAGGTGACTGTATATTCTGTATCGGGCTCTAAATACTCGTCTGGAGTAAAGGTTAATGTGTTGCTGTTATTAGCCGTTAATTTCCCTTGAACATGAGGTTTTACGCTCAAGATATGGTCTGATATCTCCATACCCATTTCCCACTCGTCAACAGCTTTAGCCAAATTTATTTGTATGGGCGAAGCTACCGATGTCATTCCCGAAGTGGTATAACTAATATAGTCTCTAAATTTGAAAAGATTATCGGTTTCTTCAGCTTCTTTTTTACAAGAAGCTAAGAACGTAATTATTAAAACGAAAGGGACGAGTTTTTTAAATGACATAGTATGGATTTAAGAACTGAGATATAAACAAAAAGCGGCGTTCGAGTAACGTGAGATTATAGAAAAAGGTTGGTCGTACTAAGGTTTTTCTTCCTCGTCTTCATAAATACCAATCACTAAGTTGCCTTTATCGTCCATAGTTGCTCTATACATTCCAGCGGTATTAAATTCTGCCACCATATTACCGTTTTTATCAACAGCAACAATACCACCAGTACCACCAAGATTGCTTAGTTTATTTTGAACAACTTCTTTTGAGGCTTCTTTAAGCGATAAACCTTTATATTCCATAAGAGCAGAAATATCGTAAGCTACCATACCTCGAATAAAATACTCACCCCAACCTGTACTCGATACTGCGCAAGTAGCATTATTAGCATAGGTACCAGCTCCAATAATAGGCGAATCGCCAATACGACCCCAACGTTTATTCGTCATGCCTCCAGTCGAGGTTCCAGCCGTTAAATTACCATCTTTATCGAGTGCAGCACAACCTACCGTTCCAAATTTGGAATCTTGAATGGTGTCATCATAAAATGAAACTTTGGTATCGTGGTCTAATTCTGTTTTTTCTTGGTTTTTTATCTTTTGAAGGGCTTTAAAACGGGTGTCGGTGTGAAAATAACTAGGGTCAACCATTTGCAAACCCTGTTCTTTTGCAAAGGTATCGGCACCTTTACCAGAAAGCATAACATGAGGCGAATTATCCATGATAGCACGCGCTAAATCAATAGGGTTTTTTACGGTGGTTGTGCCAGCAGAAGCACCAGCATTTAATGTTTTACCATCCATAATCGAGGCATCGTGTTCGTTCGTTTCTTCATGTGTAAACACGGCGCCTTTACCCGCGTTAAAAAGCGGAGAATCTTCCATAACGTTTATGGTTTTTGTAACCGCTTCTAAACTTGTTCCTCCATTTTTTAAAATGTTATAACCCACTCGAATGGCTTCCTCTAATTTCGATTTATAGGCGGCTTCTTTCTCGGGGGTCATATTCTTTTTAAGAATGGTGCCAGCACCACCATGAATTATTATTGCGAATTCTTGTTTAGGGAGTTGTGGGACTTCTTCTGTATTATTTTCGGAATTTTTGCAAGCGTTGAAAGATAATACGATAGTAGTTAAAAGAATGAGTTTTTTCATAATGGATTAGTCTTGTTAAGCGTTTCAATATAGTATTTTAATATGAAATTCAGAAAAAAATAACGCCGTAATTTAGTATATTCGCAGTGAAGTCAATAAAAAAATCAAACAATACATGGAAACAGTAGCAGCTGAATTTGGAATACAAGACACTTTAAAAGAATTAGGTATAAAACCTATAAATAATGGCACATCTACAGGGGCCAATAATTTTTCGAACGGAGACCTTATAGAATCTTATTCACCAGTAGATGGTAAGCTAATTGCTAAAGTAAAAGCCTCTACGCAGGACGATTACGAAAAGGTGATGGCAACAGCTAGCAAAGCATTTTTAACTTTTCGAGATATGCCAGCACCACAGCGTGGGGAGATTGTACGCCAGTTTGGAAATAAATTAAGAGAATTAAAAGAACCTCTAGGTAAATTGGTGTCTTATGAGATGGGTAAATCCTTGCAAGAAGGTTACGGCGAAGTTCAAGAAATGATTGATATTTGCGATTTTGCTGTAGGCTTATCAAGACAGTTAAACGGACAAACCATGCCGTCTGAGCGTCCAGGACACGTCATGCGTGAGCAATGGCACCCTATTGGGGTTGTTGGAATTATTTCGGCATTTAACTTTCCAGTGGCGGTTTGGGCATGGAACACGGCATTAGCATGGGTTTGTGGTGATGTATGTGTTTGGAAAGCTTCAGAAAAAGTACCTCTATGCTCTGTGGCCTGTCAAAATATTATTGCCGAGGTTTTAAAAGAAAATAACTTGCCAGAAGGGATTTCAAGTATTATTACGGGCGATTATAAAGTAGGCGAGATGATGACTAAAGATACTAGAGTGGCGTTAGTATCTGCTACGGGTTCTACTCGAATGGGACGTATTGTAGGCACAACAGTTGCCCAGCGTTTTGGTAAATCACTATTAGAATTGGGCGGTAACAATGCCATTATTATTACGCCTACGGCCGATTTAAAAGTGGTGGTTCCAGGTGCTGTATTTGGTGCTGTGGGCACTTGCGGACAGCGTTGTACTTCAACAAGACGTTTAATTATTCACGAATCAGTCTATAATAAAGTAAGAGACGCCATTGTAGGTGCATACGGCCAATTAACCATTGGTAACCCGTTGGATGAAAAAAATCATATCGGGCCTTTAATTGATAAAGATTCGGTAAATACATATCTAGCTGCTATTGAAAAAGCTAAGGCTGAAGGCGGTAATGTTTTAGTTGAAGGCGGTGTTTTAGAAGGTAAAGGATACGAAAGCGGCTGTTATGTAAAACCAACCATAATTGAAGCTGAAAATCATTTTGAAATCGTTCAACACGAAACTTTTGCTCCAATTTTATATGTAATGAAGTATTCCGGAGGTGTTGAAAATGCTATTGAAAAGCAGAATGCGGTTGCTCAAGGTTTATCGTCGGCCATTATGACTAATGAATTGAAAGAGGCCGAGAAATTTTTATCTTATGCTGGTTCAGACTGTGGCATTGCTAACGTAAACATTGGGACTTCGGGTGCTGAAATTGGTGGTGCTTTTGGTGGTGAAAAAGAAACTGGTGGCGGTCGCGAGTCTGGTAGTGATGCTTGGAAAGTGTATATGAGAAGACAAACCAATACGATTAATTATTCAGATGAGTTGCCTTTAGCCCAAGGCATTAAGTTTGATTTATAGATTTTTAATTTATAATAAAATTCAGTCAATTTTTAACTCAAGACCCCACAGGATATAGAAACTGTGGGGTCTTTGCTTTTACTGAAAAAAATATAGATAACATCTCTGAGAATTAATTTTTAATGAATTTAGCTATATTTCACTTTTCTTAAAATGCGTAAAGCCTCTTTGTATAGATTATATATTTCTTCACTATAAGCTTTTAAATAGGGTTTGGCCTCGTTGAGTTTATCGATAGCATCATGAAATAAATTAAAATAGCATATTAAATAGGTTACAGGTAAGTTTTTTAAATCGTCTTCTTCATTTTTTGTAAGCGAAAGTCCTTTTTTTAGTTTTTCTAATAGCGCATTGTTAGAATTATAAATATGATGTAATATTTTTTTATCAAATTGAGGCGGTTCAAATAATAGCTTAGTATCAATATTATAAGTGGCGTTATCTTCAAAACTAATAATGGTTTCCTCCAGCGGATAATATTTATTGGTGTTTTGAAGTCCGAGATTTACATATTCAATAATCTGAAACGAGTCTGGATTTATTGTGATTGAAACTTGATCTAAAGCCGAGAAAAATAAACGGACTTGCTCATTAATCAATTCAATATCTACCCTAGAGTAAAAGGTTTCATCTTTTATTGTCTTTTTTTGCCCAGACCAACACACTACAAAATATTCTTTAAACACTTTGTATTGGGCATTGTAATCTTTTCGGGTATTCATAAAATGAAAAACGGCATCTAAGGTGTGTTCAATATTGTTTTGTGCATTGTTTTCAATAGCTTCAACAATTTTAGAATTGATGTCTTTTATATCCACATCAAACACCTTGGGCATACTTATGCTGCCATCTCTAAAGAATACCGAACCCCCATAATATTTCCATATATTTTTCCGCAAGGAAGTGATTTTCCCCGTAGGGCGAATGGTGACTAATCCTACTACTTTGTCGTTTGGCAAATGCGGAAACGGAATGTTTTCGTACTGCACAATAGGCGGATTGGTTAAATAGGCATTAATGAGGTTCTGGATTTTACTATCGTCAAAAAAATCGACACCAACAATATTGTTGTCTTCATCTTCTACACCAATTACAATATAAGAGTTGTTTTTAGGGTTGCTGTTGGAAAGCGCACAAATGTGTTTTAAAAACTTGCCTTTCCCTTCTTTTTGACTAATATCTATTTTACGCTTTTTGTCATAAAAACTGTTCTCATCGTTGTGAGCTAAAAGGTGTTTTATAAGTAAGCGTTTGTTAATCATTATTAAAGTTGTTTATTTTTAATTCCCGTGAAGACGGGAATCTTATAGTTGTAATTTTAAAATTCTTTTTTAACAATAGTGCTGCTCGCTTGCGCCGTGGGCAACACCAATACATCCGCAATATTTACATGAGGCGGTCTTGAAATGGCAAAATAAATAATCTCTGCAATATCTTCGGCTTGCAAAGCTTTATAGCCTTTATAAACGTTTTCAGCCATAGCATCGCCTTTAAAACGCACTTTAGAAAACTCGGTTTCAACCAAGCCAGGGTTTACGGCACCAACTTTTATTCCAAACGGGTTTAAGTCCATGCGCATGCCTTCAGTAATTGCTAAAACGGCATGTTTACTGCCACAATACACGTTGCCTTTTGGGTAAACTTCTTTTCCAGCAGAAGAGCCTATATTTATAATATGTCCAGTTTGACGCTCGGTCATTTGCGGAATAACTGCTTTACTTACATAAAGTAAGCCTTTTACATTAATATCCATCATGGCATCCCAATCGTCGAGGTTTCCAGTTTGTATAGGGTCTAATCCGTGCGCATTTCCAGCATTATTAATAAGAATATCAATAATTTTAAAGGCTTTTGGTAGCGACTCAATAGCTTTTAAAGTCTCGTTTTTATCGCGAACATCAAAATTTAAAATATGCACATGGGTTAAACGTTCTAAATCGTTTTTTATGCTGTTTAGGCGTTCTAATCGTCTCCCACAAAGTATTAGATTTATATCGTGTTTTGCTAATTCGTATGCTGTAGCTTTTCCAATACCACTGGTAGCTCCTGTGATTAGTGCTGTTTTTCTCATGGTTTTTATATCGTTATAATTTTCAATAAAAATACTTAAAACAGATGAATTTGTTTGTCTAGTTTTAAAAATGTACTTGGTGTTTTTTGAGTAGTGTACTAGATCGGCCAAATATGGTATATACTCTTGTTAAATATTTGATTACGGCAAGCTGTATTAATAGCCTTGCTGATTTTTAACCAATTTTTAACAGCGTTACAACTAAAATTTTAACAATTTGCATTGCTTAAAAATAAGCGCAGTATATTCGACACTTCAAATAATAAAATAATGGAAGAAACAGGTACAATTGATATTAAGGCAATTAACGAAAAGATTGAGAAAGAAAGTGCTTTTGTTGATTTGCTCATGTTTGAGATGAATAAAATGATAATTGGGCAAAAAGATATGGTCGAGCGTTTACTAATAGGCTTATTAGGTCGTGGGCATATTTTACTTGAAGGGGTTCCAGGCTTAGCAAAAACACTTGTTATTAATACCTTAGCGCAAGCGGTCGAGGGGAGCTTTAGTAGAATACAATTTACTCCAGATTTATTGCCTGCCGATGTTACGGGAACATTAATTTACAATATGAAACTTAATGATTTCTCTATTAAAAAAGGGCCTATATTCGCCAACTTTGTTCTGGCAGACGAGATTAATAGAGCACCAGCTAAGGTGCAATCGGCACTACTGGAAGCCATGCAGGAAAAGCAAGTTACTATTGGCGATGAAACTTACATTTTAGATAAGCCGTTTTTAGTAATGGCAACACAAAACCCAGTGGAGCAAGAAGGTACGTACCCGTTGCCAGAAGCTCAGGTAGATCGTTTTATGCTAAAAACCATTATAGATTATCCTAAAATAAACGAAGAGCAGCTTATTATGCGCGCCAATTTAAAAGGTACATGGGATAAGGTAAATCCTGTGGTTTCTACTGCTCAAATTTTACGAGCTCAAGAGGTTGTTCGAGAGGTTTATATGGACGAGAAAATTGAGAAATACATTCTCGATATTGTTTTTGCTACGCGATATCCAGAAAAATATAAACTGGCCGATTTAAAACCCTTAATAGCTTTTGGCGCCTCACCTCGAGGAAGTATTAATTTGGCAACTGCCGCAAAATGCTATGCCTTTATTAAGCGTCGTGGTTACGTTATTCCAGAGGATGTTCGTGCTGTAGTTCAAGATGTACTAAGACACAGGATAGGCATTACTTACGAGGCTGAAGCCGAAAATGTAACCTCAGAGGACATTATTAATAAAATTGTAAACGAGATCGAAGTACCATAAAAGGTTCTAGTCCCGTAAAGGAAACCGCCATTGTATAAGGATGTGGGTGTGAGGGAACAAAATATGATACTTAAAAACATTTCAAATTAAAATTTAACAGCGATTAATTCCTCTTTTACGGGGAGTAAGGGCTTATGGATACTAAAGAACTACTTAAAAAAGTACGCAAAATAGAGATTAAGACACGACGTTTGTCCGATCATATTTTTGGAGGCGAATACCACTCGACTTTCAAGGGGCGGGGTATGACTTTTTCTGAAGTGCGTCAGTATCAATTTGGAGACGATGTAAGAAGCATCGATTGGAATGTTACCGCACGCTATAACGAACCGTTTGTAAAAGTTTTTGAAGAAGAGCGCGAGCTTACCATGATGCTTATGGTCGATGTGTCGGGCTCAGAATTATTTGGTACTCAAAATCAGTTTAAAAATGAAATAATCACCGAAATTGCGGCAACGCTGGCCTTTTCGGCAACTCAGAATAACGATAAAATCGGACTTATTTTATTTTCAGATCAAGTCGAATTATTTATTCCTCCCAAAAAAGGACGTTCTCACGTTTTGCGAATAATTCGAGAGTTAATTGAATTTAAACCAAAAAGTAAGCTCACCGATGTTTCTGAAGCCTTAAGGTTTTTGTCCAATGTCATGAAGAAGAAAGCCATTGTGTTTATGCTATCTGATTTTTTTGCAGACAACTATCAACAAACCCTTAAAATTGTGGCCAGAAAACACGATGTTACGGGTATTCGAATTTATGATAAAATGGAAGCCGAAATTCCAAACTTGGGTGTCGTACAAATGCAAGATGCCGAAACTGGTGAGTTTATGTTAGTGAATACGACCTCTAAAAAAGTAAGACGTCAATACGGTAAATTTTATCATGAAAAAGTAAACTACTACAAAGATGCCTTCGCTAAATCTGGCGCAGGAACCATAAACTGTCGGGTAGACGAAAGTTATGTAAAAAAATTACTGGGATATTTTAAACACAGATAAGATATTAAGTTAAAGGTTAAAAGTGATGTCGGGCTAAGCGCCAAAGTGAAGCTTTTTTAAAATGAAAAATAAAAAATCAAATATAATAAGGTCAAGAGTTAAGAGTCAAGAATCGAGAAGGGTTTTTAATTTTGGTAAACGGGTTTTGTCTTTTGTCTTGGTGCTTTCATCTTGGTTCATAAATGCTCAAGTCACCGCTGAAATCGACTCGACGTCTATAAAAATTGGTGAACAAATTACATATAAGATTCAAGTTGAAACCGATACCACAAATCTTGTTGTCTTTCCAGAAGGACAAACTTTTTTGCCCTTAGAAGTGATTGAGTCTTATAAAACAGACACTTTAAAAAACAAGGATAAATTTAATCTGATAAAAACCTATGGTTTAACTCAATTTGATTCGGGAACCTATACCATTCCAAGACAAAAAATTGCCATTGGTGATAAACTGTTTTTCACAGATTCTATGAAGGTTGAGGTTAGAAATGTTCTAATTGATACCACAAAACAAGGCTTGTACGATATTAAGCCGATTATAACCGTTAACAAAACGGGAAGTAATTGGTTTAAATACCTATTAATAACCTTACTTATAATTGCTGCTGTTGGCTTTGTGCTGTATTGGTTTATTTGGCGAAAAAAACCGCTTACTCAAGCCGAAGAAATCGCATTATTACCACCCTATGATAGAGCTAAATTGGCCTTAAAAAAACTAGACGATAGCCTTTATCTCGAACACGAAAATTTAAAAGATTACTATTCAGATCTAACGTTCATCATCAAAAAGTATCTTGATGAAAAGGTATACGACCGCGCTTTAGAAAGTACAACAGACGAGCTAATTTATAGGCTAAACCTTCTTAAAGACGGTAATCAGATAAAAATCACAAAAGAAGATATTGCTAATTTAGAAAGCATATTAAAACGCGCCGATTTAGTGAAATTTGCAAAATCTGCACCAGATGTGGAGTTGGCAAAGTTAGATAGAAACACCATTGATGCTAAAATTGATCAGGTTAAAGAAGCCTTACCCGAACCTACTGAAGAAGAAAAACTTTTAGACGAGCAGTACAAAAAAGAATTAGAGCGCAAACAAAAGCGTAATAAAATTATAGCCACCGTTGCGGTTGGTCTATTTTTAGCCATAGCAACTTTTGTTGGTTTTGGTTTAAAATATGGTTTTACTTATGTTAAAGATCATATTTTTGGTCACGAAAGTAAAACCCTTTTAGAGGGTAACTGGGTAAACAGTGCGTATGGCTTTCCGCCCATACATATTTCAACACCCCAAGTATTAAAACGAATGGACACACCTAAATCTCAAGAATTAAATCAAGACACAAGCGTGTCTACGTTTAGTTATGGAGCGCTAACCGAGATGTTTTGGGTAAGTACAAGCACATCAATACTAAAAAATCCTGGTGAGGAAGGTGTCGATCTGGAAAAAATTTCTGAAAACACCTTACAAGATTTTGAAGCCCAAGGAGCAAAAGATATTATTGTTTTAAAAGAACTGTTTACGACCCCAAATGGTGCCGAGGGATTAAAAACACATGGGACATTTAAAATACTTAGTCCGATTTCTAATAAACTACAGGAAGGGAACTATGTTATGCTTCATTTTACGGCAGAAAATGTGCTCCAACAAATTATAATTACAAGTCCTAAAGACGATACTTATGCAGATCAGATGGTGGCACGTATTTTAAATTCAATAGAACTTAAAGAAGTCGAAGAATAATGTTTGAAGGAATACAATTTTTAAATAAAGATTTTTTTTGGTTACTACTGCTTTTACCGTTAGCGGTATTTTGGTATGTTTTAAAGCATCGTGTACAAACCTCAGAATTAAAAATATCTAGTTTAAAGGGTTTTAAACTAGAAAATTCGTGGTTACCTAAAGCCAAGCACTTCTTATTTGTTTTAAGACTATTGGCTTTAACATTGCTTATCGTGGCCATGGCGAGACCGCAAACGGTAGATGTGTCTTCAAGAACAAAAACCACCAAAGGTATAGATATTGTTATGGCTATTGATGTATCTGCTAGTATGCTGGCAAAAGATTTAAAACCAAATAGATTGGAAGCCTTAAAAGGTGTCGCTGCAGAGTTTATTAAAGGCCGACCAAACGACAGAATTGGGTTAGTGGAGTACGCCGGCGAAAGCTTTACCAGAACACCAATTACCAGCGACAAATCTATAGTGCTACGCGCTTTAAAGGAGATACAATACAATACCATTATAGAAGGTGGCACCGCTATTGGAATGGGCTTAGCAACCGCTGTAAACCGCTTAAAAGATAGTAAAGCCACAAGTAAGGTTATTATTTTGTTAACCGATGGCGTTAACAATTCTGGATTTATAGACCCTAAAATTGCAAGCGAATTGGCACTAGAATACGGCATTAAAACCTATACGATTGGTTTAGGAACAAACGGTATGGCATTATCACCAGTTGCCATCTTGCCCAACGGCAATTTTCAATATGGCCGCGTACAAGTTGAAATTGATGAGAAATTACTGCAGGAAATCGCAGATCTTACTGGAGGCAAGTATTTTAGAGCGACCGATAATAAAAAACTAGAAGATATTTACGAAGAAATTAATAAACTTGAAAAAACAGAAATTGAAGAATTTAAGTTTTATAATTATGAAGAAAAATTTAGACCCTTGGTTATTCTAGCAGGGCTATTATTGCTTTTAGAATTGCTATTGCGATTTACAATTTTTAGAAGTTTTATATAACAACGGTTTTTATTTCCGCAAAAGCGGAAGACTTTTAGTTTTAATTAGTGAATTCGAGGAAAACAAATCCACGAAAAACAAATAAACACATAATGCAGTTAGAAGAAAAAATATGGTTTTGGGCTCTGGGAGTGATTCCAGCAATCGTTCTATGCTTTTTTGTGCTTCAAATCTGGAAACACAAAACACAGCAGAAGTTTGCCGATAAAAAACTGCTTAAACGGTTAAGCCCAAACAGATCTTTATTCAAATCTATTTTAAAAATCGCGGTATTAAGTCTTGGTTTTGCCTGTTTAGCTCTGGCTTTGGTAAATCCGAAAATTGGCTCTAAGTTGGAAACTGTAAAGCGGGAAGGCGTCGATATTGTTTTTGCTATCGATGTGTCCAAAAGTATGCTTGCCGAAGATATTGCACCAAACCGACTAGAAAAATCGAAACAATTGGTAACACAAATTATCAATAATTTGGCCAGCGATCGTATCGGTATTATTGCTTATGCGGGTAAAGCTTTTCCGCAATTACCAATAACGACAGATTACGCAGCGGCCAAAATGTTTTTAAACAGTATGAATACCGATATGCTATCCTCGCAAGGGACAGCAATCGATGAAGCCATTAAACTGTCTAAAACCTATTTCGACAACGAGCAGCAAACCAACCGAGTACTTATTATCATATCAGACGGTGAAGACCATGGTGAAGATGCCGTGTCTTTAGCCGAAGAAGCTCTAAAAGAAGGAATTAGAATTTTTACTATTGGAGTGGGCGATGTAAAAGGCGGACCAATACCCATAAAAAGAAATGGTGTGATTTCAAATTACAAAAAGGATAGACAGGGAGAAACGGTTATTACACGACTAGACGAAACCACACTAAAAAATATCGCAGCAGGAGCCAATGGAGTTTACATTAATGGCCAAAATACCGATGCGGTGGTTGAGCGCATTAGGGAACTTTTAAATAAAATGGACAAAACCGAATTCGAAGCCAAGCAATTTGCAGAGTATCAAGACCAATTTCAATGGTTTTTAGGCTTTGGAATTTTCTTTTTGCTTTTAGATATTTTTCTTTTAGAACGAAAAACAGAATGGCTTAAAAAATTAAATTTATTTAATGAAAATCTTTAGGCTTCCCGACTTGAAATCCATAGGTTCAAGTCAAGCAAAACAGCACTTATAATTTATAAATTTTTTAACGATATTAACTTGAAAGGTTTTCTATATTAGAATTTAGAAACAATGACGATGAAAAAAGCAGCGATACTTCTATTTACAATATTTGCATCTTTTTCTTTTGCACAAGAAAAAGAAGAGTTAGAGGCATCTAAAAAGTCTAACAATTACATTTATCAGGGTAATACTTTAATAGACGACGATTTTGTATCGGCCGAAATGGCTTATAGGAAAGCAATATCAGAACAGCCAACCACGGTAGCGGGCTTATATAATTTGGGAAGCTCGTATTATAAAAAAGGAAATTACGACGAGGCGCTATACCGACATGAACTGGCTCTTAAAAATGCCGTTTCTAAAACAGAAAAGCATAAGGCATATCATAATATTGGTAATATTTTAATGAAAAACAAAAACTGTATTGCCGCAGTTGAAGCTTATAAGAATGCATTAAGAAACGACCCCACAGATGATGAGGCGCGTTATAATTTGGGCTTAGCAAAAGCCTGTGCAGAGCAGCAAAAAAATCAACAAGATCAAGATAAAGAAGACGATAATCAAGACGATAAAGAAGAAGGCGACCAAGAAAACCAAGATAAAAAGGACGGCGAAGAGGAAGATGATAGCAACGATAAAAAAGATCAGGGCGATAAGGATAATGATGCCGGAGAGGATGAAAAGGAAGATGAAGGAAAACCTAACGAGGATAATAAAGATGAAGGCGACAAAAATAAGGAAGATGACGGTAATAATAAAGACCAGCAGAAGTCGCAACCACAGCCTGGACAACTGTCGCCGCAGCAAATTAAGAGTTTGTTAGAAGCGATGAATAATCAAGAGAAGAAAGTTCAAGAAAAAATGAACGCAAAAAAACAAAAAGGCGAAAGCGTAAAAGCAGAGAAGGACTGGTAAAACGAATCGAGAATAAGGAACCGGTGTTAATAGAAATTTACAAACTATTAAAAACCTAAATCAAAAAGCGTATTCTTAAATCGTAAAGTAAAACATGAAAATTAAAAAACACATATCATTTATAATTTTAATGTTGGTAACAGGTTTTACTTTTTCACAAGTAAAATTTGAAGCCAAAGTGAGCAAAAGTACTTTGGGTATTAATGAGCGCTTACGTGTCGATTTTGAAATGAATCAAGATGGTGATAATTTTAATCCTCCAGATTTTAACGGATTTACTGTTGTTGGAGGTCCAAACCAAGCGGTAAGCAACTCATGGATTAATGGGGTTAGAACTTATAAAAAGACCTTTAGTTATTTTTTGGCCCCAAAAAAGCAAGGCGATTTCACTATAAATCAAGCCACTATTTCAATAGATGGAGAAATTTATAAAACCCTACCGGTAAAGGTTAAAGTTACAGCCGCTATCGATAAACCCAAGGATCCTAACGATCCAAACTATATAGCTTCTCAAAACATTCATTTGGTCGCCGAGGTTTCTAAAACAGACCCCTATCTAAACGAAGGGATAACGGTAGTTTATAAACTTTATGTATCGCCAAATACTGGGGTTGATAATTGGCGGGAAATCGATAGTCCGCGGTACAACGATTTTTGGAGTCAGAATATCGATGTGCAAGGAGAAAAAGTCCAAATGGGGACCTATAAAGGTGAGGAATACCAATTTTTAGTGTTGAGACGAACCGTGTTATATCCGCAGAAAACCGGAAAATTAACCATAGAACCTTTAAGCTTAGATATTGCCGTAAGAGTACCAACAAACAGGCGTGATATTTTTGGAGGGCGTTTAATGACTCGAACTAACAAAACCGTGTCTGCAGGGCGACGAACCATAAATGTAAAGCCACTACCCGAGCAAGGTAGACCTGTTGATTTTACGGGAGCCGTAGGTAGCTTCGATTTTAATGTTACAGCGTCTAAAACGGAATTAGACGCCTTAGAATCGCTACAATTAAAAGTTGAGGTAAGTGGCAAAGGCAATCTAAAATTGTTTAAATTACCTAAAGTTTCTTTACCTAGCTCTTTAGAGGTATACGAACCAGAGCATACCGAAAGTGTCAGAACAAATTTAGCTGGTATGCAGGGGAAAATTCAAGATAGTTATACGGTTGTTCCGCAATTTAAAGGTAAATACCCCATACCAAGTATTTCGTTTTCGTATTTCGATTTAAGAACGGAAACTTACAAAAGAATATCGTCTGATAACCTTATTATAGACGTTTTAGAAGGACCAGTAAGTAGTGTTTCGAGTACCAATAACAATGCGAATGTCGGTACTGGCAAACAACGGGTTGTTTTAAATAACGATCAGTTTGCCTTTATAAAAACGAAAACTAAGTTTTCGCCTACAAAAACAGGATATTTTTTTAAAACACCTTGGTTTTGGACGTCTTTATTACTCCCATTTATAGCCATTCCGCTTGCCATAGTAATTAGAAAGAAAAAAAGGGCTCTAGACGCCGATGTCGATGGTAGTAAAATTAGAAAAGCAGATAAACTTGCTAAAAAATATTTAGGAAAAGCGAAACGCACTCTCGGAGATAAAGACGCTTTTTACGATGCCCTAGAAAGTGCACTACACAACTATTTAAAAGCTAAATTACAAATTGAAACCAGTGAGCTTAGTAAAGACAGAGTAGTTGCTCTATTAGAAGACAAGCAGGTTAGTGCCGTTGCAATATCCGATTTTATGAGTATCATTAAAAATTGCGAACTGGCACGTTATACGCCAATTACTAATGTAGAGATGCAGCAGGATTATGATAAGGCTGCAAAAACGATTTCTTTAATTGATAAACAAGCACGCTAAAATGAAAACAGCAGCATACCTTCTATTATTTTTATGCAGTACCTTAGTTTTTTCACAAAACGATAAGCTTTTTGAGCAGGGCAACGCTTTGTATAACCAAGGAAAATACGCTGAAGCCATTGAGAAGTATACCGCGATTTTAGATTCTGGAAATCATTCTGAAGCACTTTATTTTAATTTGGCTAACGCGCACTATAAATTAAACAATATTGCGCCAAGTATTTATTTCTACGAGAAGGCGTTGTTGTTGGCACCACAGGATAAAACGATACAAAACAACATGGCTTTTGCAAAAAACATGACTATTGATGCCATAGATGTTGTTCCCCAAACAGGGCTATCTAAATTTATTAAAAGCTTTACAAATATCATGAGTTTCGATTCTTGGGCTAAAACCTCAATTGTATTTGTATTGTGTTTTGTTGCGCTCTTTTTAATCTATTATTTCGCATATTCGTCCTTTAATAAGCGTTTGGCCTTTATTGGAAGTTTTATAAGCTTAGTTTTAGTACTATTAAGTTTAGCTTTTACTTTTCATAAATTTAATAGTGATAAAAATAATAGACCAGCAATTGTTTTTGCTCAAGAGAGCGAGGTGAAAAACGAACCAAATTTGCGAAGTGAGATAGCGTTTAGATTACATGAAGGGACTAAAGTTCAGGTGTTAGATACTTTAAACAATTGGAAAAAGATAAAACTAGCCGATGGAAAAACGGGTTGGATCGATTCTGCAGATATAAAATTGTTGAACGATTTTAGCTATTAATTAAACAAAATTCGCTATATTTGAGGATAATGTTATTTTTTTCTAATGAAAAATACGAGCTTATCCATATGGTTTGCAGCCCTCTTTTTGCTCTCCTTTTCTTGGTCTACCATGGTTTTTATGGCTGAAGATAAGGCGCAATTACATTCGGTTTTTTATAGCTCAGAAGAGGTTGAAGAACACTCAGAATTAGTGTTTTTCAATATAGAGAAAGAGCCGCTTACTGTGGGTTACAAGGCTGTAAATAATTCTTCAAGCTATGTTAACCATTACTTAACACGGTTTTCATACATCATACTTCCACCTCCAGAACAGCTGGTTTAAATAGGCGGGTAAATAAGTCTGTCTGCATTTTTAAAGTAAACCAGAACTTTATAATCATTTAGTTTAGAAAAAGGGGTATAAATACAACCGGTGTTTTTAGACGTCCTGCTCAGTGTAATAAATAGAGGTTAAAAAACTTGATTTCTTAAATACCAAATTAACAATACGACATTTCAAGATTAAATTGGTATAAGTTCTAATCACATCACATATACAAAAACAAAGCAAAATGAAAGCACATACAAAAGAAACTCAAGCGACAATGACACCAGAAAAATCATTACGTTTTTTAAAAGAAGGTAATTTACGGTTTCAGAACAATTTAAAAGCTAATAGAAATATACTAGAACAAGTTAACGATACAAGAGAGGGGCAATTCCCTTTTGCAACCATACTAAGTTGTATCGATTCTCGAGTGTCTGCAGAATTAGTTTTTGATCAAGGTTTAGGAGATATTTTTAGCATTAGAATTGCTGGAAATTTTATAAATAAGGATATTTTAGGTAGCATGGAATTTGCTTGCAAGCTGGCAGGCACGAAATTACTTGTAGTTCTTGGCCATACGTCTTGTGGAGCTGTAAAAGGTGCCTGCGACAATGCTAAATTGGGTAATTTAACACACATGTTATCTCATATTAAACCGGCTATAGATGCCGTTACCGAGCCTAAAGATGAATCTAGGCGCAATTCATCAAATTCCCAATTCGTCGACAATGTTGCGGCTAAAAATGTTTTACTAAATATGGGTAGAATAATAGCTGAAAGCAGTGTGCTAGCCGAAATGGTGAACCACAAAGAAATTAAGATTGTGGGAGGCATGTACGATGTAAAAACAGGAGCAGTAGATTTTTATGAATAAAACTTTAAATTTTTAAAATCTGGGTAGCATTAATGAGCTTGTTAATGCTACTTTTTTGTTCTAAAATTATGAGGCCTGTAGACTAATTGTAATCTTTTTGGTCTTCAATTCATGAAGTTCATTCCATTTCGATGTTTTAAAGCCTTAGTATTAACCTTCTTTAAAAGACTTCCTCTTAGATATGTGTCTAATACCGCTGGAATATCGTAGATAAATCGTGTTTTTACTGATCTAACCCGAATAATTCATAATTTTATTAACTAAAAGTATCTTTATCGGTTTTTAATAGTGTTTTTTTGAAAAATGATTTTTAAATTCGCACTTGCTATTTTTTTTACAACTATTTTCAAAACATAATAAAGCATTGGAGGTAACTTCCATAATTTTTCCTTTGTTCATTATGTCAGATTTTTTTATTACCAACTTTACTGAGGTTAGTATTCTAAAATTTCAACAGCGATAATAATTTTAAAAAAAATACAACGAGGAGCCATAAAAAGTGGTTGTTATATAATTAGAACCGACTAGTTTTACTAAGTCATTTTATAAATCTTAAAAAAAGATAAAAGAATGTCAAATAAAGAAATATCAGGAAAAGGTAGTGTGTTATCATCTTTACAAAATTTTATAAAATCGGAAAGCTTAAGTGGCGTATTACTCTTAGCTGCAACCATTATTGCCTTAATCTGGGCAAATTCAGCATGGGGAGAAACCTATAATGCAATTTGGCAATATGAACTCGGATTTTCTTTTGACGTCTTTGAGTTAAAAAAACCATTAATTTTATGGATTAACGATGGATTAATGGCCATATTCTTCTTTGTAATAGGCTTAGAAGTTAAAAGAGAACTAACTATAGGCGAGTTAAATTCACCAAAAAAAATAGCATTTCCTTTATATGGCGCTTTAGGAGGTATGATTATTCCAGCCCTGTTTTATTATTTCATTAACTCGAACCCAGAAACAGCAGGTGGTTGGGGTATTCCTATGGCAACAGATATTGCATTTGCTTTAGCAGTGCTAAAAATATTAGGTGATAAAATACCTTTAAGTCTGAAAGTTTTCTTAACCGCTTTTGCTATTGTTGACGATTTGGGTGCCGTAATGGTAATTGCTATATTTTATAGTGATAACATCCAAATTTCGCTACTTATTATAGCGAGTATATTGTTACTAATTTTGTTTTTCTTAACCTACCGAAATTTATATTCGAAGTCTGTTTTAATTGTGGTAGGTCTGGTTGTTTGGGTGCTGTTCCTTAAGTCTGGTATTCATCCAACATTAGCTGGTGTATTATTAGCCTTTGCTGTTCCTTTAAGACAAAAGGTTGACGCCTCCTTATTTACAAAGAATTTAGAAACTATTACAGGCGAACTAAAGTTAGCAGAAGATACAAAAGACCCCGTTTTATCTAGCGGACAGCTCATGCAAATTGATAACTTAGAAAAATGGACATTAAAATTTAGATCGCCTTTACAGCATTTAGAACATTCACTTCATACCGTAGTTGGTAATTTTATTATCCCAGTTTTCGCACTCGCTAATGCCGGTGTGATGTTAAATAGTGAGTACGATCTTAATTTCGCTTTAATTACAACGCTTGTCGCTAGTTTGGTTCTAGGTAAGAGTGTAGGGGTTTCTGGAATTGTTTTTCTCGTTAAAAAATTAAAAATAGTTCAAATACCAAAAGAGATAAACAATATGCACATTATTGGGGTTTCTTTCTTAGCAGGTATCGGGTTTACTATGGCTATATTCATTGCAAGTCTCGCCTTTGGTAACAGCCCAGAGTATATTGATTCTGCCAAGATTGGAATTTTAATCGGGTCTCTAGTTTCTGCAGTTATAGGGTTTGTAATATTAAAACTCAACTCCAATAAAAAACAGTAACCATGAAATCTTTTTTCTCTAATTTTAGGGGAGATGCTTTTGGAGGTGTTACTGCAGGTATAGTGGCCTTACCACTAGCTTTAGCTTTTGGAGTATCTTCTGGTTTAGGTCCAACAGCGGGCTTGTACGGTGCTATTTTTGTCGGTTTTTTTGCTGCACTTTTTGGCGGTACAAACACTCAAATCTCTGGACCAACTGCTCCGATGACTGCCGTTTGTATGGTGTTAGTCTCTGGGATTATCGCTGTTAACGATGGCGATGTGAATAAAGCTATCCCCATTATCTTAAGTGTATTTCTTCTAGCGGGATTAATACAAGTAGGCTTTGGTGTTTTGGGGCTTGGTAAATATGTGAAATACATACCTTACCCGGTGGTCTCTGGGTTTATGACGGCCATTGGTGTTATGATTTTGATAACTCAGATCTTACCTTCGTTGGGTTATTATCCCAAAGAAGACTTAGATTATGTGAATCAATTTAAGGCCGAAGCAGAAGGAGTTATTATAAAAGAAATTCTAGCCGATGAGGCTAAAGACGGTATTTTAGTTTTAAAAGATTTTAAAGAGATTCTGGGCAATACCGGCGAGTTTTCAGAAGAACAGATTTTAAAAGAATCTCAAATACTTGCTGCTAAAGAAACCTCTGGAGTATGGGGAGCCATTAAGTCCTTTCCACGTGCTTTTCAAAATATAAATTGGTTAGAGCTTATTTTAGCGCTAGGAACGATTCTCATCATTTATGGGTTTAAACTCATAACAAAGGCGATTCCAAGTACCCTAGTGGCCTTAATTGTAATGTCGGCAATTGCCATCGGTTTTGGTTTGGATTACAAACCCATCGAAGAAATTCCGAGTGGCTTTCCTGTACCAAATTTTGAAATTTTCACAAGCTTTTCGTTAAGTAGTATATCTCCTTATATCTTTACGGCTTTTACCTTGGCATTGTTAGGCTCGATAGACTCTTTGCTTACAAGTGTTGTGGCCGATAATATTACAAAAACCCAGCATAAACCAAATAAAGAGTTAATTGGCCAAGGTGTTGGTAATAGCGTTGCCGCTATTTTTGGAGGACTTCCAGGTGCTGGTGCAACTATTAGAACGGTTGTTAATATTAATTCTGGTGGCAAAACAAGACTTTCGGGAATGATAGCTGGCGTGATGTTGCTTATTATCTTGTTAGGCTTAGGACCAATTGCTTCTCAAATACCGGCGGCAGTTCTAGCTGGAGTATTGATTACTGTGGGTATAGGAGTTATGGATTACAAGGGATTACGAGCCATAACGGGACTTCCAAAAGATGTAAAATTAGGGCCATTCAAATTTAGCTCAGAAGCGGCAGTTATGTTTGCGGTGTTATTGTTGGCTACTTTTTGGAATCTAGTGTATGCTGTGGCCATTGGTTTGGTGATTGAATCTTTAATGTTCATGAAAAAAATCAGTGATTTAACTGGCGAGCAAAGTGATGTGCAGCCATTTAAAGAAAAAGAGTGGGAGAATGAAATCGATTTTCCAGAACAATTGCGCGAAAAGGTATTTGTCACCCATTTAAAAGGGCCGTTGTTTTTTGGATCTATAACCGACTTTTTAAATTTAACATCTCAAATCCCAGAAACTGCATCGTATGTTATTATGCGCATGGGGCGTGTAAGGCACATGGATCAATCTGGGGTATATGCCATGGAAGATATGCTTAGAGATTTACAGAAAAAAAATATTAAGGTGCTTTTTGTTAAATTAGCGTCGCAACCACGTTTTATGATGGAACGTATAGATATTATTCCATACGTAGTGACAGAAGACCAAATTTTCTCTAAATTTGGAGACTGTGTAAAATGGATAAATAAAAGAGTATCACCCTAATAGAAGCCTCAAATTTTGAATCTAGACGAAGTGATCCGTCCTAAAATAAGGCTATATCATGTTAAACATGATGTAGAGAAATATCAAAGAGTTCTAAATTAAAAACAACGCGTTCTAGAATGTCTGGTAATACAAGTTTCAATAGCTAGCTCTTATACCAATTTAATTTTGAATTGTCTTATTATTAATTTGGTATTACCTTAAATTGGCGTTTTTATAGGCTACTAAGAGGCACCAATCGAAATGGCAATAAAGTAAAAATGGTGTGGTATGGTTGTAATTATAACAGGAAAAAGCGTCCATTAATAATTTAAACGTAACAATTCCTCGATATAGTCTCTGGAGTTCGATAATCTCGGAATTTTATGCTGGCCACCTAATTTGTTGTTCTGCTTTAACCAGTCGTAAAATAATTTAGGCCGAGCCACATGTATTTTGGGTGCATTAAGGGTTAAATTGTTATAGCGTTTGGCTTCGTAGTCTGAATTTAAGTCTTTTAAAGCTTGATCAAACAAGGCTCCAAAACGATCTAAATCCTGAGGAGCTGTTTTAAATTCTATTATCCATTCATGTGCACCTTTCTCTTGGTCTTTCATAAAAATTGGTGCGGCAGTATACTCTACAATTTCTGCTTCTGTGGTTTGGCAAACTCGTTTCAAAGCATCTTCGGCATTTTCTATAATGAGTTCTTCACCAAAAACATTAATATGATGTTTCGTTCTACCCGAAATTTTTATCCTGTAGGGACTTAATGAAGTAAAGCGTACGGTATCACCAATTTTATAACGCCATAAACCGGCGTTTGTGGTGATAACCACGGCATAATTTTGATTCAACTGAACGTCACTTAGAGGTATGGCCTTCTCTTCCTTAGAGCCATAAATGTTCATGGGGATAAATTCGTAAAAAATACCGTAATCTAACATGAGTAATAACTCGTCCGAGTTGTTTTGGTCTTGAATAGCAAAAAAACCTTCAGAAGCATTGTATATTTCGTAATATTGGAAACTGTCTTTGGGAAGTATTTTTTTATACTGATCTACGTATGGCGAAAAGCTTACACCACCATGAAAATACACCTCTAAATTAGGCCAAACATCAAATAGACTTTGTTTACCAGTGGTTTCTAAAACATTATTTAATAACACCAACATCCACGATGGCACACCAGCTAAACTGGTAACGTTTTCGTTTATAGTTTCGTCTACAATGGCTTGCATTTTATATTCCCAATCGCTCATTAAAGACACCTTATTGCTGGGCGTACTACTAAATTCTGCCCAAAATGGCATGTTGTCAATTAATATAGCCGATAAATCGCCAAATACAGTGCCGTTCTCTTTATATAATTCTTTGCTTCCGCCTAAGCGCAAGCTTTTTCCTGTGAATAATTGCGACCCTTCATTATTATTAAGGTACATGCATAATAAATCTTTGCCAGCAGCATAATGGCAATTTTCTAAAGACTCTGTGCTTACGGGAATAAATTTACTCTTCGAGTTTGTCGTTCCACTAGATTTTGCAAACCACTTAATAGGGCTGGGCCAAAATATATTATGTTCTCCCTGGCGAGACCGTTCAATAACATCGTGCCACCCTTCGTAGCTTTTTATGGGAACACGCGCTGCGAAAGCTTCATAGTTAGTAATCGATGAAAAATCGTATTGCTTACCAACCTCAGTATCTTTAGCGGTATCTATTAGGCTTAAAAGCAGTTCGTTTTGTACTTCGTTCGGGTATTTTAAAAATAATTCGATTTGATGAAATCGTTTTTTTAAAAACCAAGAAGCAATAGAGTTCACTATAGGAATTGGCATATTTTGTTTATCTTTAGGCTCTCAAAATAAGGCTTTTTTTTATGATTTTCCAAGGGGTATTAACAAAAATGAAAACAGAGCTCTCAAACCCTGTTCAATACTATTTAGTGTTCGAGAACGATTTTTTACACATGAATCAGTTATTAAATAAAACGCTAACGATTCAGTTTGTTAAATACCAATGCTTAAACTGCGGTCTAGACAAACCTATTTACCGACAAGGATTCGATAAAAAATGCTTTTTCGAAGTACCACAGGCTGCAGATTGGGTTATTAGACCCGAATTGAGTACGGCTCATTTAGGTCAAGAAGATCGCGATTTGGAATACGAAAAGAAAGTACAACTGCAACCACATATTGTCTATTTGGCAAACTCAAGCAATGTAAAAGTTGGGGTTACTAGAAAACAACAAGTTCCAACACGTTGGATAGATCAAGGCGCTCATGAAGCTATTGAAATAGTTGAAGTGCCAAACAGATACCTTGCGGGTATTACAGAACTAGCATTAAAGGATTTCGTTGGAGATAAAACCAATTGGCGAAAAATGTTAAAAAATGACGTCGACGATGAAAATTTGGTCGAATGGCGGGAAAAACTTAAAACCTATATTCCAGACGAAGCCATTAAGTATTTTATTGAAAATAATAACGAAACAAATATAGAATTCCCTGTTATTCAATATCCTAAAAAACCAAAAAGCCTAAATTTAGTAAAACAGCAAGAGTACACTGGAAAATTAGTGGGTATTAAAGGGCAGTATTTAATTTTTGAAGACGATACCGTTTTTAATATTCGCTCTAATGAAGGTCTAGTCGTTAAAATTATTGTAAATTAAAAAATCCTATTTAGCTCATTAAAGAAAATAGGATTGATATTAAAGTGTATTTTAAAACAAAGACTAAATCTCTTCGTTGTCTCTAATACTTTGTATGTATTGTGCTTTTTGAAGTTGACGGCGTTTCTTTACAGACGGCTTTGTGAAAAATTGACCATCTCTTAAGTTTTGCATCACTTTAATGTTTCTGTGTTTTCTTTTGTAGCGTTTTAGCGCTCTTTCGATGTTTTCACCATCTTTAACTATAATCTTTAACATAAATATTGTTTTTATTCTTTATAAGGATTTCCAAAAAGGAAGGCAAAGTTCTAGAATTTAATTAGTAAAACCTAATAAAATAAGCGCTTTGTTTTATAAAATTGAAAAGAAAGCCAAAAATCTAGACTATGTGTTGCATGTTAGTATTAATTTCTGTCCGATAATCTTAGTAAGCTCTAGATTTGCATTTTAGGTTTAAAACGCGATTCTTATTATATTCAATCCGCAAAAATAGACATATAAATAAATCCACACAATATATAGGAGTAATTTATAATAGAGCTGTTGTTTTTTTTCTTAGGGCGTTCCCTTACCGCGCATTGGATGTTGTAAGGTCAGGCTTTGAGCTGTACCTGCCGGCCGGCCGGCAGATCTTTTTTTTACCATAGGCGGCCGCAAATAAAGGCTGTCACCTTAATCCTTAACCCAGTCTATCGTTGCACGTAGGTTTTCAGCTTTTTTTTGGGGTTCTGTATATTATGGTAGTGGAGTAAAACCTTATACCTATATAATCTTATAGCTATATAATAAGGAGACCTACAAACCGTAAAACGAGGTAATACCATACGGACTTATAATAGGTAGGGGTGTAATGAGGTAGTGCGACCTTATTAAGGAGTATTATTTAAAGACTATCTAAAAAGAATCATAATCTAATAAATTTGTTAGTAGGCCCAATGTAAACCAATACATTTACGATAACATCTGTAAAACGTGTGGGACTTATAGGTGTTTAACACCAAAAAACCGCCTCAAACAAAATTAGTTTATAGTATTCGATTGGTTTTAAGTTTATAACCCCCACAAAACAAGGCGATTAAAAAGGCGGCAAAAAAACTTTAAAAAAAGGCTAAAAAAAGTAGTTGATAATACGGAAATGTATTGTATGTTTGCACCCGCTAAAACGGGTATTAAACTTGTTAGAAGCGAAGTTCATTTAGAGTGTGATTTAAGGATAAAAAAGTAGAGTGATATTTTTTTTAAAAAAAAACTTTAAAAAGCATTGTGAGATTAAAAAAAGGTGTTATATTTGCACCCGCTAACGGAGGAAACGACGTTAGTTCAAGAGAAACAAGTTCATAAACATATTGAATTGACAGCGTAAGATTTTAACTGGAAACGGTTAAGATCACAAAAGAGAATAGACCATTTTGAGAACTAGAACATTCCTATTTAGTTGTTAAAGTTGTTGGCTAGTTTTAGAATTAGCGAGCACGATAAAAATTAACGATGAAGAGTTTGATCCTGGCTCAGGATGAACGCTAGCGGCAGGCCTAACACATGCAAGTCGAGGGGTAACGAGAGTGCTTGCACTTGTCGACGACCGGCGCACGGGTGAGTAACGCGTATAGAATCTGCCTTTTACTGGAGGATAACCAGGAGAAATTCTGACTAATACTCCATAGTATATAATATTCGCATGGATTTTATATTAAAGATTTATCGGTAAAAGATGATTATGCGTCCTATTAGCTAGATGGTGTGGTAACGGCATACCATGGCTACGATAGGTAGGGGCCCTGAGGGGGATCCCCCACACTGGAACTGAGACACGGACCAGACTCCTACGGGAGGCAGCAGTGAGGAATATTGGACAATGGGCGAGAGCCTGATCCAGCCATGCCGCGTGCAGGATGACTGCCCTATGGGTTGTAAACTGCTTTTATACAGGAAGAAACACCTCTACGAGTAGAGGCTTGACGGTACTGTAAGAATAAGGATCGGCTAACTCCGTGCCAGCAGCCGCGGTAATACGGAGGATCCAAGCGTTATCCGGAATCATTGGGTTTAAAGGGTCCGTAGGTGGATGATTAAGTCAGGGGTGAAAGTCTGCAGCTCAACTGTAGAATTGCCCTTGATACTGGTTATCTTGAGTTATTATGAAGTAGTTAGAATATGTGGTGTAGCGGTGAAATGCATAGATATCACATGGAATACCAATTGCGAAGGCAGATTACTAATAATGAACTGACACTGATGGACGAAAGCGTGGGGAGCGAACGGGATTAGATACCCCGGTAGTCCACGCCGTAAACGATGGATACTAGTTGTTCGGACTTCGGTTTGAGTGACTAAGCGAAAGTGATAAGTATCCCACCTGGGGAGTACGTTCGCAAGAATGAAACTCAAAGGAATTGACGGGGGCCCGCACAAGCGGTGGAGCATGTGGTTTAATTCGATGATACGCGAGGAACCTTACCAGGGCTTAAATGTAGATTGACAGGTTTAGAGATAGACTTTTCTTCGGACAATTTACAAGGTGCTGCATGGTTGTCGTCAGCTCGTGCCGTGAGGTGTCAGGTTAAGTCCTATAACGAGCGCAACCCCTGTTGTTAGTTGCCAGCGAGTAGTGTCGGGAACTCTAACAAGACTGCCGGTGCAAACCGTGAGGAAGGTGGGGATGACGTCAAATCATCACGGCCCTTACGTCCTGGGCTACACACGTGCTACAATGGTAGGGACAGAGAGCAGCCACTTCGCGAGAAGGAGCGAATCTATAAACCCTATCACAGTTCGGATCGGAGTCTGCAACTCGACTCCGTGAAGCTGGAATCGCTAGTAATCGCATATCAGCCATGATGCGGTGAATACGTTCCCGGGCCTTGTACACACCGCCCGTCAAGCCATGGAAGCTGGGAGTACCTGAAGTCCGTTACCGCAAGGAGCGGCCTAGGGTAAAATCGGTAACTAGGGCTAAGTCGTAACAAGGTAGCCGTACCGGAAGGTGCGGCTGGAACACCTCCTTTCTAGAGAAAGACGACTAAGAGGAAGAAAAAAACCTAGCTTGAAAAATAGTTTATTCTCATTGCTGTTAATTTAAAATAATAAAGTCACCAGATAACGGTGCTCAGTAAGAATAATTACTGAAAACTGAAAACTGACGACTAAAAAACAGTCTCATAGCTCAGCTGGTTAGAGCGCTACACTGATAATGTAGAGGTCGGCAGTTCGAGTCTGCCTGAGACTACAGAGTTGTCGAAAGACAGACGAGAAGTTTACCCTGAGCGTAGTCGAGGGGAGTCTGCCTGAGACTACGAAGCACTTAAGTGCTGAGTATGCCCACGAGAGTGGGTATCTTTTAAAGGGAATCGATAGGATTGTTTTTAAAAGAAACGTTCTTTAAAAAAAAAGGAAATTTTAGAAGTAGAGCAACCCAGTTAACGTTGCAGCGATTAGTTACTGTTAACTTTTAACTAAAGACTGTTCACTTAAACACGGGGGATTAGCTCAGCTGGCTAGAGCGCCTGCCTTGCACGCAGGAGGTCATCGGTTCGACTCCGATATTCTCCACTAGAGAGTACAAAGATAAAAGTACAAAGTATTAAGATGCGTCTTAATACTTAATACTAAGATCTTAATACTTTTAAACGTTCATTGACATATTGAAAAAAAGATACATGAAAAAATATATAGATTTAATCTATTATTTAAGTAATAATTTAAGATTAAGCATACTCCGTGCGAGCGATGTATGTTTAATTGTATTGTATTTATCAATTTCTTGATAGGTATAGTAAACTCATTAAAAAAGCAAAAAGTACAATAAGCTAAATAAGGGCGTATGGGGAATGCCTAGGCTCTCAGAGGCGATGAAGGACGTGATAAGCTGCGAAAAGCTACGGGGATCTGCACACAAGATTTGATCCGTAGATATCCGAATGGGGCAACCCACTATATTGAAGATATAGTATCCAG